>NZ_BSUG01000005.1 GCF_030161475.1 Tetragenococcus halophilus subsp. flandriensis | reverse complement strand
GCGCCTTTGAGCTTTCTTTCAGGCGAAAGAAAGCCGTATGCGGTATTAGCACCTGTTTCCAAGTGTTATCCCCCGCTGATGGATAGGTTCCCCACGTGTTACTCACCCGTCCGCCACTCCGCTTAAGAACAAACCGAAGTTTCTTCTTAAGCAGCGTTCGACTTGCATGTATTAGGCACGCCGCCAGCGTTCGTCCTGAGCCAGGATCAAACTCTCATCTTGAATTTGATCGATCAACACCGTTGATCGTTCTTAGCTCTTCAACTTTTTGCTCGCGTGTTGTTCGCGTTTATTGCTTGGTTGCTTCTTCTTTCAAAGAAGCGCCCGACACATTGGTTCGTTTGCTTGCTTTGTTCAGTTTTCAAAGGTCTACTGCTTGTTGCTTTGTTAGCTTACTTATTATACCATTTATGCAATACACCGTCAAACATTTTCTTTATTTTTTCAATAACAAAATTTCAACTGTATTTATTACAACTTCGTTATTATAACAAGTGGTATTTTATATGTCAACAATATTTTAACTATTTACGAAAAAATATTTTTTTACAATAACCCGGCTAAAACAAAGGCGTTGTTTTCGACAACGTTGAATACTTTACTACGTTTTTTTGCGAAAGTCAATTATAAATTTCTATTTTTTATTGTTAAAAAGATAAAAAATAGCTTACCTTATAAAATAAGCTATTTTCTCAGTTATAGATTAATGTGGATCTTGAATACGTTTGAACATTCTTTCCATATCGTAGTTATCAAAATGAATCAATACAGGTCTTCCATGGGGGCAATTGAACGGATTTTCGCATGCCGCTAGATCAGTTAATAAAGCCCGTGCTTGCGAATCGTTTAAGTGATGGTTTGCTTTAATCGATCGTTTACAGCTCATCATAATTGCAGATTTTTCCCGAAATTTCTTTACACTTACTTCTCCTGTCGTCAAAAGCATATCGATCATTTCACGAATCGTTTCTTCTTCTTGCCCTTGTGGATACCAAGTAGGATGCGAACGAACAATAAAACTATTAGCGCCAAATTCCTCCAGAAAAATCCCTGCATCTTCTAGCAAACCAGCTTGTTCTTTTAGACGGAGCGCATCATCGTTAGGGTAATCAAGAACAATTGGAACTAACAGTTCTTGGAGATCTGTGGAAACTTCTCCAATCTGACGACGAAAGTATTCATACTTGATACGTTCTTGTGCCGCATGTTGATCAATAATATATAAGCCTTCTGTATTTTGCGCAAATAAATAAGTCCCATGCA
Organism: Tetragenococcus halophilus subsp. flandriensis; assembly: GCF_030161475.1. Taxonomy (GTDB): domain Bacteria; phylum Bacillota; class Bacilli; order Lactobacillales; family Enterococcaceae; genus Tetragenococcus; species Tetragenococcus halophilus_C. Next base: position 98,992 of record NZ_BSUG01000005.1, on the reverse strand, counting down.
TCTGTCCAAAATAATCCAATTGTGGGAAACGTTCTTTCGTTGGTTTTTCTGTCATGACTTTTTCCATCATTTGTCGATTTTCTTTTTGATGTACATCAAATTCTGGATGATCTACGATCGACTCTTGCGCTTCTTTTTTCTGATACGCTTGTTCTTTTTCCACAGCCTTTACAGAGCTATTTTCACTATCAAGTTCATCTTCTTGACTTGAAAACGTTGGTATATCAGCTTTTTCCGGGCCATCACCATAAGAGCTTTCCACTTTTCCACTTTTGTCCCCAAATTTATCCACAAAGTTTTCCACAGGCTTATTAACCGTTTCATTTACGTAGAAATCGCCTGTCTGCTTATCATAAGCTAATCCTTTTTTTTCATTCTTTGTAGATTCTTCAAAATCCATGGATAATTGTTGTGCTTTTTCTTGTTCGCTAACCTTTTTATTAAAATCTAAATTTTCCGCTGCATTAGGGATAAGATTTTCTTCTCTTAAACGTTCGTTAATTGTTTTAGACAACAAAGTTGTTAATTCCTGTTCTTTTGACAAGCGTACTTCTTGCTTAGTTGGATGAACGTTAACATCGACAAGTAGTGGATCCATCTCAATTTCAATGACCGCAATCGGAAATCTACCCACCATTAACTTGGAACCATAGCCGTTAACAATCGCTTTATTTAAAGCAAAATTTTTAATATAACGTCCGTTGACAATTGTGGACAAATAATTACGGGTTGCTCGCGTTACTTCAGGCAAAGTGACGTAACCATGAATTTTAAAATCTAAATCTTGCGCTTGAATTTCTCTCATTTTCTTAGCAGTCTGAACACCATAAATCCCTGCCATAGTCTGTTTTAAGTCGCCGTTTCCAGAAGTCGAAAGCATTTGATTTCCCTCATGTACTAAATAAAAGGCGACATTGGGATGACTTAAAGCTAAACGATTAACGATATCGCCTATATGAGCTAACTCTGTTTGTAGTGTTTTAACGTATTTCAACCGAGCAGGCGTATTATAAAAAAGATTCTCTACAATAATCTTCGTACCTTGTCTTAATACGGAAGGTTGATTTTCTTCAATTTTTCCACCTTTTAAATAAAGATAGGTCCCTTGACTGGCATTTTCAGTCGCTGTTTCAAAAGTAATTTCTGATACAGAAGCAATACTAGGTAAAGCTTCTCCACGAAAACCCAACGTACGAATACGAAACAAGTCGTCACGGCTATGTATTTTACTTGTTGCATGACGTTTAAAAGCACTCTCGGCATCTTCCGGGCTGATACCTGTTCCATTATCTATGACTTGAATTTTTTTTAACCCTGCCTCTTCTAATAAAATATTGATTTGTGTGCTATTTGCATCGATAGCATTTTCAATTAACTCTTTGACGACTGAGGCTGGACGCTCAACAACTTCTCCGGCAGCGATTTGATTAGTGAGTCTTTCGGATAACTCCAGGATTTTATCACTCATTACTTTCCCTTCTTTCTATTCTTGGGCCGATTGCTTTAGTTCATATAATTTATTTAATGCATCTAGCGGTGTCATATCCATGACATCTAAGGATTGTAATTCTTTGATAACATTAGACTCTGTTTTGCTATCTTCATTAAATAAAGATAACTGCTGACTTTGCTCAATATTTTCTTCTACAACTTCAGCTTCTTTAGGAATATTCTGATTTTGCAAGGTTTTCCCTTTTTCTAAAGCTTGTAAAATAATATCTGCTCTATCTAACAGTTCTTCAGGTAATCCAGCAATTTTTGCCACATGGATTCCGTAACTTTTATCTGCCGGTCCATCCATCATTTTATGCAAAAATACTAAATCTCCGTCTTTTTCAACTGCACCCACATGTATATTTTTCAATTGAGTTAATTCATCTTGCAAGACAGTTAGTTCATGGTAATGGGTAGAAAATAAAGTTTTAGCCCCCACATGTTGGTGAATGTATTCAATAATTGCTTGAGCTAACGCCATACCGTCATAAGTAGCTGTCCCCCGTCCTAATTCATCAAATAGGACTAGGCTATTAGCTGTGGCATGCGATAAAGCTTGGTTAGCTTCCATCATTTCAACCATAAAAGTACTTTGTCCTGCAATTAAATCATCGCTTGCACCAATTCGTGTAAAAATACGATCAAAAATCGGCATAACAGCAGACTGTGCCGGTATAAAACAACCCATCTGAGCTAAAATCACTGTCAAAGCTAATTGTCTCATATAAGTACTTTTTCCTGACATATTAGGTCCGGTAATCAACAATATCAATGTTTCTTGATCCATTTGAATAGAGTTAGGGATATATTCTTGGGCGCCCAGTACTTTTTCTACTACTGGATGACGTCCTTCTACAATATCTAATGTTTTATCATCGCTTAATTCTGGTCGAACATATTGATAACGCTCGCTGATTACAGCAAAACTTTGCAATACATCTGTCGTGCTGATCATTTTTGCTAAATGCTGCAAGCGATCAATTGCTTGTTTAACCTTTTTCCTTACATCCAAAAACAATTCGTACTCTAAATCAACAGATTTTTCTTCGGCTTCTAGAATCTGTTTTTCTAATTCTTTTAATTCCGGAGTAATAAAACGTTCCGCATTAGCTAATGTTTGCTTACGTTCATACCTTCCTTCTTCAAGATTCGCTAGATTGGCTCTAGTAATTTCAATATAATAACCAAAAACTCGATTATAGCCAACTTTTAAGTTCTTTATTCCCGTTTTATTTCGCTCTTTTGTTTCAAGTTCGGCGATCCATTGTTTCCCATTACGCATAGCTTCTCGATACTTATCTAATTGTTCATTAAAGCCATCTTTTATTACATTGCCTTCAGTAACTGCAATCGGAGCTTCTTCATTGATCGCCTGTTCTATCAGTTGTACTAAATCCTCCATCGGTTCCATGCCCTTTAGCGTTTCCACCCATTCTCCTTGGTCGATTCCTTGTAAAATGCTACGAATCGCCGGCACTTGTTCTAATGAAGTTTTTAATTGTAATAAATCTCGACCATTCACATTGCCAAAAGCCACTCGCCCAGCCAAACGTTCAAGATCATAAACTTTCGTCAGCGCTTGTTTTAAATCTTCTCGCTCAAAAAAAGCTTGTAATAAACTTGCTAATTGATCCTGTCGTTTTAAAATCGCACTTTTTTGAATCAACGGACGATCTAACCATTGTTTTAGCAAACGGCCGCCCATTGCAGTTTTAGTTTCATCTAAAAGCCACAAAAGTGTGCCATGTTTTTTTCCTGTACGGATAGACTGACTGAGCTCTAAATTCGCTTTAGAATAATGATCCATCTTTAAATAATGATCTACTTCATAACTTTGTGCCTTTTGTATATGATCTAAGCTGCGTTTTTGTGTTAACAAAAGATAACGTAATAACTTACTTGTCACTTTTTTTTCTAACTCAGCAGAAAGCCCATCTGTTAAAAACTCAAGTTCGGCATTTGTCTGATCGTCTTCTTGGGTAGAAAACACCACACCCAAACGGTTTTTTAAAGTTTCTTTCAAAGAATCCGGGATTTTGTCATCGGTTAAGACGATCTCTTTTGTCTGCAAGGCTGAGGCCTCATTCAAAACACTATCTTCATCTTCTAGTGTAGTACTGCATAATTCCCCAGTCGTTAAATCAACATAACTTAAGCCATATTGCTGATTGTCAAAAGCAAGGGCCGTTAAAAAGTTATTTTCTTTTGCACTCACGCCCTTTCCTTCCATCAAAGTTCCAGGAGTTACTAATTGAATGACTTCTCTTTTCACCATACCTTTGGTCGTTTTAGGATCTTCAACTTGCTCACAAATCGCCACTTTATATCCCTGTTCTACGAGGATATCAATATAATTTGTCGCTGCATGATAAGGTACACCGCACATTGGAATAGGATCTTCAGCGTTTTTATTTCGACTGGTCAACGTCAGTTCCAGTAACTGTGCTACTTTTAAAGCATCGTCAAAGAATAGTTCATAGAAATCGCCCAAACGATAAAATAAAAAGGCATCACGGTATTGCTCCTTGATGCTTAAATATTGTTCCATCATTGGTGTGTTTTTAGTCTTTTGAGGCATTTAAGTCTTCCTCCTCGATTGCATCATTTACTCGTTTTTCAAAGTTGTCGGTAATATAATGCAAAATTTCATTTGCATCTAAAAGCTTCTGCCGATAACTGATAACTAGCGGCTGATCTTCGTATTCTTTTTTCAACCGGTCAATTTCTGCATTCGCTTGTTTTTTTGCTTCCGGTTTATCATAATGAGCAAATTGCACTGCCGCTTTTTGTACTTGTTTTATTTGCTCCTCCAAAGTTTGTAGTTTTTCATTTTGCAAAGCCCGTTGTTGAACCTTTTGAAATTCTTGGATGCTGTCATGTTCAGCTAGTAAATCAACTAATTGTTCAAGGGCTGCTTGAATTTCTGGTTCTTTATTTAAAGGGTCCAAAACTTACACCTCTATTATTTCCTATTTACGCTAAAAAGGGCCGGTCTTCATTTATTACGATAGGCTCAATACTTTTAGCAGTACAACTTCTTGGGTCAATTTCAACAAGACACGCAGATAAAATACTGCGCCCCTGTTCTACCACTTCAAATCGCTTTGGCAAAGCGGTAATAAACTTTTCGATAATAGGATCTTTTTTCATCCCTAAAATCGCATCATAAGGTCCGGTCATCCCCACATCGGTCAAATAAGCGGTGCCTCTTGGCAAAACACGTGCATCATTGGTTTGGACATGTGTATGCGTCCCAACGACAGCAGAAACACGACCATCTAGAAACCAAGCCATTGCTTGTTTTTCACTCGTTGTTTCCGCGTGAAAATCAACAAATATATATTTTGTTCGTTTAGCAGCTATCTTCACAAGTTCATCTGCTTTTTTAAATGGGTCGTCAATATCTGTCATAAATGAACGTCCTTGTAGATTGATCACTGCTAATTCAATATCATTAACTTTAACAAAAACAATCCCCTTACCTGGTGCTTGTTCTGGAAAATTTGCAGGTCTAATCATACATTTTGCTTCAGAAATAAACTCAAAAATTTCTCGATTATCCCAAGCATGATTGCCCAAGGTAATAACATCAATACCTTCTTGTAGAAATTTTTTATAAATCTTTTCAGTAATGCCCTTACCGCCAGCTGCGTTTTCTCCATTGGCGATCGTTACCTGCGGAGCGTATTCTTTTTTTAACTTCGGCAAATATTCGGTGATGGTTTTTCTTCCTAAAGAACCTACCACATCACCTATAAACAAAATTCGCACAGAATTTCCTCTTCTCTTTTTTCTTCTTTTTCCTATTATAATCGTTTTATGTTTTAAAAAAAAGGTTTTGTCTTATTTGTAAAATAAATTTTGAAAAAGCTTGGTTAAACACACCATTGTCAGCATTTTACAAAAAAATCTCAGATTTCATCTGATAAACAAATAAAATCATAGCATTTTCTATGTATTATTTTGACTAAAAAAAATTTCTTTTTGACAAATTTATTTGTCATTATGACTTATATGTGTTACATTGAAGTTGGAGGTGCTCAGTATGAAGACTAGACTCAGAGAGCTGCGTGCACGCCAAAGACTCAATCAAACAGAGCTCGCTAAAAGAGCTAAGGTTAGCAGACAAACCATCAGCTTAATTGAACGGGAAGAGTATATTCCCTCGCTATTAATCGCTAAACGCATGGCGAAAATTTTTAATGAACCCATTGAAAATATCTTTATCTTTGAAGAGGAGGAATTATAAGATGAGAAAAACTTTAAAAATGTTTCTATATTTAATTATTGGAGCAGCCGTTGGTTTACTCATTTCAAGCACGGCGCGAAGCATCGGAGGAGATGTTTCTACTGACCGTTTCTACTTAGGCGTCAGTATTACAACAACAATAGTTGCTGCTTTCTTGATTGTTTTAGGAATCTTTCAGTATCGTCGCTTATTAACAGTGGCCAAAGATTATGTAAAATATATGGATGAAGATTCCTATGATAAATACCGCTACAACAAGCACAACGAAATTCAAATATACGGTGTGATAGGGTTTGTATTGTCGCTAGTCAGCCTTGCGATACCCCTAATCACCTATTTTAATTTATCAGTACTCTTATTTTCTTTTATTGTCTATATTGTATCAATCATATTTCTTACGCGAACAACAAAACTGATCAATAAACTTTATCCAGAACGAAATCTGCCTCAACCATCAGATAAAAATTATACCGACAAATTATTACTGGCGTCTGATGAAGGAGAACGTCATATTATGACAACAGCGCTTTATAAAACATTTTCTCTCACTCAAGTCGGGATATTTGTTGGTATCCTACTATTAATCGCCTATTCGATGCTGACTGGTGAATCACAAATTTTCAGTATTATTATCCTAGGTATCATCATGATTATCTCAAATACGAAATACTATAGCGAGATTAAAGAAAAGTAGTTGCAAAGCCCTTTTTCTAAATATCTTCCTGCATTTGTTAAGTATAAAAAAGCCTTGTAAAATGGGAATTTACTCCCGTTTTACAAGGCTAAAATTAATTTATGCTCTTTTTCTAACTGTATTATTTAAAAAACCTAGTTTGTCTAAAGCTTGCCAAATACCATCATGGTCATTGTCATCTGTGATACGATCAGCACATAAAGCCACTTCATCGGAAGCATTTCCCATCGCAACACCGCAACCCGAAGCTTGCAACATCTCCCGATCATTCATACCATCGCCAAAAGAAACAATGTCTTTTTGTTCAATCCCTAATCGTTGGGCAATTTCAAGAATCGTTGCCGCTTTAGAACCGCCTTTTGGTATTACATCTACGCCATTTTCATGCCAACGCACAAAAGACAAATTGGGGTATTTTTCATCAAAATAGTTTTCCAATGAAGTATCGTAAAACGCTAACCCTTGATAAATATCTTCTTTTTGTGGAAAGTTAGGATCTAAATCAGGTGCGCTAGATCCTACTGAATGCATCGCATCTTCTATGTTCGCCAAATTAAAAGTAGTATTTCGTTTATAAGCGTCAATTCCTACAAACACCGTATCAATGCCTAAGTCATTGGCTTCTTTTACAAAGTGTTGCATTTCCATTTTAGGCAGTAAACGTTTATAAATTTGATGGTGCTTTAAAAAAGCGGCTGAACCGTTACAAAGAATATAATTATCAAATTCTAATTGATAAATTAACTCTTGCGCTAGAAAACGGGTACGACCCGTCGCTAACGTCACAAAGTGTCCTGCTTTTCTAAGTTTCTGCAAAGCTTCAATAGTACTAGCCAAAGGAAGTTTATCAGAATTCAATAAGGTACCATCAATATCAAAAGCAAATAATTTCCGTCTCATCTTGTAGGTCAAGCTCTCTTTCGCTAAAATTTATATTCATTTAATACTTAATCACAAATTCCAATGAATTTCAATGATCCTGATATTTACGTTCTTAATTTTTATTGCCCCATTTAATCTACATAATCAGATTTTGTATTGTTTAACCATGCGTAAACTAAGCCGATAACTAAACCTCCGCCAATATAATTACCCAGCAAAGCAAAGACGATATTATGAACAAGGTTTGTTGCCGTCATTGCGCTCATAGCGCCGTTTGAAGCAAAATACCCTAATGAAAATGCTGGAAAGTTAGCAATAACGTGCTCATATCCTAAAAAGGCAAAAATAAAAATAATAAAAATAATAGCTAAAACTTTGCCAGCGTCATCTTTCATTCTTAAACTAACTAAAACTGCTGTATTTACCACAATATTAGCAAAAATTCCTTCTACTAAAATTTGTACCGTCGATTTTTCTAACTTAGCTATAAGTGAAGTAAACATATAATTATCCGCAGATAAGTCTTGAAAAGTTCCTGTCAATGAAATTAAATAGCCAAATAAAATACCGCCAATCAAATTAAATAAGATACAAGTAAATAAAATTTTAGTGGCTATCTTTAAATTGATTTTTTTACGATATACCCCCACTGTCATATAAAGCATATTAGAAGTCCCTAATTCTGCATTCATATATAAAATCATCACTAAAGACCAACTAAACATAAACGCATAGATAAACTTACCCGAACCTGCTGCAACTTCCTCAGCCTGCATTGCTGTGCCAAATGCAACAGCAGTTCCTAGCGTTAGAAATAAACATGCTAATATCGCGCGAAGCGCATAGCGGATATAACTACTTTCAATTAAATCCACTTTTTTTATGATTGATGAATCTATTTTTTCAAATAATGCCGATACCGGATTCATTACTTCCCCACCTTTAATATTTAATCAATGTTAGCCATCCTTTTTATTCTAATGAGCCAAAAGGGGTTTGTAAAGCGATTTCGTGAAAAATAACGTCCTACTTATAGAAGTTTTGCCACAGTTTTATGCCAATATCGCTATATTTCTATTTTTATCGCTTACAAATCTCCAGCTAAAAAATAAAAAAACATCTATGATTGAGCGGAAAATTGACTGCCTTTTCCCAGCAAATAATAAGCTCCTTAACTAATCCAGTATAGAAATAAGATAAAAGCCTTAAGATCGTTTGGCTAAAGTTTCTTGACAGCATGCGCAATGACAAGGTATAATACCTTTCGTGTAAAATAATGCAGCAGAGATATAATAATTCGTCACCAGTTCGTCGCCTAATTTAGGTTCAATTGCGTAGCCGCGGCTGCAAAGGTGAAGATTGAAGAGCGCACTACACGAATTATGAATATTTCATCGGATTATTTTACTCCAAAAACAATTATTGGAGGAATTTTTTAATGTCTCGTTATACAGGACCATCTTGGAAAGTTTCCCGTCGCTTAGGTATTTCCCTATCAGGCACTGGAAAAGAATTGGCTCGTCGCCCATACGCACCAGGTCAACACGGCCCTACTAGTCGTGGTGCCCGCTCTGAATACGGCTTGCAATTAAGAGAAAAACAAAAACTACGTCGTATGTATGGACTCACTGAACGTCAATTCCGTACATTATTTACTAAAGCAAGTAAAATTAAAGAAGGTAAACATGGTGTTAACTTCATGATCTTACTTGAACAACGTTTGGATAATGTCGTTTATCGTTTAGGTTTAGCGACTACACGTCGTCAATCACGTCAGTTAGTTAACCATGGACATATTACAGTTGATGGTAAACGCGTGGACATCCCTTCTTACCATGTAGCAGTGGGACAAGTCATCGGCGTACGCGAAAAATCAAAAGAAATGTCTGCAATCACAGAAGCTGTTGAATCTGTTGTAGGTACACCTGCTTTTGTTAGCTTCGATGATGAAAAATTAGAAGGTTCATTGACTCGCTTACCAGAACGCGAAGAATTGACCCCTGATGTTGACGAAGCACTAGTTGTTGAATACTACAACCAATTGCTATAAGATTTTAACTTTAAGGCCGAAACTCTTATTAGAGTTTTGGTCTTTTTTTATGCTTCTTTAGTCACTTGCATTTATTTTTTTCCAACATCAATATTTTCCCTAATTTTGTCCTCAGTATTTTACTGCTTGGCAAGTAAAAACAACCACTTATCTATAAACAACGGACAAATAATATTTATTCTGCTAAGTTTTATTTGAAAGGCGGGATAAATATGATTCTAACCACTGATAAACTCACTAAAAAATACAAGGCTCAAACAGCCATCAACCATTTAAATCTAAGCATCGAGAAAGGAAGTCTGACAGCTCTTCTGGGACCAAATGGCGCTGGTAAATCAACAACAATGCAGCTATTAATTGGCTTGATACAACCTACAAGCGGAAAAATTTCTTATCAAAATCAGCTTAAAATTGGTGCGGTATTTCAAAGCAGTGTTTTAGACGATATGTTAACTGTAAAAGAAAACCTGCAAATTCGTGCTGAACAATATCACAATATCGCCAAAACAAAAGTAACAGAATTGATCGATCAATTAGGTTTAGCTAACTTTTCTGAGCAAACTTACGGTAATTTATCAGGCGGACAAAAACGCAGAGTTGATATTGCCCGAGCATTATTAAATGAACCTGATATCCTGTTTTTAGACGAGCCGACAACTGGATTAGATATCCAAACACGCGCAAATATCTGGTCTTTGCTAAAGGACTTACAAAGCAAACAAGATTTAACGATCGTCTTAACCACACATTACTTAAATGAAGCTGATGAAGCAGACAAGATCTTTATCATCGACCACGGAATGTTAATTGCTCAAGGCTCTGCTCAAAATATAAAACAACGGTTCGCAAACAATTTATTATCTGTTCAACTAAAATCACAAAAGGACCTACAAGCATTTGATGAATTAGAAGTTTCTACTTTTTGTAAAGAAACAAATAAAATTACATTTTCACCCGAAAGTTCACAACAGGCAATCCATTTACTGACAAAGTATCAGACATATATTCAAAGTTTTGAATTTCGCTTAGGAACTATAGATGATGCTTTTATGAATTTAACCGGAAAGGAGGTGCGTTAAATGAAGGCTTTGATAAAACGCAATTTACTTTTATATTTTCGTAATAAATCGGGCGTATTTTTTTCTATATTAGGTGCACTTATTTCTTTTATTCTTTACTTGATCTTTTTAAAAAACACAATGACACCGGATTGGCCCCAACTTTCGCAAACCAACCAATTATTGGATACTTGGTTGATTAGTGGTACGCTAACAGTAACAGCCATCACCACAACGCTCACAAGTTTAACTCAAGTTGTTAAAGATCGAGAAACAAAGGTTTTTTATGATCTCTCGTTAACTGATACAGGTGCTAGGCGTCTACAATTGAGCTACTTGCTTAGTGCTACTTTAATTGCTGTGATCATGCAGGCTATCTTATTCATTGTAATGTTCACTTATTTCTATTATACAAACCACACAGTGATTAATTTATTGCAATTGATCAATGTTTTAATTTTAATGCTTTTTAGCGCTTTATTGTCAGCAGCCTTGAATTTTGCCATTATACAACAAATGAAAACAGTAGATACCCTCGCAAAGTTTAGTTCCATCGTGGGAGCGGCTGCAGGTTTTTTAGTAGGGACCTATGTTCCTATTGGTGCATTACCTAATTTTGCGCAAACTTTGATGAAATTAACTCCAGGAAGTTACATTGCTTCTTTATATCGACAAATACTATTGACTCCTACATTATCAGAAGTTTTAAAAGATAACCCTGCTATAGGTGAAACTTTTGAAGAGGCTATGGGCGTACGTTTAAAAATCACTGAATTATTAACCTTTCAACAAACTTATATTTTAGTTATACTTATGATGAGTATCGCTCTGTTAGTAGCTTTATTGCCTCAATGGCTAAAAAAATACAAAAAACACCCTACATTATTTCGACAATAATTTTTAAAGAAAGAAGGCTTAGATTTGGTTAGATGTCGTTTCGAAATGGACCCCCAATTTTCTGTGGCAGAACCTGAAGTTATCGTTCGTGCTGATAGTAAAAACATTGATATACAAGATCTCATAACTTATATTGAGCAGTACCAAAACCAGCTATCTTCAGCTAAAATTCTACCTGTAAAAACAAACGATCAGCTTATTATGCTTAAAACTGAAGCTATTATTTTAGCTGATATTCAGCAATCAACCCTTGTGATCTACACTGTTGATGGAACATTTACCACTTCAGAAACCTTGGTTCATTTTGCTAAACGAGTAGATAATGTTAACTTTATCCAAATTTCAAAACACGGCTACATCAATCTAGACCATCTGCTTTCTTTGTCCGATAGCTTTTCAGGTAATATGACTGCTACATTGTCTAAAAACATCAAGACAGATGTTAGTCGAAAATATGTCAAATCATTAATGCAACATCTAGGGATTAAATAGGAGGTTTTCCTTTGAAAAAAATACTTCATTATGCCTGTATCGGCATTGGTTATGGTTCATTTTTTTACTTAATGATATTATTCTATAGACAAGGCATAACGCCTACTAGAGAGAGTATTTTAGCTACTCTATTAATGAGTGCTCTTATCGGGATCAGTGCAATCTTATTTGATATTGAAAAACTAAATTTTTTATCTGCACTTGTAATACACTTTATATGTACGCTATCTCTTGCCATCGGAATAATGTTTTACAACGAATGGGCTAATGATATCCTACACGATACTGAATTTTGGTTAATATTTATTATTATTTATGTTAGTGTTTGGGCTATTTCTTGTATCTCAAACTCGCTGAGAGTGGGAAAAATCAATCGAGCTTTATCGAAAAAAAGAGCAAAAAAGGGGTCATAACAGCATATATTGGTTACAATATGCAACATAATAAGATGTCTCTTCTTTCAACTGTAATTTCGTAAACACTTTATTTACAAAAGGTTAACAATATGCTATATTTTATGTTAACTAACAATAAAAAAATAGGTTTACGAAAAAGGTGAACGAATGAAATTAACTTTGCATCAGCAGCTAATGGCTGCTACCTTTGCTGGTATTATCGCTATTTTTTCTCAGATTATTATCCCTGTTGGAGTTGTTCCCTGGAGTTTGCAAACCTTTATTATTGGTTTGTCTGTTACCTTATTAGGGAGAAAAGTCGGTACTTGGTCAGTTTTAATCTACTTTTTATTAGGATTGATCGGTCTGCCTGTTTTTGCCGGTGGCGCCAGTGGTGTAGCGGCTTTATTTGGTCCAACTGGAGGATATTTGATTGGTTTTATTTTCACTTCATTGATTATTGGTACAATACTGAAAAATAAGGAATATACCTTTTTTTGGACAATTTCAGCTAATCTTATCGGCTTTCTTGTTGCCCTTTGTTTTGGTACGGTTTGGCTGAAGTTTGCTGCCGACATGAACTGGGCAGCTGCTCTTACCACTGGGTTTTTAGGCTTTTTATTTCCCGAAATCATCAAAGCTATCTGTTCAGGATGGTTTAGCGTTTTATTGATTCATCGCTTACCACAAAAATTTTTCAGTACTTAATAAAACACCAGCCCATGTTAGTTATTCATGGACTGGTATTTTATTAAAATTGTAAAAGTTGATAGCATGGCACAAGATAGTGATAAGTCGCTAACATATATTCTAATGCTTGTTTTGGATCTTGCCACAATTCACTATCTCGAGTAATGATTCTGCCTACTTGAAACTCACCTTTTTTTACATTTTTCAAACGTTCTAAAGCTTGTTTGACATTAGCTTGATCGATATATTCATAACTATTTTTTGTATGATCAGTATTCATGACAGCATCACTAGGCAATTGCGTCAGCAGCAGACTATTTTGTAAAAGCAGCTGAGCCATTTGTTCTTTTTTTGGTGGTTGATCAATAATTGATAAATACATAAAGACGTATTCTGGCCAAATGCCTAATTGGAAATGAGGCGTCATTTTATAACCCCGTTTATTATTACTAAGGGCTGACCATGTATTGGCTGGTGGATAAACACTCCTTCTACGATGCTGTGCAAGATGGATAAACAGCGTCTCACCTAATTCTTTTTCTAATTCTTTTTTTATCGTTTCATCTAACGCTTTAAAAACCGGCTGAATTTTTTCACGAATAGCCTCCATCCGTTCATCTAAACCCGCAATATCAAAAACTTTAAAACTTTCTTGTGTAAACATAGCTACCCCCTGTATGTGCTTAATAATCAAGTAAAACCATTCCTTGTTGAAGCTCATTAAGAATATGTTGCTTTTTATATTCAGCAAAGGTCTTAGAATAATGTTTCAGCAATGTCCGAGCTTTAAGCGGGTTAAAAGTATCCGCTAAATGATTTTTGGAAATAAACGAACGCGTTAAATACCACTCATAATAATAGCCAAATGGACGACAGTGATACATTGTTTGTTGCAACATTTGTTTAGTAAAACGGTGATGTGTATGGCCAAAAACCACTTGCTTAACATTCGCAAATTCATCCAATACTGCGCCAAACTTCTTAGAACCTAAAAATGCATTCAACTGATTCCAACGTTTATATTTTTCACTATGTTGTATAATAAAGTCTTCTTTTGGCACAAAGTGAGTACTTAAAATAACCTTTTTGGTATCAGGAATAGTCTTCAATGTCTCTTTTAACCGTTGGCAAATATATTCAGTGATTTGTGGATCTGAGGCAGTTCGATCAATAAAACGATCGTACCAATAAAGATTTTTTTTACGTTGATATTCTTTTTCCTCCGCATCAGGCACAAAACTATAATCATACCAACCATTAACTCCCAAAAGAACAGTTGAATCTGATAAGTTTTGGGTTTGAAAATTCAAGAAATGTGGGTCATTGAAATCTTCGAAATTTATTTCTTTGTCAATATCTGCCATTTCATGATTTCCCCAATGAAAAGTCGCGGGTATTTTTTGATCAAAAAAATAAACAACCTCCAAAGTTTTATCCACTTTATTGGCTACATCTCCAGCAAAATGTACATGTGTTACATTTAATCTTTCCAAATAATCTCGCATAAAATACAGTTCTTCATTTAAATGATTGATATCAGCATGTAAATCTGAAATTACTGCTAACTTTCCCAAAATAGCACCCTTCTTTTAAGAATTAAATTTTTGCCATTGTGCTTTAATAGACTAGGCTGAGCTGTTTTAGTTATTCACTCATGCTTAGTTTAGCTAAAGCTAGCGTTTATTATAAAGTATCCCTTATTATACGCAAATTCAAGAAATTGTGAAGTATTTTAAAAAAAGAATCTGCCTGTGTTATAATAGATTTAACGATTTATCAAGGAGGATTACGATGACAGACGAAGTGCAAAAACATCTAGATAAAGGGATGTACGGTACCCCTTCTGTAAATCCTGATGAACAAAAAAAGTTTTTAGGAACCTTTCGTGAACGTGTTTACGTTCGTATGTCTATTCAACAGATGAAACAAACTGAGAATAAAAAGATCTTAGAAAAACATCTGACAGATTATCCCAATGCCAGTGTTTTAATCAATGGAAACATCAGCGAATCACTACAAAGCAGCTACATCCAATTGGTTATGAAAGCCAACTTAAAATTCACCGTTGTTGATACTGATTTAAAAGAAGATAGCGACAGTGGACTGTTGGTCATTTCTGATAAAGCAGTCAATGAGGATACAATTGATATTCAAGAAAAATTTGCTCCTGAGAGTACACAAGAAACAAAAGAACCAAAGGAGAAGAAAAGTTTTTGGCATAAACTTTTTCATAATAATTAAAGGAGGAAACGCTTATGATTGTCCCGACCTATGTGCAGTTGAAAAAAGAGATGACCTTGGCGTTAGACACCCATATTGATATCTTAAAAGATGTCAGTACGATTGAAACAAAACATTTAGATGGTGTCATGCTTATGATGCGTAGTTTTGGCTTTATGCTTGATCGTGCCCCTAAAGTTTTATATGAAGAAGACTCAGAAGAAATGAATTTTTTGATGTTTCAGTATTATAGCTTATTAAGTGAATTAAAACACAATTTAGCTTTATATTATCCTCATGCCAAAATTCAAAATCGTACACTGCTTGAAATCGTCGATAACTTCCCTACTACTTACGAAATGGATATGAAACAGTGGTGGGAAAATTTAACAGGCTTGCAAGTAGCTGATGATAGTAAACAAACCATTCATATCCAAAAAACTGATAAATAAACAAAAGCTTGCTGGTATGTATTAGTGAAATACCAGCAAGTTTTTTAGGCTATTTAACTATTCTTTTTTTGAATAAAGTCAGGATATAAAAGCTTTAATATATCCATCGTTAAGCGACGACCTTTTCCTTCATAAGGATAGCAGTGCATATGCATCATTGGATTAAAATTAGCTTCGATAATACCATACACCCCTGAGCTGTTAGCAGGTAAGTTAATATCTGTAACAATCATATCAACCCCACAAATAGCCGCTCCCAGCGTTTGGGCTACATCAATTGCGATTTGTTTATAATCGTCTGTAAAGGCATCTGTCATATCAATCGAATCTCCACCAGTTGATACATTTGAATTATCACGAAGATAAATGGTCTCCCCTTTATTAGGAATGGAATCTATTTGATAACCTTGTTCTTGTAAAACAAACTGTTCACTTTGACCTAAATGAATTTTTTCTAGAGGCGTGCGATGATTCTCTCCACGTAAAGGATCATCATTTTTTTGCTCAACAAGTTCTTTAATTGAATGCTTCCCATCACCTCTGACGTTTGCTGGCACACGTAACAACACCGCTTTTACTTGATCGCCAACAACAAAAAAACGATACTCTGTGCCAACTAAAAATTCTTCTACTAGCACCGAATCATCTTCTGCAAAAGCAGTGTCTACAGCTTTCCTATAATCCTTTTCATTTGCGCCATCTTTAAACACGGTGATTCCCAATCCATAATTGGTGGATTTCGGTTTTACAACAATTCCTTTATCACGAAATTCTTCATAACTTAAATAAGCTGCTTTTTTATCCGTAAACTCTTTACCTTGAGGTACCTTAAAGCCCGCTCGTTGTAAAAGTTTTTTAGTGACAGTTTTGTTTTCCATCAGCAAGGGTGTAATGTAGGTATCTTTACTAGTCATGTTGCCGTTTTTGACATATTCAGTATGATCTTGTGCGGTTAATTTTAAGAACTGATCTTGTCTATCTAAAACTTCGACTTGAAGACCCTTTTGTATAGCATCAAACATAAATATTTGCGTAGAAAGTTCCATATCTGTAAAACCAGCTAGTTGATAAGGAGCTTGCCAAGCTTTTTTGTAATAAGATAAACCTTGTTGTACGGCTAATTCTTTTTGGGAGCTTTCTTTGCTAGCTAAGTAAATTCTTCCGGCCAGTGTTTTAGCTGGATCTTCAAGCATTTCTTCCAAATGATCTAAAATTTCTGTAGAAACATCAAGACCTGTTTGTTCAACAAAACTTCTCATTTCAGCTAATAATTTTTGCGCTTCATCATAACAAGCTGTCTGTGACAAAGGAGACTCTAATGAAACTAATTCATTTAATTGATCACCTTGAAACACCCATTCATCAGCTTCTGCTTTTTCATCAGTCCATAATAAAAACAGCATGAAAATGTGGAAAAACTCTACTTCTTCCTTACTAATTCCATATGGTTGGTAAGGGTCCAAATCAATATTACGTAATTCGATGTAGCGGACAGGTTTGTTCGCTAAGTCGGCTACACTCTTTCCTCCTCTTAAACGAACCGGAGCATAAAATTCTTTTTCTTCAGAAAGTTTGCCTTCTTCTACCATTTGTTGTATATCAGCTACATATTCTTCAACCGAACGATAAGTAACTTTTACGTCTTCATGATTTTTATAGCCGTATTTACTATTACGAATACTACGTACTGGTTCTTCTGGACGTTCATGTCCATTAAAATAATGAGGACCACTTAATGGTGAAGCAGCAAAAAAATAAGTGGCAAACCAACGGTAATGTAAATAGTTTCGTGTCACTTTTAGGTAGATCTCTGATTTGAACTGATGATAGTTTTTATACTCATCTTGTAATTCAAACATTTTGCGTACCATTTCATCATCAAATTCAAAGTTAAAGTGGATACCGCTGACCATCTGTTTACGTCTTCCATAAGACATGGCAAGAAAACGTCGATACAGCACATCTTCAAAGTTATCAAGTTTAGCAATGACAATATTTTCTTCTACTTCTGGTAAGGCCGGTGGCATACTCATCGGCCATAACATTTCTTCTGAATTCATTGAACGATAAGCTGTATCATGAATAGCCGCTAACCAATCAAAAAGTTCAGTTATATTATCAGCAATGGGCGTCACTAATTCCATTTGTGTCTCAGCAAAATCCGTTTGAATATAAGGATGAAAGCTTCGATTCCCTAATGTTGTGGGATAATCTGTGACTACCAAATCACCCGCTTTAGTTACGCGCTGACTTTCTTTTTCAACACCATATCGCGCTTTTAATAAATAAGGTTTTAATTGTTTATTGGTTAAAATTGGTTGAACGTTCATAAAATAATCCTTTCTTTTTATATCCTACAGCCATTATAGCAAACAATAAAAAAGGAAGCTTTAATTTTGTATCAAACAAAAAAATTAATTATATAAAACAAAAATTTAGTAGTTTTGTGAATTTAATATCAATTAGCATTGACATTAAATAAGAATGGGGGTAATCTAATGATAATGAATATCATTTGCAATATTCAATAACCCTATATTGCTAATAAGGAAAGGAATCATATGAAACAATTAACTGATGTTCAATATCATAGCATTTACCAAGTTCACGACATCACAACGCCGCCCGACACAAAGAAACATCTACAAACCATAGGCATTATTCCTGGTAAAAAAATTTCTTTGTTACAACTTGAGCAACAAAATGGTATCATTCTTCTGCAAAAAAGTCGTATCGCTCTAGATCGTTCTATTTTAGAAAACATTTTTGTAGAAGAAGTACAAGAAAGGGGTGCTTGGGTCCCACTTGACCAGTTGAATGCTAATGAGCAAGCAACTGTCGTTAGCATTCACGGCGAAGGTGCCGTCAGAAGGCGTTTGATGGATATGGGAGTAACAAAAAACGTCCACATTTATGTAAGAAAACTCGCGCCTTTAGGTGATCCGATAGAAATAACATTGCGTGGATACGAGTTGACCTTGCGTAAAAAAGAAGCCTCGCTTATTTTGGTAGAAAAGGAGATTTAAAAATGGAAAAACAATTTGCCTTAGCAGGCAACCCCAATAGCGGAAAAACGAGCGCCTTCAACTATCTAACAGGAGCCAACCAATATGTAGGAAATTGGCCTGGAGTGACCATTGAACGTAAATCGGGTTTATTAAAAAGAAATAAAATGATAGCGCTTCAAGATTTACCTGGAATCTATTCTTTATCACCTTATACACCAGAAGAAGTCATTACCCAAGAGTACTTGCTTAATCAAAAGCCCGACGCGATCATTAATATCATTGACAGTAGTAATTTAGAACGGAATCTTTATTTAACGACTCAACTTTTAGAGACCGGACTTCCAGTTGTTCTAGGAATGAACATGATGGATATCGTAAAGAAAAACGGGCAAACAATCAATTTGTCTAAACTCGCCTATGGTTTAGGGGTACCCGTAATAGGAATGAGCGCCTTAAAAAAGGCCGGCTTAGATAAGTTAATTGAAACAACTCAAGAAGAAGCTGAGAAAAATACAGTCGCCTACCCTGCCTATGATCCTAAATTAGAGTCAGCTTTAAACGAAATTAGCGATATTTTAGGTAATACTGTTTCTGACAAACAAACGCGTTGGTATGCTATCAAACTATTTGAAAAAGATCCACTAGCTACAGAAAATTTAAACTTAAGCTCTATACAGAAAAAAGAAATTGACGACATTATCCAAATTACCGAAAAAATATTTGATGACCAAAGCGATGCTATTTTAGTCAATGAACGTTATGAATTTATCACACGCTTGATCTCTTTAGCTATGATCAAAGAAGACGGCTTTAAACTAAACCTTAGTGATAAAATTGATCGTTTCGTTACCAATCGTTTCTTAGCTTTACCTATTTTTGCTATTATCATGTGGGGGATTTATTATCTTTCTATTCAAACCGTAGGAACGATAAGTACAGATTGGGTCACCGACGACTTTTTTGGTGAAATCGTCCCTGGCTTTGTTGAAACTTACCTTGTTAGCTGGAATGTTGCTAATTGGATGCAAGGATTAATTTTAGATGGGATCATCGCTGGTGTCGGAGCAGTCTTAGGCTTTTTACCTCAGATTATTATCTTATTCTTATGTTTAGCGATTTTAGAAGACTGCGGATATATGTCACGGATTGCTTTTGTCATGGATCGTCTTTTCCGTAAGTTCGGCCTTTCGGGAAAATCATTCATCCCTATGTTGATTGCAACGGGTTGTGGAGTCCCAGGAGTTATGGCTAGTCGTACAATCGAAAATGAAAATGACCGTCGAGTAACCGTAATGGTAACAACTTTTATGCCTTGTTCTGCTAAATTACCTATTATCGCATTGATTGCAGGTGCTTTCTTTCCAAATAGCAGCTGGGTAGCTCCTTCAGCTTACTTTGTCGGAATTGCAGCGATTGTACTTTCCGGCATCGCTCTAAAAAAGACACACACACTAGGTGGCGATCCAGCACCTTTTGTTATGGAGTTACCTACTTACCACCTACCGCAAGTAAAAAATGTACTACAACAAACCTGGAATCGCGCAACTGCTTTTGTTAAAAAAGCTGGCACAATTATTTTAGTTTCTAGTATTCTTATCTGGTTTACCTCTAGTTTCAATTTTACTTTACAGCAAGTACCAGAAGATCAAAGTATCTTAGCCGCATTCGGTCGATTGATCGCACCCCTATTTGCTCCTTTAGGTTGGGGGCATTGGCGAGGTGCCGTAGCTACCCTTACTGGTTTGATCGCAAAAGAAAACGTTATCGGTACTTTTGGTATTTTATATGGCAACTTAGCTTCAGTTTCAGAAAGTGGAAGAGAAGTTTGGGGACTTGTACAAGGCGACTTTACAGCTATTGCCGCTTATTCATTTTTGGTCTTTAATCTACTGTGCGCTCCTTGTTTTGCGGCAATAGGTGCGATCCATCGAGAAATGGCTAATACAAAATGGACCTTACTGGCTGTTATCTATCAGTGCGGCTTAGCTTATGCTGTAGCTCTAATCACTTATCAATATGGCTCCGTTATTTTTGGAACAGCATCAATATCTATGGGTACAGCCACTGCAACTATTATCTTACTTGCAATGATCTATTTTATCGTAAGAAAGCCGCAGCAAAAACAACTTGTTCCTACAGCAGTATTTCCACCATTGAAAGAAGGGGAATAATATGTCAACATTTATTTTATCCGTTATTATCTTCGGTTTCAGCGCTTGGGCCATTTACCGACAAATTAAGGGTAAAGGTCACTGTGAAGATTGCGATACTAGCTGCCCAGTTAAGCATGAACAAGTAAAAAAATAAAAACTTTAACCTCCTATACATTATAGGAGGCCTTTTTTAAGTTATCTCTTCTTATCCAACATAAGTTTCCTACTATTTATCCACTATCTCCCTTTTTTCATAAAAAATAACCAAGCAACTAATTATTATCTTCTTAGTTGCTTGGTTATTTGCTATGATTTTCTTTTCTATTCTTCTTGTAAAAGTCCCTTGAAAAGTCCGACTACAAAGTCATTAGGATCAAAAACCTCTAAATCATCAATACCTTCACCAAGACCGACTAATTTTACGGGTAAATGCAGTTCATTGCGAATAGCTAGTACAATGCCGCCTTTAGCTGTACCATCCAATTTTGTCAGTACCAAACCTGTTACATCAGTCGTTTCTTTAAATTGTTGTGCTTGGTTCATAGCGTTTTGTCCTGTTGTAGCATCTACTACCAACAATACTTCGTGCGGCGCAGTAGGATTTTCTCGTTTTATAATACGTTTTATTTTATCTAATTCATTCATCAAATTGACTTTATTTTGCAAGCGTCCAGCCGTATCAATCAGCAAAACATCAGCTTGTTCTTCTTTAGCTCTAGTCATGGCATCAAAAACGACAGAAGCTGGGTCACTACCGGTATTTCCGCGTACTACTTCAACATCAGCACGTTCTCCCCATTGTACCAATTGGTCAATAGCCCCAGCACGAAATGTATCCGCCGCTGCTAGTAACACTTTCTTTCCTTCTTGCCTATACTGATGCGCAAGTTTTCCGATACTAGTCGTTTTACCTGTGCCATTTACACCCACGAATAAGAAAACGGACAAGTCATTTTGCTGCTCATTAAGTTCATTGACTTCCATCTCTCCTTCTTCTTCGTAAAGGTCCACCAATTTTTCAATAATAGTATTTTGGACAGCCGCAGGTTTCTTTGCGTTTTTGATTTTTACTTCTTCTCTTAATTCATCGGCAATCCGCATAGAAGTATCAAAGCCCACATCTGCTCCTATTAAAGTATTTTCTACTTCTTCAAAAAAGTCTTCGTCGACCGAACGAAAGTTAGCAAACAACTCATTCATCCGGTCTTTAAAAGTTTTACGTGTTTTGCTTAATCCTTTTTCATACTTTTTCTGCGTATCAGCTGGCTCTTCTTCTGTTTCTTTTTCTATTTCTTCAATTTCTTCTTGCTCATCAACAGGAAAATCCGTACTTTCAGCGGTTTCTTCAGACTCTTCTTCTGTCTCAGGGCTTTTTGCAACATCTGTTTCAGCTGTCTCATCAGCTTTTTCTTCTTCTATGGTTTCCTGTGTTGTATCTTCTGTCTGCTTTTCTTCTTCTTTATCTTTCACAAAGGCATGTTTAATCTTATCAAAAAGTCCCATTTATATTTCAACTCCTTTGTCTAAACTTAAAATGGCGCTCATTTATTGAGTACATATTTTGCTACTACTTGTGCAACCCCATCTTCTTCATTAGAAGTGGTGATGATATTTGCTTTTTCTTTTACCTGTTCTACAGCATTTGCCATCGCAACGCCAAATCCTGCGTATTCAATCATCGGCAAGTCATTTTCTTCATCACCAATTCCCATTACTTCTTCAGGAGAAAAAGCTAGATCCTTAGCTAAAGAAGCAATACCAAAGGCTTTAGTAATTCCCTTAGGCATAAATTCCAACAAATTGCCACGAGATTTGATCACTTCATAACGATCTTTGTAAACTGCAGGGATTTTAGCGATTTGCTCATCTAAATACTCTTGATGATATCCTACAACAGCTTTATTATATAAACGCTCTGTTGTTAGTTCTTCAACAGAAGCTGCTTGAAAAGTTAACAGCG
Source organism: Tetragenococcus halophilus subsp. flandriensis (assembly GCF_030161475.1). GTDB lineage: Bacteria > Bacillota > Bacilli > Lactobacillales > Enterococcaceae > Tetragenococcus > Tetragenococcus halophilus_C. The sequence continues at coordinate 76,298 of NZ_BSUG01000005.1, read as the reverse complement.
GATTTAACTGCGGATAAATGGATAAATGCTGAGCTGAAGTCGGCAAAGACAACACCACATCATCTGACAATACATCTAAGGGTAGATCTAGCTCTCTAGTTAAGTGCGTCAAATCCATAATATCTTCTAATTTCATCGCTGCTTTTTCAACAATTTCTCCCGTATCGTTTTTTTGAACTAAACCGCCATTAAAAGTAATACTATAATCCCCGACACCTTGCATATTCAACTCCTCTAAATAAGGACGAATACCAGCCAGTGGACGACCAGTACAAATGACGATTTTAGTTCCTTGTGCTCTAGCTTCTTGCAAAACTTCTTTGTTTTTTAAAGAAATCTTTTTTTGTCCATCTAACAATGTGCCATCTAAATCAATGGCTATCAACTTAATCATACACTATCTTTCCCTTCAACTGCAATTTGTCCATTTTCTTCTACATCTTTTAGCCGAACCGAGACAATTTTAGAAACGCCAGATTCTTCCATTGTAACCCCATATAACACATTACAAGCTTCCATTGTTCCTTTTCGATGGGTCACAATAATAAATTGCGTGTCATTATTAAAAGTCTGTAAGTAATTAGCAAAGCGTAGAATATTCGCTTCATCAAGCGCTGCTTCTACTTCATCCAATATACAAAAAGGAACGGGGCGTACTTGAATAATGGAAAAAAGTAACGCAATAGCAGTCAAGGCTCGTTCTCCTCCAGAAAGTAAACCTAAATTCTGTAGTTTTTTGCCTGGTGGTTGTGCCTCAATTTCAATGCCTGTATTTAATAGATCATTAGGATCTGTCAAAAATAATTCAGCACGTCCACCACCAAACATATTAGGGAAAACCACTTTAAATTGTTGACGAATTTTTTCGAAAATATCTTTAAAACGAGTTTTCACTTCTTCATCCATTTCACCCATGGTAGTAAACAATTGATTTTTAGCTGCTAATAAATCTTCTCTTTGCTTATGCAAAAAATCATAACGCTGAGAAACTTCTTCATATTGTTCAATCGCGTTTAAGTTTACTGGACCTAACTGTTCAATCTTATGACGTAAACGTTGAATCTGTTCTTTTGTTTCATCATTTTTTTCTACCGCTTGGTAGTCAGCTTCAGCTTTTTCAAAAGTGATGTGATATTCTTCTTGTAAATAAGTAAGACGATGATCTAGTAAATTTTCTTGCCGATTTTTAGCTACTTCGACCGTTGTTTTCTCAGCTAATTTTTCTTTTTGTTCTTGGTTTAACTGACTCAAACTTTCATCTTGTTCATTGATTTCTTGATATAAACGATCGCGTTTTTCTCTTTTGTCACGCAATTGTACTTGCAGTTCCTCTTTTTTTTCTGTTAAAGATGCAATCTGCTTTTGTAAAGATTCTTCGGACACTTCATGATCTGAAACGTTCGATGTTAAAGATGATAATTGCTTTTCCAATGTCTCTTTTCGCTGCGTTTGTTCAGAAAAAGTTTGCTCATTTGTTTGAATCTGTTGCTTAAGTGTATTTATTTGTTCTTTATTCACAGCAAGTGTTGCTTTTTTTTCAGACAATTCTTGGCTAAGACTTTCTCTTCTTTTTTCTATCAAATCATCTTGTTCATTTAAATCTTGCATTTCGCTTTGTAGTTTTTCTAGCTCTTTTCCTACATTTTCTTGCTGTTTGGTTAAACTTTCTTTCTGTTCTGTATAACTGTTGATAAAGTCTTGCACTTCACGATTTTCAAATTTATAAATTTTCTGTTCTTTATCCAAACGCTCAATTTCTTCCAAAATATGATTCTTACGACTTTGTAATTCTTGTTCTTCTAAACGGGAAGATTGACTTTTTGTACGCAAATTCTCCAATTCTTGCTGACAATCGGTCGCTTGTTTTTGAAATTGCGCTACTTGTTTCTCAATTGTTTGTAGTCTTTGGTCGCTGCGCTGCGTTTGTTCTTTTAAGCTCTGGAGTTCATTTGCCTGACTAAATAAGTTTCCTTTATTGCCACGCTTGGTCGCTCCACCTGTCATAGAACCTCCAGCATTCATCACGTCTCCACTCAAAGAAACCACTCGATAACGAAATTGGACAGCACGAGCAATAGCATTGGCACTTTCTAAATCGTTAGCGATCAAAGTTGTCCCTAATAAGTTCTGCATGATCGCAGAATATTCTTCAGAAAACTGGATCAATTGACTGGCAATCCCGATAAAGCCATTAACACTTTGTGCTTGATTCAATGCTGTAGTGGATATTTGACGCGGCTTGATTGTAGTCATCGGCAAAAATGTCGCTCTTCCAGCTTGGCGGCTTTTCAAGAAGGTGATACCTTCTCTAGCAGCTACTTCATTTTCTACCACAATATGCTGTGCTTGCGCGCCCAGAGCTGTCTCAATAGCCTGAGTATAATCGGTTGGCACCTCAATTAATTCAGCTACCGCTCCTGCAATACCCGAAAGTTCATTTTGTTGTTGTAAGACAACCCGTACGCCTTGGTAAAAGCCAGAGTGATTTTCTTGAATATCTTGTAAAGATTTAATTCTCGCCTTGATTTGACGCGTTTCATCCATCAATTGATACATTTTCTTTTGTGCATCTTCATATTGTTTTTGATAGGATTGTTGTTTTTCTTGCAAACGAGCAAACTGTTTGTTTTCTTCAGCTATTGTAGCTTGTAATTGCTCCAGCTGGTTACTCACTTCTGTAACACTTTCTTGTTTTTGCTGGTAATCTTTGTTGGTATTTTCTTGTTTTTCCAAAGAACTTTGGTTTTTAGCCATTTCTTGTGTATACTGCCGCTCAAGATATTTTAATTCGTTACCAATATTGGCTTGTTCTTGCATCTGATCTACATATTTAGCCCGAAGTTCTTCGATTAATTCTTTAGTCGATTTTTGGTATTTTTGTAATTCCGCATTTGTTTGTTCTATTTCTTTTTCAACGTCTTGAACAAAACCATTTTTCTGCGATAATTTTTCTACCAAATCCGCTTTTTCTTCTTCTAAAGCGCTAATTTTTTCTTTTACTTCCGTTAAGTTTTCTTGGTATTCTTGTGCGCTCTTTTGCGTATGCTTTGAACGTTCTTGTAATACCTCTTTTTGTCCTTCAACTTGTTTTAACGCCTCAGCCAAAGAAACTTGCGTCTGATTATTTTCTTCTAACCATTGATCAAGCTGACTTCGTTTTTTGCGCTGTTCTTGTAACTTATTTTCTTTTTCCTGAATTTGCCGTGCAAGGGTCGCCAACTGTTCGTTTAAACTTTCCAGTTGTTGTGCTGCTTGTTCAAAAGACGACTTTGCTTCCTTCATTTCAGCAACAGTATAAGCGACATCGATTTGAGTGAATTCTTCTTTTAATGATAAATACTGCTTGGCAATTTTACTCTGTTCTTTTAATGGCGCCATCTGATCTTCTAGTTCATAGACGATATCTTGCACACGGCTTAAGTTATCTTCAGTTTCAAAAAGCTTTTGTTCCGCTTGTTTTTTTCGCTGTTTATATTTTAAAACACCAGCAGCTTCTTCAAAAATCCCACGTCGATCTTGCGGTTTGCTCGCAAAAATGGCTTCGACTTTTCCTTGAGAAATGATGGAAAAAGATTCTTTTCCAAGCCCGGAATCCATAAACAACTCTTGAATATCTTTTAGCCGACAAGCTTGTTTATTCAAAAAGAACTCACTTTCACCCGTTCGGTGCAAGCGGCGTGTAACATTTACTTCACTATAGTCTACTGGTAAATAATGATCTGTATTGTCTAATATTACTGTGACTTCACTAATATTTAACGGCTTACGTGAATCCGAACCAGCAAAAATCACATCGGGCATCTTTCCTCCACGTAAATTGCGAGCGGATTGCTCACCTAATACCCAGCGTACAGCTTCAGTTATATTACTTTTTCCACTGCCGTTTGGACCAACAACGCCGGTTAGTCTATTTTCAAAGTCGATCACCGTACGGTCAGCAAATGATTTAAAACCGGCTAGTTCGATTTTTTTTAAATACACCTAGGTTCCTCACTTACGTTCAAGATCGGCTAATGCATTAGCTGCCGCATCTTGTTCTGCTATTTTTTTCGATTTACCGTGTCCTTTACCGACTAATTCATCATCACAATATACTTCAATCCAAAAAAGACGCTCATGAGCAGGGCCTTCTTCTTTAACTAAACGATAGTCGATAATACGGTCTCCAGAACGCTGCAAAACTTCTTGCAGTCGTGTTTTATAATCCATCTCATGTGAAAAAGCACCCGATACAACTTTAGGGTAAATAACCAGCTCTAAGAATTTTTCAACTTTTTCTAAACCTTGATCTATATACAAAGCGCCTAAAAAAGCTTCAAATAAATCACACAATAAGGCTAGACGCTGACGCCCACCAGAATGTTCTTCACCTTTACCAAGAGCGATATAACGATCAAAGTGACATTCCTTAGCAAATGACGCTAAACTGTCTTCTCTTACGATTGCTGCTCTTAATTTCGTTAATGTTCCTTCTGGTACGTCTTGATACTGAAAGTATAAAAATCTAGAAACTAATAATTCTAAAACAGCATCCCCTAAAAATTCTAAACGCTCATTATCTGATAATTGTAGTTGACGGTGCTCATTCACATAAGATGAATGGGTAAATGCCTGATTTAACAAATTGACATCATGGAACACAATACTAAAGTTCTCTTTTAATTCTTTTAAAAACTGCTTGTCCATTTTTTCCATTCCTTTTCTTTTTTGACCTTCTTACATTATACTGATTTTTACTAAATAATGAAATGATTGTGCGATAAGAAAGCAAAAAACTTTGTGGAAACTTATGGCTTTTTATTTCAATAAAAAATCAGAAACTAAATCCTAAAAAAAACGATCCTCATTAAAAGAGGATCGATCACTTATTTTAGTTTAAATTTGAATTAATATAATCAACTGCTGCGCCAACCGTTTGAATTTGTTCTGCGTCTTCATCGGAAATTTCTGTACCGAATGCTTCTTCTAATTCTAACACAAATTCCATCACACTGATTGAATCAGCATTTAAGTCATCTTTAATACTCATGGATTCATTTACTTGATCAGCTGCCACTTCAAAGTGATTGGCGATCACTTCAGCTACTTTATTAAATATTTCATCACGCGTCAATTGTACTCACCTCCACGCCGTTATCATAGCAAGAAATAGCTACCCAATATTTTACGATTTTTTGTATCGTTTGTCTATACTTTTTTCATTTTTGTAACAAAAGTTGCATTTTAATTACATTAATAAGCTGCATCGTCTCTTTCAAATTGTTCAGTAAGCTTTTCAACAACCTTTGTTTCCAACATCGTATGAATCTGTCTAATCGTTGCCGCCACTGCTTCAGGTTCTGTCGCCCCGTGTGTTTTTATGACAGGAGACTTCACTCCGAATAAAACGGCGCCACCATATTTAGAATAATCCATTTCATTTTTTAAACCACCGAGCGCATTTTTTAATAATAAGGCGCCCAATTTCCCTTTGACACCTTCATCAAGAATGGATTGTTTCAACAATTTAGTAATATTTAAAGCCGTTCCTTCGATTGATTTTAAAACAGCATTACCAGTAAACCCATCTGTTACAACAACGTCGGCAACGCCATTTAAAATGTCACGAGACTCAATATTTCCCACAAAATTAATGCTAGCTTCATTGGTCAAAAGCTCAAAAGCTTTTTTAGTTACTTCGCTGCCCTTAGACTCTTCTGTTCCATTGTTTAAAAGCCCTACTCGTGGATTTTCTACCTTTCGAACATTGGCTGCATAAAAAGATCCCAGAATACCGTATTTAAGCAAATGTTCCGCTTTATTTTCAGCATTAGCACCTAAATCCAGCATATCAAATCCTCTATTTTCACCAATAACAGGTAATGTTGACATTAAACCAGGACGTTCTATGCCTTTAATACGTCCTACAATAAATAAACCAGCAGCCAAAAGTGCACCTGTATTGCCTGCAGAAAAACAAGCATCTGCTTCACCTTTTTTTACAGCTTGCGCCGCTAAAACCATTGAAGCTTGTTTTTTACGACGAATCGCGCGAACAGGTTCATCCTCACTATCTACCTTTTCATCTGTGTGGATAACTGTAATATTGCTTTCATCTGTTACATATTTTTTAATTTCTGCTTCTTTTCCGTATAACTGAAATTCAAGCTCAGGAAAATCCTTTTTGGCTAACATTACACCAGAAACAATTGCTTCTGGTGCATTATCGCCACCCATAGCATCTACTGCGATCTTCACTTTATTTGCACACCTTTCCTTTCTGATTCATCTTTTTTTAGTATAGCATAAAGCTTTAATCAAAAAACTGGTTCTCTGGATCCTTTTCTTTTAAATAAGCAAGCAAGCCTGCATATTCAGGTAATAATTGCCAATTTTTTTTATGCCATAAACTTTGTGCTTCATCTTTGGCTACTTCTAAGATATTAGCGTCAGCTACAATATCAGCTGCGACAAACTCAGGCAGGCCGGATTGTTTAAAGCCAAATACTTCTCCAGGACCACGTAATTCCAAATCTTTTTGACTTAAAAGAAAACCATTGTTGGTTTCAGTCATAATTTTCATACGTTCTTTGCCTAATTCATTTTTAGGATTAGCCACTAAGATACAAGAAGAAGCTTGCTGTCCTCTTCCTACCCTTCCTCGCAACTGGTGCAACTGCGCTAAGCCAAAACGATCCGCGTCTATAATAAGCATTGTTGTCGCATTTGGAACATCAACACCTACTTCAATCACTGTCGTTGAAACGAGCACTTGAATTTCATTATCTTTAAATGCTCCCATGATCTCTTCTTTTTCCTCAGCTTTTATTTTCCCGTGAAGTAAGCCTACGACAAAGTTAGGAGAAAAGAAATCTTTCAATTCTTCGTATAACTCTACAGCATTTTGCACGTCCAAGCCTTCAGATTCTTCGATCAAGGGACAAATTACATACATTTGCTGCCCTTTTTCCAATTCTAAGCGCGCATTTTTTAAAGCATCTTCCAATTGCCCACGTTTGATCCAATGTGTTTTAACAGGAAGCCTTCCCGCAGGCATTTCATCGATAACCGAAACATCCATTTCACCATAAGCAGTAATTGCTAAAGTACGCGGGATAGGTGTTGCGGTCATAAATAAGACGTCCGGCTGAAAGCCTTTTTCTCTTAAGCCGCGGCGTTGATTGACCCCAAAACGATGTTGCTCGTCAGTAATTACCAAACCCAGATTAGAAAAGTCTACCCCTTCTTGAATCAAAGCGTGTGTCCCAACCACAACATCGATTTCTCCTTGTTGTAGTTTTTCAATAATTTCTTGTCTTTCTTTTGCTTTTGTCGAACTTGTCAAAAGCGCAGTATGTATTTCCAGAGGATCAAACAATTGGTTCAAACTCGCTAAATGCTGCTGCGCCAAAATTTCAGTGGGCACCATTAAAGCACCTTGAAAGCCCGCTGTAACAGCCGCATATAAAGCAATCGCCGCAACAACTGTCTTTCCGCTTCCTACATCACCTTGTAATAAGCGTTGCATATGTTTAGCTTGTAAAAAGTCCCGACAAATCTCATTAGTTACGCGTTTTTGCGCATTGGTTAATGAGAAAGGTAATTTTTGCGTAAATGCTTTTACCCGTTCTACATCATAATCAATGACGATACCATGTTTTTCTGATTTTTCTTCTTTTTTTAGACCTTGAATTTTCATTTGAAATAAGAAGAATTCCTCAAACACTACACGTCGCTTCGCTTGATGATGTTCTTCTGGCGTATTGGGAAAATGCATCGCATACATCGCTTCTTTTTTTTCCATTAGACGATATTTTTCAATTAAAGATAGTGGAAGATTTTCTTCAATTTGATCGCCAAAGTGAACAAAGGCTTTTTTTATCAAATCAACTAATGTTTGTTGTCGTACCGCTTTACTAACATGATAAATAGGCGCAAAATCGCCTTCTTGTTTAGCGCCAAGTATTTTCATCCCTGTTAATGATTTACGTTTACCATCCCACTTACCAAAAACAGCAATATCTTCAGAAAGGACGATTTTATCCTTTAAGTAAGGCTGGTTAAAAAAAGAAACGCTAAAAACATCATGATCTTGCATCATACGAAATTGCAATCTTGATTTTTTATAACCAAAACGATTAACAACTGGAGGAGAGACTACGACTCCTTTGATCGTCACTTTTTCTTGGTCATTGATTTCTGCCAAATTTCTTTCTTTGATATCATCATAACGAAACGGATAGTAGTTCAACAGATTCTCAATTGTCTCAATGCCCAAGTCAGCCAAGGCTTGCGCACGTTTTTCTCCTACCCCACTAAGTTTTGTAATTGGTTCTTGCAACATTTTATCACCAACTTTCGAAAAAGAGGCTGAAACAAAAGATTTCAGCAACGATCAAATCCGAACGACTAGAGAATTACTCTGACAGTCTTAGTCGCCCTCATCGCTAAAAAATCGGCGAACTGTTGGAACAACTCATCTTTTATGATTCATTGCTGGAAATGACTAATGTTCCAGCCTCTATCTAACTTTTAACGTTTTTTAAGAGCTGTCTTATTATTCAGCTGAAAAAAGATAAGGATAGACAGGTTGATTTCCTTCATGAATTTCTACTTCTAATTCACTATCAACTGCTAAGACAGCTTCTTCTAGTTTTTTGGCATCTTTTTGTGAACCATCTTCTCCAATGATGATGGTAATGATTTCTGTATCTTCTGTGACCATTTGTTTCAAAGTCTCTTTAGCAGAAGCTAACATATCCGCTTCTGAGACGACAATTTTTCCATCAACAATACCTAAAAAGTCATCTTTTTTGATATTGATCCCTTCAATACTCGAATCACGGATCGCGTGAGTAATAGAACCAGAAACAACGGTATCAAGCATCTGTACCATAGCATCTTTGTTTTCTTTTAAAGACTGACGTTCATTAAAACCTAACATAGCTGCCATCCCTTGAGAAATGGTCTTAGAAGGTACCACTTCCACAGGGATTTCAACGACTTTGGCTGCTTGCTTAGCTGCCATAAAAATATTTTTATTATTTGGTAAGATGATCACCTGATCAGCATTGACCTCTTTAATAGCATTTATGACATCTTCAGTACTCGGATTCATGGTCTGACCACCAGAAATCACATATTTAGCACCCAAACTTTCAAAAAGTTCTTTCACGCCATTGCCCGCAGCAACAGTAATAATAGCATAGGCACAACGTGGTTGCTGTTTTGTGTTAGCTTCGTCTTCTTCGTCCTTATTTAAAATCGTTTCATGTTGTAAGCGCATATTATCAACTTTTATCTTGATCAACGATCCAAATTTTTGGCCATAGTTCATCACTTCGCCTGGATATTCTGTATGTACATGGACCTTGATCACTTCATCATCATTGACAACTAACAAAGAATCTCCCAGTTCATTTATATAATTCCGAAAGCTATCATAATCAAATTCGCTTTCTACTGTAGGACCTTCTCCGATCTCAATCATGATTTCAGTACAATAGCCGTATTTAATTTCATCTGTTGACATTTGCCCTTGCACGCTACGATGATGTTCTGCATTCACTAATTCATCCATAGCAGCTGGTGATACAAAAGGGTCTTCCCCCTCATATTCTCCATTGAGCGCATTTAAAAAACCTTCATAAATAAACAACAGACCTTGTCCGCCACTATCAACAACGCCAACTTCTTTTAAAACCGGCAATAAATCCGGTGTTTTATCTAAAGCTTTTTTTCCACCTTTTACAATCGCCGTCATAACCTCCACGCAATCATCAGAAGAGGCTGCTTTTTTTTCACCATATTCAGCTGCAATCCGTGCAACTGTCAAAATCGTACCTTCAACTGGTTTCATCACTGCTTTATAAGCTGTACTGACACCATGTTTAAAGGCCTGAGCTAAATCATTAGCTGATAAAACATCTAATTCCGCAATTTGTTTACTAAAACCACGGAATAATTGAGATAAAATAACGCCTGAATTACCTCTTGCGCCCATTAAAAGACCTTTTGAAAGGCAATCAGCTAGCTCTCCTATGTTGTCTGACGTTGAATCAGACACTGCCTTAGCGCCGCTGGTCATTGATAAATTCATATTCGTACCAGTATCGCCGTCTGGTACTGGAAATACATTTAACGAATTCACAAATTCTGCATTTGTTTGAAGACGATTCGCGCCTGCTTGAACCATTTCTTGAAATTGGCTTGCGCTAATATCCGTTACTTTCACTGGTAATCCTCCTTAAGTTACAATCGCTGAATATTCAGCTAGTTTTCTGCCTTTAATCAGGCAAGACCCGAACACCCTGAACAAAAACATTCACTGAATTAGCAACAACGCCAAGCATTGTTTCAAGGTTATATTTTACTTTTTCTTGCACATTACGTGAAACTTCTGAGATTTTGGTGCCATAACTTACGATTGTGTATACGTCAACGGCGATACCATTTTCTTCTTGTCGTACCACAACACCACGTGCATAGTTTTCTTTACGTAAGATTTCATTAATGTTATCTTTAAGCTGGTTTTTACTAGCCATGCCCACGATACCAAAAACATCAGTTGCCGCACCACCGACAACTGTTGCAATGACTTCATTTGTTATTTCAATGGTTCCTATCGATGTATTTATTTTTACAGCCATGATAAGCCTCCTTAGCCGACAAGCCGTCCATTTTATACTACAATATTTTAACACAGCCCACCTCTAAATAAAAGAAGATGGCCTATCTTAACAAGCTATTAGTAAAATGGCGGTAAGTTTATAAAAATCCAAAGCTGTTTTTTATTCATATAATATCAAAACTGAAATTAGTTGATATAATGTAGAAAGTTACTCCTATAGAATTAATTTAATAGATAACTAAATCCTTCAATTATTTTCATAAAAAATTTCATAACCTTGTCTAATTTACAATGTTACAGGGAAAAAGTCAATGTAAGAAGAAACTAAGTGTAAAATTTATTGAGGTATCCTCTAGACGAATAAAAAAGAAACCGTTACTCTATTCATTGGGCTAACAGGCACTAATGAACAAAGGCGGTTTCTTATGGATTCTATTGTAACAGATTTAGTGGAAGTAATGAAGAAGGAAACGAATTTTTTAGCAAGAGAAAGAGCCATGATGATCTTTTTTACACAACTTATAGCGACCATTACCCAACTAGCTTTTCAAACGCTTGATGAAGAAATTTGTGCGCAATGTAAGAAAGAAGGCTTTCGCGTCGATCGTAAAAGCGAAAGAACCATCACCTTCTTGTTTGGTCCCGTGACCTATGTTCGTCGGCGAATGAAAAATCAAGCCAATGTCATTCGTTACCCCTTAGATGAATTTCTAGGGATTCGAAAAGGTCTTCGTTATAGTTCGCTGGTTCTTCGAAACGTGGCTCAATTAGGCAGTAACATGGTCTATCGTCATGTTTCTCAAGCGATCGACTGTTTAACTTCTTGGCAGATGAGTCATCAAAATGTGCAACAATTGGTGGTTAAAACGGGAGAATTCATCCAAGCCAGAAGCACGCATGAAAGTCGTTATGAGGGCGTGATCCCCAAGAAAAAAGTGCCCTATTTATATCTGGAAGGAGACGGCGTAAAGATCAACGGACAGAAGAAACAATCTCTTGAAGTTCACCGTTTTCAAGTGTGTGAAGGCAGCCAGAAAGTAGGCAACCGTTCGGAAATGATCGCCCCGCACTTTGTGAGTCATCTGAATCGGCAAAAAGCATATAAAGAAATGATGGCCTATCTTCAAGCCTATTATGATTTAAGTCATACCGTGGTCATTTCCAATAGTGACGGCGGTTCGGGTTATGAAAAAGCAGTGTTTGATGAACTGGCTTTAGGTTGTTTGCGTCATGAACACTTCCGTGATCGGTACCATGTCCATCGGAAAATCAAGGAACGAATGGCTTTTGTTCCCCAGCTCCAACATCGGATGATACGAGCGATTGAACATTATAATTGGCAAGAGGTCCAGCTGGTTTTAGATACTTCGGAAAGCTTGATTGAAGAAAAGGAAGCCGAAGCGTTAGAACATTTACGTTTACTGCATCACTATCTTCAAAGAAGTTGGCCTTATTTAAAATCATTGAAAGCACGAGGAATCAGGGACCCTAAAGCTTGTATTGGCACGATCGAAAGTACCCATCGGAAAATCACCTATCGCATGAAACGCCAAGGTCGTTTGTGGACAACAACCGGCGCCCAAGCCATGATTCGTGTCATTGATAGTTTAAGAAACCAAGAATTGGAAGGTTGGTTGAACCAATACGAAGCCCTTCCGGACGACGTCGTCGCTCAAGAAAAACGTTGGCACGCTATGAAACGTTGGGTACAGAAAAAGCCTCGTTTCCAAGCTCATGAAGGTGCATTTAAAGGACAGATTGGCGAAGGAAAAGCGAAAAGTGCGCCTTTAGGCCAATTCGCCAAAGGACTGAATCAATTAATAATGACCCCGAATGTTCTCTAATAAAAACTTGTTTTTGTTAGAGAGGATGAGGGCAAACCGAACGAAAGTGAGGTTGAAAAATAACTTTGTGTCTGCCCCAAAAGACGGTTTTTTTATTCAACCTCAATAAACTTGACACATACAAGAAGAAAATATTACTTGCAAACAGCTCAAAATTGTGCTAAATTCAACTAGTATGAGCGAAAAAACAAGCGCTCCTAGTTCAAGGCAAAGGAGGAAACTACACATGTCAAAAGTATGTCATTATACAGGTCGTAAAACAAAAAGTGGCAATAATCGTTCACATGCGATGAACGCTACTAAACGTAGTGTTAAACCTAACTTACAAAAAGTCCGCATTTTGGAAAACGGCAAACAAAAAAAAGTTTGGGTATCAGCTCGTGCTTTGAAGTCAGGAAAAGTGGAGCGAGTATAATTCTTAAAAGTTCTAAGAGGGGGGGGTAATTGTTGTCACAGCAACGATTGTCCCCTCTTTTGTTTTTGCTTAGATAGGCTTAGAAATGATAAAATTGCTCCCTCTCTGCCCCTTTTTTGTCCCTCAAAAAATAACCTTGTTTTGAAATATACGTGTTTTACATAACGTTCTGATTAAAAATTAAATAATAATACGTTTTTAATGTAAAATATGAACTATCAGTTTTTGGAAGTGTATAAGTCATAAAGACATTCGTTTAATCCAATCATTTCTTTAGTAGTTACGTTGTATAAATAAACCGACAGAACGAACGAAAGCCCCAGAACTATTCAATTCTGGGGCTTTTTAATGAGTTTTAAACTAGTACAGGCTTGTCAATGACACAATATTTTTTCACAATAAACTGATTCGTCTTATTATACTGACCACCTAAAACAGCCAGTCTTTCGTTATTTATGTTTTGTTTTTGTCGACTTCATCATAACACAACGTTTGGTGATTTTGTAACTGGATCATGCATAATTTTGGGGGAAATTCAAAATCGTCTTACTTGTAAATAGAAACAAGTTTAATCATCGTATCCAACTTTTATTATCGCTATACACTCATATCTATTGGTTTATCATCAATTCTAGTGTTGGGAGGACGATTTAAAAAGCAAATTCGTTCTTACAACGCTCTCTCTATCAAGAAATCCAATAAAAAAGCCTCTACTGACAAGAGATTTGCTCCACTTTTCTTCTTTGTCTGGTTCCACTCGTTTGACTCCCTCAGCCTTTCTTTTTTACCGTTCTAAATCTCATCGATTTCAAAATCAATATCAATATAATTTTGTTTACGTACTTCAACTAAGTCATCTGAAAATTCTTGAATTTGATCCATAACTTCATCAAAGCTAATCCCTTCAGCATATGGTTTACTTACTTCAAAATTCGACCACATTTCTTTTTGCTTATTCGATTGTTTTAAATATTCTAAAATCCTATCATAATCTTCAGCCTCGATAGCATTATCTCTTTGATTCATCGTTTTATCCAAACCAACATTAACCTTATCCAAATCAATATCAGGTTTTGCTTTTGTCAACAAATATAAATCATAATAATCCTTCATCCTTGAATTACTATCGTCAATTTCACCATAAGCCATTAACGTATAAAATTTATCTGTCAGTATTTGTTCAACAGGATAGCCTGTAATGGAATATTCTTCATCTGTAAAAACAGAACGAACTTTTTCATCGGTATCCATTTCAATAAGGTCCTCACCAGTAGTTAAATCAACATTAAGTGGAATTTTAACATTACCATTATTAAACATTAACTTTAATTCATAACCATTGTAGTCAAAGGCTTCTCTGGTTTCCCTCAACCCTTTAAAATCAAATTTATATTCACCGTCGGGCGTTTGTAAAGAATTAACCATTTCTTTTATGTTCTCTTCATTTAAGTCAAGCCCTTTAACTGTAAAATCTAAATCACCAGTTGCTCGATTCTCCAAACCATATGACGTTGTAAGAAGAAAGCCACCTTTCACAGTCAAGTGTTTTGAATACTCTGTTTCACTCAATTGAGCTACAAATTGATCCATAGCATACAGCCCATATAATTGTTGAAATGGCAATCCCGTTTCTTTTGCTTTTTGTCGAATAAGATTCTTCATTTTCTGTTTACTTAACAACGGACAAAACCCTTTCGTTAATTAAGTCTTCTATATTGAATCGTTCCCCATAATCTTTTAACCGTTTAATATCTTTATCTTCTCTATTCAGATAATCATCTAACATCTCCTCAATAATGCCAGGAGCTGCTTTTTCATGGCGCAACATATCAACGATTGTTTTTTCCAAGTTAGTAACTCTTAATGGATTGGAATCCCAACTGTCCACCACATCAACATATTCACTAGTCAAATCATTTGCTGACACATAATAAGGCTTGATGTTTTGTTCCTTAGCTGAGATTAAATGATACCCTCTGGGGAAAGATACATGATAGACAAATGGATAATTGGTACTTAACCAGTGCAGCATAACTGCTGTTTCATGAGAAAAGACACCTTTTGAATATTTCAATTGAAGCATAAAGAGATCATCAAAGTAGAGGTCATTTAAAAAATAAACGCCTCGACAATACTTTTGAATATCGTTTCGTTCAACAGCTTTCCTAAGTGTAGAATCATTGATACCATATTCATTTGCCATCCCCGTTGTTAAAATGCCGTTATGTTCTTCAAACAATTGAAGTAATGTAGCTTGAATCATGCAAGTCACCTCAATACTATTATAACATAATTCACGTTTCATACAATAGTTAGAATGCTAAACCATCACTTAACTGAAATGCGTTAAAGCCCATAATATGATTATTATCTGTTAGGAAATTCTCATACCCCAAGCTCTCATACTTCTCAATCGATTCGTCACTGATATAGGATTCCATTTCAGGAACAACAATCGTTCTCCACTCAATGATATCTGCCCAGTCCACATCTTCGCTTATAAGAACATTATGGTCAACACCACGGTCACCATCAACAAATCCACCACAGACTTTAATATCATCAATTTCATATATGATTTCTTCATCAGTTCCCTTAGCTAAAAGTGGAGCGAGTATAATTATTTAAAAAATGCTAAAAGAGGCTGGGACATAAATAAAGACAAGAAAAAAACCGAACTATATTTGATGAGATTTTCTAATTGTCGTGGATTTGCGACGAGGACCTGCTGGACCGCAGGAGCAATGCAATTCGTGCGACGAGTAATCGCAGGAGCAACGCAATTCGTGCGACGAGTAACCGCAGAAACGATCTCTCTTATAGTTCGGATATTTTATTATTAAGGAGACTTTTGTCCCAGCCTCTTTTATTTTTTAATTAGTAGCTTTTAAAAGTTTAAGCATGTATTTCAAATGTATACTTGTGCCCTTGCGTTAAGCTATGATAAAAGCCTTCTCCTTCATAAAGTTGGAAGACTTGCACATTTTGACGCTCATCTTCATCGGGATAGACCTGTTCTATATAAGGATTTCCACTTAACACCTCTTGCAACTTATCTTTTCCCAATTTCCGGACTTTTCCTTCGATTCGAATCACTTGTATCAAATAATCTTCTTCTAAAAAACCAGTAATAGCTATTTTAGGGTTACTTTGTAATTGCTTATAAAAATTGGTTTTAGGACTGGTCATAAAAAAGACGCCTTCTTCATTGGCCACACCGATATTAATATGACGTGCATGAGGTTGATTGTTTTCATCCACAGTTGAAATTACAGCCACTTTCATATCTTTTTCTAAAATTTTCATGATATCTTGTATTTCCATACTATTCCTCCTCTATTTTATTATTTGCAAAACTACATTTGTGATATATTTCGCAATATTTATTATATTATAACAGATTTACAACATTTATTGAGAAAAATAAGTTTATAAATAATGATTTTCTTAAACACCTTCTCTTACTTAATTTTTGATGAAAATTTTATTAGAAAAACAAAATTTTCTTTAAAAATTGTTTGTCTTCTCAGTGAACAACTAGTAAACTCATTGGTAACTCACAAAGTTTTTATAATCTTTGTGTATTTTTTTCAAGGAGGGAGTTCACGTGAACGATATAGAAAAACAGCAAAATAAAGGCTTTTTCGGTTGGATAGAAAGGGTCGGAAATAAATTGCCTGATCCTGTTATGTTATTCATTATTTTAGCTGCAATTGTCATTGTAATATCAGGCATCGCAGGTGCAACAGGCTTAAGTGTCGAATACTTTGACGCTGAAGAAGGAGAGAACCTTACAGTAGAGGCAGTTTCATTATTTTCAGCTGGAGGGTTAAATCATATATTTAATTCAGCTGTTGATAATTTTACTGGTTTCGCACCTTTAGGTACTGTACTTGTCGCTATGTTAGGGGTAGGCGTCGCAGAATGGACCGGACTTATTGTATCCACGTTAAAACGTTTATTATCAAATGTTCCAGCTTTCTTACTTTCAGCAGCTGTTATATTTGCAGGTATTATATCAAACATCGCTTCTGATGTAGGTTATGTTGTTATTATTCCATTAGGCGCGCTTATCTTCGCTGGTGCTGGACGCCATCCACTTGCAGGGCTTGCTGCTGCTTTTGCTGGGGTATCTGGTGGTTTTTCTGCAAACTTACTGATTGGTCCTACTGATGCTTTACTCGTTGATATTACAAACGCAGCACTTAATTCAGCAGGTATTAATTATGAAATGTCGATTACAGCAAATTGGTACTTTATGATTGTTTCTTCGGTTGTACTCACAATCGTAGGCGCTTTGATCACTGATAAATTTGTTGAACCTCGATTAGGCGAATACAAAGGAGACTATCGTCCAGATTTTGAATCATTGACCGATATTGAAAGAAAAGGGCTGCGTAATTCTTTAATCGTTTTAATCATCTATGTTGTTATTATGGCCTTTTTGATGTTCCCACAAGGAGCAGTATTTAGAAGTTTCGACGAAGCAATTGGCGCAGAGTCCATCAACGATTTCTTATCTACGGGTCTGCTTTTGGCAATTTTCTTATTATTCGCTTTACCTGGTTTAGCTTATGGGCTAACAGTGGGTAAAATTAAAAATTCTTCTGATTTTGTAAAAGGCATGACAGAGGCTATGAGTTCTATGGGAAATTATATCGTTTTAGCTTTCTTTGCTGCACAATTGATCGACTATTTCGAATTTACTAATTTGGGGACGATTTTAGCAGTATCGGGAGCTGACTTACTAGAATCTATTCACTTAACTGGTTTACCGCTAGTTTTAGGATTTATTGTCGTGGCTGGTTTTATCAACCTATTTATTGGTTCAGCATCCGCAAAGTGGGCGATCTTAGCTCCTATCTTTGCACCTATGCTTTACAATTTAGACATTGCACCTGAAATGACATTGATCGCTTATCGGATCGCTGATTCTTCAACTAATGTTATTTCACCATTGTTGAATTATTTCCCGATGATTTTGATTTTTGCTCAACGTTATGATAATAAAGCAGGTATTGGTACTTTAGTATCTACCATGTTAGCTTATTCTATGGCATTCCTAGTTACTTGGTCACTTCTATTAGTTATCTGGTTCTTATTTGGATTGCCAATAGGTCCTGGGGCAAGTATAGCTTTATAACAAGTTATTGTTCAAAAAACACCCACTTTTGCTATAGCAGTGGGTGTTTTTTATATCCAACTTATAAACATCAAGCTTTTATTAAACATATTTAGCTATTGCAGGATGATTAAGACAGGAATCCATATTTGTACTTTGCCAATGCATTCCTATAATCTTTTTATTACATCTGATTTTTATTTTTTCATTATCTGTGTGAAAAATAAATAAATTCGTAATTAAGCCCTTTTTAAAAGAAATATCAAATATATCGTCATAAGAAATAGTTGTGAAGCTTTCTTTAAAATCACCACTCATCGATAACAAAATCAACGTTAGGTAATTTTCACCCAAAACCATAATATATTGTTTCATAGACAGAGCACCTAACCCGCCAAACAAAAATAGACTAGCATTAGTAGCACCTGTCCTTCCATAAAGAACGTATTTTGAATGAGTAAAATCTATATCATGTGCTTTAACATAGTTAATCACATTTTCAATTTTTGTCGATTGATTCATAAGAAAGCCTCCTTTTGACCTATTCAGAAAAGTTTCTTAGCTATGATTATAGATTAAACTCTTCTTATTATTAAAATAAAAATTGTAAAATGTCTACAACAAAAAGTTAACCAATCTTTTCCGCCAATTCTAAAATGATACCTTCTGGTCCGCGTATGTAACACAGTTTATACATATTTTTATAGTTTTGTATTTCACCAATAAGCACTGCGCCCTTCTTTTTTACATCGGCAACAATAGCTTCAATATCTTCGACGGCAAATGCAATGTGGCGAATTCCTAAAGTATTTGATCCAGGGTATTGAATTCCATTTTTGTCAGCAGGCGAATGAAACTTTACCAACTCTATCATCGTTTCTCCTTCTGGTGTAGCTAACATCGCCACGGTCTCTTTTACATTACTAAGTCCTATGATTTTTTCTACCCACTCGCCTTTTACTTCGGTTTCCCCCAACTCCTTAAGCCCAAATTCAATGAAAAAAGTTTTAACATCAGCAAGGTCATCGACAATAATACCAACATGATCAATACGTTGGATTTTCATATTCTTACCTCCTCGTACCACCTACTGGAAGTCGTACCGATTGGCTTAAGTAAACAAAATGTCTAATTTTTCGAAATGATCATCTTTTGTATAGTTTACCATGAACAAACGCATATAAAAAGGCTTTCAAATATAGGCATAGAAAACTTGTACTATTTGCAGGCGTCAATTATACTTAAGTTAAATAAGTACACTGTAAATGTTAGCAAGCTATAAAACACCATCAAATGTAGAAACCTAGTTTATCTAAGCAAGCTTTTTCCTAAGGAGGATGTCCAATGGATTATCTTAGAGATATTGCCACGTCAGTTGTTATTTATGGTTTTTTTGCATTTGTTTGGTTTGGGTGGGCATTGGAAGGTCCTAAAAAGAGTTGGGAGAAGTATTTAATTATTGCTTGCGCTACTTCTTTCTTACTCGGCGTATTAGGCGTTTATCTAATTTTTACTTATCAAGAAGAAGCCAGTGTATTAACAGAATATGGACTATCCTTATGGTATTATATTATCGTTATTATCGAATTTTTAGTTGGAGGCATTGGTGCTTATTTGTTATATAAAAAGAAATCAGATAATTACATTGCGCCATGGATTTGTCTTATTGTAGGAATCCATTTCTCCCCTTTGGCTTTTATCTTCCAAGAACCTACGATGCATCTATTAGCTCTTTTATTTGTCGCTACGACAATTGTTACGATACAACGAATGAAAAACATTTCCTACAGAGCAAGCGCTATAACAGGCATTGGAGCCGGAAGTACATTGCTATTGTTTGCCGTATTTAACATCCTTCGACTTGTACTTGTTTAAATTTTGTTGCTACGATTCCTATGCTATCCTTTTACAAAAAAACCGGAAATAAAGAACCATAGAATAACTATGATTCTTTGTTTCCGGTTTTATCTTTCAGGAAATGTATAATCTATTAACGATGTTTGTTCCTATCCTCGGCTTGTTTGCGTAGTTGCTTTTGTACTTTTTTAGAGCCACGGTCAATATCTTTATTGAATTTTCTTTCATGAAAATCAATGAAGAGTTGCTCTAAATCGTAGTTTTCCGGATATAAGTGTTCCCTAGATATTTCTAGTGTCAAACGCTTCAAAAGCACCGTATAAAATTGTTTGTTTATAGAAATTTGTGCATGATCATGATCTTGGTAGCTATAGAAAAGGCCGCTCTCTTTTAACTCCTGACTCCAATGCGATCCCCTTTTTGAAAAACTGGCTGAGCAGAAGATTCTTTTAAAGAGCGTTGTGGTTTTTTCCGCTCAATTTTTGCCGTCGTATAATTTTTATCTACCAAATACTGTTGCGCATTCTGCAAAATTTCCGGATAAATTTCCATTTTTTGAGCAATCCAAAAAGCGTTGCTTTGACCTACTTGATTGAGTAAAAGTTGATATTTTGGCGTTAAAGTTGCTGAATCAAAGGCCATAGCTGCCGTTTGAAAATCTTCATGCTGCAAAGCAAAATCTTTAATCTCACCATAATGCGTGGTAGCAATAATGATAGCTTTCTTTTTATACATATATTCCATGGTAGCAATCGCCAAAGCAGCCCCTTCATTAGGCTCTGTGCCACTACCAAATTCGTCTAATAAAATAAGAGTATTGTCCGTTGTTTGGTGCAAGATATAACTGATATTTTGCATATGGGCAGAAAAAGTACTCAATGAATTTTCCAAGCTTTGCTGGTCTCCAATATCGATAAAAATTTTCTTGAAAATTCCTATGGAGGAATTTCCACCATGGTTAACACACAGCCCAAATCCTGTCATTAAGCAAACCAAGGCAATCGTTTTTAATACCACTGTTTTCCCGCCGGCATTCGGTCCAGTAATAATTAACCCGCGATTATCTACCCCTAGGGTCAAATCTAGTGGAACAGCATCTTGCAATAGTGGATGTTTTACCTGGTCGAAAATAAGTTCTTCTTGATCATTTATCGCGATCTTTTTGCCATCGATGCTCTGACTGTATTTTCCCCGAGCAAAAATACTATCCAACTCCACCACAATATCTATACAATAACCAATCGCCGTTGCTTGTTCAGCGATTATTCCTGTTAATGTCGCTAAAATTTGATAAACCGCTGCTGTTTCTTCACTTTTTGCAATAATTAATTGATCATTTAACTTGCGTACACTTTCGGGCTCAATAAAAACGGTAGTTCCTCAATTGGATCGCTCAATAATCGTCCCTGCGATTTTTGATTGAAAAGTTGATTGAATAGGTAAAGTATAACGGTCCTCTTTTTTTATGAACAGTCGCTCTTGTACCCAACCATTTGCCGTCGCTTTTTTCAACAACTTATCACAACTTTTTTCAATAGTTGCCTGGATATCAGCTGTTTTCCCGCGGATTTTCTTTAACTCTCGCGAAGCCTCATCTTTTACACGGTTTCCATCGACCTTTTCTTGAATAGTCGTAATAATCTTTTTAAATTCTGTTAGATCATTTGCATAACGAAATAAAGTCGGCGTCTGATATTGATTTTTTTCAAAGAAAGCAGCAATCAAATGAAAGGAACGTAAAAAATCGCTATATTCAGTTAATTCACTTGCTTCTAAGATAGCCCCATTTTCAATTTTCTTCGTTAAATATTTAATTTGACTCAAACCCATAAATGGGACATGTTGATTCGAATTTAAGATTGCCAATGCTTCTTGCGTCTCGGTTAACCTTTTTTGCACCATATTATAACTAATAGCAGGTTGCTTGTTTTCTAATCGTTCTTTAGCATAATCACTAATACATCGATCAATAACGTTTTGCTTAACTTTTGTAAATTCTGTTGCGTCATATAAAGCTGAATTCATTTTTTATATCCTTTCTTATTGGAAATAAGATATCCTAAAAACAACGAATTCACTCGTTTTCGTAAAAATAAGTTATTCTAACTTTTGAAATTTTCCATTGTGGTGGCTAATATTAAAGGCTATTCGAAGTAAAGGACACTACGCCTCGCTTCCGCTCGCCCTAGTACTGTTCATCATCTACTTTCAACTCCCCTTGGTCGCTGAATCGTAGTGATTCGGTTTGGGGAACTACGCTCGCTCCTCTCGCCTAGTACTGCTCATCATCTACTTTCAACTCCCCTTGGTCGTTGAATCGTAGTGATTCACAGCAAAAAAGGCGACAGGAAGCCCCATCACCTTTTTAACATTCATTGTTTTCTCAGGTATCTAAAGGCATAACAAATAAGCTTGCCAAAAATTTAGCTTATTTGTATTCAATTGCTAATTTTAGATACCTACGACACTCATCAAGCAACCTCTTTCTTTAGAAAACGAGTTTTATTTCTTTTTATTCTAAGTTAATTTCTACTACTTGTCAAAGATAGCACTGGATTTTTTTCAGTATAAAATAAATGCGATACACATTTACAATCAGAAGAACCAAAGCCTTCTGCTGGAATGCTTCCATTATTTCTTTCTCGTAATTCTGCAAAAAGCTGACACTCGCCTTTTTCACCGGAATACGTTTGGATCTCTTCAATTTGCAAATAAGGACGTAAATAATCGAGATGCCACTGCTGTTTTTTATCTACTCGAATATGTCTATTTATCCTCGCATGCATATTACGTTTTGCACTTCCTACATAAACATAATAGCCTCGCGAAAAAGAAAAATTTCCTAATTTTCCTATTTGAATGTTTTCCACTTCCTTCAAAAAACCTTTTATTGCATAAAGTGTATGTTCTTTTTGTATTGACTTTTCCATTTTTTCGTCTCTTTTCCTTTCAAAAAATAAAAGAAGCAACACGAATAGTTGATTTCCTTTAGCTTTTGGCCAAATTACATTTTTTATTAATATTGTCTATACATGCTTAGCTAATGTTTTGTTCTATGGTAAACTGTCATGAAGTATGGATAAATTTTCTGGTTGAAGGGGTCTTTTCGTAATGATAAAAGATTTTTTACAAAAAAACAAATGGTATATGATGGCAAGTTTCTTTATTCCTTTTTTAGTAATGGCCATAATGTATCTAACAATTGGCATCTACCCCGGCAGTGATCGAAGTGTTATGGCAAGTGATGCCTTCTCCCAATTTTCTAATTTTCATGCCAGTTTTCGCAACGCTTTGTTAGGCGAACAAAGCTTTCTTTATACTTGGAATGCATCATTAGGATTAAACTTTCTTTCTCTAATTTCTTATTACCTAGGGGGCTTTTTTACCCCGCTTGTGTTATTTTTTCCTAACCAACTAATGCCTGACGCGCTTTATTTTTTAACTTTAATTAAAATAGGTAGTGCTGGATTAAGTTTTTGGTTCTATGCAAGTCATCGCTTCAAAATTGCAAGAGGCAGTCACATAACACTAGCAGTCTGCTATGCGCTAATGTCTTTTGTTACTGCACAATCCGAGCTTATTATGTGGTTAGACGCCTATATATATTTACCTTTAATTATTTGGGGAATCGATCGACTCATTCAAAAACGTAAACCAAAACTCTTATTTATTAGTTATTTCATGCTATTTTTCACTAGTTTTTACTTAGGGTTTATGATTGGCGTTTTTTCTTTCCTTTACTTTTTAATTCAGTTATTTAAAAATTGGAAAAACAATAAAAAAAGTATTTTACCTTACTTTACCACCTCATTATTAGCAGGTGGCGCGTCAATGATCATCATTTTACCGGCGCTATTAGATTTACATGCCAATGGAGAAGAATTAACGCAAATTACTAACCTTAAAACAGAAGCAACAAGTGCTTTTGACTTTTTTATCAAAAATATGATCGGCGTCTATGATACAACTAAATACGGCGCCATTCCCTTCATTTATATTGGTCTATTACCTCTTGCTTTTTGTATTTTTTATTTTGTTATTAAGGAAATCTCTTGGAAAGAAAAAACTTTTTATGCACTATTGATTGCGTTACTAATAGGAAGCTTCTATTTTGTTCCTTTAAATTTATTCTGGCACGGCATGCATGCGCCAAATATGTTTTTATTCCGTTATGCTTTTCTACTATCCTTTACAGTGATCATGTTAGCTGGATTCGGTTGGGAAAAATTAAATGAAACAAATGAACGAAGATTACTTTACTCTTTCATCTTTTTGGCTATCGCCTTTGTCTTTACTTATCTTTTAGTCTACAAAACACGAGAATATCTAGAACCTATTTCATTGATTTTAACTTTGTCATTTTTAATCGTCTATTGTGTGATCTTTTTTTCCTTATATACAAAAAAATTCTCTTTTAAACAAGCTGTGCTATTTTTACTGATATTTGTAACAGCTGAAATGACGATTAATACAAATAGCATGTTACGTGGTATCTTAGATGAATGGAACTACGCTTCCCGAGAACTGTATACAGAACCCTATCCAGCAATCAATGAACTCGTTGAACAAACCAAAGAAGAAAATGATAGCTTCTATCGTTTAGAAAATCTTGATCCAGTTTCTGCCAATGATAGCTTCAACTATGGTTATAGCGGCATTAGTATGTTTTCATCTATTAGAAACCGAAACACTTCTGGTTATATGAACATGCTGGGTTTCCGTTCGAGAGGAACGAGTCTAAATATTCGCTATCCTAATAACACGCTGCTGATGGATAGCTTAATGTCAGTCAAATACAATTTAAGTAAACAACCAATGAGCAAGTATGGGTTTAGGCAAAAAGATACGAGCGATGACTATCAATTATATGAAAATCAAAATGCATTACCTTCAGGCTTTTTAACAGACTCTTCCATTGACCAACTGACGCAGTTTAAAAATGATAATTTGGCCAATCAAACAAACTTAATGAACCAATTAGCTGATACAAAAGAAACCTTCTTTCAATTTCAGCCAATCACGGTGACTGATTTGAATAATGTAAGTATTGAAAATCAAGGAGCCCATACAAAATTTAGTGAACAAGAAGGAAATGTTGCTAAAGAAGTCACTTGGAAAGTCAATGTACCGGCTCACTCTCAGGCCTACTTAAGTCTATTCCCAACAAATTTCGGAGAACTAGAAAGCTCTACAGCAACAATCACAGTAAATGGGCAACAAAGAGAAAGTAAAATTGACATTAATGGACAATATTATGATTTAGGTTTTTACGACCAAGCACAAACCGTCGAATTTACAGCAAGTTTTTATGGTACCGAAGATATTTCTTTCCAAAACCCACAGGTCGTTACCTTAGATACTGATGCTTTTCAAAAAAGCGTAGGTAAAATTCAAAATAATAGCGTTGAAATGCAAACAGGAAAACGTAGTGCTCAAGCTAAAGTTGACACAAATACAGCACAAAAATTAATTACCACTATTCCTTATGATGGCGGTTGGCAAGCAAAAATCGATGGAGAAAAAGTCCCTATTGATTCCTTCCAAGACGCTTTTGTCAGTCTACAAGTCCCAGAAGGAAAACATACGATAGCGTTTACTTACTGGCCACAAGGATTTCTTTTAGGCCTAGGATTGTTGATCAGCTGTACACTTTTATTTGTTGTCTTTGATTGGTATTACGAAAGAAGATATGCAAAATAATTTTGTTAATTAAGATAGTTTTATGTCATTAAACATGACATAAAACTATCTTTTTTTAATTTTTTTATTGAAATTTTATTATTTCTGGAGATTCGCGTCATATTTCCTTACATATTTTCATTGACAAATAAAAATAAAATTGCTATATTACTTCTATCAATTATAAAAAATATTTTTTATAATTGATAACTTTAAAAAGGGTGGGATCACATGGAAAAATCAGAAATAAGTGCAGATGATATAAAAAGGATAGTCAAGGAAGAAAATATCCGTTTTTTACGTTTAATGTTTACTGATGTTTCTGGGATTATCAAAAACGTAGAAGTGCCTATCAGTCAATTAGATAAAGTACTAGATAATAAATTAATGTTTGATGGCTCTTCTATCGAAGGATTTGTGCGTATCGAAGAAAGCGATATGTATCTTTATCCGGATTTATCAACTTGGATGATTTTTCCTTGGGAAAATGAGTATGGAAAAGTAGCACGTTTAATCTGTGATATTTATAATTCTGATGGAACTCCTTTTGCTGGAGATCCAAGAGGAAATCTTAAAGCTTCATTGGCAGAGATGAAAAAGTTAGGTTTTACTTCCTTTAATTTAGGACCAGAGCCAGAATTTTTCTTATTTAAATTAGATAGTAATGAAAATATCACTATGGATTTAAATGACACAGGTGGATACTTTGACTTATCCCCAACAGACTTAGGAGAAAATTGTCGTCGAGATATTGTATTAGAATTAGAAAAATTAAATTTTGAAGTTGAAGCTTCCCACCATGAAGTGGCTTTCGGGCAACATGAAATTGATTTTAAATATGCTGATGCTGTTGAAGCATGCGATAATATTCAAACTTTTAAACTTGTCGTTAAAACGATCGCGCGAAAACATGGACTACACGCCAGCTTTATGCCTAAGCCTTTATTTGGCATTAATGGTTCAGGGATGCATTGTAATATGTCATTATTTAAAGACGGTAAAAATGCCTTTTATGATGAAAAGGGCGAGTTACAATTAAGTCGTAACGCCTACCATTTTCTAGCTGGGCTACTAAAACATGCACGATCATTTACGGCGATCTGCAATCCTACTGTGAATTCCTACAAACGACTTATTCCGGGTTATGAAGCTCCTGTGTACATCGCTTGGTCTGGGAGAAATCGATCCCCTTTAATCCGTGTACCAGAATCAAAAGGAGCTTCTACACGCTTAGAGCTACGTTCGGTCGATCCTTCAGCTAACCCTTATCTAGCTTTATCTTTACTTTTACAAGCCGGGTTAGATGGTATAAAAAACCAACTAATGCCACCTACACCTATCGATCGCAACATTTATCACATGGAAGAAAAAGAGCGCGTAGAAAGCGGCATTTATGCTTTACCTTCAACACTAAATGATGCGTTAACGGCTTTATCTGAAGATGAACTACTTAAAAATACACTTGGCAAACATATCTATAATAATTTTGTAGAAGCTAAAAAGAGTGAATGGACAACTTTTTTGTCCTCTGTTTCCGAATGGGAAAAAGAACAATACTTAACACTATAGTAAACTAAACAAAGTAACAAATAGGGTAGAGGGGAAATAAGATTTCCGCCCCTCCCGTCGCACCGTACGTACGGTTCTCGTATACGGCGCTCCATTTGTATTGTTTTCACGCTTGATTAAGATAGTAAGTTAAAGGATTGACCAATCCAGGTCGATCCTTTTTCTTTATGGCTAAAACTTTCGGACTTAGGGTAAAATTGACGACGTCCATGCCGCATTTCCTATACCAACCTAACCTCGAATTTGCCACCTTATAAATGTTCTCTTTCGTGAAGTGACACTTGAATAATCGGTTTAATTGTTGTAGGTTCGTATAGATTCGTTGTGGCAGTTTCCATTGCTTTATGATGATCACTCGGACTTTATGTCGTATCCATTGCCCAAATTTTGCTAGATAGGTTTTCATACGCCCGATACGGTAGTAATTGATCCACCCTCTTATCGTTTGGTTTAGTTTCGTAAATGTCACCGCTAAAGGTCGCGACACCGCCTGTTTTCTTTTAAGGATGGCTTTGGTTTTGTCATAGAGCTTTGTTTTACTGACTTTGCTCGGTTTACATTGCCACCCCTTTTGGTTCTTCCAGAAGGTAAAGCCTAAAAATTGACTCTGTGTTGGTCGTACAACCTTGGTTTTTGTGACGTTCACTCGTAAGAAAAGCTTTCTTTCAATCCAACTCGTAATAGATTTCATTACACGATTGGCTGCCCGCTCACTTTTGACAAAGATATCCGTATCATCCGCATAACGGACAAAATAGAGTCCTCTTGCTTCTAGTTCTTTATCCAATTTGTCCAGATAAATATTCGCTAAAAGGGGACTTAATGGTCCGCCTTGCGGAACGCCCGTTTCATTCGGACGAACAAAGCCATTTTCCATAATCCCTGCTTTTAAGAAAACACGTATTAAGTGAA
This sequence comes from Tetragenococcus halophilus subsp. flandriensis, assembly GCF_030161475.1. Lineage (GTDB taxonomy): Bacteria > Bacillota > Bacilli > Lactobacillales > Enterococcaceae > Tetragenococcus > Tetragenococcus halophilus_C. The sequence continues at coordinate 48,291 of NZ_BSUG01000005.1, read as the reverse complement.
GCGTTTCTCTATCTTTGACCCGTTCTCTAAGGGTCGAGATTAATTTATCATGATGAACCGTATCAAAATATTTCTCAATGTCCATATCAATGAGCCATTCATAACCTTCATTCAAGTAATCAAGAACTTTTTCAATCGCTTGATGTGCACTTCGATTGGGACGAAAACCATAACTGCTTTCACTGAAGTGAACATCGAAAATGCGACTCAGCTGTTGCGCGGTTGCTTGTTGTACCACACGGTCCACGACACTTGGAATCCCTAAAGGTCTTTGTTTTCCATCGGGCTTAGGGATATAAACTCGTTTGACTGTTTTCGGACGATAAGTCATCGATCGGATCTCTTGAACAAGGTCTCGTCCATGTTGATAGAAATAATGGTCAAGTTCGTCGACTGTCATTTTATCAACACCCGGAGCGCCTTTATTCTTTTTGACCTGCTCGATGGCTTGTCTCATGTTTTGCTGGCTCGTGATCTTTTCAATGAATCTCATGCGCTGTTCCTCCTCTAGGTGTAGATGGATCCAAGATCGTCCTCACTACTTTTCCCATCGATAGTTACGTTCTACCGTTCTAGGGTATCCTCGTTTCCGGACTGCTTGGATATTTTCTTCTAGCGATTCACACTATACAAACATTCAGCCCTTCACTACATGTAATATCATAGCTACTATGGCCTCGGCTGACTTCTTACGACAAACCTTTTTCGACCGTTCGCAAACGTCCGTAAGATCTCCCAGGGTAAGACACTTATCTTTCTCTCCACAACCTCTTGATTTACTGTCTTGGTTTTACGTTTACCTTTTGGACTTCGGCTTGATATGCAGCCTTATCCACCATTTAGCCTCATCAAGTTCCTGTGCGTAGGTTCAAGAGATTTGCGCCACCACTTCCTTCACCCCATCATCGCTGATTTCGGCTTGTGGCTCGCTACACTTGGCGGTAACTACCCGTGACTAGACTTTCACTAGCTAGATAAATGCCATGCCTGGCACACAAATAAGAGATGTACTATCGCTAAATAGTACACCTCTTATTTTCATAGACTATTAAATAAAATCTTTACTAACCTTCTTATTCGTACTTAACCTCTTTTAAATATAAGCCTTCCGGATGAGCCGTAGGACCAGCTAAACTACGATCACATGCAGCAATAATTTGCGGTATTGCGTCTTCAGAAATACGTCCATTGCCAATTTTTAACAACGTCCCTACCATAATTCGAACCATATTATATAAAAAACCATCTCCACGAAAAGTAAATAACAGTTCATCACCGGTGTCATTAACTTCCATCTTCGCCTCATAGATAGTGCGTTTTTTATTGTTTACTTCACTTTTTATGGAACAAAAAGAAGTAAAATCATGAGAACCTAAAAAATCAGGAAGAGCTCTTCTTATTCGTCCCAAGTCTAATTCATGACGATAATAACTACTATAAAACCGGCGAAAAGGGCTACGAGCTTTCCCAATATCTACCCGAAATTCATAAGTCTTTTCTTTAGCTAGATAACGAGCATGAAAACTATCTTCCACAAGCTCTATCTGCTTTACCGCGATATCCGCAGGTGTCTGTGTGTCTAAGGCAAAACGTAATTTTTCTAATGGAGGCTTCACCGGCCAAGCAAAATCAATCACTTGTCCTAAGGCATGTACCCCAGCATCTGTACGTCCAGATCCGTTGATTTTAATTTTTTGATTTGCGATTTTAGATAATGTTTTTTCTAATTCATCTTGAATAGTACGTCCATTGATTTGACTTTGAAAACCGCTAAAATTTGTACCATCATAAGCGATAATTGCTTTATAACGAACCATTTTTCTCTCCTCTTTCACAAAAAAAGAGACAATAAAAGAATAAATCAACTTTTGTTGTCTCTTTTTCTTAAATTAAACACGTAACATTAGCAAACTTATGTGCTTATTTTAATTTAACCACACTCGTTTGGTTTTCTTATGTGCTTAGTTCCCTTTTAGCACACTGATTTGATTTTGTCTTCTTTTTTAAGCTCTTAAATAAATTAAGGCGACCGTTAAAAACCCGTAAGCACAAACAGAAAAAGTATCTTTTTTATGCCAGTGCAATATGCGATATTTTGTCCGTCCCTCTCCTCCTTGATAACCACGAGCTTCCATCGCTGTTGCTAAATCATCCGCACGATTAAAACTCGACACAAATAAAGGAATGAGCAGCGGAATAACAGCTTTCATTTTTTGGATCAAATTTCCTTCACTAAAATCAACACCACGCGCACGTTGCGCGTTCATAATCTTTTCAGTCTCATCCATTAACGTTGGCACAAAACGTAAGGCAATAGACAGCATCAAAGAAATTTCATGAACTGGAAAATTGATTGCATTTAAGGGACGTAAAATGAATTCAATCGCATCCGAAAGTTCTAAAGGAGGAGTCGTTAACGTTAATAAAGTCGACATAAATATAATTAATACAAAACGACAGAAAATAAAAATCCCATTTTGTACGCCGAACTCTGTAATCTGAAAGACGCCCCACTCCCAATAAGTCTCTCCTCCAGAAGTAAACAGAACTTGTAAGGCAACAGTAAATAATATTAACCAAAGTAGCGGACGAACACCGCGCAAGAAAAAACCAAAGTCAACTTTTGATAAATAAATACAAAAAAGGGTAAATAAACCTAAAAGTAAATAACTTTGCCAATTATTGGCGAAAAAAATGATCCCAATAAAGTAAAAACTAGTAAGTAATTTCGCTCGAGGATCTAAGCGGTGAATTAGCGAATTTCCAGGAATATATCGTCCAAGAATCAACTTGTTCATCATAATGATTCTCCTCCTCTAGCCACTAATTCATCGGCTAATTCATTTGCGGTAAGAGGCAACTTTTTAAAAGTCATCCCCTTTTCTTCTAAGCGTTTAGCAAATGCAGCCGCAGTAGGAACGCCCAATTGTTTGTTTTGCAACCACTCTATATTTTGAAAGACTTTTTCTGGCGTCCCATCTTTTACAAGTTGTCCTTTTTCTAAGACATAAACATAATCGGCATAATCAGCAACATCATCCATCGAATGTGTAACTAGCACAATGGTCATATGACGAGCCTTATGTAAATGTTCGAATATCGCCATCATTTCTCGACGTCCCTGTGGATCAAGTCCTGCCGTGGGCTCATCTAGTACTAAAACTTCTGGTTCCATGGCTAATACGCCAGCAATAGCCACTCTACGCATTTGTCCACCTGATAAATCAAAAGGAGAACGATCAAGATAACTTTCGTCTAGCCCTACTAATGTTAAATATTCTTTTGCTAATTTCAATGCCTCTTCTTCTGACACACCAAAATTTTTCGGACCAAAGGCAATATCCTTTCCCACTGTTTCTTCAAACAACTGCGATTCAGGAAATTGAAAGACAATGCCCACTTTTTTTCGAATAGGCTTTAAATTTTTATTATTTGTTTCTGGCGTGATCGTTCGCTCACCAATCTTTACATTACCTGAAGTTGGCTTCAATAAGGCGTTTAAATGCTGTAAGATCGTTGACTTCCCACTACCTGTATGCCCCACAAAAGCATTATAAGTTCCTTCTTTAATCGTCATATTGATATCATATAAAACGCGCTGTTCAAAAGGTGAGCCCGGTTGAAAAGTGAAATTTACTTGTTCAAAAACGATGTCCATAACCAGTCGACCATCCCTTCTTCAGTTAAGTATTTTTCAGGTACAGAAACGCCACGATCCTCTAATGATTGTTTTAACCTTTCAGGAAATGGCAAATCTAATCCTTTTTCTATTAAATTAGGCCCTTGAGAAAAAATTTGAGCAGGTGTTCCCTCGTCCATCAATTGTCCTTCACGCATTACAAGAATTCGATTCGCATTGGCTGCTTCATCAATATCATGAGTGATGGATAAAACGGTTAACTGATATTTTTCTTTCACTTCTTTTAGAATAGAGATCACTTCTTGACGACCCTCAGGATCTAACATACTTGTTGCCTCATCAAGAATAATAATACCGGGGCGTAAAGCTAAAATTCCTGCAATTGCTACTCGTTGTTTTTGTCCGCCAGACAACCGCGCAGGTTCTTTGGCCGCAAAATCCGTTAGTTTGACTTGCTCTAAAGCTTCCTTAACTCTAGGAACCATTTCTTCTCGGGGAATGCCTTGATTTTCCATCCCAAAAGCGACGTCGTCTTCAACCGTAGCACCTACAAATTGATTATCTGGATTTTGAAAAACCATACCTACCATCTTACGTATCGTCCAAATATTCTCTTCATTTAATTCCAATTGACCCACAGAGATATTTCCTGTTTCTGGCAATAAGAGTCCATTTATCGTTTTAGCCAGAGTCGATTTGCCTGATCCATTATGCCCGATAATCGCTACCCATTCTCCTTTATTTACAGTTAGCGATAAATCTTGCAGCGCAGGTTGCACTTGATCAGCTTGATAGCGAAATGTAATATTTTTTAAACTTATGATAGGTTCCATGGTTGCTCCTTTATGTAAAATAGACTAAAAAGTACTTAAGACAAATTCACTATATTCATTCACAAAAATTAAAAGCTATCTGATTCTAACTAACACTACCAAAAAAAAGTTAATATTTCAATTACTCTAATAAATAGTCCACAACGTTTTCTTTTACTTTCCATTAGCTATATATTAGATTTATAGCAAATCGAAACTAAAAAAAAACACTTTATGATGAATGCCTGCTCCCTGATAATTCAGGGAGCAGTGCTGAGCTAGACTCGGAAAAAAATATTTCCAACATCATAACACTCTTAAAATCATCGACAAAGTGATGCTAGCCATTAGTTTAATTACTAATACTGCTTCAGTAGATTTTAGACAAGTTCTAGGATAGCCATTGCTGCAGCGTCTCCGCGTCTTGGTTCAGTCTTCAAGATGCGAGTATAACCACCTTGGCGCTCTTCATAGCGAGGAGCGATATCATTAAAAAGCTTTTGTAAAGCTGAATCAATAATAATCTCTTCATCCTCTTCACGCACATTAGCTACTTCATTACGTACAAAAGCAGCTGCTTGGCGACGTGCATGCAAATCACCGCGTTTTCCTAGTGTAATCATTTTTTCTGCTGTAGAACGAACTTCTTTGGCACGAGCTTCTGTTGTTTCAATTCGTTCGTTAATGATTAGATCAGTTGTTAAATCACGCAACATCGCTTTACGTTGGTTAGATGTGCGTCCTAATTTACGATAACTCACGTGGTTTCCCTCCTTCGTAAAAATTAATCGTCTTTACGTAATCCCAGACCAAGATCACTTAATTTTGATTTTACTTCTTCAAGAGATTTACGGCCCAAATTACGTACTTTGATCATTTCTGGTTCAGATTTATTTGTTAATTCTTGTACAGTATTAATACCAGCACGTTTTAAACAATTATAAGAACGAACAGATAAGTCCAACTCTTCAATTGTCATTTCTAACATTTTTTCTTTTTGTGTTTCTTCTTTTTCGACCATGATGTCTGTATTTTTCGCTTCATCGGTCATATTCACAAAAATTTCTAAATGGTCTGTAAGGATTTTCGCTGATAAACTTAAAGCGTCAAGTGGTTCAATCGAACCATCTGTCCAAAGTTCCATTGTCAGCTTATCATAATCATCCCGGCGACCAACACGTGTATTTTCTACTTGATAATTCACACGACGAACGGGTGTATAAATTGAATCAACTGGAAGTACACCAATGGGCATATCTTCTTTTTTGTTTTCGTCAGCTTGAACATACCCACGTCCAGGTTGCACTGATAAGCGAGCATGAAATCTTGTACCTTCTGCCACCGTACAGATATACATATCTTTATTAAGAATCTCTACATCACTATCAACGATGATATCGCCAGCAGTTATTGTAGCCGGTCCAGTAATATCGATTTCAAGGTTTTTTTCTTCTTCGCTATAAAGTTTTAACGCAAGACCTTTAATATTCAAAACAATTTGCGCGACATCTTCACGAACGCCCTTGATCGTTGAAAACTCATGTAACACGCCATCAATTTGAATACTTGTGATTGCTGCTCCTGGTAAAGAAGATAACAAAATACGACGCAGGGAATTTCCTAATGTAGTTCCATAGCCTCTTTCCAGAGGTTCTACGATAAACTTGCCATAATCTTTCTCTTCATCAATCTTTGTGATTCTTGGTTTTTCGAATTCAATCATTCTTATCTCTTACCCCTTTCAAAACGAAAAGTGTCTTGTTCAATGACATAATTTTGAAACTCAAAATGAGCAGCACTCATTAAACACGACGGCGTTTTGGAGGGCGGCATCCATTATGAGGAACTGGTGTTACGTCACGAATCGCAGCCACTTCCAATCCTGCTGCTTGTAATGAACGAATTGCTGCTTCACGTCCTGAACCTGGGCCTTTTACAGTTACTTCTACATTTTTCAATCCGTGTTCCATTCCTGATTTTGCCGCAGTTTCTGCTGCTAATTGAGCGGCAAATGGTGTTGATTTTCTACTTCCTCTGAATCCTAATGCACCTGCTGAAGACCATGATAACGCGTTACCATGTTGATCAGTGATCATCACAATTGTATTATTGAATGTTGAATGAATATGTGCAATTCCAGATTCAATATTCTTTTTCACACGGCGTTTACGATTCACCTTTTTTTGTGCCATGAAGTTTAACCTCCTTCATTAGAAATTATTTTTCTTGCCTGCGATAGTTGTTGCGGGGCCTTTACGTGTACGGGCATTATTTTTAGTATGTTGTCCACGAACAGGCAAACCACGACGATGACGCATACCGCGATATGAACCAATCTCCATCAAACGTTTGATATCTAAGTTCACTTCACGACGAAGGTCACCTTCAACTTTTAGATTATCAACAGCTGCGCGGATCGCGTCAGTTTGTTCGTTGGTTAAATCACGAACACGAACATCTTCAGCAACGCCTGCTTCTGCTAAAATACTTTTAGCAGTTGTATCTCCGACACCAAAAATATAAGTAAGAGAGACAACTACTTGTTTTTCCCGAGGAATATCTACTCCTGCAATACGAGCCATATCTTGTTACACCTCCAATTATCCTTGACGTTGTTTATGTTTTGGATTTGCAGAACAAATCACCATAACGCGTCCTTTACGACGAACGACTTTACAATTATCACACATTGGTTTTACTGATGGTCTTACTTTCATAATACTTACCTCCTATGGTTTTACGTAAGTACAATTATTTAAAACGATACGTAATACGACCACGACTCAAGTCATAAGGCGAAAGTTCAACAGTCACCTTATCTCCCGGTAAAATACGAATATAGTGCATTCGAATTTTGCCAGAAACAGTCGCAAGAATCTCATGGCCATTTTCAAGCTCGACTTTAAACATTGCATTTGGTAAAGTTTCGACGACTGTACCTTCAATTTCTATCATGTCTTCTTTTGCCACGCACAGTACCCCCTTGTACTTGTTTCGCAACTTTACGCGATAAAACGGCGGAAACCTGTGTCGTGTCCCCACCTTAACTTCTTTTCAACAATTTTCTATCAATCTAGAAGTCGGACTGACATATTTTAGCATAATGTCTAACTATTTACAAGAAAAAGTTACTAGAACACGAAAAAGAGCAAGAATTACTTCGTTAGAATTTGTTGAATTTCCGCAAAAACTTCATCGATCTCACGATTTCCATCAATAGAATATAGCAAGCCTTTTTTATTATAATGTTCCAAAATAGGTTCGCTATTTTTAACATTGACTGAAATACGATTTCTGACAGTTTCTGGTTTGTCATCCTCCCGTTGGTAAAAATCATGTCCGCCACAACGATCACAAGTTCCTTCCACTTTAGGCGGGTTAAATATCTTATGATATGTGGCACCGCAATCGCGGCAAATGTAACGACCCGATAAACGCTCAACCAGTACCTCTTCTGGCACCTTTATCTCAATAACAGCGTCAATCTTTTTACTTAAATCTTCCATCATGTCATCTAAGGCTTCTGCTTGATCTAACGTACGAGGAAAGCCATCCAATAAAAAGCCATCTTCGGTATCTGATTCAGCTAAACGTTCTTTGACGATTCCGTTTGTTACTTCATCAGGAACAAGCTCGCCTTTATCCATATAAGACTTTGCTTCTAAGCCAAGATCTGTTTTTTTAGCAATTGCTTGTCTGAACATATCTCCAGTGGAAATTTGCGGAATATTATATTTAGCAATAATTTTTTCTGCTTGAGTCCCTTTACCAGCTCCAGGGAGTCCCATTAAAACGAGGTTCATTTTTTATTCCTCCTGCAAGTTTTTTCCAGTGTTGAGGAAAAAGCCTCAACACTACAATAAAACTCTAATTTATGAAACCTGTGTATTGACGTTTTAGCATTAGACCTTCTATTTGTTTGGCAGTTTCAAGCGCTACACTAATAACAATCAATAGGCTCGTTCCACCCAAACCAATTGATTCTGGAAGATCCCACACCATGGATGCGATAATTGGAAGCAATGCGACTGCTCCTAAAAAGAGCGAACCCACTGTACTCAAACGCATCAATAACCTTGAGACGAACTGTTCCGTTCCTTTTCCCGGACGCACACTTGGAATATAACTTCCTTGTTTTTGCAAGTTTTCCGATAACTTCTCGGGATTGACTTGAACAAAAGCATAAAAGAAAGTAAAGCCAACGATCAATGCACCATACAAAATAGCACCAGGTACTGTATTGTAATCAAAAAGTGTTTGAATGACATCAAACCAAGTTTCTCCTCTAGAAGAACTAAAAGCTTGAATGATCGCATTAGGTGTTGTAATCAAGGAACTAGCAAAGATAACAGGAATCACGCCAGCAGCATTTACTTTTAAAGGTAGATAACTACTTGTTGGAGCTCCTGCTACGCGTTTTGTATACTGAATCGGGATCTTTCTTTCTGCTTGTTGGACAAAGGTAACAATCGTTACGATCACCAACATCGCAATAACTAAAATAACCACAAATAAAATTGATTTCCAAAGATCATCCTGGTTAATATTAATAAAATAATCTTCTGTTATTTCTTTGATTGAAACAGGTAAACGAGAAATAATCCCTGCAAAGATAAGCATGGACACACCGTTTCCGATCCCTTTTTCAGTGATCAGTTCCCCCAACCAAGTAACAAACATGGTACCTGTGGTTAAAATAACTCCAATGACAACATAAGTTGAAATTGAAGGATTAGGAACAAAACCGAATTGAGTGAAAACTTGGAAGCCAGCTGTTAGTGCAATAGATTGTAAAAAACCTATAAATAAAGTGATATAACGAGTCGCTTGATTCAGCTTTTTACGTCCTACTTCACCTTGTTTTGACCATTCAGTGAATTTCGGGACAATATCCATTTGAGCTAATTGAACAATAATCGAAGCAGTAATGTAGGGCGAAACGCCCATCGAAAATATCGAAAAACGTTGCATCGCACTACCACTGACTAAATCCAACGTATTCATAAAGGGCAATTCAGAAATAGTTTGTAACTCTGCTGCATCGACTCCTGGAACAGTAACATGCGTTCCAATACGGAATATAAACAGAATAAATATTGTAAACAAGATCCTTGATCTAATATCCTTGACTTTAAAAGCGCCCTTTAAAAGTTTTAACATCAGATCACCTCAATTGACCCACCAGCAGCTTCAATAGATTCTTGTGCTGCTTTAGAAAACTTCGCTGCTTTCACAGTTAATTTTTTGGTTACTTCTCCATTACCCAACACTTTAATGCCAGCTTTTTGTTTTTTTACAAACCCAGCTTCAGCTAAAACAGCGGGAGTAACTTCAGTTCCATCTTCAAAATTATTCAAAAGATCAACATTGATAATCGCATATTCTTTACGATTAACGTTGGTAAAGCCACGTTTTGGTAAACGGCGGAATAATTCTGTTTGACCACCTTCAAAACCAAGACGAGTTCCACCGCCTGAACGAGCCTTTTGTCCTTTTTGTCCACGTCCTGCAGTCTTACCATTGCCTGATGATGAACCACGTCCCACGCGATTGCGTACTTGACGTGAACCTTTTGCAGATTCTAGTTCATGAAGTTTCATGTGTTTGGCACCTCCTTAGTTAAAATCGATTCATCGAATCGTTGTTACACTTCCTCTACGTCCACTAAGTGTGCAATAGTTGTAACCATGCCTTTAATTGCCTCATTCGCAGGTTTAACAACAGTACTGTTCACTTTTTTTAATCCTAACGCTTTTACTGTATCGCGTTGATTTTGAGGACGTCCAATAGTACTGCTTTTTAATGTGATTTTTAATTCAGCCATTAGAATTGCCCTCCTAACCAATAATTTCTTCTACAGATTTGCCGCGAAGTTCAGCAACTTCTTCAGCGCGTTTTAATTCTGTCAGTCCTTTAATTGTTGCACGCACAACATTGATCGGCGTATTAGAACCTAAAGATTTAGATGTTACATCGGCTACACCGCCAAGTTCTAATACCGCACGAACAGGTCCACCTGCAGCAACTCCAGCACCAGCTTCAGCTGGTTTCAATAGAATATATCCACCACTGAATGAGCCAATGACTTCATGCGGGATTGTTGAGCCAACCATTGGTACTTCGATTAAGTTTTTCCTTCCGTCGTCAACAGCTTTACGGATTGCTTCTGGTACTTCCTGTGCTTTACCTGTACCAAATCCTACGTGTCCGTTTTTATCACCGACAACGACTAAAGCTGCAAAACGCATACGACGACCGCCTTTTACGACCTTTGATACTCGGTTGATCGCAACGACACGATCTTCTATTTCCAAGTTATTTGGATCAATATAAGCCATGAATGGTGTTCCTCCTTTTTTTAAAATTCTAGTCCATTTTCGCGAGCGGCTGTTGCTAAAGCTGCTATGCGGCCATGGTAAAGGTATCCACCACGGTCAAAGACTACTTCTTTAATACCTTTTTCTGATGCACGGTCAGCAACTAATTTACCGACTGTTTCTGCTTGCTCAGTTTTTGTTCCACCTGAAATATTTTTATCCAAGGTAGAGGCACTTGCTAGCGTCACACCCGCTACGTCATCAATTACTTGCGCGTAGATGTTTTTATTAGAACGGAAAACGTTCAAGCGTGGGCACTCAGCAGTACCAGAGATTTTATTTCTCACACGTTGATGTCTTTTTTGACGTGTTTTATTTTTGTCTGGTTTTGTAATCACAATTGTCACCTCTTTAACTGTATTAGTCTAGGCCGCGATTTGTCTTACTCTTTTGCGGACTTGCTTATTTACCTGTTTTACCTTCTTTGCTGCGCACTTGTTCGCCAGCATAACGAATACCTTTGCCTTTATACGGTTCTGGTGAACGAATACTACGAATCTTAGCAGCTACTTTACCAACAAGTTCTTTATTAGAACCCTTGATTGTAATTTGGTTATTGGCTGGAACTTCAATGCTAATCCCTGCAGGGGTTTCTAATTCAACTGGTTGTGAATAACCAACGTTTAAGATAAGTTTTGTCCCTTGTAATTGGGCACGGTATCCAACACCCACAAGTTCTAATGATTTTTGAAAGCCTTCAGATACACCTACAACCATATTATTGAAGTTTGCACGGGTTGTTCCATGAATTGTTTTCATTTTTTGACTTTCGTTTGGACGGGTAAATGTCACTTCACTTCCATCGATATTAAATTTAATATCTGGTGAAAATGCACGAGTTAATTCACCGTTGGGTCCTTTAACTGTTACATCGTTGCCATCCATTTTAACTTCAACGTTTTCTGGCAATACAACAACTTTATTCCCAATACGACTCACGGAAAGACACCTCCTTGTGTATTTATTAAATTACCATACATAAGCGACAACTTCGCCGCCAACATTTTTTGCTCTAGCTTCTTTGTCAGTGATCACACCGTCAGAAGTTGAAACAACTGCAATGCCTAAACCATTCAATACTTTAGGTACTTCGTCAGCTTTAACATAAGCACGCAGACCTGGTCTAGAGATACGTTTCAAGTTAGTGATCACACGTTCACCATCTTTCCCGTATTTAAGGAATAAACGGATTACGCCTTGTTTGTCATCTTCTATATATTCAACATTACGAACGAAACCTTCATTTTTAAGGATTTCAGCAATGTCGTGTTTGATTTTTGAAGCAGGAACTTCTAAAACATCATGCCTTGCCATATTGGCATTACGGATACGTGTTAGAAAATCTGCAATTGGATCTGTCATGACCATTAGATGATTTACCTCCTTTTTGCGAGTTTACTTTTTTACCAGCTAGCTTTCTTCACGCCGGGAATTTGACCTTTGTAGGCCAGTTCGCGGAAGCAAATACGGCAAAGGTGAAATTTACGATAAACAGAACGTGGACGACCACAGCGTTCACAGCGAGTATATTCTTGTACTGAATATTTTGCGGTTTGTTTATTTTTAGCAACTTGTGACTTTTTAGCCAATTTCTTCGCCTCCTTTTATTTTTGGAATGGCACTCCTAATTGAGTTAACAATTCAAGAGATTCTTCATCAGTGTTTGCTGTTGTAACAATAACGATATCCATTCCTCGTACCTTGTCAACTGAATCATAGTCGACTTCAGGGAAGATCAATTGTTCTTTGATACCTAAAGTGTAGTTTCCCCGACCATCGAAAGCTTTTTTGCTTACACCATGGAAGTCACGTACACGTGGTAAGGAAATATTCACTAATTTATCCAAGAAGTCATACATTCTGTCTCCACGTAAAGTAACTTTAGTGCCGATTGGCATTCCTTCACGCAGACGGAAGCCTGCAACAGATTTTTTAGCTTTTGTCACTAAAGGTTTTTGTCCAGAAATCAATTGTAATTCTTCAACTGCTTTGTCTAGATTCTTAGCATTAGATACTGCATCACCAACACCCATATTAATAACGATTTTTTCAACCTTTGGTGTTTGCATAACAGAGCTATAGTCAAATTTTTGTACTAATGATGGAACGATATCTTGTGTATATTTTTCTTTAAGGCGGTTCATTTAGTTGCCCCTCCTTTCTTGATTTGTTTATTTATCAATAACTTCACCAGTTTTTTTAGAAACACGGACTTTTGTGCCGTCCACTGTTTGATAGCCAACTCGGGTTGCTTCACCACTTGAAGGATCGATCAACATAACGTTCGATACATGGATCGGAGCTTCTTGCTCAGAGATCCCGCCTTGCGGTGCAGTTTGAGAAGGTTTTTGATGTTTTTTCACAACATTAACACCTTCGACGACAACCTTGTCGTTTTTTGGATGAGCTTCTAAAATGACGCCCTCTTTATTTTTGTCTTTACCAGTAATAACTTTTACTTTATCGCCTTTTTTAACAAACATTCTTGTTTCGCACCTCCTTTGATATTAAATAACCACTATAGTACTTCTGGTGCTAGCGAAACAATCTTCATGTAATTACTTTCGCGTAGTTCGCGAGCAACTGGCCCGAAGATACGAGTTCCGCGTGGGCTTTTATCATCGCGAATGATCACCGCAGCATTTTCATCAAATTTAATATAAGAACCGTCAGCACGATGAGCGCCTGATTTTGTACGAACAATCACTGCTTTTACAACTTCGCCTTTTTTGACAACCCCACCTGGCGTTGCTTGTTTGACCGTAGCGACGATCACATCACCGATATTCGCAGTTTTTCGACCTGAGCCACCTAGGACTTTGACCGTTAAAATTTCGCGTGCCCCCGAATTATCAGCAATTTTTAAACGACTTTCTTGTTGGATCACGATGTATATCCTCCTTTCAAATATAGCAATTTAATCTATATAGGAAAATCTCGTGTAATTAAATAATCACTGCTTTTTCAACGATTTCTACTAAACGAAAACGTTTTGTAGCTGATAATGGACGAGTTTCCATAATTCTCACGATATCACCAGTTTTGGCTTCATTGTTTTCATCGTGCACTTTGTATTTTTTCGAATAATTAATCCGTTTGCCGTAAATTGGATGATTTTTCTTTGTTTCGACGACAACAGAAATTGTTTTATCCATTTTATCAGATACCACGCGCCCTTGATAAACCTTACGGTGATTTCTTTCTTCAGTCATACGATTCATGGCCTCCTTCCATTATTACTTTACTTGTTCACGCAACACCGTTTTGATGCGTGCAATCGATTTGCGTACCTCTTTAATACGCGCTGTATTTTCTAGTTGTCCGGTAGCTAATTGGAAACGAAGATTAAACAATTCTTCTTTAAATTGTTTTTCTTGATCTAGCATTTCGGCAGTGGTTAACTCTCTGATATCTTTAACCTTCATTCGATTCACCACCCATTTCTTCACGTTTTACGATCTTGGTTCTAATTGGCAATTTGTGAGAAGCAAGGCGTAAAGCTTCTTTAGCGACTTCATCGGAAACTCCGGCGATTTCAAAAAGGATTTTACCACGTTTTGTTGGCGCTACCCAACCTTCTGGTGCCCCTTTACCTGAACCCATACGCACGCCGATAGCTTTTGCTGTATAAGATTTGTGAGGGAAAATTTTGATCCATACTTTCCCACCGCGTTTCATATAACGGTTCATCGCGATACGGGAAGCTTCAATTTGTCGGTTTGTAATCCAAGAAGATTCAAGAGCTTGCAAACCATATTCGCCAAAAGTAACTTCTTTACCGCCTTTAGCTTCTCCGCGCATTCTTCCGCGGAACTCACGACGGTGTTTTACACGTTTAGGTACTAACATGTTTATTCCCCTCCCTTCTCAGTGTTATTTTTAGTTGGAAGAATTTCTCCACGATAGATCCACACTTTAACTCCTAGTTTTCCGTATGTTGTGTTTGCTTCTTCCCATGCATAATCAATATCTGCACGAAGTGTATGCAAAGGAACAGTTCCTTCTGAATAACCTTCTACACGAGCAATATCTGCTCCGTTTAAACGACCAGAAACTTGGGTTTTAATACCTTCTGCTCCTGCACGCATTGTACGTTGGATCGCTTGTTTTTGTGCGCGACGAAACGCAACACGATTTTCAAGTTGACGGGCAATGCCTTCTCCAACTAATTTTGCATCTAAATCAGATTTCTTAACTTCAACGATGTTAATATGAACTCGTTTGCCTGTTAATTTATTTAATTGTTTTCTTAGATTTTCGACTTCAGAACCGCCTTTACCGATAACCATACCTGGTCTTGCAGTGTGGATTGAAATATTCACACGTTTTGCAGCACGTTCGATTTCCACAGTCGATACTGCCGCTTCAGCAAGTTTTTCACCGATAAATTCACGAATCCGTAAATCTTCATGTAATAAATCTGCGTATTCTTTTTCAGCATACCATTTTGCTTCCCAATCACGGATAATACCGATACGCATGCCAATTGGATTTATTTTTTGACCCACTGACTATCCCTCCTTATTTTTCTGATACAACAACCGTGATATGACTTGTACGTTTGTTGATTGGAGATGCTGAACCTTTTGCTCGAGGACGGAAACGTTTCATGGTTGGTCCTTCATCTACAAATGCTTCAGCCACAACTAAATTTTCAACTTCTAAGTCATAGTTGTTTTCTGCATTACTTACAGCTGACATCAATACTTTTTCGATAGCTCCAGCTGATTTATTTGGCGTAAATTTCAAAGTAGCAATAGCTTCACTGACGCTTTTCCCTCTAATCAAATCAATAACTAGACGTGATTTGCGAGGAGAAACACGAACTGTTTTAGCAGTAGCTTTTGCTGAGGTAATTTGTTCTGCCATTTCTCTTTCCTCCTCTCAGATTAGCGAGCTGATGTTCTACGATCATCTTTAGCGTGTCCGCGAAAGTTTCTTGTTGGTGCAAACTCACCTAATTTGTGTCCTACCATGTCTTCTTGGATATAAACAGGCACATGTTTACGTCCGTCATACACGGCAATAGTAAATCCGATAAAGCTTGGGAAGATCGTTGAACGACGAGACCAAGTCTTAATTACTTTTTTCTTTTCAACACCTTGTTGTGCTTCAATTTTTTTCATCAAATGATCATCACAAAAAGGTCCTTTTTTAACACTACGACTCATGGTGAACCTCCTTTTAAATTATGTTATAAACAATGAATAATTTATTTCTTCTTACGACCACGGACAATATGCTTATTAGATGCTTTGTTCTTCTTACGAGTTTTCAAACCAACTGCTTTTTGTCCCCAAGGAGAAAGTGGCGCTACACGTCCTACTGGCGCTCTTCCTTCCCCACCACCATGTGGGTGATCGTTAGGGTTCATAACACTACCACGGACGGTTGGGCGCTTATGCATCCAGCGTGAGCGGCCTGCTTTTCCGATGTTGATCAATTCATGTTGTTCATTCCCAACTGAACCAACTGTAGCGCGGCAAGTCGATAAGATCATACGAACTTCGCCTGAATTCAAACGAACCAATACGTATTTACCTTCATTCCCAAGTACTTGGGCTCTAGTTCCTGCAGAACGGACTAACTGTCCACCTTTACCTGGTTTTAATTCAACATTATGCACAACAGTACCCACTGGAATATCCTTTAAAGGTAGACTGTTTCCAAGGTTGACATCAGCTTGGCTTCCTGAAACAACTGTTGCGCCGACTTTTAGACCTTTTGGCGCTAAAATGTATGATTTTACTCCGTCTTCATAATGAATTAACGCGATATTTGCGGAACGGTTTGGATCATACTCGATCGATTTAACTGTCGCTTTAACATCATCTTTATTGCGCTTAAAGTCGATCATACGGTATTTCCGTTTATGTCCGCCACCTTGATGACGTACAGTAATGCGACCGTTATTATTACGACCTGCATTATTTTTCAATGGCGCCATTAATGTTTTTTCTGGCTTGTTAGTCGTAACTTCAGCAAAGTCAGATGTTGTCATATTACGACGGCCATTAGTAATTGGTTTATACTTTTTAAGTGCCACGTCATTTCCCTCCTATTTCGATTTTTATGCAAACAGTTCAGCTTATTCCGCTGAGAAAATTTCAATTTCTTTTGAGTCTTGCGTTAAAGTAACAACTGCTTTGCGACGTTTTCTTGTATATCCTTGATATTGACCCATACGTTTTGGTTTAGGATGTACATTGAGGATATTGACATTTGCAACCTTTACATCAAAAGCTGACTCAACAGCTTGTCTTACTAATGTTTTATTTGCGCCAGTGTCAACTTCGAACGTATATTTTTTTTCGTCCATATCAAGCATTGTTTTTTCAGTGACCACTGGACGTTTGATTACATCTAGTAAATTCATTATACAAGCACCTCCTCAATTTGAGTAAGAGCAGTTTGAGTGGCTAATACTTTATCACTCTTTGCAACATCTAATACAGTAACATTATCAGAAGTAACGACTGTTACGTTTGATAGATTACGTCCAGATAATGATGCAAATTTATTTTCTGCTTCTACAACGACCAACACTTTTGAATCGATCGATAAGTTTTCTAATACTTGTTTGAATTCTTTTGTTTTTGGTGCATCAAAATTCAATGCATCTACAACAACAAAATTGTTTGAAGCAACTTTTTCTGACAATACAGATTTAATTGCTAAGCGACGAACTTTTTTAGGAAGTTTGTAGCTATAAGAACGTGGCGTTGGGCCAAATACTATACCTCCACCACGCCATTGTGGTGCACGAATAGTTCCTTGACGTGCTCGTCCAGTTCCTTTTTGGCGCCATGGTTTTTTACCGCCACCTGATACTGCACTACGATTTTTCACAGCGTGTGTTCCTTGTCTTAACGAAGCACGTTGCATCGTAATGGCATCAAAAACAACTGATTCATTCGGTTCAATTCCGAAAATTTCTTCATTTAATGTGACTTCGCCATTTTGGCTACCGTCTTGTTTGAATAATGCTACATTTGGCATTCCTTAGCTCCTCCTTTCTTCCTATCTAATTATTTAGCTTTTACAGCAGATTTAATAGTAATCAATGATTTTTTCGCGCCAGGGATATTCCCTTTGATTAAAATGACATTGCGGTCAGTATCTACACGTACAACTTCTAAGTTTTGAATTGTTACTCGGTTGCCGCCCATACGACCTGGAAGACTATTGCCTTTTAATACGTGTTTGGGTTCAAGTGGACCTAATCCACCGGGATGACGATGAAAGTGAGAACCATGTCCCATTGGGCCGCGAGCTTGTCCATAACGCTTGATAACGCCTTGGAAGCCTTTGCCTTTACTGGTTCCTGTTACGTCAACAACATCTCCAGCTTCGAATGTATCAACTTTAATTTCTGTTCCTACTTCTAAGCCCTCAAGCCCTACATTCTTGAACTCGCGAATGAAGCGCTTAGGAGCCGTGTTTGCTTTTGCAACATGACCTTTAGCAGGTTTGTTACTCAAAATTTCACGTTTATTTTGAAAACCCAATTGAACAGCTTCGTAACCATCGTTTTCAACTGTTTTAAGTTGTAAAACAACATTAGGTTCTGCTTCAATAGCTGTTACCGGGATTAATTCGCCAGATTCAGTGAAGATCTGAGTCATTCCTACTTTTCTTCCTAAGATTCCTTTAGCCATGATTACACCTCCAATTTTTAATTATAATTTAATTTCAATATTTACACCTGATGGTAAATCTAGCTTCATTAAAGCATCAACAGTTTTTGGTGTTGGATTTACAATGTCAATAAGACGTTTGTGCGTACGCATTTCAAACTGTTCACGTGATTGCTTAAATTTATGTGGTGAACGGATGACGGTGTATACGCTGCGTTGTGTTGGCAATGGGATTGGACCTGAAATAGCCGCCCCTGTCCTTTGTGCAGTTTCTACGATTTTATCCGCCGATTGGTCTAAAATACGATGTTCATACGCTTTTAAACGAATACGAATTTGTTGTTTTGCCATTATTTTCCCTCCTTCGCCTATTTTAAAAGTAGACATAGCTCCACGAAAATCTCCGTCACACTCGGCCGTGGCAAAGCGCCCGGGCGTGTCGCAACCTCTCGTTTCCTAGCCGACTGATCCTCTTTCCAATGGAGAATATTTTTTCCCCTAAGAAAAAAGCACCTTTTACATTATATTATGACAAAGCTTGAATAGCAAGCTTTTTTTCCTATAAATTTTAATTTTCAAGAAAAGTTTTCAGTTTAGTTTTCAAAAAAATGCAGGAAGCATTCAAGCTCCCTACATTTTTTCAGGATTTTTTATTAAAGGATTGTAGCCAACGCTCTTTTTGAGGGAAAATATAAAAACGAAACTAATACTGCTGTTAACACAACATTAACTACAGTAGCAGGAAGGGAAAAGATTGCAGTAGTAAAAGCTGTTGGAAAATCCATTCCCAAATAAAGTTGTCGAACCATGTTTTTTATTTGCGTCATGACTAATTTTACTACTCCTGTACCAGTCGCAATAATGATAATCTGCCAAATATGCGTGGGATTTTTGTGATAAAGTAAGAACAATCCATAAGCTGCCGCCCCCACAATAAAACTTTCTACTATAAAATAAGGCGCTTCTATAGCATAACCGTTTAACACATCAAAAATAGCAAAACCCAATCCTCCAGCAAGCGATCCTTTGACATAACCTAAAAACAAAACTGCCAAAAGTAAGACTGCATTACCTAAATGAACAAAAGCACCTGTAGGTAAAGGGATCTTAATCATCGTGCCAATAACTGTCAGTGCTGTAAAAAGGGCAACCATCACGACATGTCTAGTCGTTATTCTCATCTGCTGCTACCATCCTTTTTTCTGCTTCGTTATAAGCGCCGTGCCAGATATGTCCAACATAGGGGTTAATCGACACACCGTGTTCAATGCCAGCAGCCACAAATTCCTTAGCTATTTTACAAGCATTAAAGACTGAGTAGCCTTTAGCGATCCCGGCTGCAATGGCTGCAGCAAAAGTACATCCAGCACCATGATTAAAATCTGTTGTAAATAACGGTCCCTCAAGTACTTGATAATCTTTACCATCATAGAAAACGTCTAACGCCTTATCAGAAGCCAAACGATGGCCACCTTTAACAATAACGTTTCTCGCCCCCATTTGATGTATGATTGATGCTGCCTTTTTCATATCTTCTATATTTTCTAGATCACCCAAGCCAGATAAAATGCCTGCTTCTTCTAGGTTAGGTGTAGCAATTAATGCTTGCGGAAGAAAATATTTTTTTATCCCTTCCACACTTTTAGGCTGTAAAATTTGCGCAGTTCCTTTACAAGCAATTACTGGGTCAATAACGACATTTTTGATTTGATAGTAATCGATATACTGACTTGCTAATGCTATGTTTTTCTCATTGCCCATCATTCCGGTTTTTATTACATCCATTGGATCACCGGCAAATACAGAAATCAACTGTTTTTCTAACATTTCTTCAGAAATAGAGGTTACCTCGTGGCTCCAGCCATTATCAGGATCCATAGTCACAATAGAGGTTAAACTTGAAAAACCAAAAACGCCATATTCCTCAAATGTTTTCAAGTCAGCTTGAATACCTGCACCACCGCTCGAATCAGAGCCAGCGATTGTTAATACTTTTTCCATAATCTCACATCCTTTTTTATTTATATTCGAGTATAGCATAGTTTTACTTGACGAAAACAGCCAATTGGACTACCTTTAACTCATCCAATTTTAGAAGGTGATTATTATCTGGACAATCGACAAAACAAAAAAAGAACCCTACTACCAGCAACTGCTACGACAAATCATTGCTAGCATTCAACAAGCTGAGTTAACACCTGGACAGCGTCTGCCATCTGAACGAAATTTAGCCCAAATTTTACAAGTAAATCGCTCAACAGTAGTACATGCCTTTGAAGAGTTAACTAGTTTAGGTTGGTTAGAACGTAAACAAGGTAGTGGTACCCACGTAACACATGGTCAATGGGGAAACCGACAATTTGCTATTTATCAGTGGAACTCTTTATTTTCTAGTCCACTATTGAAAGAAGATCCTTATATCACCCAACTCAAAAACCAAAAAGCTACTAAAAAAAGTTTGGATCTTTACACAGGCGACTTAAGTAATGATTTGATCCCAGACTTTGAATTTCCCACTATGACATGGGACCAGATTATGTACGAAGAAAAACAGATGACGCCTACAGGTTACATTCCCTTAAAAGAACAAATCACTAAACGCTTTTTTCCAGATATTTCAAGTTATGGGCAAGATCTGCTGATTACTTCAGGATCTACCCAAGGTATTTTTTGGCTCATTCAAGTACTATTAAATCCAGGCGATACAATCGCTACCGAAGACCCTTCGTTCTTATTTTCTTTACCTTTATTTGCTGCAAGAGGTGTTCATTTGAAAGGAGTTGTGCAAAATCAAGAAGGCATTGATTGCCAAGCCCTAGAGGAACTTATCCAAAAAAAGAAGATAAAATTATTATATTTAAATCCGAATCATCAAAATCCAACAGGAAACACCATGTCTTTGAAGCGACGCAAAGAGGTTTTACAAATTTGCCAGAAATATCATTTACCTATTATTGAAGACGATGTCTTTCGTGAATTAAATTTTGGCCAAGCGCTTCCTTCTTTAAAATCTTTAGCGCCTAACCAAGTGATTTACTTAGGCTCTTTATCTAAAATTTTCAGTTCCTCGATAAAAATCGGTTGGTTGTTTGCACCAAAGCCCTTGGTTAAAAGTCTAGCTGATGCAAAACAAGTCATGGACAATAAAACGGATTTATTGCCGCAACTTTTCGCCACGGCTGCTTTGTCACAATCTAACTATAAAACACAACAGCAACAACTAGCGACCAAGCTACATAATAGAAGCCAAGCTTTTACAGACATTTTACAAGCTTTTAGTCAAGATTGGCAATTCTCTCCAGTCAGCGGAGGACTTTATTATTGGTTAAGTTGGCGGCACCAAAAATTAACAAGAAATGACTGGCAAATGTTTCTACGAAATAATTTACTCGTTGCTCCTTCTTTTTTGTTTAGCAATCATACTTCCTCTATGCGAGTGAACTATACTCCTTTAGATGACAAAGAACGGAAGATTTTCAAACAAAAACTAGCCTTAATTACAGAGCATTTGAAAAAAGGTATCTAAGATATTTTGGATATAAGACTGAGGAATGCTTTTGGTCCTTACTTCGTCTGACTCAGGACCAATATTCTGCTATTTGGTCCTTATTGCCGTTAAGTTTGGGCCGATAGCTTTATTTGTGGTTCTTCTTTCAGCTGACTTAAGTCCAATTACCTTGCTAATGGCCCTTACTTTGCCTGACTTAGGACCAACAAGCTCCTTTATGGCCCTTCTTTTTCGATAACAAAAAAACTTCCCAAAAAGCGAATAAACGCTTTTGGGAAGTTTTCTTATCTCTAAGTTAAATAGAGTTATTTTTCAATGTTAGAAACAACGCCTGAACCAACAGTACGTCCGCCTTCACGAATTGAGAAACGAGTGCCGTTTTCAATAGCAACAGGGTGAATTAATTCAACTTCCATTGCTACGTTATCACCTGGCATAACCATTTCAGTACCTTCTGGTAATTCAATGACACCAGTGATGTCAGTTGTACGGAAGTAAAATTGTGGGCGATAGTTTGAGAAGAATGGTGTATGACGTCCACCTTCTTCTTTTGTCAATACATAAACTTCAGCTGAGAATTTTGTATGTGGTGTGATTGAGCCTGGTTTAGCTAACACTTGACCACGTTCGATATCGTCACGAGAAACACCACGTAACAATGTACCGATGTTATCACCAGCTTCTGCAAAGTCTAACAATTTACGGAACATTTCTACACCCGTAACAGTTGTCTTTTTAACATTTTCATGAATACCGATGATATCAACTTCGTCACCGACTTTAATAGTTCCACGTTCAACACGACCTGTAGCAACAGTTCCACGACCAGTGATTGAGAAAACATCTTCAATCGGCATCATGAATGGTTTGTCATGGTCACGTTCAGGAGTTGGGATGAAGTCATCCACAGCTGCCATTAAGTCCAAGACTTTTTGTTCATACTCTGCGTCGCCTTCTAAAGCTTTCAAAGCTGAACCAGAAATAACAGGAGTGTCATCACCTGGGAAGTCGTATTCAGTTAATAGATCACGTACTTCCATTTCAACTAATTCAAGTAATTCTTCATCGTCAACCATATCCATTTTGTTTAAGAATACAACGATGTATGGTACACCAACGTTACGTGACAATAGGATATGTTCACGAGTTTGTGGCATTGGGCCGTCAGCTGCAGATACTACCAAGATAGCGCCGTCCATTTGGGCAGCACCAGTGATCATGTTTTTAACATAGTCTGCGTGTCCTGGTGCGTCAATGTGAGCATAGTGACGGTTTTCTGTTTCATATTCAACGTGAGATGTATTAATAGTGATTCCACGTTCTTTTTCTTCTGGAGCTTTATCAATTGTATCAAAGCTTGAAGCTTCGCCTAATCCGTTTTTTGCTAAAACTGCTGTAATTGCAGCTGTTAAAGTTGTTTTACCATGGTCAACGTGGCCGATAGTACCAATGTTAACATGTGGTTTAGAACGATCATATTTTTCTTTTGCCATTTTTAAATGTTCCTCCTAAATTACATTTTTTTATATTTGATAGGTAGAAAATCATCATTGAATTTCCACCCATCTTATTGTAACCAATTGTACACGAAATACAACAAAAAATACAGTATTTGTAGCATTTCATTTCAATATTTATTAAGTTTATTCAGCATTTCCGCCGTTTTTCTTAATAATTTCAGCTTGAATAGATTTTGGTACAGCTTCATAATGATCAAATGTCATCATGAAAGTACCGCGACCTTGTGTTGCTGAACGTAGCGTTGTTGCATAGCCAAACATTTCAGCTAATGGTACAAACGCATTTACAGTTTGTGCATTACCGTGAGCATCCATTCCTTCAACACGACCTCTACGAGCTGTAACATGTCCCATAATATCACCTAGATATTCTTCAGGGATGCTAATTGTTACTTTCATCATCGGTTCAAGAATAACTGGATCTGCCTTTTTCGCAGCTTCACGTAGAGACATTGAAGCCGCAATACGGAAGGCTGTTTCATTAGAGTCGACATCATGGTAAGAACCATCAAACAATTCTGCTTTTACGTCAACTAATGGATAACCAGCTAACACACCATTTTCCATGGCGTCTTCCAATCCTTTTTGTACTGCAGGTATATAGTCACGAGGGACAACCCCACCAACGATAGAGTTCTTAAATTCGAATCCTGCTCCTTCTTCATTCGGAGTAAATTCAACCCATACGTGTCCATATTGTCCTCTACCACCGGATTGACGAATAAATTTCCCTTCAGCTTTAGTTGATGAACGGAAAGTTTCACGATAAGAAACTTGTGGTGCACCAATATTGGCATCCACTTTAAATTCAGTCTTCATACGATCAATAAGAACGTCTAATTGAAGTTCACCCATACCAGCAATTACAGTTTCACCGGTTTCAGCGTTTGTTTCCACTTTAAAGGATGGGTCTTCTTCTGCAAGTTTTTGTAGTGCTACACCCATTTTATCTTGGTCAGCTTTTGACTTAGGTTCAACAGCAACTTGAATCACTGGGTCAGGGAAGTTGATAGTTTCCAAAATAACTGGATTTTTTTCATCACAAAGGGTATCCCCTGTCGTGGTGTTTTTCAAGCCCACAGCAGCTGCAATGTCACCTGAATAAACCTTATCGATCTCAGAACGTGAATTGGCATGCATTTGCAAAATACGACCAATTCGTTCACGTGAATCCTTGGTAGCATTCAATACATAAGAACCTGTATCCAACACACCTGAATAAACACGGAAGAAAGTTAAGCGGCCAACATAAGGGTCTGACATAACTTTAAAAGCAAGTGATGAAAAAGGTTCGTTATCATCAGCAGGATGTTCAGTTTCTTCATCTGTTTTCGGATCGATCCCTTTAATTGGGGGAACGTCGGTTGGAGAAGGCAAGTAATCAATTACTGCGTCCAACATCATTTGAACACCTTTGTTTTTAAAAGCAGAACCACATAATACTGGATAAAATTCAACAGATAATGTTGCTTTACGAATACCTGCTTGTAACTCCTCAGGTGTAATTTCTTCACCTTCCAAGTATTTCATCATGATATCTTCATCAAAATCAGCTATAGATTCTACCAAATTATTATGCCATTCTTGAGCTGTTTCCTTATATTCATCTGGGATTTCAGTTTCTTCGAAAGTAGTACCTAAATCATCTTTATAAAATTCAGCTTTCATCTTCACAAGGTCGATGATACCTTCAAAGTTATCTTCAGCACCAATTGGCAATTGGATAGGTTGTGCATTAGCTTCTAAACGATCATGCAATGATTGGACAGAATATAAGAAATCTGCGCCGACCTTATCCATTTTATTACAGAATACAATACGAGGTACTTGATATTCTGTTGCTTGGCGCCAAACTGTTTCAGTTTGTGGTTCAACACCTGATTGTGAGTCTAGGACAGTAACTGAACCGTCTAGCACACGCAATGAACGTTGTACTTCAATTGTAAAGTCCACGTGTCCAGGAGTGTCGATGATATTTACGCGATGATCTCTCCAGTGTGCTGTGGTAGCAGCAGAGGTAATCGTGATACCACGATCTTGCTCTTGGCTCATCCAGTCCATTTGAGAAGCACCTTCGTGCGTTTCTCCAATTTTATGGATACGACCTGTATAGTACAAGACACGTTCAGTTGTTGTCGTTTTACCAGCATCGACGTGTGCTACGATACCGATATTACGAGTTTTTTCTAACGAAAATTCTCTTGCCATTTCTAGCTTGTTCTCCTCTCAACTTTTAACTTTTGCTATGGTTATACCTTTTACCAACAATAAAGAAGCGAGGGTTTTACCAGCGATAGTGAGCAAATGCTCGGTTTGATTCTGCCATTTTATGTGTATCTTCACGTCTTTTGACAGATCCGCCAGTATTGTTAGCTGCGTCCATGATTTCTTTAGCTAACCGCTCTTCCATAGAGTGTTCTCCACGCAAACGCGCATAATTTACCATCCAGCGAAGGCCTAAAGTCGTACGACGTTCAGGACGTACTTCAACTGGTACTTGGTAGTTAGAACCTCCTACACGACGAGCTTTCACTTCTAAAACAGGCATAATGTTTTTCATTGCTTGTTCGAAAACTTCTAATGGTTCATTACCTGTAGTTTCTTTAATATTATCGAATGCGTTATAAATGATATTTGTGGCAGTACCACGTTTACCATCGACCATTACTCGGTTGATCAAACGTGTCACTAATTTCGAATTATATATAGGGTCTGGTAAAACGTCACGTTTTGCTACAGCACCTTTACGAGACATACGTAATTCCTCCTTTCAAAAATTGGTCAGTATATTTTTTCATTATTCTTTTGGTTTTTTCGTTCCATATTTAGAACGTGATTTTCTACGATCGTTAACGCCCGCAGTATCCAAAGCACCACGTACAATATGATAACGTACCCCTGGTAAGTCTTTTACACGACCACCGCGGATTAATACCACACTGTGTTCTTGCAAGTTATGACCCATACCTGGGATATAAGCTGTTACTTCAATTAAGTTTGACAAACGTACACGAGCATATTTACGCAAAGCAGAGTTAGGTTTTTTAGGTGTCATAGTTCCGACACGCATTGCCACTCCACGTTTTTGTGGAGAATATACAGTCGTCGGTTTCTTTCTTAAACTGTTATATCCTTTATTCAAAGCTGGTGAATCTGTTTGACTAGTTCTCGATTTACGAGGTTTACGTACTAATTGATTAATTGTAGGCATTGTTTATTTTCCCTCCCTTAATTTGCTTTATAGTTCCACACATCCAGGTGGTTCTTTTTTTGCGATAAAAAAGAATGCATAATTTAATCTGCATACTTTATCAGATGTACTTATACAGTCAGCATGTCTCATCTAAAAGACCTGTTTATAAAGCACCTTTGAAAGAATACCACGCATTTCACGGCTTGTCAACATTTTCCACCCTTTTTTACTAGCTATTTTTATAGAACGCTATCATTTTTAAAATTTAGGCGATATAATAGGTAGTAAATGAGCTTACAAAAAATGCAGGAGTGATAAACGTGAACGTAAAAGAAACCGTTGGTATTAAAGCAGCTAGTTATGTTAAAGATGGGATGATCGTAGGTCTTGGCACTGGATCCACCGCTTATTATATGATCAAAGAGATTGGTCGAAAAGTAAAGGAAGAAAAACTTAATGTTATTGGCGTTCCTACCTCTACCACTTCAAAAAAACAAGCAGAAGAAATTGGGGTGCCAATCAAATCAATCGATGAGGTTGAAAAAGTGGACATCATCATCGATGGCGCTGATGAAATAAGCGCTGATTATCAAGGATTAAAAGGTGGGGGTGCTGCCTTGCTTTTCGAAAAAATCGTTGCTACTTACACAGACCAGGTCATTTGGATTGTTGATGAGACAAAAATGGTAGATAAATTAGGCAACTTTCCATTACCGGTAGAAGTCATTCCCTATGGTCAGCAGCAACTATTTCATTTATTTGAAAAAAAGGGCTATGAACCTAGCTTTCGTATGGACAAAGATCAATTGAAAGTAACTGATAGCGGCCATTCAATTATCGATCTTCATTTAAAAAAAATCGATGATCCTGAAAAATTAGCCAAGGAGTTGGATAAAACAGTTGGCGTAGTGGAACATGGCTTGTTCTTGAATATGGTAAATACAGTGATCATCGGTAAAGAAGATGGCGCTGAGCTTATTTCTGCTATTCGATAAATATAGAATATTAACTGTATATTTATTGTTTTCATCTGGCTTTTTGAATCTAATGGAAAAAATACCTAAAAAAGTGTATAATGGAACCGGAATGAAAATTTCAGTAATTAAATGATTAAAGGAGATTTTTTTATGCCAAAATTAATTTTTGCACGTCACGGAAAAAGTGAATGGAATAAAGCAGATCAATTTACTGGTTGGGTCGACGTAGACTTGGCTCCAGAAGGTGTAGAAGAAGCAAAAGACGCCGGTCAAAAACTTAAAGAAGCTGGTATTGAATTTGATATTGCTTATACTTCTGTTTTAACTCGCGCAATTAAAACTTGTCACTATATTTTAGAAGAAACCGACCAATTATGGGTACCAGAAGTAAAATCTTGGCGTT
Organism: Tetragenococcus halophilus subsp. flandriensis; assembly: GCF_030161475.1. Lineage (GTDB taxonomy): Bacteria > Bacillota > Bacilli > Lactobacillales > Enterococcaceae > Tetragenococcus > Tetragenococcus halophilus_C. The sequence goes on along the minus strand of NZ_BSUG01000005.1, from coordinate 20,224 downwards.
TGAACGAACGTCACTATGGTGCTTTACAAGGCTTAAACAAGCAAGACACCCGCGATAAATATGGCGACGAACAAGTTCATATTTGGCGTCGTTCTTATGATACACTACCTCCATTAACGGATCCTGAACCTGATCGTCGTTATGCTGACTTAGATCCAAGAACGATCCCTGGTGGTGAAAACTTGAAAGTTACGCTTGAACGTGCTTTGCCATTTTGGGAAGATCACATCGCTCCAGCATTGCGCGATGGCAAAACTGTTTTAGTTGCAGCACACGGTAACTCTTTACGTGCTTTAGCAAAACATATCGAAGGAATTTCTGATGATGACATTATGGATCTTGAAATCCCAACCGGAAAACCAAGTGTTTACGAACTAAATGACGACCTAACAGTTAAAGAAAAATATTATTTATAATGAATATGTAAAAAATTCGCAGGGGATATCATTTTTCCCTGCGAGTTTTTTTATCCTATACAAATGATGATTCAGACATACATTCTCTATAAATAGATACCACATCATCTTCATGTAATGGAACAAAGCCTTGATTTGAAATTGAGCTATGCGCTACAGCACGTTGTCCCATTTCTTCCAAATGTTCTTCAGTTTGAATACCTACTTCAGGAAGCGTCATCGGGATGTTACAAGAAACAAAGAAATCATACAATTTTTGAATTCCTATCTCAGCTGTTCTTTTCGGCTCTTCCTCATTCACCTGCCAAACTTCTTCAGCAAAACGTTGAAACTTAGGTAGCGTATCTTCATCTAAAACATGAGCCATCCATCTAGGTGTAAGCATCGCAAGCCCCACACCATGGGTAATGTCATAAAATGCGCTTAACTCGTGTTCCATTGCGTGACATGACCAAGAACCTTTCTTTCCTTTGCCAACTAATCCATTTAGAGCCAGCGTACTAGCCCACATCAAATTAGCTCTAGCAATATAGTTATCCGGCTCATCTAAAGCAACAGGTAAATATTTGATAACAGTTTTCATGAGTCCTTCAGCAATCTCATCTTGTACCTCAGTACCCTCTGTAGCGTTAAAATAATTTTCCATCAAATGACTTAAAATATCAGCTGAACCCGCAGCTGTTTGATAAGCACCTACGCTAAATGTATTTGTCGGATCAAGAAAAGAAACTTTTGGGAGTAAATTGCTTGTTCCATGAACGCCTAATTTTATTTGAGCATCCATATTGGAAATAACACAAGTTCCGTTCATTTCACTACCTGTAGCTGCTAGTGTAAGAATAGTCACTATAGGTAAAGCAGGACCTTCATATTTTTTTGGCAGAACGAAATTCTCCCATAAATCGCCTGAAACAAAAACACAGGCTGCAACCGCTTTACTACAATCGATCACTGAACCGCCGCCGACAGGCAAAACAACATCGATCGCATTTTCCTTACATAGTTGTACTCCCTTTTGCACCGTTTCAATTCGCGGGTTAGGATCGACCCCTGCTAGTTCAACTACATTATTATCATTTTGATTGAACAGTTCATATAATTTGTCATATAAACCATTTTTCTTAATACTACCTCCACCATAAACAAGTAACACATTTTTACCAAAATTATTCAAAACCTGAGGCAATTCATCCAAACGATCTTTACCAAAACGTATATCTGTTGTTACATGAAAATCAAAATTTTCCATGAGAAAACCTCCTTTTCTTGCATTATCGCTAGAATTTTGTTTAAAGTCAAAAAATGTATAAACACAAAAAAGCTATTCGTAACTTTCTAAAAAGAAGATACGAATAGCTTTTTTACACTCTTTGGACAAGGTATATTATTTAACTAAACTTCCTAATTTTTCTATCATTTCCTTTTGTGCTTTTTGTATCCCCACAGCTAAGGTTTTCACAGCTAACTTAACTTTAGTATCTTTGGTTGTCACCACCACTTTTTTGACTACCGCTCTACTAATTTTAATAGCCTCAATGCTACTTATGGGAATAGTATCAATATTTTTTACTTCCATATTCATATTCAATTGAACAAGTTTTAGTTCATTATCATCTAGCAAAATTGCATACATTTTCGGAATAGGAATTGTTAGCAACTTATGCTCATCAGCATATCCAACAATACTTTGAGCATTCCCGTGTTCTTTTTTTACTCTATCTAAATCTTCCTGCTTTATTACCCATCTCATCAATCATTCCTCCTTTTTATTTATAATAGAGTAAAATAATAAAAAAATGAATTTAATAGCTCAAATATAAACTAATATGTAACCCTTTACTGACTAATAAAAATAACGCATAAAAAATAAGTGAGCTTTTAAATTATTGAAAATACAAAAGCAGCTGAGAAGCTTCTTTGGATAGAAATCTCCTCAACTGCTTTATTTATAAAAGTTCACTTAGTTCAAATGACAATTATTTTTCTAACTCAAAGCTGTATCTAGTCCAACTTTGATCATCTCATCAAAAGTCGTTTGTCTTTCAAGCGCTGTCGTTTCTTCACCTGTAATCATGTGATCGCTAACGGTACAAATAGCCAGCGTCTGAACATCAAATTTTGCGCCTAGATAATATAATGCTGCTGCTTCCATTTCTACACCTTTAATCCCTAATTCAGCTAGTTGAAAGGTTTCTGTCATATCATCTTTATAAAATGTATCTTCAGATAAAATATTTCCTACATGAGTAGTAAAACCTTGTTCTTCAGCAATTTCATAGGCCGATTTCAACAAACGAAAATCAGCGATGGGTGCATAATGAAAATCATGGAAATGTTTTTGGATCATCGCAGAGCTTGTCACTGCCCCTTGAGCTAAAATAAGTTCTCTAACGTGGACTTCTTCTGAAAGCGCGCCACAGGTTCCTACGCGAATGATTTTATTAACACCGTAAGATTCAATCAATTCCTGAGCATAAATCGTAGCAGAAGGCATCCCCATACCGGTTCCTTGCACTGAAACTCGTTCTCCTTTATACACACCAGTATATCCTAACATCCCGCGAACCTGATTATAACAAACCGGATCTTCTAAAAAGGTCTCAGCAATATATTTTGCTCGCAACGGATCACCAGGTAGTAATATTTTATCTGCGATCTCTCCGGGTTTTGCCTCAATATGAACGCTCATATGATTCCTCCTTATTCTACAAAGCTTTTAATGTTTCTTTAACTAATGTTTTAAAATCAATTTTCACTCGTTCAGTCGTTGCTACAACTTCTTTGTGATCCAAACTTTTTTGCATACCCGCCGCTAAATTTGTAACACAAGAAATACCTAATACATTTAACCCACTGTGACATGCAACGATGACCTCCGGCACTGTTGACATTCCCACAGCATCTGCTCCGGCAGTTCGTGCAAAACGGACTTCAGCCGGTGTTTCGTAAGTAGGGCCAGAAAATCCCATGTAGACTCCTTCTTTTAAATTAATATTTTGTTTTTCTGCCACTTCTTTGGCTTTTGTGCGATAACTTAAACGATACGCCTCACTCATATCTGGAAAACGTGGGCCTAATTCATCAATATTTGCGCCAAATAATGGATTGCTTCCCATAAAGTTAATATGATCAGTAATCAGCATTAAATCTCCTGGCGTAAAGTCTAGATTTACTCCACCCGCTGCATTTGTCACAATCAAAGAATGGGCTTTTAAAGCAGCCATTACTCTTACCGGATAAGTTACTGTCTGCATCGAATAACCTTCATAGTAATGAAAACGTCCTTGCATAGCTAATACTTTTTTTCCGGCTAACGTACCATACACTAATTGACCAGCATGGCCTGTAACAGTAGAGACTGGAAAATGTGGAATTTGGTCGTAAGTAATCGTTTGTGCGTCTTCAATTTCTTCAGCTAATTCACCTAGGCCTGAACCTAAAATCAAACCAAATTCAACCCCACCTACGCCTTTATTTTTAATAAATTCCGTAGTTTCCTTAAGTTTTTCTTGTAACGAATCCATTTAAACACTCCTACTTTAAATTTTTTATTCACAAAAAGAAGCGGCGCTCATAAACATTCCCTAAGCCCGCCCCTTTAACTAAACTTTTTATTTAGATTTCACATAATTTTTTCCACTTGCTTGCGGACCCGAAGATCGTCCCAAAAATAGAACAAGGACAATGATCGTCAATAGGTATGGGGCGATTTGCAAAAGCACAGGCGGAATAGAAGAAATCACCGGAAGCTGAGCTCCTATGATACTCAAGCTTTGAGCAAAGCCAAAGAAAATCGCAGCACCCATAGCACCTAACGGATTCCATTTACCAAAAATCATCGCAGCTAAGGAAATATAGCCTTGCCCAACAATAGTTCCTGCAGAAAAGTTCCCTGAAATAGATTGTGCAAAGATAGCACCACCCATACCACCTAACAGACCCGAAAGTAGAACTCCGGAATAACGGAATAAATAAACATTTACTCCCAGAGTATCTGCTGCTTGCGGATGTTCACCTACTGAACGCAAACGCAAGCCAAAGCGTGTCTTAGAAACTACATACCAAGCAATAATAGCAATAACAATAGCTAGGTAAGCTGGTAAAAAGGTGTTTTTAAAGAAAATATCACCAATAACAGGAATATCTTCTAAGCCAGGAAAGGAAAAATAGCCTAAATTACTATCGATGTTATCTGTTTGTCCTTTTCCATACCAAACTTTGATTAAAAAGACGCCTAAAGCTGGTGCCATTAAGTTAACCACTGTACCACTAATAATATGGTCAGCACGAAAACTGACGGTTGCTACTGCGTGTAGCAGTGAAAATAACAACCCCACTATACCACCAACAATAATCCCTAACCAAGGCGTCCAACCACCGAATCTCCCAGCGTTCTCCAAATTAAAGACAATTCCACTGAAAGCGCCCATAACCATGATTCCTTCTAATCCCACATTGACAACACCGCTTCTTTCAGAAAACGTGCCGCCTAAGGCTGTAAGGATCAAAGGGGTCGAATAGACCAGTGCAGATGTTAAAATTAAAGATATCAATCCAATCGTCGACATTATAGGCCGCCTCCTTTTCCATCCTGATCGTCTGTTGAAGATTCAATATTGTGGACCACTTCTTCCTGCCTTTTATCAGGCATGATTTTAGCAAGCAACACTCTCATAATATAACTAATAGCAACAAAGAAGATGATTAAGGCAATTACAACATTGACAATTTCAAATGGCACCCCTGCACCAGTTTGCATGCCTAAACCACCGATTTGCAAAATACTAAATAAGAGCGCCGAAAGTAAAATCCCAATAGATGTACCTGCGCCTAGAAGAGAAACAGCTAATCCATCAAAACCAATTGAAAGTGACTCTGTCTGTACAAAAAAGTTTTGATAAGTTCCTAGCCCTTCTACGACACCACCTAAACCAGCAAAAGTCCCTGAAAGTACCATGGATAAAATAATCGTTCTTTTACTACTCATCCCAGCATATTCTGAGGCATTTGGGTTCAAACCGACAGCTCGTATTTCATAGCCAAGGGTTGTTTTTTTCATGATAAACCAGACAACAACTAATCCTAATAAAGCTAGAAATAAGCCTGCATTAACCCGCGAACCACCAAAAAAGGTCGAAAGACTTTCCATATTCAAACTAGCATTTTCAGTAATTCGGTTTGAGGAATCTAAACTGGAACGAAAACTTTCTGGCATCCAATCTTGTAAAATAAAGGTACTTAAGTATAAAACGATATAGTTCATCATAATCGTTACAATTACTTCGCTTGTCCCAAAATAGGCACGTAAAACACCTGGAACTGCAGCCGCTAACGCGCCAGCTAAAGCCCCTGCAATGATACACAATGGAAGTAAAATAACTTTAGGTAAATCAGGAAAGACTAATGCTAAAGAAACACTTGCCACCCATCCGCACAAAGCCTGACCGGAAAGCCCAATATTGAAAAAACCGGCAGAATTAGCAATTGAAAATCCCAATGCGGTAAAAATCAGTGGTGTAGCTTGTCGTAATGTTTCACCGATACTTCTTAAATTCCCTAAAGAAGCATTCATCATTGATTGATAGCCAATAACCGGGTTAAATCCAAAGGCGGCCATGAGAATTGCGCCAATAACTAAGCCTAAAATAACCGAAAGGACCGGGACTAGAATATTACGAATTTTTACATTACGATCATTCATCGGCTGTTACCTCCTGTTGAGCAAGTTCTTGTCTAGCTTTTTCTAAAGAAGAACCGGCCATGAGTAATCCAAGTTCTTGTTCAGAAGTTTCTTCTGGTTTTACGATACCAACGATTTTCCCATCATAAATAACAGCTATTCGATCCGATACATTTAATATTTCATCAAGTTCAAAGCTTACTAAAAGAACAGCTTTATCATTATCTCTTTGGTTGATCAAACGCTTATGGATAAATTCAATCGCGCCTACATCTAAACCCCGAGTTGGATTAGCTACTACTAAAAGATCAGGATCACGGCTCACTTCACGTGCAACTACAGCTTTCTGTTGATTCCCACCTGATAAGGAGCGGGCCGGTACTACTTCATTGACAGTTCGTACGTCATATTCTTCAATCAATGTTCGTGCATGTTCATGAATACTGCCGTAATTTAATACACCGTTTTTACTAAAAGGATTCAAATAATAATTTTGTAAAACAAGATTTTCGGCTATCGACATATCTAAAATTAAACCATATCTATGACGATCCTCTGGCACATGTCCTACGCCACTTTCAGTGATTTTCCTTGGCCTGAAGTTAGTGATATCAGCGCCATTTAATTGAACAGAGCCACTTTCTGCTTTACGTAGTCCTGTTAATGCTTGCACCAATTCAGACTGTCCGTTCCCATCAATCCCTGCAATACCTACGATTTCTCCTGCATGAACATCTAAGTTAAGACCTTTTACCGCTTCAACGCCGCGATTTTCCTTAACAATTAAATCTTTAATCGATAACACCTTTTGTTTCGGATCAGCTTTTTTCTTATCTGTCTTAAACAGTACAGAACGTCCTACCATCATATCTGCTAAGTCTTGGGAAGAAACATCCTTAACTGTCACAGTGCCAATACCTTTACCACGACGAATAACAGTACACTCATCCGCCACTGACTTGATCTCGTCTAATTTATGAGTGATTAAAATGATCGATTTACCTTCTTTTACTAACCCACGCATAATCTCGATCAATTCATCGATTTCTTGCGGAGTCAATACTGCAGTCGGTTCATCGAAAATTAATACATCCGCGCCACGATATAATGTTTTTAATATTTCTACCCTTTGTTGCATCCCTACCGAAATATCTCGCACATAAGCGTCTGGATCCACTCGCAATCCATATCGCTTTGAAACTTCCATAATTTCTTGGCGGGCTTTTTTCCGGTCAATTTTTCCTAAGTGACTGGGTTCGTTTCCTAAGATAATATTTTCAGTCACCGTAAATGCATCTACTAACATAAAATGCTGGTGGACCATGCCGATTCCTAACTGATTTGCTGTATTCGGGCCAGCGATCGTTACCTCTTTACCATCAATAAGGATTTTTCCGGAAGTTGGCTCCAATAGTCCAGATAACATATTCATCAGCGTTGATTTACCCGCGCCATTTTCCCCTAGTAAAGCGTGGATCTCACCTTTTTTTAAACGCAAATTTACCCGATCATTTGCCTTAAAGAGTCCGAACTCTTTTGTAATGTCGCGCATTTCCACTACAACTTGTTCCTCTGACACATTTTTCACATCCTTTGGAAGTAATTCTGAAACAAACAATCGCGCATCGTAAACTTTTTATAATAGAGATTTTTTCTCTCAATAAAAAGGAGCAAGAACACATTAACGTTATCGCTCTTTATTTTTATTGAAAGAAAAAATCAATTCGTTATCGCCGACATTTTGCCGACGATAAACGAACCTACTATCTTTATGGCTTTTCAGGAACTTCAACGTCACCATTTGTAACATCATCTCTAGCTTCTTCAACAGCTTCTGTTGCTTCATCTGATAAATAACCATCACTTAAGCCGACACCGTCTTCATCCAGACCATATTCTAAATGTTCGCCACCAGGAAAGTCATCATCTGCAGATCTTTGTGCCAAGTCTTGAACAACAGTTCCTACACCTTTTAATGTAGAAGTTAAGGTGAAATTATCTTCTTCCCCATCATTGTCATAACTTCCTTCATCTTCTTGGTCACGGTCAACACCGATCACCCAAACTTTATCGTCGCCAGACTCGTTTCTTGATTTCGCTTCTTGGAACACGCCATTTCCAGTAGCACCCGAAGCATGATAAATAATATCCGCATCTTGAGAGTACATACCTTGAGCAATCGAACGTCCTTTATCAGGTGCAGAGAAATCACCGGCATATTGGTTCAATACTTCGATATCTTTATCTAATTTTTCAGCGCCATCTTCTACACCTTTTGTAAAGCCTGCATCAAAACGATCGATAACTTCGCCTTCAACACCGCCTACAAATCCAACTTTATCTGTTTCTGTAGTATATGCAGCTGCAATCCCTGCTAAATAAGCAGCTTCTTGGTCTTTAAAAGTTGCTGAAGCTACATTTTCGCCTTCTACAACATCATCTACAATAACAAAGTTATTATCTGGGTTATTTTGTGACTGTTCTTCAATAGCTGGTTGTAATTTATAACCAATCCCAAAAATCGTCTTAAAGCCAGCATTTAATGCCTGATCAATATTAGGAATGTAATCTGATTCGTTAGAGGATTGGAAATATTGATAACCATCATTACCGCGTTCTACATTATTTTCTTCTCCCCAATCTTGCAATCCTTCCCAAGCAGATTGGTTAAACGAACGGTCATCAACGCCGCCTGTATCAGTGATTAAAGCTGCCGGAGCATTTGATCCATCTCCATTACCGCCGCCATCGCCGGATCCTCCGCCATTACCACACGCACCTAATAGTAAGGCACTGACCATCGCTATGGTACCGAACCCAAATAATTTCGCTTTTTTCATTTTATTATAAATCCTCCTAAAAAATATTTTTAATTTAAACAGCTTTTAACTGCTCGAATCCATCATAAATCCTGCCCAATAAATGAGTAAGGAAGTAGTTGTTCTACCGTCATTTCTTTTTGTGCTCCATGCTCACCTACAAGCGTTACCGGCATATCCTGTTCAAAAAATTCAACCATTACCTGTCGACAAGCGCCACATGGAGAAATCGGTTGTAAGGTATTACCAGCTATAACTAAGTGCTCAAAATCTCGTTCTCCTTCAGAAACTGCCTTAAATATGGCTGTCCGTTCTGCACAATTACTTAAACCATATGAAGCATTTTCAATATTAACACCTTGGTATATATTCCCCTGCTTAGTCACCAGACAAGCGCCTACTGGAAAATGCGAGTAAGGAACGTAAGCTTTTTCCAATGCTTTTTGTGCTATTGCTATCCATTCTTCTTTTGCCTTTGCCATCTTCCACCTCCTAATTCTTAATTTTATTGTTTTTAGTAATAATGGATACACTAGCACTTATTTCTAACCTGCTAGCGCCTGCTTCAAGCATGGCTAGTGCTTGATCTTCATCATAAATACCGCCAGAAACTTTGACACCCATTTCAGGAGTAACAGTTTCTTTTAACAATTTTACCTCTGCTACTGTAGTATTCGCTTTTAACAGTCCAGTAGAAGTTTTTATAAAATCAGCTCCAGCTGCTTGGGCAAGTTCGCAGGCTTTCAATAGTTCTTCTTTGGTTAATAAATTCATCTCAATAATAACTTTTACTAACGCTTGATCCTTAGCTACATCAACGACTGCTTGAATATCTGCTTGGACTTTTTCTTCCATACCAGATTTTAGCGCTCCGATGTTTATCATCATATCAATTTCATCTGCACCATTTTCGATAGCATTTTTTGTCTCAAATGCCTTAGTTTCTGAAGTATTTGTTCCAAAAGGAAAACCAATCACCGTACATACGCCTGTTGGGTCACGTTTTAATTCCTTTGCTGCTAGAAAAACCCAGCTGGGACTGATACAAACAGCATAAAAACGTTGCTTTTTTGCTTCTTCAATCACTTCTAGTACTTCTTTTCGGGTGGCTTCTGCTTTTAAAAGCGTATAATCGATTATACGATTTAACTCCATTTTTCTAACCCCTACTCTGTAATGATCTCATGGACTAATATCGGTTCATCAGCAGCTTTTCCGATCTGAATATTTTTGTATAATTTCTCTTTGATTGGTTCAATTTGTTCAGTATTGCTATAAATTGTTACTAAGGATTCTCCTTTTTCCACTTGTTCGCCAATTTTTTTATGTAACTTTAATCCTACGCCATAATCGATCGCGTCTTCTTTGGTTTGACGACCTGCGCCTAACATCATGGCAGCAATACCAATTTCATTGGCTACAAGTTGTGTAATAACACCAGCTCTTTTAGCAGGCAACTCGATTTCAAACGGCGCCGTTAATAATTTCTCAGGTTGACTACATATAGTTTCGTCACCGCCTTGATTTTTGACCATATTTTTAAAAGTTTCAAAGGCTGCTCCTGAAGAAACAGCTTTTTCTAATAGGCCTCGAGCCTCTTCCAAAGTTTCCGCCTTTTCACCTAAGACTAACATTTGGCTACCAAGCACATAACACATCTCTAATAAATCATTAGGGCCTTTCCCTTGCAGGGTTTCGATGGCTTCTATAACCTCTAAACCATTTCCGATCGCTTTTCCTAGAGGTTGACTCATATCAGAAATGACCGCCATCGTTTTCCGCTTGGCAAGTTCACCGATACGGACCATTGTATGAGACAATCGTCTTGCATCTTCAAGGTTTTTCATAAATGCACCTTCGCCTGTTGTAACGTCCAAAACGATCGCATCTGCACCTGCCGCTATTTTCTTACTCATAATCGAGCTTGCAATTAAAGGAATTGAATCAACTGTCGCTGTCACATCACGTAAGGAATACAGTTTTTTATCTGCTGGAGCTAAGTCACCACTTTGACCGATCACTGCTACTTTGTTTTTATTTACTTCGTCAATAAACGCACGGTCAGAAAGTTCAATTTTAAACCCTGGTATAGATTCCAATTTATCCAACGTTCCACCAGTATAGCCCAAACCGCGACCAGACATTTTAGCAACTGGTACGCCTACGCTTGCCACTAGAGGAGCTAAAACCAAAGTCGTTGTGTCTCCAACGCCTCCAGTTGAGTGTTTATCAACTTTAATACCCTCAATCGAAGATAAATCGATCTTTTCTCCTGAGTCAGCCATTGCTAAAGTTAAAGCTGTAATCTCTTCATCTATCATGTCCTCGTAAAAGACAGTCATAAGAAAAGCACTCATCTGATAGTCAGGAATCTTATCTTTTGTGTATTCTTGAATCATAAATTTAATTTCTTCTTTGGTTAAAGCGTAGCCATCTCGCTTTTTTTCAATTAAATCAACCATGCGCATTCAAACAAACCTCGCTTCCTGATTTCAATTTATTATACAATACTTAAAAGGGAGGTAAAACATTTAAGTAAAACGGTTTACTGAACAAGTTTATTTGTGAAAGCCCTTTCTAAACTTAGAATACAAGACGCTTTCATAATTGTCAATCCTAAGTTGTCACAATTCAAAAATTTAAATCATTCAGACGCTAAATTTTTCACACTCTCACGAAAAATTAATTTTGTTTCAAAAATTTTGTTCGGAATTCGCTGTTCTGGAAATTCAATAGCATCTACAATAAACTTTGCTGCAGTGAACCCGATATCAAACACAGGCTGTTCTATAGTGGTTAATGGCGGATTCATAAATTTAGAAAAGCTCAGCCCATCAAAACCAATTACCGAAATATCATCAGGTATTTTATAATTTTGTTCGTATATAGCGCGGTAGCAACCCATAGCCATAGCATCGTTACTACAAAAAATAGCCGTGAGATGCTTTTGTTTTAATAATTGTTGAGCAGCGTAATACCCGCCTTCGACCGTTAAATCAGCCGTTACTACATTTTCATGTTTAAACAAAATACCAGCATCTTTTAAAGCTTGGTAATAACCGTTATATCGTTCTTCTAATTGATAGTAACTGGTATTTTCTTTAATTAAACCAATATTATGATGACCATTTTTTACTAGATATGAAACTGCTTGATAAGCTCCTTCATATTCCTTAACGATCAAACGCCCATTATCGCGTTGATTAATACCACGGTCAATCAACCCCAGGGGCATAGTCTGTGAAAATTCACTATCAACACTATATTCTTCCGGCAAAACATTAGGAGTAGCTAAAATAACACCTTCAACAGAACGATCTGCTAGCTGTCGTAATAATTGAATCTCTTTTTCCAATTCATGATGAGAATTACAAAGGACTAACATGTAACCTAGAGGATTGGTATAGTGTTCGGCACCTTCAACAATTTTAGAAAAGAAAGAATCTGTTACATCCGGAACAATCATGCCAATGGTTTTTGAATGACGAGTAATCAAATTCGAAGCAAAAAAGTCTGGTTTATATTGATACTTTTCAACGATATCATTGACTCGTTGTCGAGTTTCTGCGCTAAAGCGACTCCCCTTATGGTTTAAAATCTGAGAAACAGTCGTCACTGAAACGCCTGCCATTTCGGCAATCTGTCGGATAGTCAGCTTCATTTCTTTTCCTCCTTATAACTTTGAATAATATAGTATCCCTTATCTTTTTTTATGATTGAGGCATTGCCAAATACATCCTGCATTTTCTTTTGCGCACTGGGTGCTCCTTGTTTTTTCTGTATAACGATCGTTAATGTTCCTGTTTCTTGTAAGTAGTGATAACTATCTGCGATAATCTGATGCACCACTTTTTTTCCTGCACGAATGGGCGGGTTACTTAAAATAGCCGCATAATTTTTTTCATGAACAGCGCTATAAATATCAGAAAAGTGAATATCTGCATTATCAATTTGGTTTTGACTAGCATTTTGCTTAGCGAGTTGAACTGCTCGTTCATTCACATCTGTCATTTCAATCTGTCGACCACTTGCATGGGCGATTGCCAATCCTATTGGCCCATAACCACAGCCCACTTCCAAAATCTTTCCCTCAGGTAAATTTTGCCATGAAAAAGTTTGAATAAGCACTCTTGAGCCATAATCGACTGTGCCTTTAGAAAATACGCCGCTATCCGTAGTAAACTGGAACTTTTTGTCTAGTAACTCAAAAGACCAAGTTAAAATATCGTGTGGGCTTTCTGGATTTGTTTGATAATAGTGATTCGTCATATTTTTCTTCCTTTTTATATTGTTACTTTTATCATACCGATTTTTTGCTTAAAGTAAATGAAAGTTCTGCTTTTTTTCTACTGTAGCTAGGAGCTATTTTGTTTTTGTGTTAAAATATTTATGTTGATTTTAGAAATTACAGCGGTCCAAAAAATAATCTGTTTATTTTTTATATGAGGAGGAACCATGGAAGAGTATATGAATTTCTATCAAATTCCTCGAAGCGAATGGCAAGGCTTTTATACACCTAAACATTTGCCGTTAACGCAAGAAGAATTAGATAATATCAAAAGTTTGAACGACCGGATTTCAATGCAGGATGTAGAAGATGTTTTCATTCCGATGTGTCACATGATTCATTTACATATGAAAGAATACGAATCATTAACTTTAAGCAAAGGGCTTTTCTTACATCGCTATATAAAAGTCCCTCCGTTTATTATAGGTATTGCTGGTAGTGTAGCCGTAGGAAAAAGTACGACAGCGCGTCTATTACAAACCCTACTATCACGATTGTTTCCTAAACAAGATGTGCAGCTAATTACTACCGATGGCTTCTTGTATCCAAACCGGGTATTAGAGGAACGTGGTATTATGGATCGCAAAGGTTTTCCTGAAAGCTATGATATGGAACGGCTCATTGATTTTTTAAACAGTGTAAAATCTCGTGAAAAAGATTTGAAAATTCCGCTTTATTCTCATAAAAGCTATGATATCATCGAAGGGGAATACGAAACAATCTCGCAACCAGATATTTTGATTGTTGAAGGAATTAATGTATTTCAATTGCCTGCAAACCAACAAATCTACGTGAGCGATTTTTTCGATTTTTCCATTTATGTCGATGCAGACCCTGCTTTGGTGGAACGTTGGTACTTAGAACGTTTCGAGTCCTTACTGGACACTGCTTTTCAAGATCCTTCAAATTATTATTATGAATATGCTATGGGTGATCGTAAAGAAGCGATTGACATGGCAAAATCCGTATGGAAAAATGTTAATTTGAAAAACTTAAAAGAATTTATCTTGCCCACACGATCGCGAGCAGATATAATTCTCCATAAAACAGATTACCATAAAATCGATAAAATATTGCTACGCAAATTTTGAATATTTTGCTTAAAACTAATTAGAATAGAGGGAAATTATCGTGAATAACGTTGAACATTTGGCAGATGTAGAAAAAATTATCGTATTAGATTACGGCAGCCAATATAACCAACTCATTACCCGACGCATCCGCGATTGTGGCGTTTTTTCTGAGTTGTTAAGCCATAAAACTACAGCTGCGGAAATTAAACAAATGAATGTAAAAGGAATCATCTTATCCGGTGGTCCAAACAGTGTCTATGACACCGACTCCTTTGGTATTGATGAAGAAATTTTTGAGCTGGGTATTCCAATCTTAGGCATTTGTTACGGTATGCAGTTAGTAACGCATCGTCTCGGCGGTACTGTTGAGAGAGCCCAAAACCGTGAATATGGTAAAGCCGGTATCGAAATCACTGCAGAAAAAGCTAAACTGTTTAGTTCTACACCTGATAATCAAACGGTTTGGATGAGCCATGGTGACCTAGTCAAAGATGTTCCTAAGGATTTTGAAGTGGTAGCGACTAGTAAAGATTGTCCGATTGCTTCCATTCAAAATGCAGAACGTAAAATTTATGGCGTACAATTTCACCCAGAAGTCCGTCACACCGAATACGGTAATGATTTATTAAAGGAATTTGCTTTAGATATTTGCCAATGTAAAGGCGATTGGACGATGGAAAACTTTATCGACATGCAAACCGCCCATATTCGCGAAAAAGTCGGCGATAAAAAAGTTTTACTTGCCTTATCAGGCGGCGTTGATTCCAGTGTTGTTGGCGTGCTTTTACACAAAGCTATCGGCGATCAATTGACTTGTATTTTTGTTGACCACGGTTTGTTGCGTAAAAACGAAGCTGAACAAGTTATGGACAGCTTAGGTGGTAAATTTGGTTTAAATATTATTAAAGTAGACGCTCAAAAACGTTTCCTAGATAAACTAGCGGGTGTTTCTGATCCTGAACAAAAACGTAAAATTATCGGTAACGAATTTATCTATCTATTTAATGACGAAGCCATTAAATTGGCGGGTGAAGAAGGCATCGGTTTCCTAGCTCAAGGTACCCTTTATACTGATGTTATCGAATCCGGGACCGAAACAGCTCAAACCATTAAATCTCACCATAATGTCGGTGGATTACCAGAAGAAATGAGCTTCCAATTAATCGAACCCTTGAATACTTTATTTAAAGATGAAGTTCGCGCATTAGGAACCGAACTTGGTATGCCGGATACAATCGTTTGGCGTCAACCATTCCCAGGCCCTGGTTTAGGAATCCGTGTGTTAGGTGAACTATCCGAAGAAAAACTAGAAATCGTCCGGGAATCCGACGCGATTTTGCGTGAAGAAATCTCTAATGCTGGGTTGGACCGAGATATCTGGCAATATTTCACCGTACTACCAGGCATTCGCTCTGTCGGTGTTATGGGAGATGAACGAACTTATGATTACACAGTCGGTATCCGCGCTATCACTTCCATTGACGGTATGACCGCTGATTTTGCCCGTATTCCATGGGATGTATTACAACACATCTCAGTACGTATCGTTAATGAAGTCGAACATGTAAACCGCATCGTGTATGATGTGACGAGTAAGCCTCCTTCTACAGTCGAGTGGGAATAACAGGAGAAACTTCTAAATCCCTTTTATATCAAGGGATTTAGAAGTTTCTCTTTGTCATTGATCACAATCCATATTTCCTAAAGCAATTAAGATTTTCCTAATCATAATTTTCCTAATCATACTTAAGCTCTTGAATGTCTTTAAGCTTTGACACTGATTATTTTAATAGGTCAAACAATCCTAGAAATTAGAAACAGGCTCAGCTAAACAACAAAAAATTATTAAGGAAGCTGATATGCCTTTTAGAGGAAGTTATTGTAGAAGACAAGAAAAAAAGAAGATTAGGGATAATATCCCTAATCTTCTTTTTAATCCTTTATTACTTTTTTGAACGATATATTTCAATAATAAACAACCCAAGAGCAGTAATAAAAACTATAATACTCCCAAGTAGCCCGATCCAGTTCATAAACCTTCCCTCACTCTAATCTCATTTCTTGATGCGGAGTACCTTCAAAAATAAAAGTATCACCTACAACTTTAAAACCAAATTTTATATAAAATGGAACAACTTGCTCTTGGGCTTCTATTTCGATAATTTTATGTGAAAAACGTTCTCTACAAACTTTCAAAACATTTTCCATCAATACGTCCCCATGCCCTTGTCCTCGTAGTTCCTTACTAATTACAACTCTTCCGAAAGTCACATGGGTATTTATCGGAAAAACACGAGCATAACAGGTAATTCTTTTATCATCTTGATTCTGAAAAAAAATATGATAAGCAATTTTATCATTATCATCTACTTCATGATAAATTCTTTCTTGTTCTATCATAAAAGTATCCACACGTAAGCGGAAAATTTCTAATAATTCAATATTTGTTAATTCTTCTAATTTTTTTATTTTCCACATAAACATTCCTCTATTCTTAAATTTCATGTAAAATAAAATTATAAATACAACTACTAGTAAAGGAGCTTCTATGAATAATACAGATATAACTTTATTTAGACAAATTGGAACTATTTCTCGCAAAGCATCAACTGAAATGAACCGTTTAGCTACAAACTATCAACTAGATAATAATTTATTTCTCTATTTAATCAGAATTACAGAAAATGAAGGTATTTCTCAATCAGCTTTAGTGAAATTGATGAATATAGATAAAACTACTTTAAGTAGAGCAATAAAAAAGCTTGAAAAAGATAAATATATTATAAAAAAACCAAATCCAGATAATAAAAAATTTAATCAATTATTTGTCACTGAAAAAACAAAAAATTTATATACCAAACTTTCTAAGTTAGAGCAACAATACGCTTATCAAGCATTGTCTAATCTAACTTTATCTGAAAAAAAGACGCTAGACAGTCTGTTAACTAAAATAAACATTTCTATTTAAGTTTAACTTTATTTTAACACATACAGTTGCAAACGCAACTGTATAATACTCCGATTATATTCCCTTAATTTCAAAAATTATTACCTTTATGCTTCCGTGATAACCTAATTTCTTATACTATAATTATTAGTAGAGTGGACTAATTTCAGTTTTAAATGCTAATACAATTAGTAACAATCCAACTAGAAACTACTTGTGTTAAGTAACCCCTGCTAAACAAGATACTTTCACTGCGGTTTCCATACTTTTATTTTCTTCTCTTTCATTACAAAAAAGAACAGTATAGCTATGAAAGCTCATACTGTTCTCAATACTCTTGGCTAAATTATTATAATTCATTTAAAAACTACGTAAAACAAGCGATAATATAATCAACTAACTACAATCTACATTAATTGTATCCATTGAATAATTTATAGCTGTTAAAAATTGAAATGAATTGTTCTTTAGTCACCTTATTTAAATCATTTATTTGTGCATACTTTACTGCTTTTTTAAACTGATTATTTGTAAATAGCTTTCGGTATTCTTTATTAACCCAACTATAAACAAAATCTGTATATATCTTATAATCTTTTTTCCTAACTAAAGGAGAATGTCGCTCAAGAAGAATTAATACAGCGTCTGTTTTAGGCTGTGGATGAAAATGAAATCTTGCGATCTTTTTAATCATTTTTACATCTAGCTCAAGCATTACTAACAGACCCAAAGCTCGCTGCGTATCTAGTAATCTTTTAGCAAAGCCGTATTCAACTATAAGGTAATTATATTTTGAATGACTCTCAAAAGTAATTTTTTTGATAATATCTGTACTTATATTGAAAGGAATATTACCAAAAATCTTTTGAACGTGGTATTTATGAAAATTAAATTTCAATATATCGTGATTGATGACTTCAATATTGTCAGAAGTTGATGTCACATTCTTAGTCATCTTATATAACCTATCTTCAATTTCAATTGCAGTTACAAAGCCACTAATTTTTAATAGTTCATTCGTAAAATGACCTTTCCCTGAACCAATTTCTAACACATGATCATTTTTATTGATGTTTGTATAACTTAAAATATCTTTACATACATTTTTAGACGTTATGAAATTCTGTGCATTTTTTGGATTTTTCTTGTCCATTATAATCTTCTCCTGGTTGATTACAACGAACTTATATCAGTCCATCATAATCAAATATTTAATCTGATTTATAATGAACTGTATCTACTACGTAAATAGAAAATAATCCCATACTATATCTCCTTTCAATCAATGTTATAGACTAAAAAGAGCTTTTTTCGTTACTGCTATACTAATACACATAGTTTATACCTCCTCTATCTACTCATATTATACATTTTCACTTTATATACGACTACAAAATATTGGGATTCGCTCGTTTCATAATTTCTTCTACAATTTCCGTTTTTGCGTCAGCATAATTTTGCACATTTTCCCAAGTATTTTGAGCAAGTTTACCTTTTACCTTAGCGTATTTTTCACGATCTTCACGATTTGTACGTAGCCAATTACGAAATAGAAGCATCTTATTAATCTCTAGTGCCCCTGCACTGAATACATGTAAATTAATATCTGTATCTGGCCCTTTAAATAAACGATGCTCATACCATTCTGGTTCTCGTATTCTTAATGTATATCCGGCTGTTTCCAAAGTAGAGACATATGAAAGTTCATCTGAAGAATCTGCTACTACAAGTAAAATGTCAATAATTGGCTTAGCGCATAAATCAGGTATTGCCGTAGTCCCTACGTGTTCTAATTGTAAAACTTTATTGCCAAGTATTGATTTAATTCTTTTAGCTTCTCTTTCGAATGAATTTACCCAATTTGGATCGTAATCAGCTAATTCAATAGGGGCATTATGAGGTTTCCGTTTTCCAATAGTAACTTTTTGAAGATATTCATTATCTATAGACGAGGAATAATCGCTACTTTTATTAGCGTTCATTCGTTTCCTCCTTTTTACCTATATACGCATTGCACAAACAATTGTTAATCCTCCCACTGATATTTCTTTAAATCAACATGAGTTTCATCTTTCAAAGAGATACCTTCATTACGAAGATAATCAGCTTGTTCCTTCCACCCCGGCGCCAATCTACCTGCATGATTAACTACACGGTGACAAGGATACCTTCCGTAAAATTCGGACATACTGAGGACCCTTCCAACAAGCCTTGCATTTTTTTCTCTGCCAATTAATCTAGCGATTTGTCCATATGTAGCAACATAACCCTCTGGTATTTCACCAACAACAGAAAGAACCTCATAGATTAAATCTTCATCTAAAACTCGTTTCATAGGATGGTCACCTTCACTTTTCCAATAGAATAAAAATTTTCTTGAAATTTATTGTACAATTTTTACTATACATTAACCAAGATATTATATTCCAATATCAAAAATTATAATTACAGATATACTAACAAAACGACTATCAGCAAACTTAAATTTACAAGTATTTATAACTGTTCCAATATGTTAATAATTACAAAAACATTGTAAAACTCATCACAATGGAATAAACTATGTTATAATATTATTTGGCAACTTGCCCCAAAAGGGGGTGTTACTTGTGAAGGACTGCATCTCATTAGTTATTGCCCCACTCTTTGTGGGTCTAGTCATTACGCTAGTGAGTCATTGGTTAGATGACTAGCAAATAACTGAATTGTAAGTTGCTAACTAACTGCACACGCTCGAAATTCGCAACGAGTGAACAAAAAAGCCAATCCTATGGTAGTAGGGTTGGCTTTTGTGCTACTTGCATAAACTGCATCTCATTTCGCATTTTTATTATACCATATTAACTCTAAATATGTACATAAACATGTTCATATTGTATGTGTCAAATTTTTTGAGGTCGAATAAAAAATCACCTGTAGGACAGACACTTTTGTATTTTTTTACCTCACGTTCGTTCGGTTAGCCCTCATAATACCTAACAAAAACAAGTTTTTATTAGAT
>NZ_BSUG01000004.1:139974-181646 GCF_030161475.1 Tetragenococcus halophilus subsp. flandriensis | reverse complement strand
GTTAGAGTGCGTCATGTGAATTCATCCTGTCTATTGAGAGTTAGTGGTAACTTCAATATAACATGAAATTCACATGGCGTTTTTTATATGTTAGCCAGGTGGCTAACTTCATTATAAAATCCAGCATGCAAAGAAATTGTTTAAAAAGTATGTGAAATATAAAAAAGGCAAATTTAGAAAATAGGAGAACTTTTTTCTTATTATTATCTATTGCGTCATTGAACAAGTAATGAAAAAGAAAAGTTACTATTCGTTCATGGATCGAGCCACTAGTGAAAAGTGAAAATATTCTTTGTTCACCAGTTGAATAAAGAATAAATGGTGAAACCGTTGTTTGTTCGACAGCTGAAATAAAAAAAGCCTGATATCTTACTAATTAAATAGTAAAACATCAGACTTTTATAACTTTCATAAGGAGTTTAATTAAGTTATTTCTTCTTCGCTTTATTCATCTGTGCCATACGATCGTAAGTACTAGCACGTTGTTGCATATCTTTTATCGTTTGATCATACATCTCACCAACTAGTTCTGGATCATTTTTAATTTTCTTCAATGCAGTAAAACGCGTTTGCGTATTCAATAAATCAGGAATCTTATTAAAGTCCGCTTTTTTAAAGTCCATCCGTAATGGCTCTTTCCCTTTAGCACTTTGTCGAGGATCATAACGATACAACTGCCAATAACCAGACTCAACAGCTTCCTTGGATTCTTTGACCGAATTTTTCATACCTCCACGTAATCCATGATTAATACATGGCGTATAACCGATAACTATTGATGGTCCATGGTAGCTTTCCGCTTCAGTAATTGCTTTAACTGTTTGTGTTTGATTTGCTTCGATAGCAACTTGCGCTACATAAACATTGCCATAAGTAGTAGCCATCATACCAAGATCTTTTTTCGCTGTCTTTTTACCACCTGCAGCAAACTTCGCTGTAGCAGAAGTTGGTGTTGCTTTAGACATTTGACCACCCGTATTAGCGTAAAGCTCATTATCCATGACCAAGATATTAACATCTTCTCCACTAGCTATTACGTGATCTATTCCAGCAAAACCGATATCATAGGCCCAGCCATCTCCACCAATCAGCCATTGGCTTGGTTTAACAAACATTTCTTGATCTTTTAATAGAGACTGTAGTTGTTTATCATCTTCAGTTTCTAAAGCAGCGATCAGTTTAGCGGCCCTTTGTTGGGACCCTTCACCTTCATCTTTATGATCAACCCAGTCTTTAAGCAGGTTTTGTGTTTCTTCAGAACCTAATTTCTCATTTAGAACACGTTGCGCTTTATGGACAACACGATTACGTTTCACTTGATTAGCAATATGCATACCAAATCCATATTCTGCATTATCTTCAAATAAAGAGTTACTCCATGCAGGCCCTTGTCCCTTATCATTAGTAGTATAAGGAGTTACAGGAGCCGAAGCGCCCCAAATAGAAGAGCATCCAGTAGTATTTGCAATCATCATTCGATCGCCATATAGTTGTGTCAGTAATTTAACATATGGAGTTTCACCACAACCTGCACAAGCACCTGAAAATTCAAGTAGCGGTTGTTCAAACTGAGAACCACGTACCGAATTTTTCTTCATTGGATTTTCTTTTTGCCGTAATGTCATCGCAAATGCCCAGTTAACAGCTTGTTCTTGCTGATCTTCATAATCTTTCATAACTAATGCACTAGCAGGACAAGCTTCTACACATAAACCACAACCTGTACAATCTTCTAAGGAAACTTGGATACGATATTTATACCCGTCTTTACCTTTAAAATCGCGAATAATGAAACCTTCTGGAGCTTCTTCCATCTCCTCTTCATCAGCTAAGAAAGGACGGATGGCAGCATGTGGACAGACAAAGGCACATTCATTACATAATGTACATTTTTCTGGAATCCACTCTGGTACTTCTAAAGCGATCCCACGTTTTTCATAAGCAGCTGTCCCCATAGGCAAGCGACCATCATACATACCATTATCAATCAAATTACCAACTGTTAAATTATCGCCTTCTTTTCTAGCAATTGGATCTACAATGTTACGTACAAAATCAGGCCTTTTTTCTTCACTAGAAGATCTAGAAGGCACTTCTTCTAATTCAGCCCATTCTTTTGATACAGTAATTTCATGTAGATTTTCAAAAGTTTGATCGATTGCTTGCCAATTTTTTTCTACGATTTCTTGTGATTTTTTACCATATGTTTTATCAATTTCATCTTTTAGTAATGGTAAGAATTCTTCTCTATCCATAATATCTGTTACTTCAAAGAAAGCTGCCGACATTACTGTATTAATGCGACGTCCTAAGCCAGTCGCTTTTGCAATATCCATAGCATTAATAATGTAGAATTTATTATGATGTTTAGCTAAATAACGTTTTAAATTAGTTGGCAAATGTTTATGGACTTGTTCTTCATTCCACACAGTATTCAATAAGAAAGTGCCACCATCGCGAAGACCTTTTACCAGATCTAGTTTATAAATATAGGCTGCATTATGACAACCAACAAAATCAGGTTTTTCCACTAAATAAGTCGAGTCTATTTTTTCATCACCAAAACGCAAATGAGAAACCGTCAAACCACCAGACTTTTTAGAATCATAGTCAAAATAAGCTTGGGCGTATTTATCTGTATGATCACCGATAATTTTAATTGCTTGTTTATTAGCGCCTACTGTTCCGTCAGAACCAAATCCCCAGAAACGTGCTTGAAAAGTAGAATCGGGCGTTAGATCTAATGGTTCAGTTTTAGGTAAGGATAAATTGGTCACTTCATCGACAATTCCTACTGTAAAACGAGCTTTTAATTCATTAGCAGGTAACTGCATATGATCATAAACACTCACGATTTGATCTGGAGTAACATCTTTTGAACCAATACCATAACGTCCTCCAATAACGATTGGGCGATTAGGATGTTGGTAAAGTGCACTTTGTATATCCAATAATAATGGTTCTCCATCAGACCCTGGTTCTTTAGTACGATCTAACACAGCCACTCGTTCAACAGTATCAGGCAACTTTTCTAATAAGTTTTCGGTTGGAAACGGTCGATATAGATGAATATTAAGATGACCAACTTTGCGTCCATTTTTATTTAAATAAGCGACAGCTTGCCGAACAGTTGGTTCAACTGAACCCATTGAAACGACAACCTCGGTGGCGTCTGGCGCGCCGTAATAAGTAGTTAAGTCGTAATCTGTACCTCTTAACTGATTAATTTTTTTCATGTATTTTTGAACGATTGCTGGCATTCTATCATAATATTGATTAACCATTTCACGTGATTGAAAATAGATATCAGGGTTTTGCGCTGAACCAGAAACAGAGGGCCTATTTGGATTCATTGCTCGTTTGCGAAAAACTTCTAGTTGATCCCAGTTCACCATTTCTTTCAAATCATCATAATCGATCACTTCTATCTTTTGTAGCTCATGGGAAGTACGAAAACCGTCAAAAAAGTTGGTAAACGGTAAACTCCCTTCAATACTCGCTAAATGAGCAATAGCAGATAGATCCATTACTTGTTGTACACCTGATTCGGCTAGCATACAAAAACCTGTTTGGCGTGTTGCCATCACGTCACTATGGTCACCAAAAATACTCAAAGCATTCGTTGAAACTGCCCGAGCTGCCACATGGAAAACACTCGGTAAAAGTTCTCCGGCGATTTTAAACATATTTGGAACCATCAATAGTAAACCTTGTGACGCTGTGTATGTTGAAGTTAACGCCCCTGTTTTCAAAGAACCATGGACAGCGCCAGCAGCACCCGCTTCTGATTGCATTTCAACAACTTCTACTGTTTCGCCAAAAATATTTTCTTTTCCTTGTTCAGCCCATTCATCCACAACTTCAGCCATTGTAGAACTAGGAGTAATTGGAAATATTGCTGCAACTTCGGTAAATGCGTAGGAAATATAGGCAGCTGCTGTATTCCCATCCATTGTTTTCATTATTTTCATTGTAAACTTCCTTCTCTATTCTTTGCCTTTTCCTGCGTGACATAATTGCTTATCTCTTTTGCTGCAAGTTTACCTGCTCCCATCGCTAAGATGACAGTAGCAGCTCCTGTGACGATGTCTCCGCCAGCAAATATTCCGGCAATACTAGTAGCACATGTTTCTTCATCTGCATCTATGTATCCCCAATGGTTCAAGTCCAATTCAGGAAAAGCGTCTAACAGTACCCGATTGGCACCTTGACCGATAGCTTCAACTGCTTCATCTGCCTTAATAATAAATTCACTACCCGAAATGGGAACGGGTCGTCGGCGTCCACTATCATCTGGATCACCAAGTTCCATTTTGATACATTTAACACCAGTTAAATTTCCATTCTCATCTCCTAAATATTCAATTGGATTTGTTAACCAACTGTACTCGATTCCTTCTTCCACTGAATGATAAAATTCTTCTTTTCTAGCAGGTAATTCATCTTTTGAACGACGATAGACAACTGTTACTTTTTCTGCTCCTAAACGTTTAGCCGAACGCGCTGAATCCATCGCCACGTTTCCTCCACCAACAACCACAACATTGCGGCCTTTTTCAACCGGCGTATCATAATTAGGAAAGTCATAACCATGCATCAAATTAACTCTTGTCAAAAATTCACTGGAAGCATACACACCTTTTAACCCTGAACCAGATATTCCCAAAAATTTAGGAGTCCCTGCGCCAATTGCAATGTAACAAGCGTCAAATTCATCCATAACTTCTTGCATATCAATCGTTTTCCCCACGACCACATTCGTCTGAATACTTACGCCCAAGTCTTTAATTTGTTGTATTTCTTTATCTACGATATCTTTAGGCAATCGAAATTCAGGTATCCCATAACTCAAAACGCCACCAGCTTTATGTAAAGCTTCAAAAACGGTGGTTTCATAGCCCATTTTTGCTAAATCACCTGCTACAGTTAGTCCTGAAGGCCCTGATCCAACTACTGCTACCTTTCCTTTATCTAATTTAATCGATGCTGTTTCTGAAGATTGTTCAAATGACCAATCGGCCACTAAACGTTCTAATTTGCCGATAGCTACAGGTTCAAATTTCTTTGACTTACCTAATTTACAAACCATTTCACATTGTTTTTCTTGCGGACAAACTCTACCGCAAATAGCTGGTAAATTCGAATATCGGTTGATAATTTGATAAGCTTTTGGCATATCATCGTCTTTAATCGCCTGAATAAAACCAGGTATATCGATCATAACAGGACAATGTTTAATACAAGGTGCATCTTTACACTGTAAACAACGGCTAGCTTCAAGTTTTCCTTGCTCCACTGTATAACCCAAAGCTACTTCCTCAAAATTATCCTTACGTATTGTCGGCTCTTGTTCAGCCATAGGCGTTTGAGCATAACTTCTTTTAGGCATTTTCTTTCACCTGCCTTTTAAGTTGATCATATGAAAGTGCTTCTTCTTCATTATATTGTGCCATCCTAGAGATAAACTCATCCCAATGGACCTCTGATCCTAAAAACTCCGGTCCATCAACACAAGCAAATTTGATTGAATCAGAAATGGTGACACGACAACCACCACACATTCCTGTTCCATCAATCATAATAGGATTCAATGAAACATATATCGGCAGGTCATACTTATCTGCTGTAAGTGTACAGAATTTCATCATCACGCTAGATCCAATGGCCCAACAAAAATTGATCGTTTGATGAGTTAAAATTTTTGCCATAGCATCAGTGACCAAGCCTTTTTCGCCTGCTGAACCATCATCTGTCATAACATACAATTCATCAGACACCTCTTTGCACTCTTTTTCCAAGATAATTAAATCTTTTGTCTTTGCTCCGAGGATCGTTATGACATAGTTGCCAGCTTTTTTGAGTTCTTTTACGATCGGGTATAACGCAGCAATTCCTACGCCACCGCCAACCAATAAAACGTTTCCATAATTTTTAATTTCAGTAGCTTTCCCTAAAGGACCCACTAAGTCTTTCAGGGAATCGCCATCGCATAATTCTGCCAGTGCCGCAGTAGACTTCCCAACTACTTGAAAAATCAGGTGAATCTTACCTGCCTGTTTATCGCTATCAACAATTGTCAACGGAAGCCTTTCACCAAATTCATCAATTCGTAAAATAACAAATTGTCCCGCTTTTGCCTTAGATGCAATTTGTGGTGCTTTAACCCAAAATTCATATTCATTTACCGCAAGCTTTTGACAATCGGAAATTGTAAACACTGTAGTCCTCCTCATCTAAACCAAACACTAGGCATCAACTAATGCTTTAACAAATTCCTTCAAAAGAACTTCATCCTCATCATCTGCGTCATTTTCTATTTTTACGACTTCATGTCCTTTTGTAGCTCCAGTTTCAGCAAATGCTTTATCAAAATCCACTGCTGCATCGCAGAAAAAATCTGGGTATAATTCACTATCACCGCTACCTACAACACCATAAACTTTACCAGAAAGATCTTGTTCAGGTAGCTCATCATAAAAATCTTCTAAATCAAAAGGTAGCTCTCCTTCATCATAAGTATAAGTTGCTATCACACAAATATCTGCATCATCAAAAAAATCCTCATCAGCGTCATCTGCTTCCACGCGTTCAACCTCTATATCTAAATTAGAAAATTGATCCTCTAAAATTTCTGAAATTCCTTCTGTATTCCCAGTCATGCTAGCGTATACAATCTTTGCTAATGCCATCTTCCAACGTCCTTTCACTTATAAGTTTATCCTTCAAACTAAAATCATTATTAACTAAGTTAACTATATCACAAAAACGAATAATTTCAACAATTAATTAGCTTGTATAAAAATTTTTTTGAGGAAAGTTTTTTTATTAAAAAAAGACAGAATCATTTTTGATTCTGCCTCTAGACAGTTACGACAGTGCGGCATTTTTTTATTTTGTTCTTTAGAATTATTATAAACAATTTCTTACTTTATTTCAATATTTTTTGAGAAAAGTTGAGCATAATCTCTTTGCGTATCGATATCTTTTAATTGTTCATCATAAAATTCAAGACAGACCCAATTTTCTTTATGTCTATCACGAACCATACGTCCTCCTGTATCCCCAGTCACTTGTATAAGTTCTTTAAAATAGGCTTTTCCAAAAAAGACAGGACCTCTTGGCTTTTTATCATAAAAAGGAACAACAATTGCTTTTTTATTACCAGAATCAGCAATTTTCTGCAGCCCTTTTGCCGTTAAAAGTGGTTGATCAATTGGCAAAAACATGACATGATCTCCTCTTACATTCATTGTTCCCAAACGTACACTCATACTTTGCCCTAAATTACTTTGCCTATTAAAAACAATTCTTACGTTATCAGGAAAATTACACTTTTTGTAATCTTCTGGACGAATAACCACGATTACTTCAAAAAAACCTGCTTTTTGTGCCCTTTCCACTGTTCTTTCAATGAATGTTTGTTTTTTATAAATTAAAAACAATTTATTTTTTTGCATTCTTCTTGAAAAACCACTGGCCATAATCACTGCACTAGTATGTGAAATCAAGCAAACACCTCTTTGCACATTTCCTAACTATTTTTTTCGTTTTTTCTTTTGATAAGGTGTATCTTCAATAGGCAAAGTCGGGCGAAGATTGCCATCAAAAGCATAATATGCTCCTGAAATCGCGGGTGCCGTTGGGATTGTAGCAAGTTCTCCTACACCTTTGATACCATAAGCTAAGCCCTCATGTAGACCTGGCGCTTTGACAAAAGTTGTTTTAATTGGTGGAACCTTCGATGCATCCAGCAAGCCCAAATTAGTATAACGAGCTTTAACATAGCCATCTTCCATTAAAAATTGTTCTGTTAAAGCATAGCCCATTCCCATCACGACGCCGCCTTCAATCTGCCCTTCCGCTGCTCGTGGATTAACAACTTGCCCTATATCGTAAGCAGCAACAATATTTGCTATCTTTCCTTTTTCATCTAATTCAACAACTTCTGAACAATAGCCATACCCTGCATGACTTACTGGATTTTTCTTATCTGAATGCAACGCATCTGTTTTAGCCGAAAACTCATCATAATACTCTTGTCCTTCTAAATCACTAAGTGAGTAGCCCATGTCTAAATCAATACGTAATTTTTGAGCAGCCCGGCGAACTGCTTCACCCGTAAATAACGATTGACGAGAAGCAGTTGTCGTTTCTGAATCCGGCGTTCTACGCGTATCTGGACCTTCCACAACAATAAGATCCGGTGATAAGTTTAAAGCTTCCAGTGCTACTTGTGCCGCTACAGTTGCGATTCCTTGTCCTATATCAGCTGCACTTGTCCGTATGTGAACTTTTCCATCTTCGACAGAAACAATACAACGGCCTGTATCAGGTAAACCTACACCAATACCACTATTTTTGAAAAAGCAGGAAATACCAGCATGCTCAGCTTGTTCATATGTTTCTTTTACTTTTAATAGGCTCTCCTTCAAAGCACAATTTGAAGAAACTAATTGACCGTTTGGTAAAACATCCCCAGCTGCGACCGCATTCTTGTAACGAATCTCCCAAGGGGAAATGCCAACTTTGTCTGCCAATAGATTAATATTACTTTCGATCGCAAAAGCGCTTTGAGATACACCAAAACCACGGAAGGCCCCAGCTGGTGGATTATTTGTATAAACAGCAAAACCTTCAATATCAATATTTTTGTATTTATAAGGTCCAGCAGCGTGTGTACAAGCACGCTGCAACACAGGGCCGCCCAGCGATGCATAAGCACCTGTATCTGCTTTTATAACTGCTTTCATAGCAGTCAAATTCCCCTCTTCATCACAGCCAGTTGTAAAGTCCATTTCCATCCCGTGTCGTTTAGGATGAACCATCAAACTTTCATCACGCGTCAATAATACTTTAACTGGTTGTTGTAGCAAGTACGCCGCTAGTGCAGCATGATGCTGAACACTCATATCTTCTTTACCACCAAAGCCACCGCCGATAAGTTTGGCTTGGACGTGCACTTTTTCTGGATCTAAACCAAGCATACGTGCACATTCTCTTTGCTCATCATAGATTCCTTGCCCTGCAGTCCATAAAAGGACGCCATCAGCTTCAGGCTGGCCAATCGCGCATTCAGGTTCCATAAATGCATGTTCATTAATAGGAACAGAGTAATGTTGTGAAACAACATATTTTGAATTTGCCAATCCCGCATCTGCTTCTCCCCTAATTAAGTGTTCATAAGATAATGTATTTCCTTTAGGATGAATATCAGGTGCGTCTTCGGCTAGACCTGCTTCTGCACTCAATACCGGCTGAAGTTCTTCGTAAGTAATATCAACTTGTTCTTTGATCTGATCCAAACTATCTTTATTTTTTGCAACAACTAAAGCTATCGCATCCCCTACATATCTGGTAATCTCCCCTTCAGGTATCATGACATCCCAATCTGAAATAAATTCTAAATGTCCAATTTTATTATTTCCTGGTACATCATTTGCAGTGAAAACTGCGACACAATCCGGATGCTCTTTTGCTTTTGTTGCATCAATTTTTAATACTTTTGCACGTGGATACGCGCTTCGTACCGCTGAAGCATGTAACAAATCAGGTAAGTCGATATCATCAACATAAGTTCCTGTACCTAGTGTTTTTTCAGCAGCATCTAAACGATGGAAGTCCGTACCTAAATGTCCATTGGAATTATCGTCAGGGATTGCCGTATCTTTTTGCAACATTTGCCCTGCCAGTTGGATCGCTTCGATAATTTTAATATAGCCGGTACAACGACAGATGTTCCCCCGTATCCCTTTACGAATGTCTTTTTCAGAAGGTTCAGGTTTTTTATTTAATAATCCGACCGCAGAAATTACCATCCCCGGAATACAATATCCACACTGAACTGCTCCTGTTTTAGCAAATGCATAACTAAATACATCTTTTTGTCGTGATGATATCCCTTCGATCGTAGTAACTTCTTTATTTTCTACTTTTGATAAATTAAACAGACAACTTTTGGAAGCCTTTCCATCAATGAGTACAGTACAAGCGCCACAAGAACCACTGTCACAACCGTTTTTTGTCCCAGTAAGTCGCATTTCGTCACGTAGGAAATGCATCAGATTTTTATCTTGTTCACAGCTGACCGTTTCCCCATTCACTATAAACGAATACACTTTTAACACACCCTTAATTTAAATGATCTTTTTCACATTATACCATATAAAAAAATATTTTTGTAAAATAAAAATATTTTCTCTGCTTTATTGAAAAATATGATTGTAATGATATAAGTCAAAATAAGTACCTTGTTTTTATTACTTTCCTTGTGTATTACTTAACTAAATTATTTAATTTAAATGTTGTTTACTGCTTTTACTGCTTCTTTTCTGTTAAAAAAATTTCATTAAAAAGTTGTTTAACTTTTTGATTAGCTTCTTTTTCAAAACTTTCATATTTTTTGACAAGTTTCTTTCCTTCTTGCGTCAGCTGAGAACCTCCTCCTTGGAGACCACCGATTTTTGATACAATCAACTTTTTTCCCCATAATCTTTCTGCCTTTTGAACAATACGCCAAGCTTTATTATATGACATTCCCATTTCTTTAGCCGCCTGACTCAATGAACCATTCTTATTCACTAAATTTAAAACGTCTAAAACACCAGGACCAAAAAAAATTTCACCTTTTTTCAATCGTAAAGTCATTTTATAAGATAGATCATTTTGCTTTGCCATAAAAAACCTCCACTAATACACAATAGATAACGGCTTTCCAGTAAAAACGATCTTTTGATTATTTTTACAGATTTACTCTTGTAGACTTTTTTCTGGTTTTGGTTTATTTAAAATGAGATTTAAGATTACTGCAATAATTGCTGTTAAAATGACTTCAGAGTTGCCAAAAATTGTAGTCACCCATGCAGGAAAACCAGCAAGCGATCCTTCTGATAGAGCGATCCCGATGCCAAACGCTAAAGAAGTTCCAACCACTGTGGTATTTTTCGGTGTCAATCCTTCATTTGCTACCGTGCGTAATCCTGTCATTGCAATCGTAGCAAAAACAGAAATCGTAGCACCACCGATAACTGATTGCGGTATGGTTGTTAAAATGGCGGCAATTTTAGGTAAAAAACCTGCAATTAACAAAACACCCGAGGCAAAAGTAAAAATATATTTATTGATTGCTTTAGTTGAAACAACTAAGCCTACATTTTGTCCAAATGTTGCACAAGGGACTGAACCAAAGAGACTTCCTAAAAAGTTAGCCAGACCACTGCCCATAATCGCGCCAGAAATTTCTTTATCCGTAGGCTGACGATCCATCGCACCAAAAGTTGTAGCACTAAATTGACCAATTGTTTGTACTGAGTCTACTAGATACATCACAACTAATGTCGCGATCGGCACAGCCTTAAACTCTAAACCAAAATGAAGCGGCAAAATACTTTGTACAACCCCGGCATTTGCTATAGGAACAAAATCAACCATTCCCAAAAATAATGAAACAATATAACCAATAATCATTCCTACTAACATCGAAGATAACTTTAAAAAACCTCTACCAAAATTATTTAAGTAAAAAACAATGACAAAAGTTATAATGGCTACTAACCAACTTTGCCAAGATCCATAGCCTTCATTTCCGGCTCCTCCTGCCATATATTTAACAGCTACTGGAAATAAGGAAAAACCGATACTTAAAATGACTGTACCAGTTACAATCGGTGGAAAAATAAAACGAATTTTCTTAATCGTCAGACCAACGAAGATAACTGTCAAACCACCGATTAACTGCGCGCCAAAGATTGCGCCTATACCAAACTCAGCCCCAATTGCAAGTAGAATAGGCACATAAGCAAAACTAGCACCCATCATAACAGGTAAACGAGCACCAAAACGGCCAAAAATCGGAAAGAGCTGGATCAAGGTAGTAATCCCTGCAAAAACTAAGGACGTTTGTAAAATTAAAGTAGTATTGGCCTCGTTCAAATTAGTTGCTTCTGCAATCATTAACCCAGGGGTCACAATACCCACAATCGCCGCAACTACATGTTGTAAACCTAAAGATAGGATTTCACTAAATTGAGGTTTAGCATCATATTTATAAAGAGCGTTTAATTCTTTTTTCGACTCCATTTGTCTTCTCCTTTCAAGCGGGTAGACAACCCTATCACTTCATAGCAATGGCTTCGATTTCAAAAGAACCGCCCAATGGTAATTCCTTTACAACAAAGCAAGAACGAGCTGGTTTCCATTCACCGAAATAATCTGCATAAACTTCATTCACTGCTGCAAAATCTGTCATATCTGTTAAAAAAACAGTTGTCTTTACGATATCTGAAAAACTTAAATCCATCTCTAACAATATTTCTTTTAAGTTATCAAAGGCTTGTTTTGCCTGCATGGTTACACTTGCTTGTAATTTTCCTGATGTAGGATCTAAACCTAATTGCCCTGATATAAAGGCTTGATTTCCTACTAAAACAGCATGCGAATACGGTCCTACAGCTGCAGGTGCTTGCTTTGTATTAATCATATTTTTTGTCAATTTCTTACCTTCTTTCTTAATTACTTGTAATTAGCGTACCTGTTTTACCAGCTAATCCTTCTTTTGCTTTTTCTAAAGAAGTGATCAAAGCTTTTTTGTCTGTTTGTTTGACAAAGTTCATTGCCGCTTCAACTTTTGGCAACATAGAACCAGGTGCAAAATGACCTTGGTTAATATATTTTTGTAGCTCATATGGAGAAACTTTTGCTAGATTTTTTTGTTCTGGGGTACCAAAATTTAAAGCAACTTGTTCAACTGCTGTTAAAATTATTAAAAAGTCTGCATTGATCGTTTCAGCTAACAAAGCGCTACAAAAATCTTTATCAATAACTGCTGGAACTCCTTGCAAATGATTATTTTCTCCCTTTATAACTGGAATTCCCCCACCACCGCAAGTAATCACTAGTTCATTGGCACTGATTAAATTATTGATTGTTTCAATTTCTATGATCTCTTTGGGTTTTGGAGAAGCGACGACTTGCCGATAACCTCGACCCGCATCCTCTGCTACTACAATATCTTTTTCCATAGCAGCTTGCATTGCTTCTTCTTTAGCCATAAAACGACCAATTGGTTTTGTTGGTTTGTCAAAAGCAGGGTCATTAGGATCCACTTCAACTTGAGTTGCGATCGTAACAACCGGTTTTTCCAACTTGCGAGAAAGCATCTCTTCTCTTAAGGCATTCTGTAAGTCATAACCGATATAAGTTTGGCTCATTGCCACGCTAACGGATAAAGATACTGGAGGATACTTTTTAGGATCTTTGGCCGTCATTTCATCCATTGCTAGTTTAATCATACCTGCTTGTGGTCCATTACCATGAGCTAATACTACTTCATAGCCTTCTTCAATAAGGTCCACTACATTAACCGCTGTTTTTTTCACAGCTTCCATCTGTTCTTTCAAGTTATTTCCTAAGGCGTTGCCGCCTAAAGCTACTACAACTTTTGTCATCATTTTCCTCCTGAATCAATAACTTTTTATTATTTCATTTCAAAAAAGAAAGAGAAGTTTTAAGTAAAGAAATCTTTTTCATTTCCTTAAAACTTCTCTACTTTTGCTAATCATTCATCGTAGTGTCGTTGTTTTCCACATTTTTCCAAATCTTTTAAAGCTTGTCCAGGCAATTGGAACTTGCTTAAGAAAATCATCGCAGCAATTACGTAAGGTTTGTAACTAGCTTCTTTGTACAATTCGTTACGATAACGGTCAAATACAGAAGCGTCTACCTCGCCTTCATCTGCAGAAACCCCTGTAATGTCTGCAGGAAGTGGATGCATATATAATGCTTTGCCGTCTTTTGTTAGCTCCATCATTTCTTCTGTACAAGCCCAATCTTTATATTGTCTGTTTTGCTTTAATAGCTCTTCTTCTAACTCATCAATTGCATCAAAGTCACCTTCACTGTATAATTCCGTTCTTTTTTCCATCGCTTTAAAAGGTGCCCAACTTTTACAATAAATAACATCAGCATCGGTAAATGCTTCTTTCATATCGTAAGTCTTTTTGAAAGAACCACCTGACTTCTCCGCATTTTTCTGTGCTAGTTCTTCGATTTCAGGCATTACTTCGTATCCTTCTGGATGGGTCAACGTCACATCCATGCCAAAACGTGTCATCAAGCCGATAATTGCCTGAGCAACAGATAAAGGTTTACCATAAGATGGCGAATAAGCCCATGACATGACGATTTTTTTGCCTTTTAAGTTTTCAATACCTCCTACTTCATGAATGATATGATCTAAATCAGCTAAAGCTTGTGTCGGATGATCAGTATCATCTTGTAAGTCAACTAAGTTAGGACGTTGCTCTAAAATTCCGTCTTCTTGACTTTCTTTCACGGATTCGATAACTTCGCGCATATAAGCATCACCTTTACCGATATACATATCATCGCGAATCCCGATCACATCCGCCATAAAAGAAATCATAGTTGCTGTTTCACGAACAGTTTCACCATGCGAAATCTGTGATTTTTTTTCATCTAAATCTTGTACTGCCAGGCCTAACATATTACAAGCACTCGCAAATGAAAAACGTGTCCGCGTTGAATTATCACGGAATATAGAAACACCTAGTCCAGAATCGAAAATTTTAGTTGAAATATTTCTTTCTCGTAAATTTCTTAGAGCATCTGCAACTTTTAAGGTTGCTTTTAATTCATCTTTTGATTTATGCCAAGTTTGCATAAAATCATTGCCAAACATATCTGTGGTATTGTAACTATTGATTTCTTCTAATAAATTTTCAAAATTTGCCATTCACTTTTTCCTCATTTCTTATTTCGTATAAATTGTCGGTAAAGTTGCATAAAACGCAGCACAACGAACTAGATCTTCTTTCCAGGTAATTTCGTTTGGCGCATGCGCTTGATCTTCTGCGCCTGGGCCATAACCAATACAAGGGATATCATTGCGTCCCATAATAGTGACGCCATTTGTTGAGAAAGTCCATTTATCAAGCACAGGACGTACTTCGCGCATTTGAATTTGTGAATCTGGGCCTTGTCGCTTATCCCCGTATAATTGCTCATGAGTTTCGACTAAAGCTTTTGTAACCTCATGATCTTCTGGAATAACCCATGTCGGGAAGTAACATTCGATTGGGTATGATTGGCCAGTATAACTTGGGACATCATAGTCATACATTGAAACTTCAACGTCTGCGCTATATTTTTGCACAGCTGGCAATTGCCGGATTTCTTCTAAACAACTTTCCCATGTTTCTCCAGCTGTCATACGACGGTCTAAAGAAACGGAACAACCATCTGCTACTGCACAACGACTTGGTGAAGAGAAAAATATTTGCGAAGCTGTTATCGTTCCTCGACCTAAAAATTGTGCTTCTTGCCAATCTGAATTAAATTGTTGATATAACATTTTTTCTAAACCATAGATAGAAGTTGATTCTGTACAACCATTATTATTCAATGCGCGTACATCATTTAAAATATCTGCCATTTTATAAATTGCATTATCGCCTCGTTCTGGTGCTGAACCATGTGAAGAAACACCCCGAACATCAACTCGGATTTCCATACGACCTCTTTGTCCTCGATAAATTCCACCATCAGTTGGCTCAGTAGAAACAACGAATTCTGGACGAATCTTATCTTCATTAATAATATATTGCCAACATAATCCATCACAGTCTTCTTCTTGAACAGTTGCTGTGACTAAAACCGTATATTTATCGCTCAATAATCCTAAATCTTTCATGATTTTAGCGCCATAGATAGCAGAAACAACGCCACCTTCTTGGTCAGAAGTTCCACGTCCACCAATCTCACTATCATTTTCATAACCTTCATATGGATCAAATTGCCAATTCTTCTTTTCCCCGATCGCAACTGTATCCATATGTCCGTCAAAAGCAATTAATGTTTCACCTGTTCCCATATATCCTAGTAAATTTCCCATCGGATCAAATTCTACTTTATCAAACCCGAGTTTATCCATTTCTTCTTTAGTACGTTGTAATTTTTTTCCTTCATCAGCACTCTCACCAGGAATTCTGACCAAATCACGTAGCAATTGTGTCATATCCTTTTCGTAATCTTGTGCTTGTTTTTTGATTGCTTCTAAATCCATTCTTTCTACCTCCACAAAATATGTTTATAATTATCAGGATCCGTATCGCCTTCTGTCGAAAACAATACGATCTCTGAATCATTACCTAAAGCTAAATATTCTTTTAGATCCTTATATTCAGGGTCTTTCATCAAGCTAGCGATTAACCCCATTCCGACAGCACCTGATTCACCAGATACAACTTGCCTATCACCTTTAATAGGTGCGCCTAACATGCGCATTCCCTTTTCTGAAACAGAGTCAGGACAAGAGACAAAAGCATCTACATGATTTTTTAAAATATCAAAAGAAATTGTATTGGGCTCGCCACAAGCAAGTCCAGCCATTATTGTATCTAGATCACCATCAACAAAACGAATTTCTCCATCTTTTTGTTTAGCTGACTGATACAGACAATCTGCCGCTTGAGCCTCCATAACAACCATTTTAGGTGGATTTTCAGGATATAAGTTGGCATAATAACCGATGACAGCCCCAGCTAAACTTCCCACACCTGCTTGAATAAAAACATGCGTTGGACTTTTACTACTAGCTCTCATTTTTTCATCAGCTTCACTTGCCATCGTTCCATAACCCTGCATAATCCAGGATGGGATTTTTTCATAACCTTCCCATGCTGTATCTTGAACCATCACGCCATTTTTAGTTGACTCAGCTAATGCGTTGGCCTTTCTAACACATTCATCATAATTAACATCTTCAATCGTAACGTCAGCGCCTTCTTTTTTTATATTATTAAAGCGCGTTTGCGTAGAGCCTTTGGGCATTAATACAACTGCTTTTTGTCTCAATTTATTAGCTGCCCAAGCTACGCCTCTGCCATGATTGCCATCTGTAGCTGTATAAAAAGTAGCTTGCCCGAACGCTTCTTTTAATTCATCTGATGTTAATGTGTCATAATCAAGTTCTGAAATATCTTTTCCTGTACGTTCGGCAATAAAATTGGCCATAGCAAAAGAACCGCCTAACACTTTAAAAGCATTTAAACCAAAGCGATAAGACTCATCTTTAACAAAAAGATTTTTTACTCCTAAGTAATGAGCCATATGATCCAATTTAGCTAAGGGTGTTTCATTATATTGTGGGAAACTTTTATGAAACGCACGTGCCTTTTCCATATTCGCTTTATCCATTAAATGTAAATATGGATCATCGGTTTTTGGCATTTCATTTTTAACCCATCTGATTTTTTCCAAACTTTTCACTCCATTTTCATTCATTAATTTTCCGAAAAACAAATCTTCCGGTTTTTTCTTTACAAACTTTTCCATTTTCAGCAACTTTAACTCCTCGAAGAAAAACTTCACGTGCTTTTCCTATCGTTTCAAAACCCTCATAAGGAGTGTAATCACAATTTGTTACTTGCGTCTTAGCACTTATAACATCTGCTTTTTCAGGCTCCCAGATGACAATATCTGCATCACTGCCATTTTGAATGACACCTTTTTTAGGATACATGTTAAACTGCTTAGCAATATTTTCAGATAACAGTCCGACAAAAGCTTCCAAGCTAATTTTTTTAGTCACAACACCTGTTGTGTAAATTAACTCAGGACGGGTTTCAACTCCCGGCATGCCACCCGGTATTTTAGTAAAATCATCTTTACCGTTAATTTTTTGATTAGAAAAATTAAAGTCACAATGATCTGTCGAAATCGTTTGAATTTCGCCATCTACCACGCCTTGCCACAAAGCTTTATTATCTGCAGTCTTTCTTAAAGGAGGTGCACAAACATATTTAGCGCCTTCAAAATTCGGTAAGTCATATAAAGAATCCTCTAAAAGCAGATATTGCGGACAAGTTTCAACATACACTATTTGTCCTTTAGCTCTTGCTCTTTTCACTACTTCTAACGATTCTTTTGTACTTAAGTGCACGATGTTAACGGCTAAGCCGACCTGTCCTGCAATGGTAAGGTATCGATTAATCGCTTCAGCTTCTAATACATTAGGTCGTGATAAGTGATGGTATTTGGGTGCTACTTTTCCAGCCTGTAAGTAATCTTTTTGTAATTGATTGATTACATCACCGTTTTCACAATGAACGCCTAACATACCCTCGACTTTTTTTATTTCTTTCATGGCTTCAAAGAGTTCAGCATCACTAGCACGCATCGCATCATAAGCCATATACATTTTAAAAGATGTGATTCCCTGAGCAATCATTTCTGAAACTTCTGCTTTTATTGCAGGTGTCCATTCAATTAGTGACATATGATAATTAAAGTCACAAGAAGCCTTACCTTCAGCCATTTGCTTCCAGGTTTTTAAACAGTTATTTAAGGAATTACCGCGCTCAGGAGTTGCCATATCAATGATAGTCGTCGTTCCTTTAGCAACTGCCGCTTGACTACCACTGACAAAATTATCTGAAGTTGCAGCTAAGTCATTTTCTAATTCTAAATGAGTGTGCCCATCGATAAATCCTGGTAAAAGATAGCAAGCAGAAGCATCTATAAGTTCATCTTCGTTAACATCTAAATCATAGCCCATCTCTATAATTTTTTCGCCTTTTATTCGAACATCCAATTGACGACGGCCGTTTGTAGAAACGACCGTTCCGCCTTTAATTAGTATCGACAATTATTCTCACCTCTTAATTTGCTAAACAGAAATCGTAATCGTCAATTACTGTTTCCATTAAATCCATAATGCCATCTGCAATATCTGCATTACTTGTTGTATTAAGGTCAACTGTCTGTTCCTTATCTTTATAACGAACCAAGCAAGTTTTTGTTTCTTGATCAATTACATAAAAACCTTGGTTTGTGCTATTATAAAAGTCTTCTTCACTATTAAATAAGGTAAATTTAACTTTATATGGAGCGCTGGAATATGGACAGAAAGTTTCACAATTCCCACATTCATTACACATTCTGTCAATATGCATGATTTGCGGACGATCGTTTACATTAATGACAACATTCGCTCGGTTAGGGCATACATCCACACAAGATTCACATATTGTCGAACATTCCAGACAACGTTCAGCTTGGGAGACTGGATCTTCATCTGTTAGTAGTATTCCTCTTTTACTCCGAGGCTCTTGTAAGTCTATATTTTGATTAGCACGTTCATAATTTTTATTATGGATTTCACAAATACTACTACAAGCTTTTGTAGCATCTGCAATAGCTTCAACAATGGTAGCTGGACCAAGGTGAGCGTCCCCTACTACATATACATGTTCCAAATTTGTTTCTAAAGTATCTGGATTAACAAGCACACGTCCTCTTGGATCTGTTTGAATACCTAGCTCATTAAAGTAGCTGTCATCCACTTTTTCTCCAATCGCAGAAACGACTGTTGAAGCTTTAATATCAACAAATTGACCAGTTGATTCTGGACGCTTGCGACCGGATTCATCTCTTTTTCCTAATTTCATTACTTCACAAGTAAGGTAGCCGTTTTCTAATGACACAGGAGATAGTAGCTCACGGAAAGTTACACCTTCATCCAAAGTTGTCAAAAGTTCCTCTTCATCAGCTGGCATATTTCGTTTATCACGACGATAAACTAAAGAAACATTATTGACACCTGGCAAGCGTTTAGCAGCCCGAGCGCAATCCATAGCTGTATTTCCACCACCAATTACGACAATATCTTCACCATAAACATTATGTCTTGGGTCAACACGTAAATCACTTAAAAATTCCAAAGAATTAACTGCTTCACCTTTATCTAAGCGAAGATTATTGTGTTTATGAGCGCCAATCGCGTAGATAACATTTTCATAACCAGCTTCTTTTAAAGAATCAATTGCTGGAGCTGCTTCTCCAGTTTTAAACTCAGCTCCCATGAATTTAGCCATATCTACGTCTCTTTGCACACTTTCCATAGAAATACGAAATTCTGGTACGATTTGACTACAAACACCGCCTGCATCATCACCTTTTTCAAAAACAGTTACTGGATAACCTTCGCGAGCTAAAAGATAGCCGGCTGAAATACCTGCTGGGCCACCACCCACTACTGCCGTTTTTGGTACATTTTCTTTTCTTTCAGGTTTTTCCATCGTTGCCATTAATTCATCATAAGCATTTTCGGCAGCTTCTAACTTCACACCTCGAATATCGATGGAATCTTCATAAAATTGACGTGTACACTTTGTCTGGCAAGGATGCGCGCAAATCGTTCCTGTAATAAAAGGTAACGGATTTTTATCAACGATTACTTTTAAAGCTTCCAAATGCTTTCCTTCACTAACGTAGCGTAGATAAGCTGGGATATCTTGATCAATCGGACAACCACCAGTTCCGCGACACGGTGCGGTGTAACAGTCAAGTAATGGCAACTTCTCTTTAATTTTAGGAGAAATTGGTAATTTTATAGGTTTTTGATAAAGTGCTTGAGCTTTTGATTTTTCTACTAGTTCTGTTAATTTATCCAATTCTAACTGAACATAATTAGGGTACTCCAATGAAGAGATTACATTGGACATTTGTTGGATACGCTGGTAACCACCTGGTTTTAATAGCGTAGTAGCCACTGTAATCGGCCAAATTCCCGCTTCAAATAAGTCTTTGATGTTGAAAATATCCGCCCCGCCGGAATAAGAAATCTGTAGTTTTCCTAAAAAAGCATCCGATAGTTTTTTAGCCACAGCGATACTTAGAGGAAACAGCGAACGACCAGACATAAACATCTCATCTGCAGGTAATTCATTTTGACCAACATCTACAGGTAAAGTATTCGTTATCTTTACGCCAAAATTGCGTTGCATTCTATCAGCTAAACTTTGTAGACGTTTAAGCATAGGAACTGCTTCTTCAAATTGTAAATCTTCTACAAAATGATGATCATCAAATTCCATATAGTCAAAGCCGAGTTTATTCATTATTTCACGAGCATAATCATAGCCTAGCAAAGTCGGATTACACTTAATAAAGGTATGCAATTGCTGTTTTTCAATAAAGTGAGTAGCTATTTTTTCAATTTCATCTGGTGGACAGCCATGTAAAGTTGATAGCGTTATAGAACGAGAAACATGGGGACTAATTTCTTTTAAGTATTCTTCATCAATACGTGTAAATTGCGCCATATGTTTGCGTGCTGCTTGCAAACATTCTTCCCAAATGGGTGTATTCGATACATCTTGCATATCGTGAATATATTTTTGGATTTTTGGCGTTAAGATTCCTTCCAAATCATATCCCACACTCATATTAAAAATAAAACCGTCAGGATCGCCTAAATCAAACTCTCGACTTAATAATTTTAAAACAAACCAAGCTTTCGTATACTCTTCAAAGGCTTGTGGCACCCGTAATTCTGTTGACCATTCAGAGTTATAAGCCTCATCTCTAGCTGAAATACAAGGTTTTGCAATTCCTGTATCTTCACCGTCAATCACTTGGACCGTTTTTAATTCAAAAAACCTAGCACCACTAACATAAGCCGCAACGATGTTTTGAGCTAACTGTGTCTGAGGGCCCGCAGCTGGTCCAAAAGGTACTTCTACTTTTTCATTAAATAAGGATATTCTTTTATTTTTATCCGCTTTATAAAACCGGCGGATACCAAAAATCGTTCCTGTTTTTTTGTATTCTTGCATCACCCAATCTAATAGTGCATCAATGGAGATGGGACGCATTACATCACTCATGTTTTTCACCTCTAATTATTAATTCTACTCCATAATTTCTTTGCTTCTTCTCTAGCTTTAGCATAAACTTCTTCTTCGTCGATATTTATTACCTCATTATTTCTCATTCTTACTTCACCATTAATGATTGTATCAGTAATATTATTCCCATTAACTGCCATTAAAATATGACCATTAACATTGTCTGCGGTTATCGGTGTAGGAGCGTGATAGTCGGCTATAATAATATCTGCAGCTACTCCTTCTTCAATGACGCCAAGTTTAGTGTCAAAATAACGATTTGCCATCTTAGGGTTATTTGCAAATAACATTTCTGGAACTTCGGTCCCACCAGCACCTGGATCTACTAAAGTATGTTTATAAATCAAATTCGCAAACTTATATGATTCTGTAATGTCAGTGGTAAAACCATCTGTACCAAGGCCACAAACAATACCAAACTCGTCCATCATCCGTAAAGTTGGCGGACAGCCAACAGCATTTCCCATATTAGATTGAGGATTAGTTACAACCATGGTGTCAGTATCTTTAATCAACTGCATCTCTTGAGGATTAATATAAATACAGTGTCCTAATAAACTTTGTCTGCCTAAAATCCCCAAATCAAATAAGCGGTTTATGATAGGCTTGTGATATTTGTGCAAGGCATCGTGTACATCTGCAATCCCCTCTGCTACATGAATATGAAATCCTATGCCCTCAGGTGCTTTTGCCACTGCTTTTTCCATTGTCTCATCTGACAAAGTAAACTGAGCATGCATGCCCATCATCGCTTTTTGCATATCACTTGTTTGATTTTGCACTTTATTGATGAAACGAAGATTTTCTTCAATTGCTTGATTCGCTGCTTGTTTTCCATGACGGTCTGATACTTCATAACATAAACAAGTACGTACACCCATTTCAGTAGCAGCTTTTGATAATTGGTCTAAACTTCCTTCGATTTCCCCATAACTTGCTTGATGATCAAACATGGTAGTGACACCATTTTTGAGACTTTCCAAATAGGCGATTCGCCCACTATGATAAGTTGTTTCATTTGTCATTTCGCTATCTAACTTAAACCATTGGCCTTCCAAAATATCCATAAAGTTTTTCGGATTATAACCATTAATACTTAACCCTCTGGCAAAGGTGCTGTAAATGTGATTGTGCATGTTAATAAAACCTGGCATAATTAAACCGTTTTGCGCATCGATAAATTCAACGTCCGGGTACTTTTCCTTCAAGGTCTTTGTATCTGCAACTTCTTTGATTACTGTCCCATCAATCAATACTGCACCGTTTTTTATGAAACCCTTTTCTTTTTTGTGTGTGACTAAGTGACCATTTCCCACCAGTAACATAAGTTGACCTCCTAAT
Source organism: Tetragenococcus halophilus subsp. flandriensis (assembly GCF_030161475.1). GTDB lineage: Bacteria > Bacillota > Bacilli > Lactobacillales > Enterococcaceae > Tetragenococcus > Tetragenococcus halophilus_C. The sequence continues at coordinate 158,601 of NZ_BSUG01000004.1, read as the reverse complement.
ATTCTCGTTATCCACAATAAATTTCTTGTACACGAATTGTATACCATATTTTTTGTGGCATGAACTTTTACTGACTTTAGTATAGCACGTTGTCTAAAAAATAAAAAGCCTAACTAAAAATTTTTTTGGATCTATTGAAAATGTTTCAAAGCTCATAAATATTTGTTAATTGAAAATTTACATGATACTATTATAAAAAGAAAACAAAATACTTTCTGGAGGGTTTTTATGCTATCTGAACAAAACGCTAACTTTTTAAAGCAAACCGCTAAAGCCATAGCTACACAATTTGGTGAGGATTGTGAAGTTGTAGTACATAAAATTGACGAAAACAAAACGGATCATTCGATCATTGCCATAGAAAATGGTCATATAACTAATCGCCATATAGGAGACGGCCCATCTCAAGTTGTCTTGGAAACGCTGCAAAAAGATCCTGAAGAAATCGAGGATCATTATAATTATCTAACTCGTACACGTGATGGCCGAGTGTTAAAATCAAGTACAATATTCTATAAAGGTGAGGATGGAAAACTCGAAGCAATTTTTGCTATAAACTTTGACACATCTTCTTTATTTGCAGCAGAAAATGCTTTGCATAAATTAACCGTTACCGATGAACCTGAAGATGAAGTAGAACCAAGCTTCATCCCGCAAAACGTTAACGATCTATTAGACGAACTGATTAAAGAATCCGTTAAATTAGTGGGTAAACCTGTAGCGCTGATGACAAAAGAAGATAAAGTCAAAAGTATTCAGTTTTTAAGTAATAAGGGCGCTTTTTTAATTACTAAATCTGGTGATAAAGTAGCGAAATACTTTAATATATCGAAATATACACTATATAATTATATCGGCTAAGATAGAAAACAACCTTCACGAACAAAAGCAGTGTCTTCTAAGAGCTAGCTTTTCACTAACTTTTAGAAAACACTGCAGTGAATGTTGTCTTTTTATTTAAATGCATCATAACAGCTTCTAACACAGCACCCCCCAGTGCACGAGCTTTATCTGAAATAGTGAAACAATCAACCTCTTGAGCGGGCCTAGGATCTACATCTGCACATTTTAATCCCTTTGGTATAACAAGACTTTCGGCGATTTCTCCTCGTAAGGTTCCATCTAGAGGTGAATAAACTGCCGTATCACCCACATAAAATAATATCTCATCTTTTTTTACATGGTCGCCAATTTTTCGAACATGTTTCACTTTACCAGCAGCGGGAGAATGAACAACCCGTTCCGCGCTTTTTCCACCCAGTTTCCCAGGTACACCAGTATTGGCCAATGCTTCTCCTGAAAAAAATAAACGACCTAAGTTATGTCCACGCATTGTTTCAACAACAACGTCCACGTCTTTTGATGCCGTAAACCCTGGACCTAATGCAACAGTAAACGGCGCCATGTCAATATGAGTACCTAGATTTTTTTTAGCCAAAATTGCATCAACGACGACCATCGGTTTAAAAAAGCTTAGACTCTTCCCAGCTGGATCAATCAACAATGGTATCTTACCTTGTTGCCAGCTAGACAGACTTTCTTCTGGTTTTTGTATTTTTTCTATATGTAAATCTTCCACTCGAGATTTTCCCAGAAAAACAGCATTACAGGCTGCTACAGTGCGTCGAATCGCTAAAGGTTGCGCTGTTTCTAAAATCACTACTTTAAAACCAGCATGGTATAATTTTTGAATCACACCTGTTGCAATATCTCCCCCACCACGAACGACAATTACCCTATCTTCTACTTTTCCCATATAATCCATCCTTTATTTGAAAATGTACTGCCAGCAATAACCTTTTTTAACTGCTTTTTAAACACTGGACCCATTTTTTGCACAACTTGTTTGGCAAGTCTAAGATCTTCTAAACCTTCTACATGATTTATATACAAAATCTTTTCTCCTCTAGCTTTAGCGAATAATCCTTCTGGATGTTCAGTCAGTTGTGCTAAATGTTGAACAGTAATAGGAGAATTTTTTTTAGCAGAAACTAACTTTAAATAATAAGGTAAACGATGGATAACTGTTTCATCCGTCAGTTTTCCCAATACACAAAGGGGCACAATACCAATGGTTGTTGTCGTTTCGGCTACAATGACAGGTTCAAAATCAGCCCACCCTTTCAGAGGTCTTTGTTTGGAACCGTCCGCTTCTAAAAAAACCTTATCAAATAAAGGAAAAGATTGTTTAAAGCTTGCTGATTCAGGCATACAGATTTTCTTTTTCCCCTGATTATCAGTAAGTTTCCCTGCCATAGTAATGCCAATTTCTGCTGCTAAGTTTTCAAAAGGATCTATAACTAATCGATCATAAATATTAGCTTTTGGATAACCCATTTTAGTCGTTGTACTTAATAAAACTTTTTCATGGCAATATTTTTTTGCAAGAAATATAAGCAAACTGGTTTTTCCACCACTACCAATGATTGATAGAACCTCGTAATCCTTGAGTCCAAAACAATCAATCAGTTTTGCCATGGAACATACTCCTTCTTATTATTTTTTTGAATGATATTATAAATTCCATCCAAAGGAACATGATTCAATCGCAAAGTTTCACAACTTTGTTCAACTTGTTTTTTGTCAATTCGTAAACTGATACCGCAAAAGTCCCCAAGCGCTCTAGGCAGCGGCATTGGTTTTGTAAAAATATTTTGTTTATTAAGTACATCCTCAGCTTTCATGACTTGGTGAGTATTTGAAAAAGTCAACAAACATTCCATGATTAGTCCTCATTTCTACAATGTAACGACTTTATCAGCTTTCATTTGAATTTCACTAATAGTAAACATATTCGTTATATCTCCAATAGCAACCTTTTCTTTTAAGTCGTAAAAATCTACACAGGTACCACAAGTCAAAATGGTCACTTCTTTTTCCTGTAAAGTTTTTAAATCAGCGAGGATAGGTGAACCGTAATTGGTCAAAAAAGCTCCTTCATTAAAGAAAATCAGCGTACTTGGTAGATCATCTAATTCAGTTAAAGAATAAATGTAACTTTTCATTAACAAGTCTCCCAGGGCTGAATCACCTTTACCTAATGTCTTGCTTCCAATCATTAACACTGTGTCTTCTTTAACTTTTGCTAGGTCATTCAATCCTTTTTTAGGCATTACAGTAACGGTGAAATGTTCATCTCCCAATTGTTTTGTTTGAGTTTCAATACCCAAATCATCAGTCATTTTAATAATATTATTCACTGAAACCTGATTATCAACAGAAACTTCGATAGGCTCATTTTGCTCTCCTCGATCTCGAAGTGCCTTTTTTGTTTCAACTACTGGAATAGGACATGGTTTTCCTAAGGCATTAATTTTTAACATTCTAAATTTCCTTCTTTCTGTTATAAAAGGATAATAGGTGTATCCTCTTTTTTGACAATCTCACCAACCATTTGTGCTTGCGGATCATCTTTTTGTATTTCTGACAATAAATCTTGTGCTTTGTCTGCAGCCACACTGATTAATAAACCACCTGAGGTCTGCGGATCAAATAAAATTTCTTGCATAGCAGGTGTAATATCTGCCAATGAAACCTTCTCTGCTAAAAACTCCCGATTTCGTTGACCGCCTGCAGTTGCTAAGTATTCTTCAGCAAAACGATAAGCATTAGGTAAAAGGGGTAATAAACTAGTATCCACCACTGCTGTATAGTCTTTTTCGACCATTTCGTTCAAGTGTCCTAAAAAGCCAAAACCCGTAATATCCGTACAAGCGTGAACATCATATTGTTTCATTTTTTCAGAAGCATCTTTATTTAACCGCTGCATAGAAAAAAGAGCGGCTTTTTCTGTCTCTTTATCAGCTAATCCTACGCGTACAGCTGATTGTACAAGCCCTACTCCTAGGGGTTTAGTTAAAAGTAATACATCTTTTTCTTTTGGTGTATTATTGTTGATAATCTTTCTATTACTCAACGTACCTGTTACAGCTAGTCCGTACTTAGGCTCATGATCATAAATCGAATGTCCTCCAGCTAATACGGTATTGGCTTCCTCTATTTTTTCAGCACCGCCAGTTAACATTTCTTTCAAATGTTTTTTATCCATTTTTTCTGGAAAACAAACAATGTTTAACGCATATAATGGTCTAGCTCCCATCGCATAAATATCACTTAAAGCATTTGCTGCTGCAATCTTGCCAAAAGTTTTGGGATCTTCAACCATAGGTGAAAAAAAGTCCATAGTTGAAATAAGTGATTGATCTTCATTGATCTGATAAACAGCTGCATCATCTGCAGTATCAAAGCCTACTAGTAAACGATCGTCTTTTTTCCGAGGAATTTCTTGTAATAAACCAGCTAAATCTTTGGCGCCGATTTTGGCGCCACAACCGCCAGATGTACAGCTAGAAAGAAAGTTTTCCACTTAATTACCTCCTTTTATCAGAATTTTTTCAAGTGCTATTAAACAATGATCAATTTCAGTAGTCGTCGTTTCAAAACCAAAACTAAAGCGTAAGGCCCCTGTTTCAAAACTTCCTGCAGTTTTATGAGCAGTTGGAGCACAATGCAGTCCATGACGAGTGATAATGCCATAATCTTCATATAAAAACTGCGTCAACTCGTTAACTTCTAACTGTTGCGGTACAACAGAAACTACAGGCACTCTATTGATAACATCTGTATTCCCTAATATTTCTAAAGGCATTCCTTTAAGTCCGGACAAAAATTGTTTAGTTAATGCTTGCTCACTTTTTTGAATATTTTTTATTCCTGTTTGCTTGATCCATTCTAAACTAGTTTTTAAACTCAGGATCCCTACATTATTAGGTGTACCGGCTTCAAATTTATCAGGTAAAATATCAGGCTGTACAACAGAATCAGAAAATAACCCTGTTCCACCAGACAACCATGGTTGCATTTGTTGTGCTGCTTTTTCTGATAAAATAAACCCACCAATTCCTGTAAGAGCTAGAAGACTTTTATGTCCAGTAAAAGCCAACACATCAATATGTAAAGCTTGCTGATCAATGGGCAAAAAACCTGCTGTTTGAGCAGTATCCAATACAGTTAAAAGTTTATGCTTATGCGCAATTTCAAAACATTTTTCTACTGGTAAAACAGAAGCTAGTACATTCGAAGCATGCGTCATAACTAGCAATTTTGTATTTTTTTGTAAAGCTGACTCAATCTTTTCAGGGGCCAATTCTCCAGCTTTATCACAAGCAAGATAGCTTACTTCTACTCCTTCTTGCTCTAGAAGATATAGCGGTCGCGTAACGGCATTATGTTCGACAGAAGTTGTAATTACGTGATCTCCAGCTTGTAACAAGCCATGCAAAATCATATTTAAAGATAAGGTAATATTTTGCGTAAAAATGACTTTTGATGAATCTTTTGCATGAAAAAAATCAGCAACTGCTTCGCGTCCTTGAAATATAATATCCTGCCCAGCAAAATTTAAATAACTTCTTTGCGGTGTTATCTCATTATTGTTTTGTAAATAATTTGTTACAGCATCGATTACCGGCTGTGGCTTATGCAATGAAGTCGCAGCGTAATTCATATAGGTTGTTTGAGAGGATACCTTTCCTTTTGTATCTAGCATAAGCTATCTTGTCTCCGCTCTTTTTTCAATAAGCTCCGCAGATAAACTAATCGCAAGTTCTGCTGGAGTTTCCGCTTTTATTTCAAGTCCGATCGGCATATAAATTTGATTTAGGGTTTCTGCGGTAAAACCTTCATTTTTCATCATTTTTCTGATCATTGCTATTTTATGTTTACTGCCCATTAAACCAATATAAAACGGTTTGATTGCTATCAGTTGTCGTAATATTTCCTCGTCAAATTGATGACCCCTTGTCATAATAATCGTATAATCATTTGAATTTATCGTAACGGACTCTTCAATTCTTTCTAAATTAGCCATAATGCATTCGTTTGCTAAAGGAAAGTAACTATCATTCAAATAATCTTGGCGATCATCTACCACAACACAATAAAAGTCTAAATAATTCAATATAGGCACCAGCGCTTGTGATACGTGCCCCCCGCCAAAGATAACGACCTTACCTTCTTGAAATAATTCTTCGACTAAATAAGTTTCTGAGTTAACTTCATACCTATCAGTCTTCCTTTTTGCTTTAGTACTTATTGCTTGTTGGTCTTGTGTACCCAGCCAACCTGTAGTGTCACTATAAAAAATTAAAGAAGCATTCGAAGTTAAGCTAAGAGGGAACCACAACCATGCAGGCTGATGACTTTTTTCGTGAGAAATCATTTCTTGGCAGATTCTTTTTAAAGACGGATCTTTTCCAGATAAATACTGGAACAAAACTTCCATCTTCCCCCCACAAACAGCTCCTAGCCCTTCTTTATCATCAGGCCGTAAATTAAAGGAACGACGTGCGTTTCTTTGTTCTTTTATTAACTGTTTAGCCATTTCCTCACATTCGTATTCAACAATACCTCCTCCGACAGTCCCAGCTAAATGTTCTTTTTCACTCATCAACATTTTCGTCCCATTTTTTCTAGGAGTAGATCCAATACTTTCGATAATTGTAACCAAAACAGTATCTTGCCCTTTATTTATACTATCCAATAACTTTTGAAATACCATAATTCTTATCTCCTTTATGAGCGGTTAGAAAGCGCTTAAATAACTATTCACAAAAATAATTACTAACAAAATATAATAGCTTCATCATGCTTTGTTTTTCACAAGACTAATTATAGCACCAAAAAATATTTTTTCCAAGCTAGTAAAAAATTAGTTATTAATATTCAAATACCCCCTAGGTTGCATTTTTGCAAGCTAAGGGGGGATTATAAACTATTAACCAACTGACCCTTCCATACTCATATTGATTAACTGGTTCATTTCTACTGCATATTCCATCGGTAATTCTTTAGTGATCGGATCCATAAAGCCATTGATGATCATTGCTGTAGCGTCTTCTTCGCTAATACCGCGAGACATCAAATAAAATAGTTGGTCTTCAGAAATTTTTGACACACTAGCTTCATGTTCCAAAGCTACATTATTATTTAAAATTTCATTATATGGAATTGTATCAGAAGTTGATTGGTCATCCATTAAAATCGTATCGCACTCAATATGTGATTTGGAACCTCTACTGTTACGACCAAATTTTACTTGTCCCCGATAATCAGTCTTACCACCGTCTTTAGCAACCGATTTTGAGATTAACGTACTCGATGTATTCGGTGCATTATGATAAACTTTGCAGCCAGCATCCAAATGTTGTCCATAGTTAGCAAAAGCCATTGATAGTACAGAAGTTTTAGCATTTGGACCTTTTAAAATACTACAAGGGTACTTCATATTCACCTTACTACCCAGATTACCATCAATCCATTCCAAGGTCCCGTTTTCTTCTACTGTTCCTCTTTCAGTAACTAGATTGTAAACATTATCCGACCAATTTTGAATAGTAGTGTAACGAAAGAAAGCATCTTTTTTTACAACAATTTCAACACTTGCCGCATGCAGACTATTAGCTGAATAATTAGGTGCTGTACATCCTTCAATGTATTGAATAGAAGCCCCTTCGTCTACAATAATCAATGAACGCTCAAACTGTCCTGCATTTTCTCCGTTAATCCTAAAATATGTTTGCACTGGAATTTCACACTGAACACCTTTTGGCACATAGATAAAGGTCCCACCAGACCAAACAGCACCATTCAATGCCGCAAATTTATGTTCAGAATTAGAAATCACACTAGCAAAATATTTTTTAACTAGTTCAGGATATTCACGCAAGGCAGTATCCGTATCAGTAAAAATAACCCCTTGTTTAGCAAATTCTTCCTTCATATTATGATAAACGACTTCAGATTCGTATTGTGCCGCTGCACCTGCTAAATATTTACGTTCTGCTTGTGGTATACCTAAGCGTTCAAAGGTGTCTTTAATCTTATCCGGCACATCTTCCCAGCTATTCGTATTTTTTTCGCTCGACCGTTGATAATAAATGACATCATCAAAATTAATACCAGATAAATCAGGTCCCCATTTAGGAAATGGGATCTTATTGAATAATTCCAATGAACGCAGTCGGTAATCAAGCATCCATTGCGGTTCTTCTTTAATCCGCGACATTTCTCGAACGGTTTCTTCAGACAGACCACTACCACTAGAATAAACAGGTTTAACATCATCGTGAAATCCATATTCATATTCTCTGCTTTTTGTTTCTACTGCCATTGCTATGTACCCCTCTCGTTAATAATCTATGGCTTCTTATTTACTAGTTATTGTTTAACCTTTCACTAACGTCACTTCATTATAACACAAATTTTACTTTCATGATCAAACAATGTCAAATCGTTTTCATGCTTTCTATATCAATGAATCTGGTTCAAATAACAATTAATTTATTTTTCTTAATTAAAATTATCTACATTACTTTATAAAATAAACACAAAAATTGTTTGTAACGTCACTATTTAGAAAACATTAAAATACTGCTACTAAAAAAGAAGATAAAAGCCATCTTATTTTTTAAGATGGCCGCAAGATTATTTTATTTATTATTCTTTGGGAACAATCGCAAATGCACGAATATTGAATCCAGGTGCAGCTTTAATTTTAGGTGCACCAACGACAATCGCTGCCCCTTTAGCAGGAACTTCTGCTAGATTATTCATAACTTCAACTTGATATTTATCTTGAGATAACCAATATAACTCAGCAAGCAAATGACCATTTCGAGTTTCTTCAATCGCCGGATCTGTATCCAAAGTTTCATGACCGACTGCTGTTACATTTCTTTTTTCATGTAAAAACTTCAGAGCTTCAACTGACCAACCTGGTGTATGAGCTTGTCCAGCTTCATCTAAATTATAATAATCTGTTGGGCTACTCCAACGTTTAGACCAATCGCTAGAAAAAGCAACAAAACTTTTGGCAGGAATTTCGCCGTGCTCTCTTTCAAAAGCCAAAATATCATCTACTGTCAACATATAGTCATGATTTCTCTCTACTTCTTTTTCTTTATGAATAACAAACAGTGGAAGAATAAAGTCCTTTAATTCTAACTCTTCTAATGGGCTTTTCCCTTCAGAAAAATGAACAGGAGCATCAATATGCGTGCCATATTGGGTAGCTAAAGTATACTCTTTGGCAAAAAATCCATCATCTTTTACTGTATACAACGTTTTTTCCTTGATTGGTTTAAATGCCTGAAAATATGGCATTTCTGGTGTTACTGTATGGGTTAAGTCGATCCATTTTTGGTCTTTTAAAAAATGAATAGTTTCCGTAATTTTGCTCATTATCTCTACCTTCTTTCTCAAGAATAAATTTTAGTTTGACGCTGATAAAGCTAAATATTGCTATGATTTTAGCATAATTTTTCAAAGATACAAAGCAAAATAATTAATACTCTATATAAAAAAAGAAACTGCGATATCAAACATCACAGTCCCTCATAAATTTTGATAAATTAGCTTTTTATTCTTTATAATACTTTTTGCCGGTAGTTTCTTTATAATCTGTCATCATAATATCCCAAGATTCTTGGATATTTTCTGCTAGTCCGAACAATCCGCTTCTTCCTACGATATAAATATCCGGTCCTGCTTTATCAATTTTTGCAAATGATTTACGGTTGGATGAACCGTCCATTTCAATCAAGTATCGATAATCATTTGTATCACGTAATTCTCTTAATTGGATAATTTTTTCTAGACTTGAATCAATAAATTTTTGACCTGCAAATCCTGGGTCAACGGTCATTATTGTCACTTTATCTAATAAAGAGATGTACGGGTATATTGTGTCAACTGGTGTTTCTGGATTTAACACGATTCCAGCTTTTAATCCAGCTTCATGGATCTGGTCAATTAAACGAAAAGCCAGACCGTCCAATACTTCTACGTGAATACAAACCCACTCACACTTTATATCAACTAATTGCTGTACCCAGAAACTAGGTTGGGTGACCATCAAATGGGCAGACATGGGAACATCACTTATTTTTCTAGTCTCTTCAATAAACCATGGTGACAAAGAAATATTAGGAACATAATGACCATCCATTATGTCAATATGATAAGAATCTACATGATCATTTAAAAAACTAATTTCTTCATTAAATTTATCCAAGTTCATCGTCATTAACGATGGGGAAAATTGTACATTATTCATCTATGGACCTTCTTTCTCAAACTTAAGAAATTTGAATATCATTCAAATCAATGTCTTCTTCTTCGATTTCTTTTTGTGCTTCAAGATCTTCAGGGGAAAGTTTCTTTTTAATAACTACCAATACTAAAGCTGTAACAACAATATTTGCAAGTAATGCAAGAACGCCTGCCATAGGTCTTGACATGGTTGGAAGCATTAGTACACCACCAAAAGGCACACTGGAATCCGCGCCTAGAGTCATAGAAACCGCACCTCCTGCTGCACCACCTACTGCACTTGCTATTACACTACGAATAATGTCATTCATTGCTAGCGGAATAACGCCTTCAACAACATTTACAACCCCCATAGGGACTGTAGATTTCAATGTTTCAACTTCAGTTTGTGTATAGATTTGTTTATTAATAACTTTTCCAAACAAATGAGCTAAACCGAAACCGATGGGAGTGGCAGTATTAACTAATTGTAAAGCAGTGATTGGTTCATTAATACCTTCAGCTTGTAGTGTCAAAACAAAAGCAAAAACAGTTTTATTAATTGGACCTCCATAGTCAATCGCACTTAAGAGCCCTACTACTATACCAAATACAAGGATTGAAGAAGAACTTAAACTATTTAATACACCTGTTAACCAGCTAGTAAATGCAGCAATCGGTGTCCCAATAATATAAACCATGATTAATCCACTTAATAAAGCGCTTAAAAATGGAATCACCAATGTTGGCATTAATCCTTTTGCCCATTCTGGAACCTTTAAAAACCTTACAATCAAAATCGTAATATACCCAGCAATAAAACCACCTAATAAGCCACCAATAAAGCCTGCTTCAATAGCATTAGCCGTTAATCCAACAATAAATCCTGGAGCGATACCAACTTTTCCAGCAATTGAATAAGAAATACCTGTTGAAATAACCACTGGCAAAAGACCTAGAGCTGTTCCGCCAATAGTCGCAAGCGCATCCCAGATACTAAAGTTTCCCGTTAAATCAGCTGGATTTTCTCCACCCATTGCCGAACCGATAGCCACTAAAAAACCAGCACCACAAACAATTGGGATCAAATAAGAAATAGCAGTTAATAAATGTCCTTTAAGATTTAGCTTTCTAATCGTATCCATATAAAATTACCTCCTTTACTATTGAGTAAAACTAGTGATTACTTCATCAGCAGTGTTAGCTGCTAATAGATTTTGTACTACTTTTTCATTACCTAATTTTTTAGCAAAAAGCGCTAACAATTTTAGATGTTGTTCAGCTCCTTCATTACTATCACCTACAGCAAATAGCACAATGACTTTTACCCCATGTTCATCGATAGACTCCCAGGGAATTTCTTGTTGATTGACAAAAATAGCAACGCCTACTTTATCTACTACAGAACTTTTGCCATGAGGAATAGCAATATAATTGCCAATACCGGTTTTTCCCTCTTTTTCACGATTATAAATATCTTGAGCAAACGCTTCTTCATCTGAAATATAGTTGTTTGCTTTTAATGAAGCAACAATATGCTGAATAGCCTCTTCTTTTGTTGTTACATTAAGATTTGTATCGATTATATTTTTATCTAAGATTTCATTAATTTCCATTTTTGTAACCCCTACTTACTTTTTTGATCTTCTTTTACAACTTCTTCAGCTTTTTGAATCAATTTATTCGGCGATTTTATCGCTACTTCTGTAGGTACTTGGATTACGCGCTTGCCTTCAAACCTTTCACGACCGCTAATTTTAACATCAATCGCTAAAATAACTACATCTGCTTCTTTAATTTGCTCATCGTTTAACGCGTTTTCTACACCAATCGTACCGCTAGTTTCAATGTGTACTTCGTGCCCTGCTTTTTTGCCAGCTTCTTCTAATTTTTCTTGAGCAATATACGTGTGCGCGATCCCTACTGTACATGCCGCTACTCCTACTATTTTCATTACAATCGTCTCCTTAATAATTATTTTTAGTTTCTGCGTTCATCAATCGATTTAAATAATCATCATCTGCTAATTTCCTAGTAAACTGAGTTATTTTTTGTTTTATAGAACTATCTTCATCCTCTTTTAACAAAATCATTATTATAAGGTTGATATTTTGAATTTCTTCTCTCCATTCTTTTATTTCTGGTTTTATAGGAAGAATAAAAATTTTACTTTTAATAAATGAAGAGCTTTCAAAATGAGGTAATAAAACTCCTGGCGCAATTTCAATACTTCCTTGTTTTTCTCGTTTTAATATCTCATCTTTAAAATCTATATGAGAAGTTCCCGTGTATTTACCACCTTCCTGAGTCAAAAAAGATAAAATTTCTTCTTTGGAAGAAAAGTTTTGCTTCTTATAAATATTGAATAATTGGTCATTGTCCATGGTTAATCTCCTCAATTTTATGTTGAATCCTTTTTTGGTCATCAGAAGTTAGCATGGCACTTACAAGTAACGATCTAACAGGCAGTGATTTTTTCAACTTAATCGTAGTTAAAACCAATTCTGTTTCTGGATAATCCTCTAGGAATCGCTCTAAATCTTTTGTTGCTAGCACATCAATAATATCCAGTTCAGGAAATTTCTTTTCGATCTTTGCCTTTAAGAGTTCTGAGGTTCCCACTCCGGTTGTACACATAATGAGTGTTTTTATCGGCATTTGATAAGTTTCTAATACTCGAGCAAAGTAAAGAGTAATAAAGCCATTTTCATCTTCATTAATAAATGGTAGATGATATAGTTCACTCACTTGTTTAGATACATTAGAAACTTTTTCTAAAATATCTTTATATGAAACTTTGATTTCATCTAGTAAACCATTTTTGATTCGTATTTTATGTTCCAAACGATTCATCATCGGCTTGATATGGTTCGCTAAGTTAGAAAAAATTAAATCATCTGTGATGTTCATACCTAACTTTTTACTCATTTCTGCAATATAAGTATGTGTAATTTGTGATACTTGTTTAGAAAACTTACTAGTATCATCGACTACACCTTGCATACGAGAAGAAGCTAGATATTGATATAAATAAAAAACTTCTATTTCCGGTAAATGACTATTTAAATACTGCTCGACGTTTTTAATCGTTGCATTTGCAACTTCGTACAACATAGTGTCTTTTTGCATTTGTTGTGCTTCGGTTTTAGTCAAATCATTCTCATCGCTAATTTTCATCAATCCAACGTTTCTCGAACGTGTAATCAAAATATATAGATGAGAAAAAATATTGATGTTATACGGATAAGGAAGAGTTATTTTTAAATCCCGTTCCATTTTCTTTATTTGATTAAGAACAAATAAAGCATCGTAAGTATTTAAACTTGATTCTTTTACACTAGCTAACTCGTCAATATCAATCGTATTAAAGGCTTTTATAAGATCAGCTATTGCTTGACGAACACTAGCTTCTTCTCCCTTAATAGCTAATGTGCGATTTTTTCTCACTAACTTTAACTGATATTCTTCCAGCTGATTTGCAATAATTTGTTCATCATTAAAAATAACCGAATCTCCTACATAATAATCTTCAAATAAATCGTATACAATTTTGGCCTTAGGAGAAGTTAATAATAATTCTTCCATCACACGGTTACGTCTTGCCTCAGGTGAGTAAGATGTTAATTTACTATCAATCTGCATCATGCTAGTTGAAATATATTTCTCATAATCTAATTTATAGCCTCGCCCCTTTTTAGAAGAAATTAAGTCCCCTTCTGGATATCCTTTATTAATTTTTTTAATTAAACGATAAATGGTCTTCGGTGATACACCTAAATCATTGGCTAACTCGTTTGAAGTGGCATAATCTCTTTGTTTTGACAGAAGAAGCAGTAGATTTTGTTCTCGGTTTTCTTTTGCCGACATCTTTTTCTTCCTCCCTTATATTTTTATCTTAATCCACATTGCAGAAAACGTTTCCCTGAAATCTGTCCATTGCAGTGGACAAATAACTAAAAAAGCTAATATACGTTTGAAAGTACTATCAAACGCTTATCAATAATAATTAGTAAAACCTAACCACTAATACTATTGATTTAAGTATAAAAATAACATTTCGTAAAGACATTTATAGTTCATATTTCTCTATATTTAAATATTTTTTCTATTAAAAAATAAAAAAAGCCTATTTGTCTTTTACTCTTTAAAAAGACAAATAGACTTTCCTATATTTTCGTCAACCATAATTATCCATTTATTAATAATTGAAGGTTAGGTCACTGACGGAAAATTCAATTCGCAATTTTATTGCAATACATTTTGCATTTTATAACGACGTGCATACACCAAATGAAATACATCTTAGAATAAAAACGAAAGATAGAGGTGAGAATATGGCTAAATTTAAAGTTAGATCAGAAAAAAACGACTCGGTAAATAAAACCATCCGATTTCCTCAAAATTTAAATGAACGCATCAGTCAAATTGCACAAGAAAATGACACTACTTTTACAAGTGTTGTACTGCAAGCATGCGAATACGCTTTAGATAATATGGATGATAATAAATTTAAAGACGAAAAGGATTCAAAAGGTTAATAGCCTTTTGAATCCTTTTTAAATTCCTCTATCATATTTTTTGATAAAAAGAGAAAAAATGTTTGTCATTTTTTCTCTTTTAAATAACACTTATTTTCTAAAAAATAACTTCACTTTTTTTCTGATTCTTTTCATGAATGCGGTTACCTGTTTTATAAACACTAAAACTTTTAACTAAAAAACATACAATTTTCTTTTTATCCATCTACATAGAATGCTATTCCTTCTTTAAAATACTGTTTGTTCAAATAGTAATTGGCATTTCTTTCCGAGTGTAGTATAGAAATAGCAGCACCTTATTCGCTATTATGTTCAATAATACGCGCTGGATTACCTACGGCAGTTGCATAATCGGGGACATCATGTAAGACAACTGCGCCTGCCCCAATTTTACTATTTTTTCCAATCGTTACAGGGCCTAAAATTTCAGCATTCGAACCAATATAAACCCCTTGTTTGATATGAGGATGCCTTCTACCAGTGTCTTCAATACGACGTGATCCTAAAGTAACCCCATGTAATAGCACCACATCGTCTTCGATAATTACTGTATCTCCAATAACTGTTCCCACTCCATGGTCAATAAAAACACGTTTTCCAATCTGTGCGCCAGGTGCAATAGATATTCCTGTACGATGCTCGTTATGACGCCTGATTAAGCTTGCTAAAAAAGGATGATGATGTTGGGAAAAGTATTGCGCAATACGATGCCAAAAAAGAGCTTGCATCCCAGGATAAGTTAAAATAACTTCAGCCACGCTATGAGCCGCAGGGTCTTGTTTTAAAATAGAACGAGCCGTTTCAAACATAACTATTTTCCTTTCAAATGGTTAAAACTTTGTTCAAGATCAGCTAAAAGATCTTTTGGATCTTCTACACCAACAGATAGGCGAATTAGCTCATCCTTTATCCCATTTGCTATACGAGTTTCACGCGGGATTGAACCATGAGTCATCAAGGCAGGAATTTCGATCAAACTTTCCACTGCACCAAGACTTTCTGCTAAGGTAATTACTTGTAATTGCTCAACAAATGCGCTAGGGTCCAAACCTTCTTGTAATTCAAACGAGATCATTGCGCCAAAACCATTCATTTGTTTTTTAGCGATATTAAAGTCCTCGTTTTCAGGATCCCCTGGATAATAAATTTTTTCTACCATTTCTTGCTTACTTAGATAGTTAAACACAGCATCAGCATTTTGTAAATGAGCTCTCATTCGTAATCCCAATGTTTTCATCCCTCTTTGTAAGAGCCAGCTATCATGCGGGGATAAAATAGCACCAATTGCATTTTGTAAAAAACGAAGCTCTTCTGCTAATTGTGAGTCTTTTGTAACAACAAGACCTGCAATCACATCACTATGTCCACCCAAGTATTTAGAAGCGCTGTGAATAACAATATCTACATCAAATTCAATTGGACGCTGTATATAAGGAGAACTAAAAGTATTATCGATAATACTTAATAGTTTATTTTCATGCGCAATTTCTGTGACAGCTTTAATATCAGTCACGCGAAGTAGCGGGTTGGTGGGAGTTTCAAGATAAATTGCTTTTGTTTTAGGGGTAATAGCTTGTTTAACCGCAGTTAAATCACGGGTATCAACAACTGTAAAGGTTAGTCCAAGACGTTTTAATACTGAATCAATCAAGCGAAAAGTCCCACCATAAACATCATTACCGATGACAAAATGATCCCCTGCAGAAAATAAAGAAAAAATCGTATTGATGGCTGCTGAACCAGAAGCAAAAGCAAGACCCGCAGCTCCTCCTTCAAGGTCAGCGATCAACCCTTCAACTGCTTCACGTGTCGGATTTGCCGAACGTGAGTAATCATATTTACTTTGCCCGATCTTTTTTTGTTGAAAGGTCGTTGCCATATGAATAGGAACCGACATCCCTCCTGTTGTTTCGTCCATTGAAGTACCACCGTGTATTAATTTTGTATTGAATTCCATTATGAATTCTCCTTTCTTATTGATATATATTTTGACTTAGATAACGTTCACTACTGTCTGGAAAAATGGTTACGATATTACTGTTTGGCGGAAGTTTTGCTGCAACCTGCAAACTGGCAGCTAGTGCAGCACCACTTGAACTACCGATAAACAAGCCTTGCTCTTTTGCAACTTGGTTAACATAAGAAAAAGCTTCTTTATCAGAAATCGTTAATACTTCGTCGATATTTACATCTTTAAAAAAAGGAGGAACAAATTCAACGCCAATCCCTTCTGTTTTATGCGGATGTGACGGACCTCCATTTAAAATAGAGCCTTCTGGTTCAGCAACTATCAATTTAGCGTCAGGATATTTTTCTTTCATGTATTTAGCTGTCCCAGCAAAAGAACCTCCACTTCCTGCGCCTGCTACAAAAGCGGTAACAGGCTTTTGTAAGTCTTTATCAATTTCTGGTGCTAGTGTATGATAATAAGTTTCCGGATTCTCTTTATTTTCAAATTGCATTGGCACAAAAGTATTCGTTAATGATCTTTCTAACTCCTGAGCTTTTTTTATAGCGCCTTTAATTCCTTCATCGCTTGGTGTATGAACAATTTTAGCACCCAAAGCTTTCATTAATTCCTGTTTTTCAAAACTAAATTTTTCGGGCACCACCAAAATAACTGGCAGTTGGTACGCTTGTGCGACTAAAGCAAAACCTATACCGGTATTACCCGCAGTAGGTTCGATAATTGTGGTTTGCTGATCGATTTTTCCTTCTTCCACCGCTTTTTGAAATAAGTATTTCCCTAAGCGATCCTTAATGCTTCCCCCTGGATTAAACATTTCCAGTTTTGCATAGATGTGGCTTTGCTTAGGTATTTCCATTTGTAAATCAATCAGAGGCGTATCTCCAATCAGTTGTGTTACTTGTTTGACTAACAATTATTATTACCACCTTTCTTTTTATACGAAAAAAGGGCGCGAAAATCAATTAAGATTTCCGCGCCCTGGGTCCTTCAAAGCCAGTATGTCGTTTGAACTTTTAAAGTAACTGATTAAAGTTCACGCAAAGCTAGCCAGACATCGCCACAACGCGAGGTCTGACAACAGCTATATGAAAAAGCGTTAAACTTTGCGTAACTCATATTGGACCCTCCGTACTAAATTAGTAGCTTAAATATAACGAGTTTTTTTCCATTTGTCAATCATTATTTATCCAGAATTAATTTCGATGTCTCCATTTTTGAAGGAAAGGAACAAAGAAACGCAACGATTGTTGAATATTTAGTAGGAAAAAGCCTAGTCTTTCGTTAAATGAACAAGAAATTTTTTATTCATTTGCCCCCTTCATTAAAAAAGGGCAAACGAAAGAAAACCAGGCGAAAATCATCCTTGTTTTTCTATTCCCTTTCCTTTAATGACTGTTGATTTAGGCCGCTTTTTCTTTTTCTTTGTCTTTTTGTTGTAAAGCGACTTTTTTCTTGCCTAACATCACAATAAAGGTAGTTGTGACATGAAGTTTCATTTTGTCCAACCCACGAATCCGATGGTCTTCAAATAGATAATCTCGATCGATACGGCCATTCACGCGTTCTACAGAAGTGCGTTCATTGTAATATCGTTGAAATTTGTGGGAGTCTCGTCCAATAATATTGAAGACGCGCGGGTCTTCCTCTCGTGGAATATAAACGCTGTGTATCCCCGCCCCCGATTTTGGATGCGTTTCATAACGAAGCGCGTCAGACGCCTGATGATAACCCTTATACTGAGCTCTTATCAATTTTCCTTTAGAAGTGACATAATACACTTTCCCATCGTAGGTATATACAAAGTCCGTATCCTTGTATTGACGCGTGGTTTCTCCTTTCCAATGATTCACAATATCAATAATCGGATAAATCGTTTTTCTTTCAATCATTTCTCTGAGTTTTCCACCATCGTATCCTCGGTCGGCAGAAAGATGGTCGCAACGATGGACCAGCCATTTCGGCATGTCTCGAATCATCTCTTTCGCGACGGTTTTTTCGCCATTGGCAGCTTTTGTCACTTGGAATAACACT
>NZ_BSUG01000004.1:0-139747 GCF_030161475.1 Tetragenococcus halophilus subsp. flandriensis | reverse complement strand
GCGCATAGCCCTCGATGATTTTGCCGTCCAAAGCTAGACTTTCACCAAAATCAGATAAGCGATTTTTCAAGTCCTCTGTCAGTTGACTGAACAGCTCATCAAGCAAACCTTGATGGTTCATTAAACACGCTTGAAAACGGGTAAAAGCCGCTTCACTAGGTGTTAAACTTTTACTGCCATCAGGACAGTTGAATAAGGGTTGAATATGACAAGCTCGGCGTAAAAAGGGGTTACGTTCTAATTCGGCAATCAAGGACCTGGGGCCTTTGTGTCCCAAGAAAAACATCGCAATCCAACAACGAAACATCGCTTCGTTGGGCCAGTCATTGCGTCCGTGCCCGCGCTCATCGTTTAGCGTATGGATTAGCTTTTGACAAGGCAGTTGGTCTAAAAGATTTTCAAATTCTTTTAAAGGACCACAGTCAATATCTTCAAATAAGTTGAGATTGTATGGTATAATTGTTTCAGAATTCATAAGAAAAGCCTCCTATTTTAGTTTTGTAGTTACTATTATTATAGGATAAATCCTTGGATTTATCAGCTTTTCTTATGATTCTTTTTTTTATTTTCATTTATACCGTGAAATTTCAAAAAAATAGCAATCGGAAAGGGCAAATCCCCATTTCATAGGATTTTACCTTCCGATTTCTTTTTTATTACAACGGCTAGCCTATGGGAGGCATGGGATTTCAACATCGCAATTTATTCATCCAAAAAGGAATTAACTAATTTATTATATTGCATCGCTTCTTTAATTTCGTCACTATTGCCGCCTAGTATATCTACCAGTTGATAGCTAAAAGCTAGCGCAGTTGCGGGACCGCGGCTTGTCGTCACTTGCCCATCTTTTACAACGATCATTTCTGAACGTTTGCCTGATTGAATATCATCGGCAAAGTCAGGAAATGAGGTGTAATTTTTATCTTTTAGTATGCCAGCTTCTTCTAAAGCGATTGGCGCTGCACAAATTGCAGCAACTTGTTTCCCCTTACTATAAGCTTTCTGCAAACTTTCAATAACCGTAGTGTTTTCTTTTAAGTTTTTAGCACCTGGCATTCCACCCGGCAAAACGATCATATCGTAATCTTGTAAACTTTCGTCTAATACTTGATCAGCTTTTACCGTAATATTGTGATTACCAGTTACTTCTTGAGCCAAGCCAACCATTGTCACATCTGCTTGAGCTCTACGTAAAACATCCACGATCGTTAATCCTTCAATTTCTTCAAAACCTGGCGCAAAAACTACAGCTACTTTATTCATAATCTAATTCCTCCTTATTTTGTTTATTCAGCCTCAGCGATATCTTCCAATACGCTACTATAATCAAAATCTGTCTCCATAAATGTTGGATCATCAGTAGGAAATCTTTGTTCCACTGTATCGATGGTTTGCCATTTAATTACCGGTTCATTGATTTCAAAAGCTAACACATGGCCACCAAAATGATGATCATCACTAATAAAATGTAGATGAAAACCTGAAGCCGAGATCGTTCCAAAAAGCTCTGGAGTATAAATACCAACTAGCGTTCCGGTAATATCTTCGGCTGTAAATTCTGCTTGATCTCTAGCAACATCCACTAGATCAGGATACGGTTTTTCCTGTTTTTGCACTGAACGGCATTTTATTTTACTAAATCTTCCATGTAACTTTACTGCTTGAAAAACATTTTTACTCGAAAATTGCTCAACCATTTTTTCTTCTAAAGACTCTTTATTTATTTTTCCATTTAAAGTTATTTGATTTTCCGGAGTAAAGTCAATTACTGCAGCATAAGGGGTTGTATCTTCCAAGCGAACTTCATGAATTTGTCCAGTTACATCAAAGCGGTAACCATGATGGTCCAAAATAACTAATTCCCCATCTAGGCAGTCTACAGTCCCTATACCGATACCTCCATTTTTTAATACTTCGTCAAACGTAAAAGTACCGTCAAATCCGCCCTTCATCAAAGTACCTAAGGTATTATAATGAAACAATCGTCCAGACATCAAACTCACCTTTCCTTTACGTATATCATATCAAAATTTGTTCATTCGTTAAAATATAAGAGTTATGAGCAAAAACTTCCAAATGAAATCTTAAAGCCCTATTTTATGTTTATTCGACCACTGAATAAACAGTGTTTCGTCTTTTCTTTGTTCATTCAACTGCTGAACAAACAATATTCCACCTTTCTTTTGTTCATTCAGCCACTGAATGAACAACGTTTCGTCTTTTCTTTGTTCGTTCAACTATTGAACAAACAACGTTTCGCTCTTTTTTTGTTCATTAAAGCTCCAAGTCCTTAAATTAGCAACAACTCCTGTTTTTGCATAAAAAAAGGCTGTAGCAGGGCTACAACCTCAATGGTTTACTCATCGAATTTAAAAAGATCGGTAGATAGGTAACGTTCTCCATTGTCTGGAACTACAGTAACGACAGTGTTCCCTTTTCCTAATTTTTTAGCAATTTCAACTGCACCAAAAATATTAGCTCCACCTGAAATCCCTGGCAAGAATCCTTCATTATTGCTTACTTTATGCGCCATATCGATCGCTTGTTCACTTGATACTGTTACTATATCTTGATAAACTGAGCGATCCAAAGTTTCGGGAATAAGTCCAGCAGATATCCCTTGGATCTTATGCTTTCCTTTAATCCCTTCTTTAATCAGCGCTGCTTCGGCTGCTTCTAAACCATAGATTTGAACACTTTCGTTTATTTTTTGTAGTGCGTGTCCAACACCTGTAACAGTGCCTCCTGTACCTATACCTGCAATAAATGCATCAGGAGATTTACCTGCAAAATCTTTGATAATTTCTTGTCCAGTCGTTTTTTCATGTATTTCAGGGTTTGCTGGATTCTCAAACTGCATAGGTAAGAAATAACCATTTTCATCGGCCAGTTCATGCGCTTTTTGGATAGCTCCGTTCATTCCATCTGCACCTGGTGTCAAGACTAATTCAGCACCATAGCCTTTCATTAGAGAACGTCTTTCTACACTCATGGTTTCTGGCATCGTAATGATTAAACGATAGCCTTTAGCTGCAGCAACTAGAGCTAAACCGATTCCTGTATTACCTGAAGTTGGTTCAACGATCGTTCCTCCAGCTGGAAGACGCCCATCCTTTTCCGCTGCTTCAACCATCGCAAGCGCAATACGATCTTTGACTGAACCGCCTGGATTGTAAAATTCTAATTTTGCATAAATATCTGCAGCGCCTTCTGGTACAATTTGATTTAATTTAACCATAGGTGTATTTCCGATTAATTCTACAATATTTCCTGTTTTACTCATGAAATCTCTTCCTTTCATTTCATTATCAATTTCAAAAAACAGCAACACATTCATTAATTTAATTCTAACAAAAGGTAAGTTTATAAACAAATATAACGGTATCTTATCTAATGCAGATGAGTTATCACTATGATTTATCATCCTAATTTTGCTAAAATAATGAGTGTAGGAGGGATCAAATGAATGAAAAACTCACTAAAATAAGTAAACAGCTGGCTCTTGTTTTACGTCATCATCCCGAAAAAATTAACATTACATTAGATGAATATGGACGAGTGAAAATCAATGAATTAATAAACAAGTTTAATGCACACTATAGCCGAAAAATCGATCGACAAAAAATCGAAGAGATTATCAATAATAGTCCCAGACAAAGATACGTCATTGAAGGAACAAAAATCAGAGCTCTATATGGACATAGTGTTTCTGTCTTGCCACTACAAGAAGCTGTAACACCACCCGAAATTTTATATCACGGAACTAGCCAAGCTGCGGCTAAAATCATCCAAACTGAAGGTTTAAATAAGATGGGAAGAGAATTTGTCCACTTATCAGAAAAGTTAGAAACCGCAATAAAAATTGGTAGTCGACATGACACTTCGCCTATAATTTTCCAGATATATGCAAAAAAAGCAGCCACTGATGGTTATGCTTTTTATTCTACAAAAAGTGGTGTTTGGTTAGTAGAAAACTTACCAGCGATTTATCTAAAAAAAGAAAGACAAGTATAGAAAATTTTGTCGTCTATACTTGTCTTTTATTGTATTATTCTTCTTGCTCTTGTTCAGAAGTTTGCGTTGGCTCTTGCTCTTGATTTGTTGTATATCCATCAGTTTCTTCTTGGTTATTTTCCCCAGGAAATTCAAAATCAGAATCCTCTTGTGTTTCAGGACTTTCAGCGTCTTCGGTATTTTCTACAGAATCTGTTGTTTCGGTCTGTTCTGTTGTATCTGTAGTTTCGCTTGTTTGATTTGAATCTGAAGGCTCACTTGTTTCAGTTTCAGTAGCTTCAGTAGTTTCCGTTGTATCATCTGTTACTTCAGTAGACTCTTCTTGCTCATCAGTAGTTTCGGGTATCGAATCAGCAGCGGTATCGCTAGTAGTTACCGCTTGATTTGTAGAGCTTGTCTCTGAATAATCACTTGTTTCTTCAACAGAATTCTGTGAACTATTTGAAGTCCCAGTCATTTGTTGTTCATTAACTGAAGTTGTACTCGTCGTCTCTGTTATTTGATTTTGTTCTTTTGAATTTTGAGGTTGCTGTTCACCTTGTGATTCATCTGATATTCTTTCTTGAATTGTTTGAAAAGGTGCAGCCACAAAAGTATTTGCGTCATTTTTCACTGCTACACTCAAAATAAATGTTGCAAGACAGCTGATAAGTAACGCTTGAAGATTAAATTTATTTTTCATCTTTACGTTCAACTCCTCTGCAAAACGAACAGAATTGTATCATACATTTGAATGTGCAGCAAGGGGTCTTTTATTTCATTTTAAACGAAAACTTGAAAGAGTCAATAAATAAATTCTGCTTTTCGTCATTATTTACGTTATTTTATTAAATAACAAATTTATTGAATGCCTGCTTTTAACACACAATAAAAACAGCACGAAAACTCGTACTGTTTTTTTAGTCCATTTAAATTTATAAGTTTTTGCCATTTGATTCGATAACTTTTTTATACCAAGCAAAAGATTTCTTCTTATAGCGTTTGAAAGAACCCGTACCATCATCATTGCGATCGACATAAATAAAACCATAGCGTTTACTCATTTGCGCAGTAGATGCACTAACTAAGTCAATACAACCCCAAGCAGTATATCCCATTAGGTCAACGCCGTCTTTAACAGCTTCTTTGGCTTGAGCTAGATGTTGTTGCATATAATCAATTCGATAGTCATCTTCTACTGTGTAATTCCCATGCTCATCTTGAATGAGCTTATCTTTAGCACCTAAACCATTTTCTACAATAAACAATGGAATTTGATAACGATCATAAAAGTCATTTAACACGATCCGTAATCCAACTGGGTCAATGGCCCATCCCCATTCTGATTTTTCCAAATGAGGGTTTTCAATGCCACCAATAACATTGCCTGCGCCAGAACTATAATTTTCTGGATGAGCAGCTGCTGCAACACTCATATAGTAACTAAAGGAAATAAAGTCTACTGTATAATTTTTTAATAGTTCAGCGTCTCCATCTGCAAACTGAATATGAATATCATTTTCCTCAAAAAAGCGTAATAGATGTCCAGGATATTGACCATGAACATGAATATCAGTGAAAGCATAGTTTGTATTTTCTGCTTCTTTTGCCGCCAGCACATCTTCAGGGTTAGAAGAAATTGGATAGGTTGGCATTGCCAATACCATACAACCCACTTTAAAATCAGGATTGATTTCATGGGCAATTTTAGTCACTGAGGCGGAAGCTACTAGCTCATGATGAACAGCTTGATATAATTCTTGGTCACTTAATTTTTCTTTAGGCGTTTTAATTCCACCTGAGATAAACGGCATATGCAATACAGAATTAATTTCATTAAAGGTTAACCAGTATTTCACTTTATCTTTATATCGATTGAATACTGTCCGAGCATAATTTTCAAAAAAGCCGATCATTTGTCGATCTTTCCAGCCATCATATTTTTCGGATAAATGTAATGGCGTTTCATAATGCGATAAAGTGACTAAAGGCTCAATCCCATATTTTAGACATTCGTCAAACACATCATCATAAAATTGTAAACCTGCTTCGTTTGGCTCTTTGTCGTCTCCATTAGGAAAAATACGACTCCAAGCAATCGAAGTACGGAAAACCTTATAACCCATCTCAGCAAAAAGCGCAATATCTTCTTTATAATGATGGTAAAAATCAATCGCTTGTAATTTCAGATTATCTTCTGTTGGACCGTCTGTAATTGGTCCCATGGCACCATCAGGAGTAACGTCTTGAACAGATAATCCTTTTCCGTCTGCATCAAAAGCTCCTTCAACTTGGTTAGCGGCTACTGCGCCACCCCATAAAAAATTGTCTTTAAAACCAGTTTGTTTTGTCATACCATTATCTCCTCCTATAATTTCATTTTAAACCAAATGATATTGTTGGTCATTAGTTTTATTCAATTCTTATCAACTATAAGTATTTGAAAACAGACACATTCGTTTATATTTTAACTTTGTTTTGGTACAATTTTATTAATTGACTTACGCTGAAAGGAAGAAAAAATGCCACGTACAAATAAAACATCCGAGGCCAAGGTTCAAGCGTTATTTGATCGTATTGCAACAACCTACGATAGTACAAATAATGCCATTTCTTTAGGAATGCATAAACATTGGCGCCAAAAAACTATGGAACAAATCCCTCTATCCGTTGGAGATCAAGCCCTTGATCTATGCTGTGGTACGGGTGACTGGACAATTGATTTAGCAGAAATCGTAGGACCTACAGGGAAAGTTTTCGGCCTAGATTTTAGTGAAAAAATGTTAGAGATAGCTAAAAATAAGTTACAACAAACGAATTTTAGCCCACAAACATCTTTGATCCAAGGAGATGCAATGTCTCTTCCTTTTGAAGATGATTCTTTTGATCTAGTAACCATCGGATTTGGTTTACGTAATGTACCAGATGCTTTTCAAGTGTTAAAAGAAATGAAACGCGTATTAAAACCAGGGGGCATGGTTGCTTGTTTGGAAACCTCACAACCTGAAAATAAACTGATTTATCCTTTCTGGTATCTTTACTTTAAACTCGTTCCTACAATTGCTAAATTAAAGCACAATCACCGACAAGATTATGTCTATCTTCAACAAACGACACAAAAATTTGTGCACGCTAAAGAACTTAAACAAATGTTTCAAGATGCGGGTCTAATAAAGACTTCCTATACGACATTTATGTTTGGGGCTTGCGCGCTGCATATCGGCTATAAAAGAAAATAAGGAAGTGGCATACTTGAAATTTAAATATGAACCGATAAAAAAGGACTATAGTGATTTTTCTAGCGATAAACTATTGGTGAACGCCCCCAGAACCCCCGCTTTTCCGGTTAGAGTCGCAAGTGAAATCATGGCCAGAAGTCTTTCTTTTCTAGACACTGCAGAGGGATTAACTTTATACGATCCTTGCTGTGGTGGTGGACATTTACTGACGGTTCTAGGTTTTTGTTACAGTAAAAATTTAAAAAATGTATACGGTAGCGATATCGATGCTAAAGCTCTCGAATATGCACAAAAAAATTTAAACCTTCTTACGCCAGAAGGGCTAGCTAAAAAAATGGAAACTCTAGAGTACGATTACGAAAAACAAGGGAAAGAAGTACAGTTAGAGGCACTTAACAGCGCAAAACGTTTAGAAACCCAGCTATTTAATACAACTTATCTCAAAAAAGATATTCAATGCTTTCATTGGGATATAACAAAGGAAAAGCCTCCTCATTTAAAAAATGTAAATATCGTGATGACTGATTTACCTTATGGCAATATGGCTTATTGGCAAGGAGAAGGCGCGGTTCAGAATAATCCCAATAAACAGATGCTTGATAATATCTATCAAACACTTGATTTGCATAACTCGATTGTTACAATTATTTGTAATAAAGAAGAAAAAATCAATCATCAGAAGTTTGAACAAGTCAAAAGGCTAAAACATGGGAAGAGACAATTTATCTTTCTTCGTCCCTTGACTATTTATTAAATAGCATTGAGCCTTTTTAGGTATTAAAAAAGCTTTGGTTTAATTTACCAAAGCTTTTTTGTTCTTATTTTCTATTGGCTACTCAAATACTGAAATACTTGTTTTCGCGATAAATATCCCAAAGATTCTTGTTGCTTGTTAAGGACTTCAATATAATTATAATCACTTAATGCGGCAAAAGCTTTTTGTAAAGTAGCGTCTTCTTGCAATTGAACGGCTGCAATATTTTCGTCAATTGGCGTGTCGTATCCTTCTACTTCTACAACGCGACTAAGAGGAATTTGATAGCCTAGTTTGTTGACACTAGAGTGAAAGAAATCATAGACAAAATCACTAGCCGGATTTTGCGCAAGTTCTTCAGGAGAGCCTACCTGCAGTAATTTTCCATCCCCCATAATGCCAATTCGGTCACCTAATTTAATCGCTTCGTCCATATCATGAGTGACAAAGATGATCGTATTGTGGAGTTCCTCATGCAGTTCAATAATTAAATCTTGCAAAGTCGTACGCGACAAAGGATCTAAAGCGCCAAAAGGCTCATCCATTAAGACAATATCAGGTTTAGAAGCAATTGCACGTAAAATACCGATTCGCTGCTGTTCACCACCAGAAAGCTCACTAGGCAAACGATCACGATACTTTCCAGGTTCTAAACCAACTTTGGTTAATAATTCATCTACTAAACGGTTGATTTCTTTTTTAGAAACTTTTTTCATCTCAGGAATAACTGCAATATTTTGTGCAACTGTCATCGTAGGAAAAAGCGCAATTTGTTGTAAAACATAGCCCATTGACCAGCGCAATTGTTGTAAAGGATAACTCTTAGCTTTTTTGCCGTTTATCAAAATATCGCCTTCTGTTGGTTCTTCTAAACGATTAATCATTTTTAAAGAAGTGGTTTTTCCACTACCAGAAGTACCTACTAGAACAAATAATTCGCCTTCTTTAACCTCAAAGTCCATGTTCGGGATGACTTCATTATCACCAAAGGACTTTGAAACATTTTGAAACTCAATCGCTGTACTCATTATTCATCCTCCTCTAGTAGCCCGTTTTCCGTAAGATAACTATGAGCTACATCAGCTGGGGGTTCATCTTCTACATTGACCTCATAGTTCATCTCTTGCATTTCTTCTTCCGTAATTTTTCCACCTAATTTATCCAAAGCTTCCACCACTTGTGGGTTGTCATCCGCAAATTCTGTACTCATCAAAGGAGCGCCTTGGTATTTAGGAAAGAGCCCTTTATCATCTTCCAAAATACTTAAATGATATTCTCTTAATTCACTATCAGTAGAATAAGCATCAATCAAATTGACGCGGCCATCATCAATCGCTTGATAGCGTAAAGCAGGTTCCATCGAACTTGTCTCAAAGTCCAAATCATATAATTCTTCAATACCACGCAAGCCATCTTCACGATCGATAAACTCTAATGTCATTCCCGCTTGAATATCTGATTGAATATTTGCAAGATCGCTGATTGTTTCTAAGTTTTCTTCTTCTTTAAAATCATCAGAAACAGCAAGGGCATAAGCATTATTATAACTCATAGGTTCTAATAGCGTGAGTTGATCTTGTTTTTGTAAATGCTCCTTGGCTTGATTGTAAGTTTCTTCTTCTGATAATCCTTGCGTATCGATCGATTCGTCATCAATCAATGTTTCTAAGACCGTTCCGGTAAACTCTGGATAAATATCAATTTGATCATTTTTTACTGCATTATATAAAAAAGTGGTCTTTCCAAAGTTAGGTTCTATTTCAACATTAATATCAGAATTTTCTTCTTCAATTAAATCTTTATACATATTAATCAAAATCTCAGGTTCTGAACCTAATTTTCCTGCAATTGTAACTGTTTGTTGCCGATTGGCATAAGCGGAATAAACACCTCCACCGCCTAGTAAAATAATAAGAATAGCTAGGCCGACCATCGAATGCCAAGGTTTTGCACGCTCAAACCAGCGAATCAACGAACTTAAAATAATAGATAACAAAGCAGCTGAAATTGTACCAATAATAATCAAAGGCATATCGTTACGATCAATACCTAAGAGGATAAATGTTCCGAGCCCTCCAGCACCAATTAACGCGGCTAATGTTGCAGTTCCGATAATCAATACCATAGCCGTACGTATACCAGAAACAATAGCTGGCCGTGCCATAGGAAGTTCTACTTTAAATAATTTACGCATCTTAGACATACCAAAAGCGTCCGCTGCTTCTTCAATGGCTGGATCAATCTCTGAAATACCCAAGTAAGTGTTTTGAAAAATGGGTAATAAGGCATAAATGAAAAGTGCAATAATAGCGGGCGTCGTACCTATTCCAACTAATGGAATCAATAATCCTAATAAGGCCAGAGAAGGAATTGTTTGTAAAATACCTGCAATTTGCAAGCCAGTTTCAGCAACCCTAGGATGCCTAACCACCCAAATCGCCAAGGGTATAGCAATCAGCATGGCTATCAACAAAGAGATAACCGAAATGCCTAAATGATTTAATAGTTCACTCCATAACTCACCACGTCGTTCGTTAAATGTTTCTAACAGATTTTCCATTAGTAACCCCACATTCGTTTTTTATTCCGAAAATTGACTATTATATAACTCAGTGTAAATTCCATTTTTAGCTAAAAGCTCTTTGTGACTTCCTTGTTCAACAATATCACCTTGATCCATAACTAATATTTTATCCGCATCGACAATTGTTGACAAACGATGTGCAATCACAAAATTAGTACGGCCCTTCATCAGGTTAGCCATAGCTTGTTGGATCAACTGTTCGGTTCGGGTATCCACAGAGGACGTTGCTTCATCTAAGATCAAAATATCTGGGTCACTAACAAAAGCTCGCGCAATCGTTAAAAGCTGTCGTTGTCCTTGTGAAATATTTGTTGCATCTTCATTTAATACTGTGCGATAACCATTAGGCAAAGTTTCTATAAAGTGATGCGCATGTGCTTCTTTAGAAGCTTGGATAACCTCATCTTCTGTTGCATCGACTTTCCCGTATAAAATATTATCGTAGACAGTCCCTTGAGTTAGCCAAGTATCTTGTAAAACCATTCCGAAAAAGGAACGTAAATTATCACGTGGTACAGTACGAATATCGATACCATTAATCAAAATTCGATTTCTTGTTACATCATAAAAGCGTAGCAATAAATTAACTAGCGTGGTCTTTCCTGCTCCTGTGTGTCCGACAATAGCTATAGTTTCCCCTTGTTTAATTGTAAGTGTTAAATCGCCAATAACCGGCTGTCCCGGTTCATATTCAAAACCAATATGATCAAACTTGATCTCTTCAATTGGACCTTCAATCCTATGACTTGTATCTTCTACTTCTTCTGGTGCATCCAAAAATTGAAACACCCGGTTACTAGATGCAATTGTCTCTTGCAATGTATTAGCCATTTCAGCAATAACATCTATAGGACGACGAATATTTTGACTGTATTGCATAAAGGCTAGCACATCTCCTACCATGATCGTCCCATTAACAACCAATAAGCCACCAACAATCGCAATTAATACATAAGCGACATTGCCAATAAAAGTCATTACTGGATTGAGTATCCCAGCCATAAAACTAGCACGATAGGAAACGTCAAATAAACGGCCGTTAAAGGCTCTAAACTCTTCATTTGACTGATCTTGATAATTATAAGCCTTGATTAAATCTGTACCAGTGAAGTTTTCTTCGACATAACCAACCATTGCACCTAAGCGTTCAGACTTTGCTCGAAAGTATTTTTGTGAACGTCCCATAATAATTTTAGTAGCTAAAATATTTAAAGGCACGGTAATGAAAAAGACTAAAAATAAAATTGGACTAATGAAAACCATCATGATAATAATTCCTACAAACATCAACATACTATTAACGATTTGGCTCACACTTAGTTGCACATTACGTCCAATAGCTTCTACGTCATTGGTGATTCGACTTAATAAATCTCCTGTTGAATGTTGATCAAAGAAACTAAGTGGCACTTTTTTAATCTTATCCGAAACTTCTGTCCGCATAATCCTGATTAATGATTGCGACAAACGTACCAATAAACGTTCAACGACAATTTTACTTAAGGCCAAGAAAATATATAAGGCTGTTAACAACAAAGCAGTTTGAAGTACATAATTAAAATCAAGGCTGGTTTGGCTAGTCATGGCCGATTGGACATGGTTTAAAATTGATCCCATAACAATCGGCGCTGCAACTTCCATTATGGTAGAAATAATGGTCATCGTTAACGACAAAAGGAGAATTTTTTTATAATTTTTTAGATAGCTAAATAAACGTTTGACAGTCTGCCAACTTGTCGGGTAGCTTTCATAAAAGTTTGCCATCATACATCCTCCTCTTCTCCTTGAGAAATAGCAATTTCACGATAAATTTGATTGCTTTGCATTAATTCGTCATGTGAGCCTAAGCCTTGTACTTTTCCATTTTCCAATACCAGAATTTTATCAGCATGACGAATGGTTGCCACTCTTTGGGCAACAATAATCGTTGCAGCATCATTTAATTTGCCTTGTAAAGCTAAGCGTAACTGCTGATCTGTTTTATAATCAAGTGCTGAGAATGAATCGTCAAAAACATACAGTGAAGCTGGACGTGTTAAGGCACGCGAAATTGCCAAACGTTGTCTTTGACCTCCTGAATAGTTACGCCCACCCCGAGCAACAGTTTTTTCTAATGGTTTTTCTTTTGGCAAAAACTGCATTGCTTGCGCTGTTTCCAAACTATCAAGCATTTTCTCATCACTGGCACTTGGGTTACTATAAAACATATTGCCTCGAACACTGTCTGAAAAGAAATAATTTTGTTGTGGTACATAGCTAATTTTTTCTCTTACACTTTCTGGATTCAAAGTATCGATTGCTTGATCATTAATCAGCAATTTTCCTTCTGATGGATCATAAAATTGCATAAACAATTTCAACAATGTAGATTTCCCTGAACCTGTACCACCAATAATCCCCATGACCTCACCTTTATAAACTGAGAAATTTAATTTTTCCAAAGCTGGAAGATTAGCATCGGGGTAGTAAAATGTCAGATCTTGCGCTTTTACAGAAGCAATCGGTTCGTTCAATACATTGTTTCCGCCGACTGAACGTGAAGGATAATTTAGCACTGCATTCACTCGGTCAATAGAAGCAACACTTCTAGGTAGCATAGTCATCATACGCGTTACCATAATCACAGCGTTTAATACCTGTGTAATATATTGGACAAAAGCCATCAAAGCACCAATCGTTAACGTCCCCTGTTGAACAAAACGTACACCAAGAAGTAAAGTTGCAACAATGGACAGGTTTAAAATCAATGTCAGTATGGGATTGATCGTCTGCATCACTTTATTTACCTTCAAGCCAATTTGGTAATATTTATCATTAGCATCTTCAAAGGATTCTTCTTCTTGTTTATCTCTAGAAAAAGCGCGAATCACTTTTAGCCCCGTTAAACGTTGGCGTAACAATAGATTAATGTGATCTAGTGCCTTTTGTAAGCGAGGAAAATAAGGAACAACCACTTTGATGACAATATATAAAACAATGGCTAGAAAGGGCAAGCTAACAAATACAATCAGCGACAAACGAATACTGGTAGTAAAAGCCATAAATAAACCGCCAATAAAAGTTAGCGGTGCTCTTGCTAAAGGACGTAAGCCCATCAGCACTAATTGTTCGATTTGCGCGATATCATTTGTCGTACGTGTAATTAATGATGAAATACTAAAATATTCAGTTTCATCAAAAGTCATGCGATTAACTTTATTAAACATTCGTTTTCTTAAAGCTTTAGAAAATAGCATTGAAGTTTTAGCTGAAAAATAAGCCGCTGAAGCTCGAACTAAAATCGTAATTAATGTTACACCAATCATCAAAGCCCCTAACCTTAAAATATAGGAGATATTTTGATTAGTAACACCGATATCAATAATTTGTGACATCATCTTGGGTAATAGTAATTCGCCGATAGTATTAGCGAAGGTTAAGATAAGTACAACTAAAACAAGGAATTTATAACGTTTAAAATCTTTGAAAATACCCAACTTGTTCCCTCTTTCATTTATGAAATATATGTGTGTAGAATCATTTTTCATTATAACAAATAATTCTAGAATTCTATATTCAAAGGCAATACAAAAATAGAAATATTTTCTCTAAGTCTATCTATCCAATATTTTAGACAATTCATCACTTTAAGCGCACTTTGCGCAAAAAACTAGCAGCCCTTATAAAGACTGCTAGTTTGCTTGCTCTACTACTTAATTAACACCGCTCATTAATCTTTGAATTCGCGGGACCATAAACAACAACATTACACCAAATGCTACAGTAATTATACCTACAACACCAAAGTATAGTACCTCAGTGCCAGGACTATATAAGCGAACGATTTGGGCATTAATGGCTTGTGCTACTGCATCACTTAAAAACCAAATACTCATCATTTGAGAATGAAAGGCTTTAGGTGCTAATTTAGTTGTTACCGAAAGTCCGATAGGCGAAATCAACATCTCACCTATAATAACTAAGGCCCAACTCATCAATAACCATTGTGGTCCAACCTTGATATCTGTACCGAATAATATACCAGGTAACATCATCCATATGAAGGAAATTCCGGCAAAAAATAAACCATAAGTGAATTTTTTAGCCGAAGATGGTTGCTTGTTTCCTAGCTTGGTCCATAACCAAACAAAAATCGGTGTGTAAATCATAATGAAGAAGGGATTCAATGTTTGGAACCAACTTGAAGGAATCGTAAACCCGAAAAGTGACAAATATGTCCGCTCTTCAGCAAATAAAGCAAGTACAACAGAACCTTGTTCTTCAATCGACCAAAAAAGAATGGAGGCGATGAACAGTGGAATATAAGCCCACACCCGTGAACGTTCAGTCGACGTGATTTTTTTACTTTTAATAATCATGACAAAATAATATATCGGAATAACAACTGCAAAAATCGTAATCAAGTTGATAACGTTATTAATGTCTAGTATGCCTGCTAATTGCATAAATAGTATAAGCACAGCTACTGCAGCAATAACTAATAGACTTTTACGTACTAAAGGTTTTACCTCTTCTGACTTTATAGGGTCGCGTGCTTTTAATGTTTCTTCTGGTAAAAATTTTCTACCGCCGCGCACATATTGGATTAAACCAAAAAACATGCCAATCGCTGCTAATGAAAAGCCTAGATGAAAATTCACTTCTTGACCCAAATAACCGACAAAAAGCGGGGCAATAAATGCGCCTAAGTTGGTCGAGAAAACAAAGATATTAAAACCTGCATCTCTTCTTAAGTCTTTTTCATCATATAAATCACCGACCATCTCCGAAATATTTGGTTTTAATAAACCGGAACCTAATACAATGAGGATAATCGATGCAAACAAGGCTGCCTTGCCAAAAGGTAAGGACAAAGCAATATGACCTAACATAATCATAATGCCACCAATAAAGACCGTGCGTCTACTACCTAAAATCCGGTCACTTACATAGCCGCCGACAACACTTAATAAGAAAACAAGCGAACCGTAAATCGACATAATAGCTGAAGCTGTACTTCGGTCAAAACCTAAGCCGCCGTCTGCTACCGAATAATACATATAGTATAGTAGTATCGCACGCATACCATAGTAACTAAATCTTTCCCACATTTCTGTAAAAAATAATGTAGAAAGTCCACGAGGGTGTCCTAAAAAAGAGGCATCCTTTCCATTCGAGTTCATGCTAACCCTCCATATTCAAATTCAATTTTGTTTCACTTCGTATAAAACGACAAGCTCAATTTTAGTTTTCTGAAACTTTCCCGTCAATATCACTTTTGTCTGACAATTTCTGAAAACAATCCTTTTCTAATAAAATTAAAAAAACAAGCTTATTTTAAAGAGGAAAAAGAAGCTATAAATAGCTAATTTTTGCAAATGTTTATTTTAATACAAAAATTAAATAAATTTATTTTTATTTTTTAGGTACTTTTTATTAAATTTTTATCACTTTTGAATTTAGCGCTTTCTACTGGACAAAAGAATAGGACTATTGAGAAAATAAGCATTATAGGAGGGCTAATTATGATATATATTATGGGCACCATTGCTGCAGGAAAGACATCTTTAGCGAAAATCCTAGCAAAGGATTTACAGTCTCCTGTCTATTATGAAGATGTTGAAAATAATGGATTGATTTTGAATATGTTAGAAAAATTTTATTCTTCCGGCAAAGAAAGTAGAAAATCCAATGGCGCTATTTTGCAAATGGCTTTTTTAACTTTTCGTTATCAACAATTACGTCAAGCAATTACCCAACAAAATGCCGTTATGGATTCTTCTTTAGCATCTGATTTTGTGATGGCCTCGCAGTTACATGAACACGGAGAGATCGCCGATGAAGATTTTAACGTCTATGTAACTTTATCGCAGGAAATGCAAGCAAACGTTAATGGTATCCCTTGGAATGGTTTGCCCGATTTAGTCATTTACTTAAATATTGACGCAGAACATGCTATCAATGAAATACAAAAGCGCGGACGAGAGATGGAAAGTATAGAACGAGAACCAGAATTAATAGATTACTACCATCGTGTTCATCATGCTTATGAAAAGTGGGCAGATGGTTACCCTTCTGCTATTTTGTTAACAATTGATCGTGAAAAATATGACTATGTAAATAATAGTGAAAATCGCAATGAAGTTTTAAATTTAATTGAAACAAAATTGAAAGATCTAGGAAAATTATCACCAAAAACATTTAAAAAAATCAAGCAAAGACG
Source organism: Tetragenococcus halophilus subsp. flandriensis (assembly GCF_030161475.1). Lineage (GTDB taxonomy): Bacteria > Bacillota > Bacilli > Lactobacillales > Enterococcaceae > Tetragenococcus > Tetragenococcus halophilus_C. The sequence continues at coordinate 122,975 of NZ_BSUG01000004.1, read as the reverse complement.
GGATTAATGTCTATTTATTATAGTTAATACAGCTGCTTTTTCTGTACTATATCATTGTTAAAAATCTTTGTTAAATTTCTTTTAGTTTTACTTTTTTTGTAGTTCACAAGGAAAGTCATTGACTTTCTTTGTGAAAGTTTTATAATGAAAAGTGTAACAAAGTATTCTTTTATTGTTATAGTATTTGGCAGAAAGGAAGTTTTCTTATGAACCATTTCATTGGATTAGTAGGAACCAATTCAGATAACTCTACCAATCGAAAATTATTACAATTTATGCAAAAGCATTTTTCAGATAAAGCCACTATTGAATTAATGGAAATCAAAGATTTTCCAGTTTTTAATAAACCAGTTTCAGATCGTCTTCCAGAAGTTGTTAAAAAAGCGGCAGAAAAAATTGAAGAATCCGATGGTGTGATCATCAGCACCCCTGAATACGATCACTCCATTCCCGCTGCTTTGACTAACGCCTTAAACTGGCTTTCATATGATGTTTATCCCTTTGTAGATAAACCCGTAATGATCACAGGCGCTTCTTATGGAACATTAGGTTCATCGCGCGCGCAATCTCATTTACGACAAATTCTAGACTCACCTGAACTAAAAGCTCGTATTATGCCTAGTTCAGAATTTTTGCTAGGTCATTCATTGCAAGCGTTTAATGAGCAAAATGATTTGAAAGACTTCGATCAAACAGATAAATTAGATGGTTTGTTCAAAGATTTTCAAGTTTTTGTAGAACTTACAAACCAATTGACCAATGCGCATGAAGCCCACAAAAAAGAAGCTGAAAATTTTGATTGGGAAACTATTTAAAAAGGAGAATTCTTATTATGAAATTAGTCGGAATTGTAGGTTCTAACGCTGATTTTTCCTATAATCGTTTATTACTACAATATATAAAAAAACACTTTAAATCACTTATTGATATCGAAATTTTAGAAATTAAAGATATTCCTTTGTTTAACCAAAGTTTCGATCAAACAGATAGCGCACCTATTCAAAAGCTTAATCGTAAAATTTTAAATGCAGACGGCGTGATCATTGCAACTCCTGAACATAATCATACGATCCCCGCTGGTTTAAAAAGTGTGCTTGAATGGTTATCTTTTAAAATCCAACCTCTTTCAAATAAACCTGTCATGTTAGTCGGCGCATCTTATTATAATCAAGGCTCTTCTCGTGCACAATTACACTTGCGTCAAATTTTAGAAGCCCCAGGCGTAAATGCGATTGTCATGCCAGGAAATGAATTTCTGCTAGGTGAAGTAAAAGAAGCTTTTGATGAGCAAAATAACTTAAAAGATCAAGGAACGGTTGATTTTTTGAAAACTTGCTTAGAAAAATTCATTAAATTTATCCAAGTCCTATCTTCAATGAACGAGCCGCAAAAAGATTTATCAGAAGAAGAAGATTTGGAAGCTACTGGTAAAATTGATACAACCATCGAAGACGTCGATATGTCCGCTGAAGATTGGGTAGAACAGGCTAGCGAAAAAGTAGATGCCGCTGAAGGTGATACTTATGTGAAATTAAACCGTGGTGTTTTAACTGTTAATCAATTGAACGCACTCCTAGCTTCCATGCCAATGGAGTTGACTTTTGCTGATAGTAATAACCAATTCTTATTCTATAATTACACCGAGGACAAAGCAGAAATGTTTGCCGGACGTGTACCAGGACAAGTTGGAAATCCATTAGCAAACTGTCACCCCCCTGCTACTTATAAAAACGTTAAATGGGTACTTTCCCAATTACGTCATGGCAAACAGGATGTCGTTCGTATCCATGTACCAACACATGGACCAGATAAATATGTAGTACACAGTTATCAAGCAATGCATGATGACTCAGGTAATTACATGGGCGTCAATGAGTACGTACTAGACTTTCAACCGATTATTGACTGGTACTTACAACAAACAGGACAGCGACTTGCTAAAGACGAAACAGTTGAAGTTGATGCAACATCAAGTGCTTCAACAAAACAATCCGAACAAGCAGATAGTGTATCAGGCGCCTCTGAAAAAGCAGAAAGTGCCGACAGTGTTTCTAGCGCTTCAGTCAAAGCTTAGTTTAAAAAAACTGTTTATTGCCGATTAAGCAATAAACAGTTTTTTTATGAAAAAGAAAGGGCAGTAAATTATTTAGTGACCCAAGTATAGTAAAGAAGGGGCAGCAAATTCAATTTAGTGACCTAAGTATGACAAAGAAAGGTCAGCAAATTTGATTTAGTAACCCAAGTACAACAAAGAAAGGTAAGCAAATTCAATTTAGTGACCTAAGTACAACAAAGAAAGGTCAGCAAAGCTTTTTAAACCTAACTTTCAATCAAAAGAAAAGCTACGAGCAGATTATTATTACTAACACAAATAAAGTAAAGAGGTGAATACTTATCCGTCTGTATCGGAAATATTCTAACTACCACTTTTCAGATGCTCTGTAATTAAGGCTAATTTTTGTTTGAAAATCATCCTTTTTTTGTCAGTTAAAAGGCTGAGTACCAGCACCATTTTCAAATAAAGCTGTATAATCAGTAGAAATATCAAGATACCCTGTATAATCGCCTTCAGGTATTTGTGCAGTCGGACTAAATTGCCAAGCACCATAAGCAGTTTGCCATAGATCATCCTTAGAAGGCTCATATGGATATTGCGCCATCCAAGTATTCTCAGCTCCAACCGTATCACTTACAGCACTACGATACAAATAACTAGCGCCAGTATATACACCATGATTATCATAACCGTTATCACTTAGTATATCCCAAAAATCTTCTAAATAAGAAGCAATATCGACAGTTTCAGTCGACGGATCTTCCATATCTGCAAAAATCTTTATCTTTTTATTTAAGTCATTTTCTTGCAAAAAGGACAAAAGATGGTTCGCTTCTGCTTTAGCTTCTTTGCTAGTAGCAAAATTTGCGTAGTGATAAAGATTAACATTCAAACCAGCGTTAGCAGCAAATTTGATTTGTTCAAGCGCATAAGGATTTGTATAATTAGAAGACTGCGTTGTTTTTACGATAACAGACTTCACTCCTTTTTGAGCCAATATTTCATAATCATTTTGCGTCATTTCTCCTTGATAAGAAGAAACATCTACGGCGTCTTGTGGAGGACGCGTATTATCACCAATATTAAATACATCAGTCGACGTGCTAGCAGCAGCTCTTGCAAAATTATTAGCAGGTTCGCCTGTATAAGACATCGTATTCTGCGTATCAGCAACTTCTTCCTGCGCATTTACTTTTACAGAGAAAAAACCAAAAATCAAGCAAACTGCCATAGTAGCTTTCATCAAAAATCTTCGTTTTGTTATTTTATGTGAATCGATAAAAATCATCCTTTCTGAAAAATTAAGTTATTTTTTACGATATCAGGAAGCGCTCATAATGTAAACCTTTTATAGCATTTAAATTATTTAAGCTCGTTAATTTAGGGTTCTTATGCACTTAATCAAGCTTTAACAAGAAGCTTAATTTGTTATTCTTAATCTCAAAATAACAAAGAACTCTTTTCTTACCAATAAACAATAGTAAAAAAGAGTTCTATATTAATGATTAGCAAACAACAACTTGTTCAAACTAACTTATCTTGATTATTAACTTTAATCAGAGTCTAAATCTTTTTGCGCATATTTACGCTGAAATTCAGCAATTGTCTGATATTCAGTTTTTAATTGACGTGTTAAACGAATATAGATAGGAACTAGCTCCCGATAAACATCAAAATGATCTGGATTAGGAGCATAAGTTTCTGTTTCACCGACAAAATTTTTGACTTCAGCTAAATCATCGATGACACCAATAGACTTCATTCCAACGACAGCAGCACCTAAACAAGAAGATTCAAAAGCTTGAGGTATCGTTACTGGTCGTTCGAAAACATCAGATAACATTTGACGCCACAATTCTGAGCGAGCAAAACCGCCTGTTGCTAAAATAGATCGAGGTTGTCCCAGCACTTCTTCTAAGGCCAAAAGTACCGTGTATAAATTATAGACAATACCTTCTAAAACAGCACGAACCATATGTGCTCTTGTATGCATTTGCGTTAAGCCAAAAAAGGAACCACGCGCATTTGCGTCCCATATAGGTGCCCGTTCCCCTCCTAAAAAGGGATGGAATAATAAGCCATCGGAACCAGCAGGGACTTGGGCAGCAATCTCAGTCAATAAGTCATAACTATCTTTGGCCAAAAGATCGGCTGTACTTTTTTCAGCATCAAATAAATTATCTTTTGCCCAAGAAAAAACAGTACCGCCATTGTTAACTGGGCCGCCGATCACCCATAGCTCTTTAGTCAAAGCATAGCAAAAAATCCGTCCTTTAGGATCGATCACTGGATGATCACTAACCATACGAATCGCTCCTGAAGTTCCAATAGTTACAGCTGCTACGCCATCATCAATCGCATTAACACCCAAATTAGACAAGGCACCATCAAATGCTCCTTGAACAAAAGTAACATCTTGTGGGCAACCAGTAATTTTCGTGTACTCTTCTTTCATACCAGAAAATTGTTCATAAGCATCCACAACTTTTGGCAATTGCTCTTTAGATACACCTGTTTGCGCTAAAGCTTTGTCATCCCATTGTAATTCAAAGATATTATACATTCCCGTACAACTTGCCACTGACACATCCATTTGCCATATACCAAATAAGCGATAAAGTACGTATTCTTTGATTCCACAATAGTAAGCAGCATTATTATAAACCTCAGGAACATCTTCTTTTAACCAAGAGATTTTACATAATGAGGACATTGGATGAATCGGTGTCCCCGTGCGTTCATATAAATCCTGTCCTTGCGCTGAATTTTTTATCTTGCTAGCCGCTGCTGCAGCTCGCGTATCGCCCCAAGTGATAATACGAGTTAGCGGTTGAAAATTTTCATCTAGCGCAATTAAACTTTGATTGGCACTAGAAAAAGAAACAGTTCTCAACTTGTCCTTTTGCCAATTGATTTGGGCAATAATTTTTTTTAAACTAGCAGTAACTGCTTCAAGAATCTCTTCTGGTTCTTGTTCAGCCATTCCTGTTGCATCACGATATAGCTCATATGAATGATTGGTATAATCGATGACATTTCCAGCCAAGTCATATAAAACAGCTTTGGTACTGGTCGTTCCAATATCCATTCCAATAACATAATCCATTTACAAAAACTTCCTTTCCTGTCTTTACCTTTACAACTATACTATTAAAGAAAGACCATAAACACAAATCAAACCGGTAACTGATAACACAGAAGTCAATGTTGTCCAAGTTAAAAATGTTTCTTTAAGTGAAAGACCAAAGTACTCTTTGATCATCCAAAAGCCAGCGTCGTTGACATGATCGGCAAAAATACTGCCTGCACCTACAGCAAGTACCATCATAGCTGGATTGACTCCTGTTTGTGCGATTAAAGGAGCGACTAAACCTGCACCAGTCATAGCAGCAACTGTAGAAGAACCTAAGCTTACACGTAAAATGGCTGTTACAAGCCAAGCGGCAAAAATCGGTGAAAGATTAATGTCTGTAAACAAGGAAGAAATGTATTCAGAAATACCCCCTTCAACTAATACTTGTTTAAGCGCACCACCACCGCCAATAATGAACAACATCATGGCAATTTGCGTAATAGCTTCTTCAATTGTTGTACTGATTTCTTTCATTGAACGTCTTTGCTGATAACCCATGGTATACATTGCAAATAACAATGATAAAAGCATTGCAAAGTCTGGTTCACCAACGAACTCAATAATTTGTTGGGTAGAGCCAGCCGGTAACATACCGCCTACAGTAGTCGCAATACCAATTAAAATCACCGGCATCATAGCTGTACTAACACTCATCCAAAAAGAAGGTGTTTCTTCTAATTTAAATTCTTTTACTTCACCTAAGCCCGGTATTTTTTCTTGAATACGATAAACTTTAGGGTAGAATTTATGCAAAAAATAATTAAATACAGGTCCAGAAACGATAATGGTTGGGATTGCCACAATTAAACCAAATAAAATGACTTGGCCAATATCTGCGTCCATGATCCCCGAAATTGCAGTGGGTGCTGGATGTGGCGGAATAAATCCATGCATAATATTCAAGGTTGCTGCCATCGGAATAGATAATACCAAAAGTGGAATTTCTAATTCTCTAGCAATAACAAAGATAATAGGCAGTAAGACTACTAAACCTACTTCAAAGAATAGCGCTAGCCCGACAATAAACGAAGCGATGATCACAGCAATCTGTATCTGTTTTTTTCCAAATTTGTCAATCAAGGTATTGGCGATACGGTATCCGCCCCCAGAGTCAGAAACCAGCTTTCCAATCATAGAACCCATACCAAAAATAATAGCCAGGTCGCCTAATTGATCTCCCATACCACTAGTGATGACTTCAGGTAGTTGGTCTAATGGAATATTTAGAGCCAAACCAACTAAAAAAGCAGTGACTATTAAAGAAATAAAGGTGTTCAATTTTACTTTAACAATCAAAAAAATCAAAAAAGCGACGCCTAATGCGACAATTAATAATTTCATTTTCTTTCCTCCAGCTTAATAATTTTGTAAAACCTACTTCTAAAAGCCCCCTTTAGATGACAATAGAAAGAACCACCTATTCCTATACGTAGTGGTCAACGCAATAATACTATTGCTATCCTCTTCTCTATTTTAGTAAAAAATACTAGTTATGCAAAGGAAAGTCATTAAAAACACAATACGAAAACAAAAGACAATTCCTTATAAGATATAAACTCTAGTATTTAATTGCCTTTGTTATCTTCATCGTTTACTTACTATTTGACAGTGAATATAAAAAAAGGGTATGATTATACATATTTTCGTCTCGTATTTGATTATCATAGAGGTAATTATTATTGGATGAACTCTACACCCTTAAAAAATTGAGAGGAGAAACTTTCATGCTAAATTGGTTAAGAACTTCAAAAATCGCGATGGGGATTATCACGATTTTCCGTGTTTATTTAGGTTTTAAGTGGGCAACTTCGGGCTGGCAAAAAGTTACTGGAACTTTTAGTGCCAAAGAAATGATTCAAGGTGCGATTGAATCTCCGGTACTAGATGATACTGGAGTTAATGCTTATCCATGGTATACAAATTTTCTAGAAGAATTTGTACTTCCTAACATTGAATTATTTGATTTCATGGTTTCCTGGGGAGAATTATTAGTAGGCTTAGGTTTAATATTTGGGACATTAACCACTGCTGCAGCTTTTTTCGGACTTCTCATGAACTTCAGTTACTTACTAGCAGGGACGGTCTCTATTAATCCAACCTTTATCCTTATCCAATTCTTTATTTTAGTAGCTGGTTTTAATGCAGGAAAAATCGGGCTTGACTATTGGGTCATCCCCTTCCTAAGAAATAAAATTCCATTTTTAAAAGTAGGCCAAAGGAAATAAAAGCAGAAAAATAAAAAAGCTGGAAAACGTTTAGACGTCTTCCAGCTTTTTTATTTTTCTTCTAAAATTACATGCCCATTCCCATATAAGGAAGGATAGACATAGCCATCGATATAATAAACACAACGACAGCAATGATCAACCAGAACCAAGCACCTGTAAAGAAAGCTCCTGCTTTTGTTTTGATTGTTGTTTTTTCTTTTGTATCATTAATTCCGTGTCTTACAGCTAAACGGATGATTGCATATATTCCAGCTGCTAATGCTACATAAGTTAATACTGGGGAAAGCATCGACATGATTCCCATACCTGTTGACATCATAAATCCACTCTTCTTTCTTTTCTAATAATGAAGATTCCAATAAAGAAAAAATAACATTTACTTTTGTTGGAACTTTTACAAATTGCCAATTATTTAAAGGCAACCAAATATAACCTTCTCTGAAACTAACATAAAAACTTGCAAAATTGCAACTAATTAGAGAAACTTTAAAATCGCTTTAAAAAAAATGTTCGCTATTTAAAATAAACAGTATCTTTATCTAAAACGAACATTTAGTCAGTAGATTCATGATTTGTCATAGTCAATGCATCTACCCAATTGTCAAATTGCTCTGCGCTAACTTTACCAGAAGCAAGCGCTGCTTTTCTTAATGTTATACCTTCTTTTTCGGCTTTTTGTGCGATTTTAGCACTTTCTTCATAACCAATATGAGGAGAAAGAGCTGTTACCAGCATCAAAGACTGATCAACTAGTTCTTTCATATGATTTTTATTTGCCTGTAAGCCATCCAAAAATTTTTCAGTAAAAGAATTGATTGTACCCGCCAGTAAATCAGTAGATTCTAAAAAGGTGGAAATTAATAAAGGCTTATAAACATTCATCTCAAAATTACCTTGACTGCTAGCCATAGAAATTGTTGTATCATTTCCCATCACACGAATCGTAGCCATCGTTAAAGCTTCTGCCTGCGTCGGATTTACCTTTCCTGGCATAATAGAGGAGCCAGGTTCATTGGCTGGAATGCTTAACTCCCCATACCCCGCTCTTGGGCCAGAAGCTAAAAAGCGTAAATCATTCGCAATTTTCATTAAATCAGCAGCTAAAGTTTTTAATGCGCCATGCATGGCGTTTAATTGCGAATGCGCAGACAAACTATAAAATTTATTGACGTCTGCTGTAAAAGAGATTTGATAAAACTCGGACAATTTACTTGCAATTTTTCCTGCTAATTTTGGATGCGCGTTTACCCCAGTCCCTACAGCCGTAGCGCCAATAGCTAATTCATGCAGACTTGGCTCTATTTCTTCAATAAAACTTAAATCGTGCATAAGCATACTTTGATAAGCAGATAATTCTTGACCAAAAGTTAACGGTGTTGCGTCTTGCAAATGAGTACGTCCTATTTTAACAGTATCCCAGTACTTTTGCTTTTTTTCTTCTAAGATTTGGCTCATTTTCTTACAAGAAGCTTTCACTTCAATAATAGACTGTGAGGCAACGACATTCATCGCGGTAGGAAAAATATCATTGGAGCTTTGTCCTTTATTAACATCATCATTAGGTAAAACACTCAGTTGCGGCTGTTTTTCATTTGCCAAATAAGCAATCACTTCATTTACATTCATATTCGTATGGGTACCCGAACCCGTTTGATAGATTACAAGTGGAAAATGTACACGTAATTGATTATCCGTTAACGAATTTAACTTATTCACAGCATTAACAATGGCATTTGCTTTATTATTTTCCAATACTTCCAGTTCAGCATTCGCTTGAGCTGCTGCTTTTTTGATTTGCAAAATTGCTTTAATAACCACTAATGGCATTTTTTCGCCCGTAGTAAAATTACGGCGACTACGTTCTGTCTGTGGTCCCCACCATGCATCTGCTGGAATTTCAATTGGACCCAGCGAATCTTTTTCTACTCTTACTGTTTCTTTTTTATTCTTCATTGTTTTCATTCTTTCATTCATAATATTATTATATACTGCTATATTAGCACTTCCTTTTATTGCTGTAAAAATTAGCAATAAAACGAGTTATTTCATCATTAAAAATCACATGTCTATAAATGAAAAAAGTTGTTATAATAGAATTAACATAATTAGGGAGTGGATGCTATGAAAAAGCGTCATATTTTCTTTTGGATCGTGGGAATTATCCTTTTTATCATTTGTGTTTTTTACTTATTACGTCTGAGTCAACGCGATGATGACTTCTTTTTAGAAGAAACATCTGAGACAATAAGCGAAACCACTGAAACCACAAGCAATAGCTCTAATGATCGAAATGTTTCAATAGAATCGACTTTGAAGGGTTTTGGCGAAAACTGGTTAAATTTTTCCGACATTTCTGAAAGAAATAAACAAGTAGAAGAATACATGACCGAAGATGCCATTAACAATAGTCAACTTGACAGTGATACAACAGAAGACGAAAGTACAGGAAATATTAAAACCATCGCCCGGGATATCGATCACCCACAAAAGTATATATTAGTGGGTGAAGAAACAACACAAGGAGAAACGAAAGAAATCATTTTAGAAATAGACATAACAGGCGACCCATCTCCAAAAATCAGCCACTTCGAATTTAGTTATAAAGAATAACAAAATTTGAAACAGCTAAATTTTGACGTTAGTTCTTATCAAATTTTAGGAGCTGAGATATTTAATATTCTCAGCTCCTAAAACTTATTGTTGTTTATTTAATCTGTTACCTCTAAATCCACACTGCCTACATTTTCAAATTCCGCTTGATAGTGCCCCTGTTGTAGCGGTTCTGGTAAAACAAAAGTACCTGAAGAAACAAATTGTCCTGCTTTTAATTCTTTTCCGTGCTTTTCTAATTCTTTAGCCAACCACAAAACAGCTTTAGCTGGATGTCCTAACACTTCTGTTGAAGGTCCCTCTTTTACAAATTTGTCATCTAAAGTCAATGTTGCTTTAATAGCGGCAACATCTGAGTAAGCCAATTTTTGCGGTTCACCTATAACAATTGCGCCATTTACTGCACCATCGGCGACAACTTCATATAAAGATGCTTTAGGGAACCAATCTTCATAGCGTCCATCCGGAACTTCAATACCGGGAGCTACACGACATTTTTCAAAAATCTGTTCTGCGGTGTCATCAGAAGAAATGGGCTCATCTACTAAAAAGACAAGTTCTAGTTCTAATAATGGACTATTATATTCCCTTAAAGAAACAGTGTTTTTTACTGTGACATCTGTCATACCACCGTATAAGGGAGAATCACTAGCAAAAAGTTCTTGTGTCTCTTGGCTAGTTAAGCTGATCTTATAACCAGCCAGCTTTTCCCCTGCTTCTTCTTTAAGCTGCAACACCTCATCTTGAATCTGATAAGCTTCTGTTTTGTCATTAAGACCTAATTCACCTAACTTTAAAGGTGTATTGGTTCGATAAGCTTGATAAAGCTTTTCCACAACTGACATAATTTTCCTCCCAAATATTAGTTATTTTGTAAATTTTCCATTGTGTCGTCAAATTTTATTTTAATATACTGAGCTGAAAGTCTCAATTTTTCAAGCTCTTCATCTGTTAAATTAAGTTGTAGTGTTTCGACAACACCAGGTTTTCCTATTACAGCTGGATAGGAAAGATAGGTATTATATTCATTACGAAAGTTGGAAACTGGCAGTTCTGCTCTAGCATCACTCATTACAATATCAGCCAATCGTACGGCTGCTGTTGCAATACCATAGCTCGTATAGTTTTTCCCATGCAATACAGTAAACCCTCCAGCCCGAGCAATTTCATCCAATTGAGTAAAATCAACGGGACGTTCTTGCGCAACTTCTACAATCGGCTTTCCCAAAACATTAACAGTCGACCAAGCAGTAAACTGTGAATTTCCATGCTCGCCTAAGTTATATCCAGCAACAGAACGTGGATCGATCTTAAATACCTTCCCTACTGCGCGTTTCATTCGAGCTGAATCCAATAGCGTACCTGTACCGATTACTTGATTTTGGGGTAAGCCTGTCATCGCTTGATAGATCGCTGTAATAACATCACAGGGGTTTGTAATATCAATCAATACACCATCAAATCCTGAGTCTTTAATTTTTAACGCGACTTTAGCCGCTTGTTGGCTAGTAAAGGGTAATTCCACAAAACGATCGTTTGTCGTATTATTTTCCAATAATTTGATATTTCCTATCGCTGAAATGACAACATCCGCATCCTTTAATGCAGAGTAATCATTGATGATTAACTTGGTATGAAAAGTTGCGTTTGCCATGGCATCTTCAAAATCCAAAGCATCGGCATTTACCTTGGCTTCATGGGTATCAATCAAAACCATTTCATCAGTTAAACCTTTGGCAATAATATCATGCGCAACAGTAGAGCCAACATGTCCCATCCCGATAACGCCTATTTTTCGAGTCATTTGTTCACTCCTTGTCATTAACAATTTCTAAACTTTGACTTTATACTTTTAATAAAAAGAAAACCAATCTTATAAAGCACTATTGGTTTTCTTTTCCTATCAATTTTATTTAGACCTCAACCTTTTGGATCCAACCTTCTGGCGCTGGACGATCGCCTAATTGTATCCCTACAAGTTCGTCATACAACGCTTGTGTTTTTGGTCCTACTTCAGTTTCATTAAAGATATATTTTTCCCCATGATAGGTTAAAGACCCGACAGGAGAAATAACAGCCGCTGTTCCCATGGCACCTGCTTCTACAAATTGATCAAGGTCCTCTACTGCAATAGTCGTTTCTTGCGGATTCAACCCTTGTTTTTCCGCAATTTCAAATAAGGATTGCTTCGTGATCGACGGCAAAATCGAATCTGATTTAGGTGTTAAAAATTGTCCATCTTTAGTAATACCATAAAAATTAGCTCCACCAAATTCGTCGATATATTTATGTTCTCTTGGATCTAAATACAAACAATCTGCATAACCTTCTTTTTTAGCTTGCATCGCTGGATATAAGCTACCTGCATAGTTACCCGAAGTCTTCACTTGACCTGTACCCGCAAAAGCAGCACGATCAAAGTCACTAATCAGATAAGGTGTAGGTGTCAAACCTTGAACATAAGCACCCACTGGCGTTGCATAAATACGAAATTGAAACTCTGTTGAAGGAGCTACACCTACAATCGATTCTGTGCCGATCATAAATGGACGAAGGTACAAGGAACCCCCTGTGCCATATGGTGGTACAAATTCTTCATTAGCACGGACCACTTCTTTGACAGCTTCTACAAATTTGTCAGCAGGATAAGCTTCCATTGCCATTCTTTGCGCGGAATTCTCAAATCTTTTTGCATTCATTTCGGGACGAAAAAGGTTGATGCTTCCATCTTTTTGTCGATAAGCTTTTAAGCCTTCAAAAATTTCTTGTCCATAATGTAAAACTTCTGCTGCTTCAGACAGATACATGGTAGCATCTGTTATTAGTTCCCCTTCTTGCCACTTACCCTCTTTAAATTCTGCTTTAAATCTATAAGGTAAGTCTCGATAATGAAAGCCCAAGTTATTCCAATCCAAATCTTCTACTCTTTGTTTTGCCATATGAAAATCCCCCTCAACTAAAAATAAAAACTTTACAACAATAAAATACGCCCCACAAAGCCTATGCTTTATAGGGCGTTTCCACGGTACCACCTATTTTTGCTTTGAAAATTCCTCAAAACCTCCACGTACAGTTAAAAATTACTTAAACAATACGCGTCCCTTTTTAATGGTAGGCAACCAGCGAAAATTCCCATTTTCACCACTCTGAGCTGATATATTTGAAGACGACGCTGATTTTTTCCAGCAATCAAAACCTCTCTGTAAACGTCTCATGTCTCAAAAAGTTCTCATCTTTGTGTTTCTTGTTGTTTATTTACTGAATAATCTAACTCTTCTGACAAAATAAGTCAAGTTTTTTCTAAAAGTTTTTAAAATTAAGACAATTCACTATCTATTGTCCTTTAATACAAAATTTGATCTCTTTTAACCTAGAAATAAAATTTAAATTTGTAAAGCTTGTTGGCATTGCTGATAAAAATCTTCTCCATAATCATGAATGATCTGTTGTCGCCAATCTAAAAGTTTTTGCTCTTTTTCTAACATGGGTTGAATCCATTGATTTGTCGGTAAAAGTTTCAGTAAATGATGTCGGGAAAACTGCGAAAATAATAAATTTCTTCCGTATAGTTTAGCCAGCTGTTCTTGAAAACAAGGGATTGTAAAGGGCAAAAGTAATGCATTTACATTATTTCGATTCGTTAAAAATAACTCAGTTTGCATGAAATCTTTTTGCAAATCTAAAGGTCGTTTTTTAAAAGCAGTAAAAATTTCTTCTGGTAAACGAACCGCCCATACTAAGCCATTTTTTTGACAGCTATCTAATAATTCTAAGACCGCTAGTTCGCTATTTGTCATTTGATAGCAATTTTTCGCGTTCATATCATAGGACAAAACCTTTGAAATGGTCGTAGGCAGGCGAATCAAATCAGCGGGAGAACCAATATCAACTGATACTTGTTGTGCATTTTTCAACCATAGCGGATGGTCGGCAACACGTAATGTCATCCATAAATTTCCAGCTTCTTCTGTATTTTGACGTAATAAACTATAAACACTCATATCAGTTTTTGAAATATTGTAAGCAAACAATGAAACCGCGTGTGGTAAGTGCAGTCTTATTGTTTCAACAATTTGCTTTTGTCCGATTTTGCGAATTTGTTCTTGATCTAACCGCATTAAAAAACTATCCTTTCCTCTAGGTCTTCATTCCTATATTAGGACAATTCCAGCTTACCTGTATACAATTGATAATATGTTTTCTTGTTTTGAATAAGTTGCTCATGAGTGCCTCGTTCTATAATCTGTCCATGATCTAAAACAACAATGACATCAGAGTTTTGAATAGTTGATAAACGATGGGCGATCACAAAGACTGTTCTTCCTTTCATCAGTGAATCCATACCATTTTGTACAAGTTTTTCCGTTAAAGTATCGATACTAGAAGTTGCTTCATCTAAGATCAATACCGGATTATTGGCTAAAGCAGCACGAGCAATGGATAATAATTGTTGTTGGCCTTGCGATAAATTGGATTCTTGTCCACTAATAAGCGTTTCATATCCATCCGATAATCCTTCGATAAAATGATGCGCATTCGCAAGTTTTGCCGCCTCTTCTACCTGCTCATCTGTGGCTTCCAAATTACCATAACGTATATTTTCTCTCACTGTTGCGCTAAATAAATTCGTATCTTGTAAAACAATCCCAAGTGAACGCCGCAAATCTGCCTTTTTTATTTTTTTGATATCAATACCATCGTAAAAAATAGTTCCTCGATCAATATCGTAAAAGCGATTGAGTAAATTTGTGATCGTTGTTTTCCCAGCACCAGTAGCACCCACTAAAGCGACCTTTTGACCAGTATGCGCATAAAGAGAAATATCATGGAGAATCGTTTGGTTTTCTTTATAACCAAAAGTCACATGAGCAAAATCAATATTTCCTTTAACTTCAGTATATTGAACACTACCATCAGATCGTACTTGTTTCCATGCCCAACGATCAGTCCGAGAACTACTTTCTTCCAATTGTTCTCCTTGTTTGTAAACATTAACCAAGGTAACTTTTCCTAAATCTTCTTCTGGAGCTGTATCGATCAATTCAAAAATACGAGCAGCTCCTGCTAAAGCCATCACGATGAAATTTACCTGTTGAGAAATTTGATTAAGTGGACCACTGAAACTTCTGCTCAATTGTAAAAAAGCGATTAAAGTACCAATAGATAAAGTAATCAGTCCATTGATAGATAACAGTCCACCAATTAGTGCGATTAAAACATATTGCAAATTCCCTAAGTTAATCATGATAGGTAGCAAAATATTTGCTAGTTGATTAGCCTTGGAGGCATCTTCAAATAAGCGATTATTTTTTCTGACAAAACCTTGTTTTGATTCTTCTTCATGAGTAAATACTTTGACAACTTTTTGACCAAATGTCATCTCTTCAATATAACCGTCTACCTCACCTAATGAACGCTGTTGATAAACAAAGTAACGCGAACTTAAGCCAGCGATTTTTTTGACCACAAGATAAATCAAAACAACGGTAAATAAAACGACAAAGGTCAATGGCACATTTAAAGTTAACATCGCAATAAAAACGCCTAACATTTGTGTTGCCGCTTGAAAAACCTGCGGTATACTCTGAGAGATCATTTGACGAAGCGTATCAATATCATTAGTGTAGTGACTCATAATATCTCCTGAAGGCGTTTCATCAAAAAAACGTATCGGTAAACTTTGCATCTTAGTAAACATGTCATCACGAATATTTTTTTGCGTACCTTGACTGACTGTGACCATTAAACGATTAAACAATAAGGAAGCAATTACACCTATCAGATAAATAGAAGCCATCACTAAAATGATTTTTAAAAGCCCAGTATAAACTGGATTGCTCTGTGACAAAAGTGGCGTAATATAATCGTCCACCACTCGTTGAATAAATAAAGATCCCAATGTATTAGCCCCTGTACTCAAAAGCACAAAAAGAATAACTAGCATTAGAATTAGTTTATAATCACGCCAAATATAAGTAAGGATACGTAGCAAAGGTGCTAATATTTTGTTATTTTGCATCTACTTCACCAAATCCTTTCGTTTGTGCTTCATAAATTTCCTGATAGATAGCACTCGTTTGTAATAATTGATTATGCGTGCCTATATCGCTAATCTCTCCGTTATCAAGAACCAGGATTTTATTAGCATCTTGTACAGAAGTAATCCGCTGAGCAACAATAAACTTTGTTGTATAGGGTAACTTTGTCCTAAATGTTTCCAAAATTCTAGACTCAGTCTTGGTATCCACAGCACTTGTTGAATCGTCCAAAATTAAGATTTTTGGTTGTTTCAGTAATGCGCGGGCAATACATAAACGTTGTCTTTGTCCCCCTGAAACATTTGAACCTCCCTGTTCAATATAAGATTGATAGCCATCGGGAAGTTCCTGAATAAATTCGTCCGCTTGAGCCATAACACAAGCATTTCTAACTTCTTGCTCTGTAGCTTCAGGGTTTCCCCAACGAATATTTTCCATGATCGTTCCTGAAAACAATACATTATTTTGTAAAACGACACCGACATTTTGCCTAAGCGCATCCATATCATAGTCGCGTACATCCCGTCCTGCAAGCTCAACTTGCCCATCTGTTACGTCATATAGGCGTGGAATCAATTGTACTAATGTGGTCTTAGAGCTTCCTGTACCACCTACAATGCCGATTGTCTCGCCCGTTTCAACAGAAAAAGAAATATCTTTTAGTACACGATGATTTAAAGCAGTTGGATATTGAAAGAAGACATGATGAAAACGAACGCGACCATCGGTAACAGTTGTTAGTGCCACATCATTATTTTTTAAATCACTTTCTTCTTCCATAACCGCCACCACCCGCTCTGCAGAAGCGCGGGAAATTAAAAACATAACGAACACCATAGAAAACATATTCAAGCTGATTAAAATTTGAAAGGTATAAACAAACAAACTGGACAATTCTCCAGTGGACATCGTTTGCCCAACGATTAAGTGAGCACCTACCCATGAAATAAGCAGAATACAAATATAAGCAGTCGATTGCATAAGCGGTTGGTTAAATGCTAGTAATTTCTCCGCTTTTGAAAATCGTTTATAAACGATTTGCGAAATATTCTGAAATTTTTGTATTTCAAATGCTTGACGTACATAAGATTTTACTACCCGTATACCATGTAAATTTTCCTGTACGATATTATTTAAATGGTCATAACTTCGAAAAACTCGTTCAAAAATAGGATGGACTTTGCGTCCGATAAAAATAAGTGTCCCCGCTAAAAATGGTGCTATACCAATAAAAATCAATACCATATTAGGATTGATCAAAGCGGACATAATGATAGCAAAACTAAATTGGACCGGACTTTTAATCATAATACGTACCAACATTTGATAAGCATTTTGTAAATTCGTTACATCCGTTGTCATCCGTGTAATTAAACTAGGAGCTGTAAATTTATCAATATTAGAAAAAGAAAATTTTTGTACATTAAAAAATAAGGTTCTACGTAAGTTTTTAGCAAAACCTGCGGATGCAATGGCCGCATACCTTCCCGATAAAGCACCAATAAACAATCCTAATAACGCTAATAAAATTAGCAAAACACCAAGTTGCCAAACAACTGAAGTTCGCCCTTGTGAGATGCCTTCATCAATAATAATAGCCATCAAGGTTGGAATTAAAATTTCTATAAATGATTCAAAAATAACCAGGAACATACTAAGTGCTGTCGCCTTTTTATATTCCTCTACGCAACTTAAAAGTTTTTTTACCATAGGCAGTACTCCTTCAACTATTTAACAAACACAGTTAATCTATTATAGCAAAAAATAAAGCGATTCCTAAAATAAATATAAAATTTTATGTATAATGTACATAACTTTTCAACTTCTATGCCTTAGCCTTCTTATGTATTATATTGATTTTGTCTTTCTTTAGGCTATCAATGCTTATTCAACATAGGTTTCTCAATTCTTTGAGCAATCGAGGCAGATTCCTCATTGTTTTTCGTTTTCTTTGTGCTATCGAGGCAGATTCCTCATTGTTTTTTCTTTTCTTTGGGCTATCGCTACTCATTCAACATTGCTTTTGCTTTGAAGCAATAAGTTAAACTTAAAAAGCCGAAAAATGTCACTTGATGTAGACAAGATGGCCTTTTTCGGCTATTTTGAAAAAATATATGATTTTGTAAAAGTATCTTTTACTGTTAGCCAACTTCCACTTGTTCAAATTCTTTTACCGCATCACCTGTGATCATTTTTCCATTTGCTGGTAAAGAGATCGGATCCCGGTTGACTGCTAACATTGTTGCATTAGGTGAAGCATATTGAACCAGGCTTGCAAAAGGAAATACGACAAAAGAAGTTCCCACGACAACAATCAAATCAGCCTCACTAATGGCTTTTACAGCTTTTTCAATTTTTTGTGTATCAATAGCTTCTTCATATAATACAATATTCGTACGTAATATGCCACCGCAATTTTTATGATACATACTTGCTAAGTATTCTTCCATAGTAGCGCTACGTCCACATTTTTGACAGTAAATATGAGAAATATCGCCATGAAATTCAACTAAATGTTGCGGATCTGTACCAGCTGCTAAATGCAATCCGTCTACATTTTGAGTAACAATATCCGTATTACCTTTTTGTGTAAAACTAGCCATTTTTTCATGAATAACATTTGGCTCAGCATCAGGATGGATCATATTATTTATAACAAAATCATAGTGCTTTTCTGGTTCGTTGACCAAACAAGCATGACTTAATAAATATTCTGGAGAGCCTCCTGTGGAATACAATCCATTTTTTGAACGGTAATCTGGAATGCCAGAAGCGGTAGAAACACCTGCGCCAGTCAAAAATACTACTTTATTTGCTGCATGCAATAAATCATTTAATTCACTCATCTCTTAGCCTCCTTAAATCCAGTTTATCATTTTCATTTTTCATGTACAAAAAACACACAAGCTATAACGTTCTTGTGTGTTTATGATAATAAGCCTTGAGCCGATCATTTTTAACCCTCATGTTTTATAAAGCCTGTTTCAGCTACACCATCTTCTGATTCTTCAACTGCTTTTTTTAAAGCTTTCCAAGAAAGCGTAGCACATTTAATGCGAGCAGGAAATTTTGAGACGCCACTAAGCATCCCGGCATCTCCTAACATCTCGACGTCCTTTACATCTTTTCCTTGGACCAACAAAGAAAAGTCTTCTGCTAAGTCCATTGCTTCTTTTATTGTTTTTCCTTTGACAATCTCTGTCATCATTGAAGCACTAGCTGTTGAAATTGAACAGCCATGGCCAGAAAAGGCAATATCTTTTATTACATCATCTTCTGTTTGTAACTCCAAATGAATGACATCCCCACAGGTTGGATTATTCAATTCCGTATGTTGATTCGAATCTTCTAATGTCCCTTGGTTATGTGGGTGACTGGAGTGGTCCAAAATCACTTGACGATATAGATTTTCTAATTTAGAAAGTGCCATTTTTGAAAAACTCCTTTGTCGCTTTGATCGCTTCTACTAAACGATCTGCATCTTCCTTTGTGTTATATAGATAAAAACTTGCTCTGGTAGTAGCTGCAAGGTCTAAGTATTCTAAAAGCGGCTGAGCACAATGATGACCTGCCCGAACGGCCACACCTTCCATATCCAGGGCCGACGCTACATCATGTGGATGTAAACCATCTAAATTAAAAGCGATCACACCTGTATGATCTCGTGGCTCTGGTGGTCCATAAATCGTCAAACCATCAATTGCTTGTAATTGCGGTAAAACGTAATTCACCAATTCTTTTTCGTGCTGATAAATTTCCGCAAAACCGATTTTATTCAAATAGTCTATAGCGCTAGCTAGCCCAATACTTCCTGCAATATTAGGTGTCCCTGCTTCAAATTTCCAAGGTAGCTCTGTCCATGTGCTTTCATAAGGATGTACAAAGTCAATCATTTCGCCACCAAATTCTACTGGTTCCATTTGCTCTAACCAATATCGCTTGCCGTACAATACACCTATCCCTGTGGGCCCACACATTTTATGACCTGAAAAGGCATAAAAGTCAACATCGAGTTCTTGTACATTAACCGGCATATGAGGGACAGCTTGCGCTCCATCCACCGCTATTACAGCTTGGTGTTTATGAGCTAATTGGGTCAATTCCTCGATTGGATTGATCACACCTAACACATTAGAAGCGTGAGCGATGGCTACAAGTGCTGTTTTGTCTGTAATTTGTTTTCTAGCTTCATCAATATCCAAAAAACCATCTCTTGTTAAAGGGATGTATTTTAGTACAGCTTTCTTTCTTTTGGCCAACTGCTGCCAAGGGACTACATTGGAATGGTGTTCCATATAGGAAATAACGATCTCGTCTCCTTCATGGATAAAAGCATCGCCAAAACTTTGTGCTATCCAATTCAAAGCAGTTGTCGTTCCTCGAGTAAAAAGGACTTCGGCTGTCTCATGTGCATGAATCAACTGGCGTACTTTTTCACGCGCTGTTTCATACTTTTGAGTAGCGCGTTCCGCTAAAGAATGCACTCCTCTATGCACATTTGCATTATCTTCATGATAGTAGGCTTCAATCGTTTGTAAGACAGCTTGTGGCTTTTGTGTCGTAGCAGCATTATCTAAATACACTAATGCTTCATCATTGACTCTTTGGCCTAAAATCGGAAATTCTTTTTGCAGGCTTTTAGCATCTATCATGCATCTAACTTCCTTTCAATGACATCAATCAGCTCTTTTTCTACTTCTTTTACAGGGATCGAGCTTAATACAGCACTTAAAAAACCACGAATGACCAATCGTTCTGCTTCTTCTTTTGCTAAACCACGACTCATCAAATAATACATCTGTTCAGGGTCCACTCGTCCAACACTAGCAGCATGACCTGCTGACACCTCATTTTCGTCGATCAATAAGATCGGATTTGCATCACCACGTGCTTTATCCGAAAGCATCAACACTCGACTTTCTTGTTGCGCATCCGAACCCTTTGCGCCTTTTAAGATATGACCAATACCATTAAAAGTTAAAGTAGCGCGATCACGGATCACCCCGTGTTGTAAGATATGTCCAATCGAGTGGGGCGCTTTATTGGTTACCCGCGTATCGATTGCTTGTTTTTGATCGCCGGCGCTAATAGCAACTACTTTAACTTCTGCGTGAGAACCTTCTCCTTCCAGCTCAGAATCAAAATCCCCAACAACGTCGCCTTCATTCATGATGCCCATTGCCCAATCAATTGAAGCATTACGCATTAAATATCCACGTCGTTTGATATAACAAGAAAGATTTTCTCCCAATTGATCAATACCGGAAAACTTAATTTTAGCATCATTTTTTGCGATCACTTCAACAATAATATTGCCAGATATTTTTTCTGCCACATTCCCTTCTGACATATACCGCTCAAGATAACTAAATTCGCTATTTTCCTCTGCTACGATCAATATATGCTTATAAAAATGTGCGGGTGAATCTCCATTATGATGGAAAACCACTTCAATGGGTTGTTCAATCACTACATTTTTAGGAACGTACAAAAACAAACCACCATTCATAAAAGCTGCATGAGCAGCTGTTACTTTATCTTCATGCATTAATACACAGCTTGTCATATAATATTTTTTGACTAAGTCAGGATATTTTTGCATAGCCGTAAATATATCGGTTAAAATAACACCCTTATCTACTAATTCTTGGGGTAATTGTTCAAAAATAACGTTATCATCTTGTTGAACTAAAATAGGACCTTCTTTTTCTTTGTTAAAATCAGGGATATTATCACTTACTGTTTGATCACTTGTTAAACTTTCTTCATCAATATTAAAAAGCGGCCAACGATCATAACGTACTCGTTCAATCCTTCGCAAATCTAATTCATCTGCTTTTTTTAATGCAGCTTGTCGCATTTCATGCATCCAATTAGGTTCGTTTTTACGGGCTGAAAAAGCGTCAATCGCATCAAGATGATTCATTAAACTTTTCTTCATGTCACTTGACCTCCTTACGCTTCTTCTTCCTGATATTCAACACCTAATTCCTTGCTAATGCCTGAATAGCCTTCATTTTCCAAGCGTTTTGCCAGTTCCACATCCCCAGTCAAAGCAATTTTCCCATCCATCATAATATGTACGACATCAGGTGTAATATAGTTTAACAACCTTTGGTAGTGAGTAATGATCAAAGCGCCAAAGTTTTCTCCTCGCATAGCATTTACACCTTTAGCAACCACTTTTAACGCATCGATATCAAGCCCGGAATCGATTTCATCTAGAACCGCAAAAGTGGGTTCTAACATCAAAAGTTGTAAAATCTCATTACGTTTTTTCTCCCCGCCAGAAAAGCCTTCATTCAAATAACGTTCAGCCATTTCTTCAGGCATATTCAATAATTTCATCGTCTTATCCAATTTTTTTATAAATTGCATAACTGAAATCTGATCTTCTTCTGCGCGTTTGGCATTAATTGAAGCTCTCATAAATTCGGCATTCGTGATACCAGGAATTTCACTAGGATATTGCATGGCTAAAAATAGGCCTAAACGTGCGCGCTCGTCTACTTCCATTTCTAAAACGTTTTGACCGTCATATAGGATTTCTCCCTTGGTAACTTCATAATTAGGGCTGCCCATGATGGCAGCTGATAGTGTGGATTTTCCAGTACCGTTAGGCCCCATAATCGCATGAACTTCGCCTGTATTAAGAGTAAGATCGACCCCTTTTAAAATTTCTTTATCTTCAATGGATACATGTAAATCCCTTATCTCTAAAACGGACATTATTTTCCCTCCAAATTCTTTTGTATTCTTATTCATTGTAGACCAATTGTGAATAAAGTTCAAATGCTAATCCTAATTAATTTTTGATTTTGCAAAACTATTTTTTGTTTTGAGTTAAATCCTTAGAAAAATTTTTTTATTTTGTTATACTTTATATAAAAGGAGGCGATTTCAATGAGATATCATTTGGAACCAGTCACTCAAAATAATTGGCATAAAATCATCCAATTATCCGTTGCACCTGAACAAGAAGAATTGATTGAAGATAATGCTGAATCTCTGTTAGAAGCTGCTTATGATTCATCCTATGACTGGACACCGATTGCATTGTGTGTGGACAACCAAATTGTCGGCTTTGCTATGATCGGAGCAGAAGATAAACAAGATCGGACGATTTTATTTGATCGTTTTATGATTGATCATAACGAACAAAAGAAAGGTTACGGACATGCCCTTTTCCAAGCGGTATTAACTTATTTAGAAGATCGCTTTAAAGTGGATCATATCTATATTCGTGTCCATCAAAAAAACGAACAAGCAATTCCTTTTTATGAGTCGTTCAATTTCGAACTAACAGGACAAAAAGATCCTAAAACAGGTAAAAAGTTAATGTGGCGTAAAGTTCAAAGGTAATAAAAAAGCTGAGACAACTTAACATCATTTAATGAGTATTAAGCTATCTCAGCTTTTTATGATTATTTAAAGCACAACTTATACTTTTTTAGTAAACTGATGACGACATTGGGAACAAGTTATCTTGATCTTACCTCTGCCTTTAGGCGCCCGCAAGGCTTTCTTACATTCTGGACAATGAAAATAAGTATATGTTTTACGATTTTGAAACGCTTCTTTTCTTAGACGAAAGAAGTTTTTTATTTTATTTTTCCAACGTAAATATCTCTGATTTTCATTTGAACGAACATAAATACGTTTGGAAAAGAAACGGTAATAAACAATAACCAACAGCAATAACGGAAGTAAATTCATTAATGGGATCGTAATAAACACATTAAAAATGATTAACGCCGCTGTTACAATAAGTAAGGTTTTATTTAACGGATCAAACACACCGTATCTTCCTCGCATAAACTGAATAATTTTATTTTGCCAATTTGAACGCATCTACCATTCCTCCTATCTCTGTTATTATCTTTAAAAAATACCTTATAAGCAAACAAACATCGCTTATAAGGTATTTTAAGTTTCAATTATTTTTTAGTACTCTTACTGTCTTTTTTTTCATCTGTCTTCTCATCATCTTTTAACATCGCTTTTCTTGAAAGATTGATGCGTCCTTGTTTGTCAATTTCAGTTACTTTGACAAGTACTTCGTCACCTATATGAAGAACGTCTTCTACTTTATTGATACGTTCATTTGCGATTTGCGAAATGTGAACTAAACCATCTTTTCCTTTAGCAATATTAACAAAAGCACCAAATTTTTCAATTCGAACAACTTTCCCTAAATAAACTTCTCCCGGCTTGATTTCTTTGGTCAAGTCCTTAATAATTCCACTTGCTTTTTTAATCATTTCAGCGTCTGAAGAAGCAATAGACACATTTCCTTCTTGATCAATGTCAATTTTAACGCCGGTTTCATCTATGATACCGTTGATAACGTCGCCGCCTTTACCGATAACATCTTTGATTTTTTCAGGATCAATAGACATCATTTCGATTTTCGGCGCATAAGGGCTCAATTCTTCTTTTGGTTGAGCAATCGTTGATGTTAATTGTTGTAAGATTTCCATTCGCGCTTGTTTAGCTTGAGCTAAAGCTTCACGTAAGATTTGTTCAGTGATTCCTTGGATTTTGATATCCATTTGTAAAGCGGTGATACCATCTTTAGTTCCGGCAACTTTAAAGTCCATATCCCCTAAGTGGTCTTCCATGCCTTGAATGTCAGTCAAAATCGTATAATTTTCACCATCTGATACAAGTCCCATCGCAATACCAGCAACAGGCGCTTTAATAGGTACACCTGCATCCATTAATGCTAAGGTGCCAGCACAAATACTTGCTTGTGAAGAAGAACCATTAGATTCTAAAACTTCTGCAACTAAACGAATAGTATAAGGAAATTCTGCTTCACTTGGGATAATTTGCGACAATGCGCGTTCACCTAGTGCACCGTGACCAATTTCTCGGCGACCTGGAGAACCAGCGCGCCCCGTTGAACCTACGCTATATTTAGGGAAATTATAGTGGTGAATGAAACGTTTAGATTCTTCTACGCCTAAACCATCGATGACTTGATGTTCACCCAAAGGCGCTAATGTACAAGCTGATAAAGCTTGTGTTTGTCCACGAGTAAATAAACCTGATCCATGAGCTCGTGGTAATAAACCAGTTTCGGAAGAAAGCGAGCGAATTTCATCAACTTTTCTACCATCAGGACGTATTTTATCAATGGTTATGAGTTCACGAACGACATCTTTTTCTAAGTCTTCAGCAATTTGATTTACTTCTTGAGCCAGATGATCACTAGCTTCTTCTTCTAATGCTGCGATTTGCTCTTCATAAGCTTCTTTAACAATCGTTTTCACATTTTCAATTTCATCTTCACGCGCTAATTTTTCTTCTGTTAAAACCGCCGTTTTCATGGTTTCATAATAATTATCATAAATAGCTTTTTGTAAATCTTCATCTACTTGTAATAAAGAAATATCCATTTTTTCTTTACCGCAACTTGCGGCTACTTCTTCCTCAAAAGCTACCAATTCTTGAATAGCTTCTTGCCCGAACATCAAAGCTCCTAGCATATCTGCTTCAGTCACTTCTTGAGCACCTGATTCGACCATATTGATTGCTTCACTAGTACCAGCAACGGTTAAATCAATATCTGAACTTTCATGTTGTTCTACTGTTGGGTTTAAAATATATTCACCATTCACACGTCCAACTTCTACACCCGCAATAGGACCTTCAAATGGGATGTCAGAAATTGACAACGCTAAAGAAGAACCTAGCATAGCTGCCATGGCCGGCGAACAATCTTGTTCCACACTCATAACAGTGTTTGTTACTTGTACTTCGTTACGGAAGCCTTCTGCAAACATTGGGCGAATGGGACGGTCAATTAACCGCGCAGTTAATGTTGCATCGGTACTAGGACGACCTTCTCTTTTTATAAAGCCTCCCGGAATCTTACCTACAGCGTACATTTTTTCTTCATAATTGATAGTCAATGGGAAAAAGTCCGTTCCCTTAGCTTCTTTTGAAGCCACAACTGCACTTAACACGACTGTTTCACCATAACGTACTAAAACAGCACCATTTGCCTGTTTGGCCAGTTGTCCAACTTCCACTTGCAGAGGACGTCCTCCCCAAGTTGTTTCAAAAACTTGTTTTGTCATAACTTCTCCTTTTCCACTGTGTGCAGGGCTTGCTACTAAACAAATAAAAACATTGAAAATATTCAGTGCTTTTATTTGGTTAGTAGTTAGATCAAGCCGACACTCACAGTTTTCATAGTTTATTATCATTTTTACAGTAAAGACCATTTTAATTTCCATAATGCTTTACCTTTGATTCAAAAGCAAAGGACACTACATCTGCTTCGCTCCTCTAGTACTGTTCATCACTTCGCTTACGCTTCGATCTCATCAAGGTCTAAGCGACAAGTCGCTAAGTCCTTGAAGGATCTGCTCTTAGCTCCCCCTTGGTCGCTAAGTCGCAGTGATTCGAACACTTCGGACACTACATCCGCTTCGCTCCTCTAGTACTGTTCATCATCTGCTCTTAGCTCCCCCTTGGTCGCTAAGTCGCAGTGATTCACAGCAAAAAAGTGAGATCCATAAGAACCCCACTTTTCTTTTTGACTTGATTAACGGCGTAATCCTAAAGCTTGGATCAATTCGCGGTAACGAGTAACATCTTTATTACGCAAATATGCTAAAAGGTTACGACGATGTCCAATTTTTTTCATCAAACCACGACGTGAATGGTGATCCTTTTTATGTTCGCGAAGATGTTCATTCAATGAATTGATATCTTCAGTCAAAACAGCGATTTGAACCTCTGGGGAACCAGTATCTCCTTCATGACGCGCAAACTTTTCGATGATTTCAGTCTTGCGTTCTTGTGAAATTGCCATTTTCTTCACCTCTTTTTTTACTTATTCCTGTAACTGAGTAAAACGTTGGTGATTCGTCAAACTAAGAGACAGGCCATGCCTATAATAGACACAGGTACACTTTACTTGATTCTAGCAAAAAAAGCAAGTTTTACCTATTAAATTCTTACTGTAATTATTAAGAAAAGTTTCACATCTTTTGTATTTCAGTCCGAAAGCTTGCATCTTAAAAGAAAAACACTTAGAATCAGGGTTATCCAAAAAGAAATGAGGGATAATATGCAATCAATTGCTATACAAGATTTCCGTTCATTACTTGAAGAATCTATTGCTATTTTGGATATTCGTGATAAAGGTGCTTATAAAGAAAATCATCTGGCTGGGGCAATTTCTATGCCAACCACCAGCCTGCCTAATCGTTTGAGCGAATTAGATAAAAACACAACTTATTACGTCCTTAGTCATTCTGGACGTCGCTCTGAAATTATCGCTGAGTTTTTAAACAGCAATGGATTTCAAGCAATTCATGTTATTGGCGGAATGAAAGCATTGAAAAAAGCTGCTGCTTAAACTTAGTAGCCAAAAAAAGCGTTGCAGGAAATAAACTGCAACGCTTTTTTTATTTATTTTTTTCCTCTGTTACTTGTTTTTGGTCCTCGTCTTCTGTGTATAATCCTGAGACTGTTTTATACCAATTGAAGATATTTGTTATCACTACTTTGATAGCTGCATAAGCGGGAACTCCTAACACAACCCCAAAAAAGCCAAATAATTTACCTGCAGTCAGCAGTACAAACAAAATCGTTACTGGATGAACAGCAAGCTGATTTCCTAACACCAAAGGCGAGATCAATCGTCCCTCAATGAGCTGCTCAATAGAAAAAACAATAATCACTTTAATTAACAGTACCGGACCTCCTACGATCCCCAAAAAAATTGCTGGTATCATCGCTAAAAATGATCCAATATAAGGAACTAGATTCAAAAAACCAGCAATAACACCTAAAGTGATCGCATAATCCAAACCAATAATCGAAAAACCTATCATAAATAAAATAGCTACGGCAAAAGCAACAGCTAACTGTCCTCTAATATAAGAAGATACTTGCTGATTCATTTCTTTTAGCACTCTTAAAGTCGGCTGTCGCATTTTTGTAGGTAAAAATTGCACAAAATAAGGCGCAATTTTTTTTCCATCTTTTAATAAATAAAATAAAATTACTGGCATTGTAACAATCGCAATAAAAATTGAGGCGACTGCGCCGAAAAAATTCCCAATACTTTGCACTGTCGTCTTCGAAATATTTTGTACCATACCAGTAATAGAAGACATAATTCTTTCCCCAGAAATAGCAATTTGATCTTGTACCTTATCAAAAATAGGATCAGAAAAAAAGTTCGCCAAAGATACCTGAACAGTATCGATATAGCCAGGTAAACGGTCAACGAAAGTAGTGGTCTGCTCACGTATTTCTGGTATGATTACAATGATACCCCAAGCAATTAAACCTGCAACAAGGATAAATAAACCAATAATACTGTAATATCGGTTTATGCCTTTTCTTTCGAAAAAATCAACAATTGGATTTAGCAAATAAAATAAAATCCCAGCTAGTATAATCGGCAAAGCGACAATAGCCAAAAATTGTCCTACAGGAAAAAAAAGATAAGAAACTTTTGTAAAAAGATTGATAATTAATAAAATCAATAAAACAATCAGCAATCCTGTTACAAACTGATTATTTAAAAACCATTTCCAAAACCAAGAAAATGATCGCTTTCCTTTTTTATCCATAACAAACTTCCCCCTCTAGCAATAAGTAATCGTCATCCCTTCGGAAATGTCAGGTACTTTTGCTGGTGTTAAATAAACACTGCTGGATAATTTATCTTGTGTGTCATCGGAAAACACAAATGAGCTATGTTGTATCGTTTGTAAATTTTGGTTCACCAGATGACCTACATAAGTAACCTGATATTCTTGCTGACCAAAAAGAATTTTATCTCCTACGGTTAGTTCGATTTTTTCTGGCTCATTGATTTCTTGGATAATCGAATAAGGTGCCAAACCTTTTGTCACGTTTTCTCCAAAAAAGATCAGCATTTTTTCATTTTTATCAACTGCTTGATCGCCAACGCTTAAAATTTTACCTTGTTGCATGCATATGTTCCTCCTAGTTTCTTTTATAATTAAAATTATACCACATTCATCCACCAGCCAAAGGGTTTCTGTTTTAAAAGAATGCTTTTTAACAAATAAAACAGATTTTTTTCTGATTATTCTATGATAAAATAAAGTGGAGTCAACTTACAAGACAAGGAGGAATACAATGCTTGAAAAAATTTTACTAGGAACTTATACCAGAGGTGAAAGCCAAGGAGTTTATTCAGCACAGTTAGATACAGAAAATAAAAAATTAACGGATCTAACACTAGCTGCTAAAGAAACTAGTCCTACTTATTTAGCCCTAAGTAAAGCTAAAAACCTTTATAGTGTAACGACTATTGATGATAAGGGCGGGGTTGCAGCTTACGATTCATCATTTAATTATTTAAATGCTGTCACAGAAGAAGGTGCACCTTTATGTTATGTGGCGGTGGATAATGATCGCCAGCTTGTTTATGGGGCAAATTATCACAAAGGTGAAGTAAATGTTTATCAAATTTTAGCCGATGGTTCGCTAAAAGCTAGCGATGCAATATATCACGACGAACCAACTGGCCCCCATGAAAATCAGGACCATGCGCACGCTCACTATGCAAATTTAACACCTGATAAGCGTTTAGTTGTTTGTGACTTAGGTACAGACCGTGTATACACCTATGATGTGTCTGATGAAGGGAAACTAACTGAAGTTGCTGTATTTGAAGCACCCGCAGGAACGGGCCCACGTCATCTTGTTTTTCATCCAAATGGAAATTATGCTTATCTTTTTGGTGAACTAGACAGTACAGTCACAGTATTATCTTATGACGCAAGTACAGGTAAATTCACCCAAGAAAACAAAATATCAACCATTCCAAAGAACTATCACGACTTTAATGGAGGAGCAGCCATTCGCATTACTTCAGATGGAAAGTTCCTTTATGTTTCAAATCGTGGCCATAATTCGATCACTGTTTTTGCTGTTAAAGATAACGGTGAAAATTTAGAATTTGTACAAAACATTTCAACTGAAGGTGATTTCCCCCGTGATTTTAACCTTGATCCAACAGAACAATTTATTGTCTGCGGTCATCAAAAATCTGATAACCTTTCGTTATTTGAACGCAACAATCAATCAGGAGAACTGACCCTTATCAGTAAAGATTTCTACGCTCCTGAATGCGTCTGTGTATTGTTTGAAGGATAGTATAAAAAAATCGAACCAAACGAACTCTTTTTTCATTGAGAGGACGTTTGGTTCTTTTTAAATCTAAAGCAACTATGCTTTATAAGTAAATCATTTTCGTTGCAATATTTTGCAGAAAAGTTGCTTCATGTTCAACAACCAGCATACTAGGTTGTACTCTCTGGATAACTTCTTCTAATTGCTTATGGTTAAAAACATCTAAATAATTAAGTGGTTCATCCCAAATAAATAGCTCAGCTGGCGTCGCTAATGACTTGGCTAATTCTACTCTTTTACGTTGCCCTAAACTCATATCTTCAATTCGATTGGCAAATACATTACGTTCTAGTCCTAATTTGTGCAGGTTATTTAATAATTCTTCATAAGACAGCTGATGTGCTTGCGCAAATTCTTGCAGTGTTCCGGCATTATCTTCATAATTTTGCCTTACATAACTAATATCTAAACCATGAGCAAGCGATGCATGACCACTGGCTTGGCCTTGGAACTCCCCTAATAAAAATTGAATAATTGAAGACTTTCCTGAACCATTCGCTCCTTGGATTGCTAAACGCTGTCCTTGCTCTATTTCAAAAGACAATGGTTCAAACAATGGCACATCAGTATAACTTAACTGTAGCTTTTCTACTTTAAGTAACTGTTTATGATAAGAAGGTTGGTAATTGATTGTTAATGAATCAGTGTCTTCAATATCATGTAGCAAGCCTTCTTTTTCCTCGGCTTTTTCTTCCATACGATTAACAATAGCTTTAGACCTTTTCATAGTACGTGCAGCTCTTGCGCCAATAGCTCCTGTATCAAAAATCGCCCCACTACCTTTTTTATTCGGGTTACCTTGTTTATCCTTTTCTCTACCGCGCGACCATTCAGCCTTTTCTGCCGCTGACTGTTTCAGGCGACCAATATCTTTTTTCAACCTACGATTTTCTTCCTGCTCATAGCGATCGCGTTGTTCTTTTTGTTCTTCATAAGTACTAAAGTTTCCTTGATATAAAACTAACTGACTTTTTTCAATGGAAAGAACATGATCTACTACCTCATTTACAAAACTACGATCATGACTGACTACAATAAAGCCATTTCTTTTTGCCTGTAAATAATTTGCTACTTGTTGTCGAGCTGTAATGTCTAAATGATTTGTGGGTTCATCAATTAACGGAAATTGGTGATCATCAATAAATAATAAGGCTAACAACACTTTTGTCTGTTCGCCTCCAGATAAACTATCAAAAGGCCGCCATAAAATTTCCGGGTTTGTTTGTAATAAATTTAGTTCACGTTCGATTTCCCATAGATCAAAAACAGCTAGTGCTTGTAAACAATCATAAGTTAATTGCGTCTTATCTGAAATCTTTTGCGGAAAATAAGTAAATTCCAATTGATGCTTAATTGTTCCGCTATAAGCGTATTTTCCTAATAGTAATTGAAGTAATGTGGTTTTGCCTCGTCCATTTCTTCCAATCAAACCTAATTTCCACTGGCTATCTATGGTTAAATTAGTATGCTCAAATAATGGTTTGGCTAGGGTATCAAAGCCAAAAGTTAAATTTTTAATTTCAATTTTACTCATTATATTCACCTCAACTTGCTTTTTTAAGCAAGAAAAAATGCCTGACCAATTTTCAGGCCGGCACTTTCAAAAAAGGTACACAAAAAGACCTTCAAAGAAAACCAGCCGACCGTAAAAATCTGCACACTGTCCCCTTTGTAAAAGGTACAGCCTTCATGCAGCTTTCGACAAATCGACTTAGTTTTTCAATAGAAGATCCCTCACTTTTGTATTTATTAATGTTAACTTAACACATATGCCTAAACTTGACAAACCAAAGTATATAAAGGACACTGTTTTGCTTTTTCATTATCTATCTCTGCGTTTTCGAATAAGGTTCAAGCGTTTCTTTATCCATCTTTGCATTTTCGAACAACGTTTCAGCGTTTCTTTATTCATCTTTGCATTTACGAATAACGTTTCAGTGTTTCTTTATTCATCTTTTCTATTCTCTTGGCTTTTTCTGCTAGGATAAAAGGGTAAGCATTTAATTTTAAGAAGGAGAAATTTTGGCTGAGTTTCCACAAATGAATTTAGCAGACTTATAGGATTATTTATTGTTAAGTTCATGGCTTCCTTGTTTTAATGTGATTAGTGCTTTGTTAAAAAATAAAAAACTCTTTCCCCACATCGCTAAGTAGATAGTAAGCAAAGAGTTTTATACATTTTATTTGTATAATAAGTTTTAAATCGAAACTTACATTAAAAGACTGGTAATCTTTTGTAAAGCAGAAGAAATTCCATCTGTTGCTTCATCTTGTTTTTGTTCAGCAGCATCAAAAGCTTTAACGTCAACTTCATTAGAAATACTTTCAATCATGTCCTCACAGCCATCTACATAATTTTGGTAAGACCGTTCAAACTTTTTATGAGCGCCCATGACACGAGCTGGAGCGCGTAAACTTGATAAAGTTTTAAGGAAGTCACGATATTTTGCCGTACCTTCCTTAAACACTTCGACTGCTTCTAATTGTCTTTCTTCGGTTAATTCAGCAATATTATCTTCATCAATAAGCGTGCGTATTTCTTCATAGTTAGGGTTCATATCCTCCCCAACTTTTTCTGTATCTTTAACAATCTGATTAATTTTTTGCAGGTAAAAATTCGGATTTGGTTTCAAAAGTCTGTCCTTCTTTCTTTATTATTCAATATCTTTATTTTACCTTGTTTTTCCTTGTTAGAAAAGAGAAAATTACCTTCATTTACTTAGCCTGCCTCTGTGCTATGGCATTATCTGAATCTTTCTTTTTACAATAATGTCTATAAAATTGTTAACTTAAAAAATTTTAATTGACTTTTTTCCCAATGGAACATAAACTAAAGTACATAAGGGGAGTAGCTCTGGCAATAATGTCGTCATTACGAGAACAATATCTCCGGCATTATTGGCAATGTGAATTGTCGTTGTTAGCAAGACCTTTACCTAATAGTTTCTGAACACAAAATTTCAGAAAATATTAGGTAAGGGTCTTTTCTATGCACTTAGACAAGTCAGTAGAGCAAACTTCCTTAGAAGCTTAAAAAGAAAAGTATGATTAGGAGAGGTAGCAAATGAACTACTATCAACAGGAAAAAGAAACTGTTTTGGAGCAATTAAAGGCTGATCAAAATGGTTTATCAACACAAGAAGCACAAAGTCGTCAAGAAACAGATGGCTTTAACGAGATTGAAAAAGAAAAGAAGCGTTCAGTAGTAGCGTTATTTTTCGATTCTTTTAAAGATGCGATGGTTGTTGTTCTTTTAATCGCTGCAATGGTTCAAATTTTGTTAGGTGATTATATTGAAACGATCGTAATCATGATTGTCTTAGTGATGAATGCAGTCATAAGTGTCGTACAAACGAAAAAAGCTGAAAGTTCACTAGAGGCATTAAGACAAATGTCAGCACCTGTTGCAAAAGTCATTCGCGAGGATAAAAAACAGTCGATCCCCGCACGTGAACTGGTTCCTGGTGACATTGTTTTCCTTGAAGCTGGCGATTATATCCCAGCTGATGGACGGATTCTAGAAAGTGGTTCTCTGCAAGTAAACGAAGGGATGTTAACCGGTGAATCACAAGTTGTAGATAAAACAGATGCTGTAATTGAACAGGAAGTTTCTCTTGGCGATCGAATAAACCTTGTTTTTAGCAGTTCATTGGTCACAAATGGTCGCGCAACTTTTGTTGTAACAAAAACTGGTAAAGACACAGAAATTGGTAAAATTGCTAATATGCTTAATACAGCTGAACAGAAACAGACGCCACTGCAACGTAAACTTGACGCCTTTAGTAAAAAGCTGGGTATTGGGATTATATTATTATCCATCGGGATTTTTATTGTGCAGGCTGCGCGCATTTGGTTTGGCGGTCAGCCAGCTGATCTAACAGAAGAATTATTAGAAGCCTTAGTGTTTGCTGTTGCTGTCGCTGTTGCTGCTGTTCCAGAAGCACTACAGTCAATTGTTACTATCGTTCTTTCTGTTGGAACAAATAAAATGGCTAAACAAAACGCCATCATTCGAAAACTGCCAGCTGTAGAAACATTAGGATCAGCAAGTATCATCTGTACGGATAAAACAGGAACATTAACTCAAAATAAAATGACTGTCGTTGATTACTTTGTTCCTGGTCAAAAAGAACAAAATAATGACGATATGACAGCCGAATGGTCATTTTCAAAAAAACGCCTAATGGATATTTCAGTTTTGTGTAACGACAGTTATATAAGTACAGATGGAAGTGAAGTCGGTGATCCTACCGAGGTTGCTCTAGTTAATTTTTCGAATAAACAAGGTAAAGAAAGTCAGGAAATACGTAAAACCCATCCACGGTTGAATGAATTACCCTTTGATTCTGACCGTAAATTAATGTCAACGTTAAACGAGCTTGATGGCGAACGATTCATGTTGACTAAAGGTGGCCCAGATGTCCTGTTTAAACGTGCTAAATATATTTTAGTCAATGGAGAAGAACTTCCATTAGACCAAAGTTGGTATGACCAACTGGTAAAGCAAAATGAAAATTTTTCAAACCAAGCATTACGCGTACTTGCATTTGCTTATAAAAAAATAGGTTCTTCAAAAGAAACGATAAGTTTTGAAGACGAAGATGACCTTGTTTTAGCTGGATTAATTGCAATGATTGATCCTCCTCGTGAAGCTGTTTATAGTGCTGTTGAAGAAACCAAGGCAGCTGGGATGAAAACAATCATGATTACCGGTGACCATAAAACAACTGCTGAAGCGATTGGACGTAACATTGGCTTAATGGAAGAAAGCGACTTTGCTGTTACAGGGCAAGAACTTGATGAAATGAGTGAACAAGAGCTTAATAATAATCTTGAACATATTTCTGTTTATGCTCGTGTTTCCCCTGAAAATAAAATTCGTATTGTAAAAGCATGGCAAGCCAAAGATCAGATTTCAGCGATGACTGGTGATGGGGTAAATGATGCACCTGCTCTTAAACAGGCGGATATTGGAATTGCAATGGGGAGCGGAACAGATGTCAGTAAAGATGCTGCTGCGATGATTTTAACAGATGATAATTTTGTTTCAATTATAAAAGCGGTAGAAGTTGGTCGAACTGTTTTTGACAATATAAAAAAGGCAATTGCTTACTTGTTTAGCGGAAATTTGGGAGCAATTATTGGAATTTTATTCGCTGTAATATTAGGTCTGCCGAATCCATTTACTGCTTTACAGTTACTTTTCATTAATTTAGTGAATGATTCGCTACCTGCTATTGCTCTTGGCATGGAAAAAGCTGAGCCAGGGATTATGGACAGAAAACCGCGCTCCATTGACGAAGGTATTTTTGCTGGTGAAACGTTACGTTCCGTAATTATGCGTGGTACCATTATTGGACTTGCTGTTATTGTATCCCACCAAGTCGGATTACAGTATAACGTTGAAACTGGGGTCGCCATGGCATTTACAACGCTAATATTATCTAGGACTTTACAAACTTTTGCAGCACGTTCAAATCAGCAGACCATTTTTGGCGTCGGTTTTACTACAAATAAATACGTACTGGCAGCTGTTGCTTTCTGTTTAGTTCTTTACTCTATAACCATTTTACCAGGTCTGCGAACAATCTTTTCTATTCCAAATGAATTTGGAATAGCATTGTGGGCGATAGCAGCAGGGCTTGCAGTAGCAGCTATTCTCCTGATGGAAATTGTCAAAACAATTTATCGTAAGTTTATCGTAAAATAAACAGTTTTGTTAGATTATAACTCCCAATAAATTGCTAAAAGCTTTTATTGGGAGCTTTTTTATGCTATCTGTCTTCTTCCCATTGCTCAGCTTGGATTCATCTTTACTAACTTTCTAACTTTTTATGATACTAAAAAAGAGCTTGTGAAATGAATTTACTCTCATTTCACAAGCTCTTTTAGTATCAAAATTTAAGCGATAATTGCGCCATTAGGCATTCCTTTAGGTGCTTCAACAATTTTTAATCTGCCAGTTTCTGGATCTTCTGCTGAAAGAATCATCCCTTGGCTGATTTGTCCTCGCATTTTCCGTGGTTTTAAGTTAGCAACAATCACTACTTTACTGCCAATTAATGCGTTTGGATCAGGGTAGAATTCGGCAATGCCGGACAAAATTTGCCGATCTTGATTGTCACCACAAGCCAAGCGGAATTGTAATAGTTTATCAGCATCTTCCACTTTTTTACAATCAATGACTTCTGCTACTTTTAATTCAACTTTATCGAAATCCTCGTACTTAATTTGTTTACTTTTTTCTGAAGCAAGTTCAGTTTCTTCAGGATTCCATTTGACGGACTCATCGTTTGTTTGCTTACCTTCTGCCATTTTATTTTGGATATAAGCTACTTCAGCCTCGGCATCCAGTCGTGGAAAGATCGGCGAACCTTTGCTGACTACCTTAGTATCATGAGGAAATTCACCAAAGCGTAATTCTTGCAAGCCTTTAGGTTCTTCATCTAACCCTAATTGTTTGAAGATTTTCGTTGACGTTTCAATCATGATAGGCTGTAAAAGAATAGCCGTGATTCGAAGACTTTCAGCCAGATGAACCATCACGCTGTTTAATTCTGCTTTTTTATCCTCTTCTTTGGCTAATTTCCAAGGTTCTGTTTCATCAATATATTTATTCGCACGTGAAATTAAAACCCAGACTTCAGAAAGCGCCGTGCTAAATTCCATATCATCCATAGCTTCACGATAACGACCAACTACGTTAGCAGCAGTCGTTGATAGTTCGCTATCATATGGCGTTACCTTAGAAGCATAGTCTGGTACAACACCTTCACAGTATTTGTTGACCATAGCTACCGTCCGATTTAACAAATTACCTAAATCGTTGGCTAAATCATAGTTCATTCGTGAAATAAAATCTTCTGGCGTGAAAATACCATCGCTACCAAAAGGCACAGAACGTAAAAGATAGTAGCGTAAAGCGTCTAGCCCATAACGTTCTACTAACATTTCAGGGTAAACAACATTACCTTTTGATTTAGACATTTTACCGTCTTTCATTAACAACCAACCATGAGCAAAAACTTGTTTAGGCAAAGGAAGATCTAGTGCCATTAACATGATTGGCCAATAAATCGTATGGAAACGTACAATTTCCTTTCCTACCATGTGAACATCAGCTGGCCAAAATTTTTCAAAGTTTGTTTCGTCTGCTGAACCATAACCTAAAGCAGTGATATAATTCGTTAAAGCATCGATCCAAACATAAACCACATGCTTAGGGTCTGAACTTACTGGAATGCCCCAATCAAATGTAGTCCTTGAAACCGCTAGATCTTCTAATCCTGGCTCAATAAAGTTTTTAAGCATTTCATTTTTTCGTGACTCTGGACGAATAAATTCAGGGTGTTCTTCATAATATTGCACCAAGCGATCCGCATATTTACTCATACGGAAAAAATAGGATTCTTCTTGAATCAATTCGACTTCATGACCACTAGGGGCTTTCCCACCAATGACGTTTCCTTGTTCATCGCGATAAACTTCTTCCAATTGTTTTTCAGTGAAAAATTCTTCATCTGAAACAGAATACCAACCTTCATATTCACCTAAATAGATATCGCCTTGGTCCAGTAACTGTTGAAAGATTTTTTGCACAGCTTTTTCATGATAATCATCAGTTGTACGGATAAACTTATCATAACTAATCCCTAAAGTCTTCCATAAATTTTTAACGTCTGCTGCCATTTTATCAACATAATCTTGTGGCGCTACGCCTAATTCTTCAGCTTTTTGTTCAATTTTTTCTCCATGTTCATCTACACCCGTCAAATAAAATACATCAAAACCCATTAATCGTTTATAACGAGCCATCGCATCACAGGCGATCGTTGTATAAGAATTTCCAATATGTAATTTACCACTAGGATAATAAATCGGTGTAGTAATATAAAATGTTTCTTTTTCCCCCATGGGTAAAAGTTCCTCCTTTAAAAAACACGTTCATACTTTTGATAGTATAACATAATTTTACTTGCCTTGTTTTATTTTTTCTATGCTGATTTCCTATTTTCTTATGATTAAAAATATTTTTTGAGTTAAAAACAACTTTTGCTATAATGTATCTAGCCTAATTTTTAAGGAGATCTTATGACCACAAAACAAAAAAAATCTGTTATTATCAGTTTTATACTTACTATCTTGCATACTGTATTTTGTAACTTTTACACGCAAATCTATGCTTTCATGAATGTACAAAATTGGCTTTCACTATTTATAGCCCTTACACTCATTTTACGATTGTTACTATTGATTGCTTTATTTTGGCTAGGTTTGCGCTCAATACAAAAAAATAAAAAGATCGCTTTGTTCTATATACTCTTATTTTTCTTTAACTTAGTCATGTCTTTTATTTTTTATTAAAGTTACTTTTTTATATGCTACAATACTAACGAAATTAACGCAAAACATTATAGCTGTGTATTTGCTAAAGTGAGGGAAAGCTATGGAATTCTCTTCTAAACAAGAAGAAAAACATTATTACCAGCATATCGCAAGTGAACAAGAGTTTTTAGCATGGCATAAAAACCAAGACCATCCAATGTATCAAAAACCTTCTGTTACTGTCGATATGGTTTTACTCTGTTATAACAAAGATACCGATCAGATCAAAGTGTTATTAATCCAGCGGCGCAAAAATCCCTATCGTAATTCTTGGGCTTTACCAGGCGGATTTATGACACCAAATGAATCAACAGATGATAGCGTCATTCGGGAAACAAAAGAAGAAACCGGCGTAACTATTTCGGAAAAAAACATCGAACAACTACATACTTTCAGTACACCGGATCGTGACCCACGGGGTTGGGTAATCACCGTCAGCTACCTGGCCTTTATCGGAGAAGCGATACTTTCAGCTGGCGATAATGCAAGTCAAGCACGTTGGTTTTCTTTAGAACGAAAAAATAATTGTCTCTACCTTACAAGCGGTGATACAGAAATTATTCTTGATCTAAAAACTCAAGCCTCTTTAGGCAAAGACACATTGGCGTTTGACCATAGCCAAATTATCATCAAAGCTTTTAACCGCATTGTAAATAAAATGGATCATGAACCACAAGTTCTGCAAGTTTTGGGCAATACCTTCACAATCACAGAAGCACGTAAGGTTTTCGCTAAATTTCTAGGGGTAGACTATCATGCTATTGATCATTCAAATTTCAAAAAAAGTTTGATCGGATTTTTAGACGAAGTAGGCGAGCGACCAGCCAGCATCGGGCGCCCATCAAAGCTTTATCAGTTAAAAGAAAATTTTCATGAAAGATAAAAATGCGCTATCCATTACTTTGTGAGTTAAAATAATGGATAGCACATTTTTACAGATTTATTTAAGATATTACAGAATAAACTAAATTAAAGAACATGTATTAAACTAGTCGCGATACTGAAATAAAGCATTAATCCTAAAGCGTCATTTATCGTGGTAATAAAAGGACCACTAGCTACCGCAGGATCTACATGTAGCTTATCCGCAATCGCAGGAATAACAGCACCTACTACAGTAGAAAAAGATATAGTAAACCATAAAGAAGTGCCAACAATAAATGCTAAAGTTACGTTTTGATAAAAAATTGCTATGACTAGAAAAATAACAACTGCGGCGACAATTCCTATTAATATTCCTGCCCCAAATTCTTTTCTGATCGTCTTCCAAAGGCTTTGTTTTTCGTCTTTTTCAACATTTAAGTTACGCACAGAAACAGCTAATGACTGTGTACCCACATTTCCTGCTGTATCCATCATCACGGGGATAAATGCAGCAAGCAACACCACCGATTCTAATGTTTCTTCAAAAGAACTAATCAATCCGCCATTAAGCATACCTAAAAAAATCAAAATAACAATCCAAGGCGCACGCTCTTTAGCCGTTTGTAGCGCGCTTTCTTCCTTAGGTTTTTCACTACGACGAATTGCCGCAATATCTCTAAAGTCTTCTGTAACCTCGTTTTCGAGTATATCCATAACATCATCCACGGTAACAATCCCTATCATAGTATC
The DNA here is from genome assembly GCF_030161475.1 of Tetragenococcus halophilus subsp. flandriensis. Taxonomy (GTDB): domain Bacteria; phylum Bacillota; class Bacilli; order Lactobacillales; family Enterococcaceae; genus Tetragenococcus; species Tetragenococcus halophilus_C. Next base: position 82,718 of record NZ_BSUG01000004.1, on the reverse strand, counting down.
ATTATCTTCAACCACAGGTGCTGCTAATAAATCGTAATCTTGGATCACTCGTGCAACCTCTTCTTGGTCCATATCGACTGGAACAGAAACCACTTGCCTAGACATAACATTTTGCATGATTTCATTTTCCGGTGACAAAATCAAATCACGTAAAGACAAAACACCCACTAAATCAGCTTGATTGTCCAGTACATAAATATAGTAGATTGTTTCTGCTTTATTCCCTATTTGTCGAAGAAAAGTAATCACTTCACTTGCTTTTTGATTTTGATTAACTGAAACGAATTCTTTCGTCATTATCGATCCAGCAGTTTCAAACTGATAGGACAACAACTCTTCTACTCTCGAGCGCTTGTTTTCATTCATCAAACCCAATGGATAGCTTTGATCGATATTGGAAGACTGTTTTAAAAACTTCACCACATCATCTGTAGGCATGGTGTTAAATAATTTTGCTAAAAATGACTTTGGAAAATAGTTAACCACATATTCTTGGTCTTCAATCGTCATCCATTCAAAAAGGTCGGAAAATTCTTCCGGACTCAAAAAATTAGCGATCTTTTGTTTCTTCTCAGGATATAATAGATGAAATACCTCATGTTGATCTCGATCATGTAAGCGTAAAAATAACTTACGAAATGATTTACGATCATTTTTCTTTGCAGCGCGATAAATTGCGTCATAGTATTGGTTTTTATTTAACTTAAGTTTTTCCATTTCTATTCCTCCTCTAAGCTAAGGAGAAGTTACAGTGCTTGACTATCAGCTAAAAACTCAATATTATGCTATGCATTCTACAAAAGTATTTACCTCCTTTTCTATGTCACATAATAAAAAACACGCTACTAAGAGCGTGTTTACCTTACGATAATTGTATATATTTGCAAAGCACACCTCTTCGTTGAGTTTTGGCTCAATACAGCCTAGGGATTTAACCCAGCTACGTTAAAAACTCCTTAGGTCGGACATTTTTGTTAACCACGTTGGCATCTTTCGATATTTCCGGGCAGTAGCATTCCTCTGTATAGTAACCTCACCTAACAGGCTAATTCTATTTTACCGGCTCCAATATAACCTTTATTTGCATTAATGTCAACGATTTGAAGCACTTTGTTTTTCAGATAATATATCAGCCATATAAAGTTTCAACCAATAGTAATCTTATATTTCTATTTTTCTATGATTATAACCCCATTCTAAGCAAAAAGACCATCTCATTATCCTGATGAGACAGTCTTTTTTGGTTTTTTATAATTAGTGAACAATATTCCTAGAAACAAAAATCATAAAGATTTTTTCTATAACCTAGGCGATCCCTGGCATTCCTTCCAGTTCCTAACAATTTTAGCTAGTGGTTAGCTGTCTGCCCAACTGCTCAATAGCAAAGCATTTTTCTTCAATTTCTTTTGTATTAGGAGCTATAAATACCAGCTGCTTATTATACCAACTTACTTTATACTGTATTTTCCTTAAAAAATGCTGCCAATCAGTTTCCGAAAATTGTACATTTTCACTGAATTTCGGATATTTTTCCAAATAAATATGATCATAGTTTTTAACCAAATAATAAGTTAATTGGTTAATATAATCGTTTTTTTGATTATCTATTTTCATATACAATTTCTGGACTTTTCTTTTTTGTTTTTGATAATTTTTTGCCTGACTCAACAACACTTTTCTCTTTTTAGCTAACCTTGCCCGAAGTTCCAATTTTTTCTTAGCTGTTTTCAGCTGATAATAAGAATTACTTTTACGATTTAAAAAAACATTAGTAGATGACATTTGAACTAAGTTTTCAGGACAATAAGCAATTCCTATAGACTTACCCGTTTTCGGTAAAGACACTACATTTTCTAAACACAGAATTGAAACAAAAAACAACTGATTATTTTTAGCCGAAATCGTCGCTGACTTTATTTCTCCTAAAATTTCTCTGTGCAAGTTTACTTTTATTAAAGACTTAAGTTTAGGTAATTTTAGCTCTTCTCCAATAAAATAAATCGTATGTTTTTGGTTATTAGTGGTATAAGATTGCCAACTACTTTTTTTCGATTTCCATTTAGGGTAACCTGCTCTTTTACTGAAGTAATTTTTAAACGCTCGATCTAAATTACGCTGTGCATTAGCCAAAGCCAGGCTATCCGTTTGTTTTAAAAACGGATAATCTTTTTTTAACTGAGCAGGTGTCAACCGAGTCTCGTAGTCTCCTTCTTGCAAGGCTTTTTTTCGAGTATACAGTAACTGATTATAGGTAAAGCGTACGCATCCGAAAGTCTGTATAAAATATTGTATTTGTTCTTCATTTGGGTAAATACGAAATTTATAGGCTTTTAATACTTTCACTAGACCCTCCTTATAAGGCCTTAAAATAAAACGGCCTTCCTATCTGGAGTATAAATAAACTTAGACAGCTTGTTTTTTCTTTGCAGCTTTTTTATTTGCAAGTTTTTCTTGGTATTGTGTTTTTTCTTCTTCAGTAGCGTAAACATAATGCCCTGACTCAATTTCTACCATTTCACGTGCTGTATCAGGATTATCTTGCTCTCCCTTATATTTAATACGTGTTCTTGTTTGTTCATACTCTGGATCGGGCATAGGAATAGCTGAAAGTAGACTTTCAGTATAAGGATGGACGCCATAATAATAAATATCATCACTTGTTCCCACTTCTAGCAGCTTACCGTCATGCATCACACCGATTCGATCGCTGATATGCTTAACCATAGACAAATCATGGGCAATAAACAAATAAGTCAAATTATGTTCTTTTTGCAAGTCTTGTAACAAGTTAACTACTTGAGCTTGGATAGATACATCCAGTGCCGAAATAGGCTCATCACAAATAATAAATCTAGGATCTACTGCTAAAGCACGCGCAACACCGATTCTTTGACGTTGTCCGCCAGAAAATTCGTGCGGATAGCGTGTTGCATGGTTCGGGTTTAACCCCACAGTTCTCAATAGCTCGTCTACTCGTTCGTTGCGTTCTTTTTCTGATTTTGCCAAGCCGTTAATATCAATACCTTCAGCAATAATGTCTTGAACTTTCATTCTTCCGTTCAAAGATGCATAAGGGTCTTGGAAAATCATTTGTACATCACGACGAAAAGTGTTCATTTCTTTTTTTCCATGTAATTTCATTACATCTTTACCATCAAATTCAACAGTGCCCCCAGTTGCTTGGTTCAAACGAATAATCGTACGACCAGTAGTGGATTTACCACTACCAGATTCTCCCACTAAACCAAATGTCTCGCCTTCATAGATATGGAAAGTAATGTCATCGACTGCTCTAACTTCATTTTTACTGCCTTTATTAAAGTATTGTTTTAAATTTTTTACATCTAATAAAACTTTCTTCATTTACTTTCCTCCGTTTCCGGCTGTTGTTTCTTTTTGAATGCTTCCCAACGCATCACAATTTCTTTAGGTGGTTCTACCTTCGGCGCTTGCGGTGCTAACAACCAGGTAGCTGCTTTGTGAGTTTTAGATAATTCAAAAAAGGGTGGTTGTTTTTGAGTATCGATTTTCATCGCATACTCATTTCTAGGATAAAAAGCATCCCCGGTTGGTGGTTCTAACAAATCCGGCGGCGTCCCTGGTATAGCATACAAACGTTCGTCTATACCTTCCAAGGTTGGCATAGAGCCTAAAAGCCCCCAAGTATATGGATGTTGTGGGTTATAAAAGATCTCAGCAGCTGTCCCAATTTCTACGATTTTGCCTGCATACATCACAGCTACACGATCTGCTACATTAGCTACTACGCCCAAATCATGGGTAATAAAGATAATCGAAGAATTAACTTTTTGTTGGATATCTTTTAATAGTTCTAAAATTTGCGCTTGAATTGTCACATCCAAAGCAGTAGTAGGTTCATCAGCTATTAATATTTCTGGATAACAAATCAAGGCTACAGCAATAACAATTCGTTGGCGTTGTCCACCGGAAAATTGATGAGGATAATTTTTTAATCTTTTTTTAGCATTAGGAATCCCTACAAGTTCTAATAGCTCTAAAGCCTTCTGCAAAGCGTCTTTTTTCGATACTTTGGTATGTTTTAATAATGATTCAGCGACTTGTTTTCCAACCTTCATTGTTGGATCTAATGAAGTCATAGGATCTTGGAAAATCATCGAGATATCTTTACCTCGAATCTTTTGCATTCGTTTCTCCGAATTTTTTAAAATATCTTCATCATTAAATAAAATTTGACCATTTTCAACAACTGCATTTTCCGCTAATAAACCCATAATACTTCGTGTTGTTACTGATTTCCCACTACCTGATTCACCAACGATCGCTAGCGTTTCACCTTCGTATAAATCAAAACTTACATCACGAATCGCTTGAACCTTTCCTGCATAAGTGGTAAATGAAATTTCTAAATCTTTGACTTCTAAAACTTTTTTCACCATAATCACTCCTTCATCTTCGGATCAAACGCATCTCGTAAGCCATCTGCTAGTAAATTAAATCCAATCATAATAACGGACAAAACAGCTGCAGGTATAGCCATTTGATAAGGCAAGAATAAGAAAGTCTTATATCCTTCATTTAACAATGTACCAAGAGATGCAGTAGGAGGCGTTAGCCCAATCCCGATAAAGCTTAAGAAGGCTTCAAAGAAAATAGCTTCTGGAATACTAAACATCATTTGTACAATAATGACGCTAGAAATATTAGGTAAAATATGTTTAAAAGCAATTTTTGTCCTACTTTCTCCTAATGTGGTGGCCGCTAAAACAAATTCCTGATCTTTTAATTTAAGCGTCTGGGCTCGAGCAATCCTGGCCATCGGTATCCAGTTGGTAATCGCCATTGCTGCAACAATTGAGAAAATCCCTGGATTAAACACCACTAACATCAAGATCATTACAACGAGGTTAGGAATCCCGGCTAAAACTTCGATGACTCGCTGCATATAGTTATCCACTCTGCCGCCTAATAGACCCGAAATGACGCCATAACTGACCCCGAAGAGAATATCTAGTGCCGCTGCAATAAAAGCAATCATTAATGAAATTCGCACACCCATGAATAAACGACTTAGTAAATCACGTCCTAAACCATCTGTTCCTAAATAAAAATGAACATCTTCTGGTACATCAGCAGCTTCATAGCGATCCACCATTTCTCCGCCAACTTCAGATACCCCATTTAAACCATTAATATCAATGCCAGGTATCTTGGGAGGCAAATTAATATAGCTAGAATTTTGTTCAGTTGGATCATGCGGTGTAGCAAAAATAGTTACGACTGAGATGAGCAGTACAATGATAAGAAAAACAGAAGAAAAAACAGCTGCTTTATTTTTCTTTAATCGACGCCATGAATCTTGTAAAAAGTTTAGCGAGGGAGCTGTAATCGCTTCACGTTCAACCTTTGTACTTTTTTCCAAGGGTTCAAACTCAGAAGCTGGAATTTGAGTGATTTGGTCGTTTTTATAATTTTTATCTTCCATTATCCACGACTCCCTTCTGAAATACGAATACGAGGATCAACAATACCGTATAATACGTCAACAACAAAGATAATCGACACTAACATCGTAGAATAAAGAATCGTTACTGCCATAATTGTTGGATAGTCATTGGTCATAATTGATTTAACAAATTGCTCTCCAATACCTGGTATCGCAAAGATGTTTTCAACCACAAGTGATCCAGTCATTAAGGCAACTGCTAGTGGTCCTAATAAAGTCAATATTGGAATTAAGCTGTTACGCAACCCATGCTTAAATGCTCGTTCCCAACGACTTAGTCCTTTTGATTTCGCTAATTCAACTTGGTCACTATGTAATACTTCGACCATTTCAGTACGTATAAAACGGGCTGAATCCGCTAGTGGTGCCATTGCTAACGCTAAAGTAGGTAAAATCGTATAGGCAAAACTATCCCATCTTGCAATCGGTAGAATTTCTAGTTTAATCGCAAAAACGTATTGCAATAATACAGCAAATACAAAGTTAGGAATAGAGCGTCCTAAGATGGCAATCAAAGTACTTAAAGTATCCACCCATGTATTTTGCTTCATGGCAGAAATCGTTCCTAAAACAATTCCAAAGATCGTTCCAAGTCCAATAGCTTGAATCCCTAATTGAAGAGATGGACCAATACGACCACCTAGCAGACTAGACACTGCTTGGTTTTTAAATTGGAAAGAAATACCAAAATCACCTTGCATAATATTTACCAAATATTCCCCGTATTGTACAATCATCGGTTGATCTAGCCCCATTTGTTCATTTAATAAGGCAATTTGTTCTGGGCTTAATCTTTCAGCGTTGGTATAAGGTGTACCTGGCAAAAACTGCATCATGAAAAACGTGATCGTTGCAATCAACCATAATGTAATCACCATGAAAAACACGCGCTGTAATAAATATTTTATAAAATCGTTCACGTTTTTTCCTCCTATTTCTTTGACTTCTAAACAATATTTTTATACATTAAATCTATCTTTATTTTTATAGCTAAGAGAGGTACCTCCTTATGAGATTTAAAAAAAGTTCTTGGATCATCAGCCTAACAAGTTTGTTAGTTAGTATATTACTCACGATCATCCAAAAAGATTTTTCCCTTACTGCTTTATCAGATAACTTATTTCTATTTACTTTATTTTTTCTGATTATCGGCGGTTTTCTTTGGGTATTTTCTTCTGGTTTTTTCGATAATTTTCAGCGTTCTTTCAAGAAAAGAAATAAAAAAACAAAAACAGAAGGTATGAAATTGTCAGAAGTCGGTCGCTCCAGCTTTCGTTTTTGGCTAGAACCAGCCGGAATACTACTTTTATTAAGCCTGTTGACTTTACTATTGGCAATTTTCTAACAATAAAGACTGAGACACTGCAATAAAGCAGTTGGTTGTCTCAGTCTATTTTTATCTTCAAGTTAGCGTGCAAACTATTCGTCGACAGTTACCCATTTGTAATCATACTGTGCACCAACAGGGTGAGAAACAAGACCGTTCACGCGATCTGCTCTTAAGTGTGCTTCAGCATTTTGATACAATGGAACAACTCCTTGTTCTTCCATAATGATATTTTCAGCTTCTACCAAGTTATCCCAACGTGCTTCAGGATCGTTGGCGTTTTCGTTGGTTGCTTCATCTACTTGTTGATCGTAATCTTCATTACTGTAATGCCCATGGTTATTTGACGTATCCGTTTGGAATAAGTCAATGAAAGCACTTGGGTCAGCATAATCAGCACCCCAGCCGCTTAGAGCCATGTCAAAATCTCCAGAAGTTGAACGATCTAAACGAACAGAAAAAGGTACCGGACTTAATGAAACAGACACACCGTCCAAGCTGTCTTGAATGGATTCTTGCAAGAATTCTTGCGCTCTTCTAGAACCATCTGTATCATCTGCCAATAAGTCTATTTCTAGTGAATCTTCACCTAGTTCTTCTTGGGCTTGTTCCCAATATTCTTGCGCTTGTTCTTGATCATATTCTAACTGGCTACCTGCATCTTCAGTGAAGTCATCTCCGGTTTCTGGATTTTCACTCATATCACTTGGTACTAAGCCAGAAGGTTCAATCGATCCGTCAGCTAAAACGGAGTTAACTAAAGCTTCACGATCAATAGAGTAAGAAATCGCTTTACGGAAGTTTTCGTTAGCAAATGGTGAATCTTCATCCTCTTGATTCATTTCCATATAGAAGGTAGATGCCATAGGGAGTGTAAGGTAATCAGGATCATTGGCCATTTGCTGTGCAAGTTCACCGCTTAATGTAATCTCATCTGCCTGTCCATCTTGGAATAAGTTCAAAGCAGTCGATGCTTCTTTAACAACATTCACATTCACTCGATCTAAAGAAACATTGTCTGCATCCCAGTAGTCTTCGTTTTTATCATAAGCCCATTCGGTATCCGAGCCTGGACCGTCAAAATCAGCTAAAACAAATGGTCCATTGTAAACCATATTATCACTTGTCTGTGCGTAATCATCGCCATTTTCTTCTACGACTTCTTCATTTTGCGGGAAGAAGACTGGAAAAGCTAATAAATTGTCAAAATATTCTGTCGGTCTTTCTAAGGTGATTTCCAATTCATAATCATCAGTGGCTTCAATTCCTAACTCATCCAGATCGGCATCTCCATCCATTACAGCTTGTGCGTTTTCAACCGGTTCATAAATATAGGCAAATTCTGAAGCTGTTTCTGGATCAACCGTACGTTGCCAACCATAAACGTAATCATCAGCTGTTACTGGATCACCATTTGACCAAGTTGCGTCTTCACGCAATTGAACAGTATAGGTTAAACCGTCCTCTGAAACTTCTGCTTCTTCGGCAGCACCAGCTGGTTGAGGTTCATCATTTTCATCTAAACGATACATCCCTTCATAAACATTGTTTAAGGCCGAAAAACTAACTGTATCTGTAGCCTGTGATAAATCCGCTGTTGGCATTTCTTGTCTTTCAATAAAAGTATATTCATTTCCTGAAGTACCAGAAGCACCTTCGCCGCCACCTTCACCTGAATCTTGCGTTTGTCCTGTTGTACATCCCGCAAGAACCAAGGCGCTCATTGCAACCAAACTATAAACATATTTCTTTTTCACACCACTTGCCCCTTTTTTATTGAGAATTTTCAGAATTATTTTCTTTTTCTGAAGTTATATAAGATTGTAATTATTAATTATTAAAAAAGCAAGAGAAAATTGAAATTTAAATGAGGAAATACTTATCATTTATTTGAAAAATGCGATTTAACGGCTTTTTTAAACAAAAATTCTCAGATGAAATATCTGAGAATTTTGTTTATATATTTTTCTATAAGCTTTTTACCACATAATCAAATATCTTCATCTCATTAGGTTGAGCTTCAAAAGCAAAGTCCGGATGCCATTGAACACCTAGTAGTCGCTGATCTTTATTTTCAACAGCTTCAATCACGCCATCGGGACAAAAAGCTGTTTCTGTAAGATTACTAGAAATGCGATTTAACGCTTGATTATGAAAAGAATTAACACTTGCCTTTTCTCCATAAATTTCTTGCAAAATGCTACTGCCTTTTGTGAGTAACTGATGTGTTGGTTGCTCTCTAGGAATTGGTTCTTGCATATGTAAAATTTTCGTAAAAGAGGATAATTCTTGTTTTAAATCGCCACCGAAGAAAACATTCATTAACTGCATTCCACGACAAACCGCAAACACCGGCTTTTTTTGTAATAGCGCTTCTTCTAACAACGCTAGTTCAAAATAGTCACGTGCTTCAGAATAATTACCTTGAACCGTCTTTGTCTGTTTATAAAACTTTGGTAAAACATCTTGGCCGCCAGTTAAAATTAATTTGTCAATTTGAGAAATATAATCTTGGGCTAAATCTTTTGTACCAACAGGTAAAACAAGAGGGAGACCACCGGCTTTTTGTACTGCCTTAACATAACCATCAGGTGTATAACTGATAGGCAAATGATGTAGGACTTCTCCAGAATCCTGTAAATCATTTGCGGAAATGCCGATAATTTGGCGTCCCATATTGTATTCTCCTTTCCTTTTCGTTTGTTAAAATGATAGTCTTTTAGTTTACATATGTCAACAAATTGATTTTATTCCCTTTATTTTTAAATAACAACTGATAAACTTTTGGCTAGCAAAAATACCTAACATTCCACGCTTATATGTGAAACTGTTAGGTATTTTATTTGAGTAACGATTTTAAATACAGTTTTAGTAATTACTTTTATTCCTGAGCTTCGTCTTGATAATTATCTTCGGCTGGATCTTGAGCTTTGTCTACTAAAACTTTACGTGGTTTACTACCTTCTGAAGCTCCTACAACATGATTGGCTTCTAGTTCATCCACTAAGCGAGCCGCTCTATTATAACCAATTCTAAAGCGTCGTTGAAGCAAGGAAACACTGGCTGTTTGCATGTCCACGACTAATTCTTTGGCTTGATCATACAACTCATCTTCGGATTCTTCTTTTTTATTATCTTTGGCGATCTCTTCGTCACTGACCATCATTTTCTCTTCGTAATTTGCCCCTTGCTGGTCAGTCACAAATTTAACAACTTCTTCTACTTCATGGTCAGAAATGAATGCTCCTTGTACGCGGATTCCTTTATTTTCACCCATTGGTAAAAATAACATATCTCCACGTCCAAGTAATTTTTCCGCACCATTGGAATCAATAATAGTACGCGAGTCCGTACCGCTAGATACTGCAAAAGCAACACGAGATGGAACGTTAGCTTTGATAATCCCTGTAATGACATCCACACTTGGACGTTGCGTTGCTAAAATCATATGGATTCCTGCAGCACGTGCCATTTGTGCTAAACGAGTAATAGCATCTTCTACCTCATTACTAGCGACCATCATCAAATCAGCCAACTCATCTACAATGACCACAATAAACGGCATGGTTGGATACTTCTGATCTTCGGTTTGATTTTTTTGTTTAATCATTTCATTATAACCAGTAATATTACGTACCCCTGTTGCCGCAAATTTTTCATAACGTTCTTCCATTTCTTTCACGACTTTTTGTAAAGCTTGTGCTGCTTTTTTAGGATTAGTTACAACAGGCGTTAAAAGATGAGGAATACCGTTATAAACATTTAACTCTACCATCTTTGGATCGACCATCATCAATTTGACTTCATGAGGTTTGGCCTGCATTAAAATGCTAGTAATAATGCCATTAATAGACACCGATTTCCCACTACCAGTAGAGCCTGCAACAAGTAGATGGGGCATCTTCGTCAAATCAACTGTCTGTATTTTCCCCGAAATATCTCGTCCTAATGGCACTTCAAGTAAGTGGTCAGGATGAGCGGGCGTTTCATCGACCATTTCCTTAAAGGCTACGGTGCTAACAGTTTCATTAGGGACCTCGATACCTATGAGAGATTTACCAGGAATAGGCGCTTCCATACGAATGTCTTTAGCAGCAAGAGCTAGAGCAATATCATCTGAAAGATTAACAATTTTACTAACTTTAACTCCGATCGCTGGTTCTATTTCAAATTTTGTTACAGAAGGTCCTAAACTAGCTTTAACGACTTTAGCATTCACACCAAAGCTTTTGAATGTTTTTTCCAAAATCGTGATATTTTTTTCGATTTTTTTATATTCATCGCTTTGATCTGTCGATTTCACTTCAGTTAAAAGAGAGGAGGGCGGTAATTCATAATCTTCATCCTCAACTTCTTGAGAGATTTCAAATTCAAGTGGTTTACCATCATCTTCTGCTTCTTCGGCTGAAGCTTCATCTTTTCTTTCATTTCCTGCTTTTTTGTTTGTCGTCTGGCTTTGTTGGTAACTATCAATAGGGACAAAACTTAACTGTTCTGCTTCACCACTGGCCTCATCTTTTTGGTCTTGAGCTAATTTTTCTGCCTCAGATAGTGAGCGAACTTGGTTTTTTTCCTGCTCTTTTACTTGTTGTAAAGCAGCTTCTCTTTCTTCTGCCTGCTTTTGTTCTTTTTGTTCCTTTTTTGCTTGTTTCTTTGCTTTTCTATCTGCTTGTTTTTGCGCTTTTTTCTCAGGGTCGCCTTCAATGAATTTTTGTATCTTTTCTTTTATGCCATGTAAAAGTTCTAATAATTGTTGGCTATCCATCGGACTTATAAAGTAAGCACCTAAAATAAGCAGAAGGACTGCAACTACATAACTACCTACTTTAGAAACAAGAAAGAAGGTCATCTGATAAAGTAAAGCACCTAGCATACCGCCACCAACATTAGCACTCACTTGACTATTTTGAATATCACTGACTAAAGTCTGCCAAGTCGTTGCTAAAAATTGTGGATCGGAGGTCTGGACTCTGCCGAATAATTGGGCATGGAAAAAAATTAATACACCTAAATAAATGAGGATGCCACCAAAAATTTTTCCTCCATAGGATATTTTTCCCTTTCTTGGCTCGTTATTTTTAAACATTACCCATGAACCATAGATGATTAACAAAGCACAAAGGAAGGGATAAGTATTACCGCCGATAATACGAAAACCATTAGCGACCAACGTTCCTAAAAAGCCTAGCTGAAATAATGCAAATACACCAAATAAGATAAATAAAAATCCAAAAGCAATCAGCGTTAATTTTTCTTGCTGACGTAGCTGTTTTTTTGTTTTACGTTTTTTTGAACGTTTCTTTTTTTGTGCCATGTGATCCCTCCTTTCACTCTTAACCATTATACAAAAAAAAAGAAGGGAACAAAAGTTTCTTCCCTACTTTCTTTTATATTTTTATCAATCCATAGAAACGTCTTCACCAAACCATTTTTCCGAAATCTCCGCGAATTCGCCGTTTTCCTGCAGTTCATTAAAGCCGTCATTAATTTCTTCTAATAACTCATCGTCATCTTTTCTAATGCCTACTGCAAAATTCTCATCTTCGTATGGTGTTTCAACAAGGTTAAAGTCATCTGTTTGCTCATTTTGTTTCAAGTAATATTCAGCATACACTCGATCAATCAATAATCCATCAATGCGACTATTTTCTAAATCAATAAAAGCTTCATTGAAACTATCATAAAGTGTAGCTTCCTCGCTATCCACTCTATCTTTTAATACTTCAGGATTTTGCGTAAAAGAGTTATAACCAGAAGAACCTTCTTGTGCACCCAATATTTTTCCATCCATTTCTTCAACAGAATCAATACCACTGTCTTTAGAAGTAACTAAAAGTTGACTATTACTCATATAAGGTTCAGAAAATGCGACTTTTTCTTCACGTTCAGGTGTTTGACTATAACCATTCCAAATCAGATCGATTGTTCCATTGTTTAACTCTGTTTCTTTCATAGACCAATCAATGGTTTGAAAAGCAACCGTAGTGTCATTTAACGCAAATACAGCTTTAGCTAAATCTATATCAAAGCCGGTTAAATTCCCCTCATCATCACGAAATCCCATAGGAACAAAAGTGTCGTCTAAACCAATCACAACGTCTGCATCTTTTGCATCGTTATATTCTCCAGATGAACAAGCACTCAATAGAAAAATACTGATTAACATAAGAGCAAATCCTTTGAACTTTTTCATTTTCTTCCCTCCCTATTTGATATCCTCTACTTCTAATAAATTATCAGCAATATTTTCTGCAAAGGTCATATCGTGGGTAACAACTAGTTGGGTCACACCTTGTTGTTTTAAATCTAATATAATTTTTTCAACATGTTCCCTTAAAGCAGGGTCTAATGCGCTGGTAGGTTCATCATAAGCTAAGACTTTAGGGTTCATCGCCATCGCTCTAGCAATTGCTACCCTTTGTTTTTGTCCACCAGATAACTGGTAAGGGTATTGTTGCATTAACGTTTCTATACCTAGCTGACTTGCAATTTTTTCTGCTTTTTGTGTATAAACTTCTTTTTCTTCTTTTAAAGCTAATTTAGGTGCCAATACAATATTTTCAAATACACTTAAATGAGGAAAAAGCTCAAACTCTTGAAAAACAACGCCTACAACTTGTTCCTGTTGTTTTGAATTTATAGGATCAAATTTTTCTCCATCTAATAGAAAATCTCCACTATCTACCGTCTCTAAACCTGCTAGAGTCCGTAACAGTGTCGTTTTCCCTCCACCAGAAGGACCCACGATAGCTAAAATCGATCCATCAGGAATGGTTAAATCCAATGAGTTGATGATTTTTTTTGAACCAAAAGATTTACTGATATTTTTAAGTTCTAACATGTATTTTTCCTCCTAACGATAATAATTCATGCGTTTTTCCAAAAGACGAAGAATGAGCGTAAAAACTGCTGTCATAAGAAGATATAAAATCCCTACACCTAGCAGCGGAACTAATGAGACATCGCGTTCCATCGCTACCTTTCCAATCCGCATTACATCTTGTAATCCTAGAATATAAACTAATGAAGTGTCTTTCACCAAGTTGATAATCTCATTTCCTACAGAAGGCAAGGTCACTTTTACCACTTGAGGAACAATGATTTTTCGTAAGGTTTGGCCGTAAGTCAAGCGTAGAACTCGGGCTGCTTCGTATTGACCATTAGGTATAGATTGAATACCTCCCCGGAAAATTTCGGCAAAATAAGCGGCATAATTAAAAATAAAAGCAATCAATGCTGCATCGAAACGATCAAAAACCAAACCTATAAGAGGCAAGCCATAAAACACAAAAATCAATTGTAGCAAAAGTGGCGTCCCGCGCATTAGCCAAACATAAATTTGAATAATTGGTTTAAAAATTTTCGATCGACTACACAATACAAATGCTAAAATAATACCAATAGGAACTGAGCCAATAATTGTTAAAGCAAATAAACGAAAAGTGACTGCCATTCCGTTAAACAATTGTGGAAAAATAGAAATTAAATACTCCATATACATTCTCCTTTAAAATAAAAATATCCTCTGGTTTTACCCAGAGGACGCAAAAAATACGTGGTTCCACCCCAATTTGTCTTTTCCTCACAGAAAAGACCTCAATAAGTTATCGATCGAAAAACAAAAACGCCCTTTAGCCAAAGGGCTAAAGGACGTAAACTACGCGGTTCCACCTTTATTTATTCATTCTTCACAGAATAAAACTCAGTAAGTCATCAATCAATAACTTTGGCTGTAACGGGCTACCCGGACTTTTCTACTTCATTCAAAAAGACGACTCCAAGATGTGATTCACCATAATTTTATTGCCTCTTCTCACCAACCAAAGACTCTCTTGAAACAAAACTAAAGTTACTCTTCTTTTCGATGTCATTTATTTAAGTTGTTGCCTAGTCTACGTGTAGTAGACAAAAATGTCAAGTATTTTTGTTGGAAAAATTTTTCAGTTTCAACTATTGTAAAGCACTGTTAAAATCAAAAGTTCGATTCCTATTTGCTGACCTTAGGCCAAAAGTTACGCTAACGGTCCCTTCTTTGTTGGAACTTCGGTCCAATTACTCCGTTCATGGCCCTTTGTTTACCAAACTTTGGGACAGTTACTCTATCCATGGCCCTTACCTTACCGTATTTAGGGACAATCGCCGAATAATTGGACCTTCTTTTGCTTGACCTAGGGACAGATGCCAAATAGTTGGCCCTTACTTCGCTTTACTTGGGATCAACTGCTAAAGTTTTGGCCCCTACTTTATAACCCAACTTCACTAAACTTGGGTCAGGAAATTCTATTTGCTGACCTTACTTTGCCATACTTGGGTTCGGAAATTCTATTTGTTGACCTTACTTTGCCATACTTAGGTCAGGAAATCTAATTTGCTAACCCTTCTTTGCTGGACTTGGGTCAGGAAATCTTATTTGCTGTCCCTTCTTTGCTATACTTAGGTCAGAAAACTCTATTTGCTGACCCTAGTTCTTTACAGGTGGGTCCACATTTCCGTTTGGCGAAATTATAACTTTTAGTTACAATGAAAAAAACGATTCCATTTGAAAGGCAGATTAAATATGAATCAGCAAAAACTACAAGAAATTTATCCTGCATCCTCTTTACACTCTTTTCCTACGATTAACGAGGATTATTTATCCATCGCTGTCATGCACGGTTTTTTGTGGATTCCAAAGAAAAATCTATCTCCAAGCGAGGAAAAGTTATTACAAAGCATGGCTAATACTGACTTAACAAATAATCTCCATGATGAAAAGCATAATCATCCTTGGTATGCTGCTTTGTTTTTTAATGAAGTTATTCCAGCAAGCAAAGGAAGCTTTCGTTTGATTCAATTCGAATACCATACTTTAGAAAAAAACGAACTTCTAGCTTTGCAAGAAGAAATGACCACGATTTTACCACATACTGTCGATTTATTTTTCCTTAGTAAAAGTTATGGTGTCATTGTCGAATCTTTTAGTGAAGATGCTTTATCCACTGAAGAATTAGAAGGCCTTTTTCTAGCTTTAGATAGTGATTTTAATAGTTATACCCGATTTTTTTGTGGAGCATTCCATTCTTTTGAAACAAATTTTACGCAACTTTTCTACGAAGAAGAACAGTTATTTCTTCACGCATTAAATGATAATACCCAAGATAAATCCTTTGACATAGCTAAGAGCTCTATTTTATTTTTCGCCCATCAGGATGTTAGTAAAAGCTACTTGATGCAGAGTCTTTTTGTTGAATGGTTCAATCCAGAATTCATAAAAATTATTTCTAAACTTTGGGAAATGCAAGGTAACATTAGTTCAGCCGCCAAAGAATTATTTATGCATCGCAATACACTACAATATAAAGTAGACAAATTCCAAGAACAGACCAAAACAAATTTAAAAAAAATGGATGATTTATTTTTATGTTATCTGTTGATTTTAACTTTTAACAAGTAAAAGCGCTTTAACAATATGCACAAAAATTAGCTGCTTTTTTGTGCATATTTATATTGCGTTTATAAACCGCTTTCAATTATATTATTTATAACAAATTGATTTGAAAGAAGGAATAAAATTATGGTCGAAATGTCATTAAAAGATATAGGAAAAAAATATGATAATGCAGAACACTTTGCTGTTACTGATTTTAACTTAAATATTAAAGATCAAGAATTTATTGTTTTTGTCGGTCCTTCTGGCTGCGGGAAATCTACTACACTACGTATGATCGCTGGCTTGGAAGATATTACAGAAGGTGAGTTAAAAATTGGCGATAAAGTCATGAACGATGTTGCCCCTAAAGATCGTAGAATTGCCATGGTTTTTCAAAATTATGCCCTATACCCTCATATGACGGTTTTTGATAATATGGCTTTTGGGTTAAAACTACGTAAATACGATAAAAATGAAATTAAAAAACGGGTAGAAAATGCCGCCGAAATTTTAGGGTTAAAAGAATACTTAGACCGCAAGCCTGCAGCACTATCTGGTGGACAACGTCAACGGGTAGCTTTAGGGCGCGCTATTGTTCGTGATGCTAAAGTCTTTTTAATGGACGAGCCTCTTTCCAACTTAGATGCTAAATTACGGGTGGCTATGCGAGCAGAAATCGCTAAATTGCACCGTCGGCTAGAAACTACCACAATTTATGTGACCCACGACCAGACAGAAGCCATGACAATGGCAGATCGAATCGTTATTATGAAAGACGGTATCGTGCAACAGATCGGTACGCCTAGAGAAGTTTATGACACTCCTATAAATGAGTTTGTTGCGGGTTTTATTGGCTCGCCAGCGATGAACTTTTTCAATGTTACTCTAAAAAACGGCGTAATTGAAGATGGCCACGGACTAAAATTACGTGTTCCTGAAGGCCGTAACAAGGCTTTAGTCGAAAATGGCTATGATGGAAAAGAAATTACCTTTGGCATTCGTCCAGAAGATATTCACGGCGAACAAGTAGTTATCGATGCCGCGCCAGAAACTACTGTACACACTGAAGTGGTGGTATCTGAACTACTAGGTGCAGAAACCATGTTGTATACAAAAATCGGTGATACAGAATTTATCTCAAAAGTAGATGCTCGCGATTTTCACGAACCAGGAGAAATGGTTGACTTAAGTTTTGACCTTAATAAAGCCCATTTCTTTGACAAAGAAACAGAAGAAGTTATTAAATAGCTTTTTTAATAAACCATCCGACCTTTTTGTAAACCTATTGAGCAAAAAGGTCGTTTTTGTTCTTGTTTTCATGATATTTATTATAGTAAAATAAATAAAATTTATCAGAAAGCGGGAAAAAAGATGAATCTTTTAGGAAATTTCATTTGGTTTATTTTGGGCGGTTTATTTGGTGGACTCTGCTGGTTATTTGCCGGTTTAATATGGTGCATTACAATTATTGGTATCCCTGTTGGACTGCAGTGTTTCAAACTAGCCACCATGAGTTTTTGGCCATTTGGTAAAGAAGTTATTTATTATAATAGTGGTACTTCTTTATTGCTAAATATTGTTTGGTTGCTTTTAAGCGGTCTGCCTCTGGCTATTAGTCACCTAATAAGCGCATTCTTTTTATGTATAACAATCATTGGTATCCCTTTTGCTCGACAATCTTTTAAACTTGCACGTCTAGCATTAATGCCTTTTGGCGCACAAATAGCTTCTAGCCGTTATTAACTAATCAATTAAAAAAACACCAGGTTGAGTACCTGGTGTTTTAAACATTATTCTAATATAAGCGCTATTCTTTATTCATCGCTTCTTTCATCGCGATCGCCAGTGGGCTTTCCTCTGGCTCATCTGGTTTTGAATATTGTTTTAACAAACGCTTTTCTTCTTGCTTGGACATTTTTTTCTTTTGATCTTTTTTATTTGGGATTTTTTCGGTAATACCATCAAATTTACAACGGAAATAGGCCCCGTTTTTACCTTCAATGATTTCCATTTTCTTATGACATTGAGGGCATCTATGATTACTTACCTTAGGATCCTTACGGCGATGGTAACTACACTCTGAATTTGAGCAAACATAAATCTTACCATTACGCGTATTCTTTTCTCTTAAGAAAGAACCACACTCCGGACATTTTTTCTGTGTTATCGAAAAATCTTGGTACTTTTTCTGGCTGTTTTTTACTTCATTGACTAACTCTTTTGTATCTTTTTCAATCTGTGCTAAAAACTTTTTGCTCGAGAATTTGTTTTGTGCAATAGCTTCTAGTTCTTCTTCCCATTTTTTCGTTAAATCAGGGGTTACTAAGGATGGATTTACCAAATCGAGTAACTGTTTACCTTTAGGAGAAACTTGCAAACCACTCGGTGTTCTTTCCATCAGCTCCGAACGAAGCAATTTATCAATGATTTCTGCTCGTGTTGCTGGTGTTCCTAAACTGAATTTTTCCATTTTAGCCAGCAAAGTCGCTTCATTCAAAGGTTTTGGTGGCTTGGTCAGTTCTTTTTTGATAGAAAAATTAGGTTGAATCTTTTGTCCTTCTTGCCACTTATTAACATTTTTTTCGGATTCTTCCTGACCTTTCCAACCAGCTTCAATAATTTTATTTTGAGTAAATACAAAAGTTTCTTCACCGAATTTAACTGTCGCTTTTTGTTGCAGTTTTTTATGTGGCTTCGCAAATAAAGTTAAGAAACGCGTAACGATCATATTGTAAATTTTTTGTTCATCATTTGAAAATTTGGCTGCATTGCCGCCTTGTTCAGTAGGAATTAAACCGGAGTGATCAGATACTTTTGCATCGTTAAAGACTGCTTTTTGTTGCACCTTGGCTCCTGATTTAATATAGTCTTTTACTTCAGGAGAAAAGTTAGCTACTGCCTGTAAACGTTCCTTCATCGTTTTTTTCATATCGTTTGTTAGATATTTGCTATCAGTACGTGGATAAGTAACTACCTTATGAATTTCGTAAAGACTTTGAACTAAAGAAAGCGTTTTTTTAGCCGAAAAACCGTACCGCTGATTAGCCTCGCGTTGGATTTCAGTTAAATCATAAGGCAATGGGGCGTTTTCTGTTTTGTTTTTTTCAGTCACAGAAACTACAGTACCCGCATGCTGACTCATTTGCGTAATCAAGTTTTGCGCTTCTTCTTTTTCTTTTATTTCATAAGGATTTTTTTGCATGCGAGCTGCTTTTTGACCAGCCACTTCTAATTCAATGACATAATAGGTCTGTGGTCGAAATTTATCAATTTGTTTTTCTTGCTGTCTTACAAAAGATAATGTCGGTGTTTGAACCCTTCCGGCACTTAAACTGTCTTCATACTTCACTGTTAAAGCCCGTGAAATATTCAATCCCACTAACCAATCTGCTTTAGACCTAGCTAGCGCGGATTCATAAAGTGCATCATATTCTTGGGCTGGTTTTAACTGTTTAAAGCCTTCTTTTATCGCTTTATTTGTTTGCGAAGAAATCCACAAACGTTTTACTGGTTTGTCAAAATGAACCCATTCGAGAATCCAGCGAGCTACTAACTCTCCCTCTCTTCCTGCATCGGTTGCAATAACAAATTCTTTAATATCTTTTCTATGAGCTAATTGTTTAATCGCTTTTAATTGTTGCCCCGTTTTTGGTAATGGTTTAATCCCAATGTTTTTGGGAATCATCGGTAATGTTTCCATCTGCCAAGTCTGCCAATTTTTATTGATATCTTCTGGCATTTTTAGGCCCAATAAATGACCGAGGGCCCATGTGACAATCACATTAGGGCCTTCGTAATAATTCTTTGTTTTTTTATTAGCTCCTAATACTTTGCCCAGGTCTTTTGCAACGCTTGGCTTTTCCGCTAGAATTAGTTGCTTCATAAAATTTCCTTTCGCTTTCAACTGTAATTGGTTGATAATTTTTTAATAGTGCCAATCCCTTATACTGTTGCAAATCATCATCGCATTCCTCACACCAACGTTCTTCGCCATCATTCCAAAAAGCGCTTAAGAAGTTAGTTTTAGAGTTAATATATGTATAATTATTGCAAATCAAATCCCATTTTTCCTGAAAGAAAAGTTTTGCGTCATCTAATGACAAAAAACTAGTCTCTTCTTGAATGTCATTTTGCCAATCCTCAAAAAACCACCATGGCTCGTTATCCCCATACATGGTTATTACTTGATACATAGACTCACTCCTATAAAGTATTTTCTAAAAATAATGGTAGTGAGTTTTAAAAAAAGTTGCAATGAATTAGCTTGTGAAAAGTTGTATTGCTAATACTTCGGACACTACGCCTCGCTTTTGCTCGCCCTAGTACTATTTATCATCTACTCTCAGCTCCTTTTAGTCGCTGAATCGTAGTGATTCACAGCAAAAAGACAGGAAGTAATCCTGCCTTTTGTTATTAAACATATTGCAATGTTTTTGCTGCTTTATATGCGTGGTCGATTAAACCGCCGCCTAAGCATTCATCGCCATCATAAAAAACAACCGCTTGACCCGGAGTAATCGCCCGTACGGGTTCGTCAAAAATGACTTCAGCACGTTCATTTTCTAATAACCGTACTGTCACTGGCGTATCTTTTTGACGATAACGGAATTTTGCTGTACAACGAAATTCTTTTGGTTTTACTTCTTCAGTTGTGAAATGAATTTCACTTGCATCTAAGCGGTCAGCATACAACGCAGAATTTTCAAAACCTTGCCCTACATATAAAGTATTAGTGGACAAATCTTTTCCGATGACAAACCAAGGTGCGCTAGATTTACCACCGCCGCCGATACCTAAACCTTGACGTTGACCGATTGTATAATACATCAATCCATCATGTTGGCCTTTAATTTCTCCATCAAGCGTCATCATGTCGCCTTTTTGCGCTGGTAGGTAATTACTTAAGAATTGTTTGAAATTCCGTTCGCCAATAAAACATACACCGGTAGAATCTTTTTTCTTAGCCGTTGCAAGTCCGGCATTTTCAGCAATTTCTCGAACTTCTGATTTTTCGATATCCCCTAAAGGAAACTTCACATTAGCTAGTTGTTCTTGAGACAATTGACTTAAAAAGTAAGTTTGGTCTTTATTATTATCAGCGCCGCGCAACATATGTACTACACCATTTTCGTCTTTTTCTACTTGCGCATAGTGTCCTGTTGCTACATAATCAGCACCTAAGTCCATTGCATAATCTAAGAAAGCTTTAAATTTAATTTCTTTGTTACACATTACGTCCGGGTTAGGCGTACGCCCTGCACGATATTCTGCTAAAAAGTATTCAAATACACGATCCCAGTATTCTTTTTCAAAATTGACAGAATAATAAGGGATGCCAATTTGATCTGCTACTTTTGCAACATCTTTATAATCTTCCGTTGCAGTGCAAACGCCATTTTCATCCGTGTCGTCCCAATTTTTCATAAAAATACCAACGACATCATACCCTTGTTCTTTCATCAAAAGGGCTGTGACAGACGAGTCTACTCCGCCACTCATTCCGACGACAACGCGTGTGTTGCTGTTGTCAGCCATGCTATCACCATCATTTCAATATAGATTCTGAAATATCTACGATTTGAAGGTCGCAACTTTCCAGTACTTGCCATTATACAGCAGAATTCAAAGAATTTCACGTGAGGATTCTTAAAGTCAATAATTAATTAAGAGAACAAATATGAGGGAGTGAAAAGCTAATTTACTCTCCATGTTTGAAAAGTCGGGGAATAAAATTCGAAAACATTACCTGATACGCTCAAGGTAGGTAATAAACCGCTAAAACAATTGATTTAGTGACCCAAGTACAGCAAAGAAAGGTTAGCAAAGAAGGTTTAGTAATCTCCAACTTTTAGCCAAAACGAGGAAAAATAATTAAAATTGATCAAAATAGCAAAAAATCAGGGAGTGAAACTTCGGTCTATTCCTCATGTTTTCAAATATGAGGGATAGAAACGAAAAACACTCCCTGAAAATATAAAGTCAGAAATAATTTTTCTCATAATAAAAACTTGCAAATTTTATTTTGCAAGTTTTGAATAATAAACTATTTTAAGCTTTTTCAAATAATCCGCGGTCGATAAATCCATCCATCAAAAAATAAAATTTTTCCTGTAACAATTCATTATTCATCTTAAAAATATTCACTGCTTTTAAGCCGTTAGCTGTTGTCACTGACATCTTCATTTTTTGGATATCTTTATCTACAGTAATTTTCAATTTAAGTCCTTCTTTACTTTGCGGGGTTGCTTCCAGGGGACGAATCAACTGAAAGTTCCCACTGGATGTTTCACTAAAGCCATTATCACGCAAGGTATATCTTTTAGCCGTAGGGGCTAATTTATAGCTAGTCTGCGCGCCTAAAATCGTTGTTGTTTCTTGAAAAGCCATTTTTTCACCTCATCAATACTTTTAGCATTATTATAAAGGCTTTTATCCGGTTTTTCTAGTGTTTCTTTTCAAACGTTGCACAGTATCGATAATCGTTTGCGCAAAACGATCTACCTCATCTTTGGTATTACCATAGCCAAAACTTACGCGCACAGACTCCCCAATAGCTGCCGAATCTTTTCCATACATTGCTTCAAGTACATGTGAAGGTTCGACGTTACCAGCCGTACAAGCTGAACCAGTAGAAATAGCAAAGCCTTTTAAATCCAAGTGCATCAACATCAAGTCATTAGAAATACCTGCAAACTGTAGATTTAACACATGAGATAATTTATTTCCTGTATCCCCATTTACATGATACTCAATCCCTTCAGCTGTTAAAGCGTCCAATAACTGAGTGGAAAAAGCTTGATACTTTTCTTGATTACTCCTTTGTACTTCTGGGGGTAAAAGCTCAATTGCTTTAGCCATCCCACAAATAGCTGGCAAATTTTGCGTGCCTGCGCGCCGTTTTTCTTCTTGTTCTCCGCCATGCAAAAAAACAGGAAGGCTGACATCATCTCGTTTATATAAAAAGCCAACCCCTTTAGGACCGTTAAACTTATGAGCAGATACACTCAACAAATCTACCTGTAGTTCATTTGGATGAACTGCAATTTTCCCATAAGTTTGTACAGCATCCGTGTGGAAAACCGCTGGATGTTCGTTTAATAATTCGCCAATCTCAGCAATAGGGAAAATATTACCAGTCTCATTGTTTGCCATCATAATTGAAACTAGAATAGTATCATCACGTAAAGCTTTTTTTACCTCACTAACAGACAATTGTCCATTTTCATCTACTGTTAAATAGGTCACTTCAAAACCTATTTTTTCTAAGTACTTTGCTGTATTTAAAACCGCTGGATGTTCGACTGCGGTTGTGATGATATGCTTTCCTTGTTTTTGTTTAGACAAAGCTGTCTCAATTAACGCTGTATTGTCACTTTCTGTGCCACCACTATTAAAAATAATTTCATGCGGTTTTACCTGCAAGCTATCTGCGATGATTTGTCTAGCATTTTCTAACTTTGCTTGCCCGTTACGTCCATATTGATGGATACTAGAAGGGTTACCGAAAGTTTCTGCCATCACTTTACTCATTTCATCGATAACAGCTGGATGCATAGGAGTTGTTGCTGCATGATCTAAATAAGTCATTTTCTCACCTTCTTTTATTTACAACTTAAACCATTATGGAGAAAAATACCAATGAAAAAATTCAACATTTTTCCATTGGTTTCTTTTTTTACAAAAAATCTTTATCTACTTTATTAAATAAAGGACTCATTGGCGTATTTTCATGAATTCTTTTAACACCTTCGCCTAGCAATTTTGAGCAAGTAATATAGCTGGCATTTTGAGGTTGTTGCTCTTTTTCAGTTAAACAAGAATCGGTCACACAAATATCAAGAATTTCTGATTGTTCCAATGCTTCTTTTGCACCATCAGAAAATAATGCGTGAGAAGCGCACGCATAAACCTCGTTAGCGCCGTTTGCTTTTAAAAGCTCTGCAGCATTGGCTAAAGTTCTTCCAGTGTTCAAAATATCATCAACCAGGATACAATTCTTATCTTGAACATCTCCAATCACGTAACCTCCGTCTGCTTCTGTCTCTTCCTGATCAACGATTGCAATCGTTGTATCCAAATATTCTGCCAAGCTTCGTGCACGTTGAACACCGCTATTTTTAGGTGAAACAACAACATAGTCATCATCTGTCATACCTTTTTCCCGGTAATATTGTGCAAACAAAGGCATGGTAAACAAATTATCAACAGGAATATCAAAAAAACCTTGGACTTGTACTGTATGAAGATCTAACGTTAATACGCGAGTAGCCCCCGCTTCGACAATAAGATTAGCAATCAATTTTGCCGTAATAGGTTCGTGAGGATTCGCTGTGCGGTCTTGTCGTGCGTAGGCATAATAAGGCAGAACGACATTAATAGTTTTTGCACTTGCACGTTTCATCGCATCAATCATGATTAATAATTCCATATAATAATCATTCACCGGTCGATTGGTAGCCTGGATGATAAAGGTATCTACCCCTCGTACACTTTCTTCGATACTGATAGAAATTTCCCCATCACTAAAGCTTTTAATCGAGCACTCGCCTAACTCTGTGCCAAAAACTTGAGCGACCTTTCTTGCCAGCGGAATATTACCATTCAAACTAAAAATTTTTAACGATTCATCTTCATTTTTTGCGACCATGTGTGCCTCCAATTAAACTTTTTCTCTATTTTAACATATTTTTATTCTAATTTACCATCATGTTTAAGGTAAAGAAATCGTTCCATTTATCCATTTTGCGGGAATAACTTTCTGATAGCTCCCCCAATTATCATGAATTTTTACAAAACGTTGCCCTTTATCCGTTTCCTTGTAAGCATAAGCAACTGCCCAATGATTACCATAACTACTTCCTAAATATTTATTCAGCCCAATAATTACAGGCTTTCCTTGATCAATCCTTTTAGTCACACGTTGCCAGCAGCCGATCATTGTCGCACGCGCCCGATAACTAAGACCAAAATAAGAAAAATAACTTGACAGTCCATGAGCCACCTGATAAGCAATGGTAGGCCAGCCCCGTTTTTGAATAAATAAACGTAAATAATGTACTAAGTGCGTATTATTTTTACTATTTTTTTCCCGAATAAAACTAGGAACAATCGTCTCATCTAAATTATCCTGATAAAAAGCTATGAACACGCTAGCTGCGTTTGTCCCACATAAACCATTTTTAGTGGTTATCCAATTTTTATACGGTTTAAACTTATCTGCTGTTAAGCCAACCCACTGATTTTTATCCATAACTATCCCCTCTTTTTAATATTGTACTATAACTATTCAACAAAAATCATTTTGCACTTCTTATTTTAATATCCCCTTTACTTTTGCGCACTTGAGTCCACAAGCTTCTTTACTGGACCCTCCCTCATCTGTCTAACTTAAGTACAAATGGTTAGCTTTTGGCTCTTATTTAAAGCTTATAAAATAAGAAACTTGTTTCTCCTTTTTATTTGTATCATAATTGATGATATGAATGGAGGTTAAAAATGACAAATATAAAAGATGATTTTTATGAAGCTGTTAACCAAGACTGGTTAAAAACTGCAGAAATCCCAGCTGATAAACCTGCTACAGGAGGATTTCAAGACATAGCAGAAAATATTGAACAACTTTTAATCAAGCAATTAAACGAAATGAGTGTAGATGAAAGCAAAATCTCTGAAGGTAAAATGAAGGAAGCTATCGCTTTCTATCGTTTAGCAAATGATTATGACAAAAGAAATTCGCTCAAATCCGAGCCGATCCAAGATCTACTTGAGCGGATTCATGCTATCGATAGTTATCAAGATCTTAATCAGCAATTAGCTAGTTGGATAAAAGATGGACTTGCCTTACCCTTCGAATTTTTTGTCGATGCGGATATGAAGGATACGCAAAAACATGCTTTATACCTGGCTCCAACTGCTTTGATTTTACCAGACAAAACCTATTATGATAGTGAGCAAGGCGAAAAATTATTACAGGTCTTTTTTGATATGGTAGTTGAACTGTTGAATTTGACCGGATGTAGCCAATCAGAAAGTGAAACAATCGCAGAACAAGCACTAGCTTTTGATCGTAGTTTAGTCCCTTATGTGCGAACCGCCGAAGAAAATGCTGACTATACGAAAATCTACAACCCGCGGGATAGAGAAACTGTCACGGCTTATTCTGAACAAATTGATTTTACGCAAGCTTTTGATCAATTATTCGATGACACTGTTGATCAAGTAATCATCACCGAACCTGAATATTTCGAAAACTTTAATACTTTTATCACAGAGGGACACTTACCTTTATTAAAAAGTTGGATGTTTGCACTAACTGTAGTTGGTTATGCCAGATACTTAAGCGAAGATTTCCGTCAAGCAGCCAGCCAATATCGCCGTGCTTTGTCTGGCATTGAAAACATTCCCAGTCAAGAAAAAGCCGCTTTCCATTTGACTTTAAATCAATTTGACCAAATTGTTGGCCTTTATTATGGAAAAAATTATTTTGGTGAAAAAGCAAAACAAGATGTAGAGCATATGGTTCATTCAATGATTGCTATCTATAAAAATCGTTTAAAACAAAACGATTGGTTAGGAGAAGCAACTAAAGAAAAGGCGATTTTAAAATTAGACAATATAGGAATTAACGTAGGTTACCCAGATAAAATTCCGGCTGTCTATAAACAATTAGTAACAAATACAAAAGACTCTCTGGTTGCTAATGTTCGAAATTTTTCAAAGCTAGCAAGACTAGATAACTTTAAGAAATTCAAAAAGCCTGTAGATCGGAAGGAATGGGAAATGGCCGCTTCTACTGTAAATGCCTATTATAATGGTTCCTTAAATATCATTGTCTTTCCAGCAGCTATTTTACAAGCACCATTTTATAGTCTTGAACAATCAGCAAGTGCTAACTATGGAGGAATTGGTGCTGTGATTGCCCATGAAATTTCTCATGCTTTTGACAATAACGGCGCGAAATTTGATGAGTACGGAAATATGAACGATTGGTGGACGAAAGAAGATTTGGCTTCCTTTGAAAAACTGGCGCAAGAAATGATCAAAGAATTTGATGGTTTACCATTTGCCGGCGGAACAGTGAATGGTACGCTAACCGTTTCGGAGAATATCGCTGACGCTGGAGGACTCAGCTGTGCTTTAGAGGCAGCAAAAAATGAAGATCAAAATAACTTAGAAGCTTTCTTTTATAACTGGGCCAAAATTTGGCGCACAAAAGCAAAAGAACAATATCAACAATTATTATTAGCTATCGATGTTCACGCACCAGCAAAGCTAAGAGCCAATGTTCAGCTACAAAATCTAGACGACTTTTTCACTGTTTTTGACATCAAGTCTACTGATGGTATGTACCGCAAACCTGAAAATCGTGTGAAAATTTGGTAATAAAAAAAAGCGAAGGCGACAAGAAAAGCTGTCGTCTTCGTTTTTATTTAAATAGAGCGGATAAAAGTCAGCACCATCTCAGCTGAACGTTGACCTGCTTCATCAATAAACTCATCAAAGCTTTGAGTCGCAGCATGATCTGCTGTATCGCTCATTGCTCGAATAACAACTACCGGTACATCAAATTGGTAAGCTGTTTGAGCAATTGCTGTTCCTTCCATTTCACAACACAAGGCTGCTGGAAAATGGTTTAAAATTTCTTGGACTTTATCTTGATCATCGATAAAAGAATCCCCCGTAACAATCAAACCTTTTTTTACAGAAAGATTAGATTTCTCTGCTGCATCAGCAATTTGTGCCACCAACTTGCTATCTGTTTCATAATACAGAGGCATGCCACCTGGAAGTTGACCATAACTATAACCAAAGCCTGTAGCATCTACATCATAATAAGCTAGCTTTTCTGCGATAACCACATCTCCAACTGACAGTCCTTCACCAATTCCGCCAGCCGATCCGGTATTAATTAAAAGATCAACTTGGTAGTGTTGAATCAGAAGGCTTGCTGTTAGTGAAGCTAATACTTTACCAATACCAGACTGTACTACAATAACTTCATTACCAGCTATTTCGCCGGAATAAAAAGTGGCGCCAGCTTTCTCCCATTTTTTTATTTCTTTGAAGGAGTCAGTCAAAACTTTTACTTCTTGTGCCATTGCACCAATAATTCCTATTTTCATGTCTTTCCAACCTTTTCATCAAATTTATATAAAGAAAACCATCATTAACACCAGTACCAATAATAAAAATACAATAACGATCCATTTCATCAAGAAACTGTTCATTTGTCTTGAGCGCTGGTTTTGACTAGATCGTGTGGCGTTAAGAGGTTTATTTTTTTTCAATTGTTTACGATAATAATTATCGATTCGTTGCTCCTCTTCATGATATTGCGTTTCCTCTTGCCTTTGTTCTTCTTGCTTTTTTTCGTCTTCGACACGATGTTTACGCAACTGCGAGCGAGAAATAAGCGGACCTTTTGCCATATGTTAAACACTCCCTTGTGAGATCAACAACTTCCACCAGGTGATCGCATAAATCGTTTTAGCATCACAAATCGTTTGGTCTTTAATAGCCTGCTCGGCTTCATCTAATGTCAGTTCGTAAAGCTCAAGCAGCTCATCTTCATCTTGTGATCTAGGATGAGATGTCTTTTTGATATCATTGGCTTGATAAATATACAACATTTCATTTGAAAACCCAGGCGATAAATACATTGAAGTAAGAAAAGTCATAGAAGCACACTTATATCCAGTTTCTTCTTCTAATTCTCTTTTTCCTGTATCTTCTGGATGATTCCCTTCGCCTTCATCAATTTTACCTGCAGGTATCTCTAAAATCACTTTTTCCATGGGTTTTCTAAATTGACGTACAAACACCATCTTATTTTCTGGTGTTAGAGCAATAATCCCCACGCCTCCTGCATGGAAAACTAGTTCTCGTTTAGAAGTTTTACCACTAGGAAGTTTTACATCATCCAAAGCCACATCAATGATTTTTCCTTTATATATCTCTTTTCTAGTTAGCGTTTTTTCTGCAAAATCGTCAAAATTCAGCATTATTTCACCAATCTTTCTTTTTTTATCCTACACAATTTCTTACTATTTTAACATAAAAAAAGATTATGTTTTTTCTAAATTATGGAAATACACCGCAAGTCGGATTCTTTTATTTACTATATCATGATAGAATAAAAGAGTAGAGAAATAACATAAGACGTTTATATAGAAGGATTTTAGGAGGTTTAGAAATGAAAAATTCAAAATGGGCATTATGGATTGGCGTCATTTTGGGAGTCATTTTTTTGCTTAACATTTTTTCCGGAAATGACTCATTCGATCATTTCCCATTGCTGTTTTTTGTTGCTGGCGGCTTTTTAATCTATTATGGTTTCAAGGGAAGATCGAAGCATTCTAATAAAAGTGAACTACCTACTCTATCAAAAAAAAGAGAGCAAAGTTATATCGATGCTGGTATGTCTGACAGTGAAATCGATATGTTCCGTCAAACGATGAATCAAACAAAAAAACAAATTGACCATTTACAAGCAACGATGAACAAAAGCGGCAAACTAAGAGCCGTTGATTTACGTCATGATACCATCAAAGCAGCTAAGGCTTTATTTAAAGAAATTGTTGACTCTCCTAAACGAATGCCTGAGGCTAACCACTTTTTATACACTCATCTACCAAACTTAGTAGATTTAACCGACAAATTTATGGAAATCAACGAACATGAAATAAAAAATCGTGATACTTATGATAAGATCGAAGAAAGTATTCAAATCATCGATCAGATGGCTGCTTTAATCACAATTGATTATCAGAAATTTGTCGCTGATGATTTAGACGATTTAGATGTAGAAATGACTATTGCTAAACAAAGTTTAAAACAAAACGGTGATTACAAACAACATGAAGCTAGATAAAAGTTTAACTTTTATCTTCTTCTGTTTTTCAAACTATTGAAGGAGGAAATTGTTATGTCCGACCGCTCGAAGCAACCAACTTCTGTTGACAAGACTTTAGAAGATTTGATGGATGATTCATTTACACCTGATTTAAATCAATTAACAGCCACTCAACAAAAGGAAATCGCCGATCTACATACGCAAGAGCAAGCACCCCGTTTAGTTGATAAATTATCAGAAGAAAGGCAACAGCAAGCTAAGCAATTAGCCGATCAGATTGATGCTACAGATCAACAAGCGGTGTTAACTTATGGGACAAAAGCACAAACAAAATTGAGTGAATTCTCACAATCAATGTTAAGTCAAGTACAAAGCTCTGATATTGGGCCGATTGGAGATACGCTTAACGATCTAATGTATCGTTTGCAAGAAGCCAACCCTGACGAACTTCGTGCCGGCGAGGGTAACATTTTTCAACGTATGTTCGGTAAAGTGAAACAGTCGATTTATGAAATCACAGCAAAATACCAAAAAATCGGTGCCCAAGTGGATAAGGTTGCCGTTAAATTAGATAAGGAAAAAGAGGGGCTGCTTGAAGACCATGCAATGCTTGAGCAACTCTATCAAAAAAATAAGGATTATTTTGATGCTTTAAATATTTATATTGCTGCTAGCGAAGTGAAAATGGAAGAATTAGAACAAAAAACTATTCCTGAAGCAATGGAAAAAGCAAAACAAACCGGCGAACAAATGGACGTGCAAATGGCAAATGATTACGCTCAATTTTTAGATCGTTTAGATAAACGGACGCATGACTTGCGTTTAACGCGTGAAATTTCCCTGCAACAAGCACCACAAATTCGCTTAATTCAAAACACCAATCAAGCTTTAGCAGAAAAAATCCAATCTTCGATCAATACGGCTATTCCTTTATGGAAAAACCAAGTTGTTATAGCTTTAACCCTCTTACGTCAAAAAGAGGCTGTAACAGCTCAAAGACAAGTCTCTGAAACGACAAATGATTTATTGAAGAAAAATGCTGAAATGCTGAAAGTTTCGGCCGTTGAAACGGCAAAAGAAAATGAACGTGGCATTGTCGACGTCGACACCTTGCAACAAACACAAAATGACTTAGTAGAAACGATCGAAGAAACTTTACGTATCCAAAAAGAAGGTAAAGAAAACCGTCGTAATGCAGAACTAGAACTTGGCGAAATGGAAGAAGGCTTAAAACAAAAGTTAATCGAATTAACCACTAAAAACGAGCAATAAAAAAAGAGCTTGATGACACTCCCTGAAAGGATAATTCTTTCAGGGAGTATTTTACATCAGCTCTTTTTTTCATTTAAATCACTATGTCGATATCCATAACCAAAATAAATAGCTAATCCTAAAACAAGAGAGATAATAAAGACTGTCCAAGTAACTTTATCCAACTGTAACATCAAAAATACACAAGAAAGTACCGAGATAATTGGAAGTAGAGGCACCAATGGAACTTTGAACTCATCTTTTTTAGGAGGACCTAGCATTTTACGTAAGCGAATCACACCCAGAGCCATTAAAGCTAAACATGCAAGTGCCGTAATATTTGTCAATTCAGCTAAAATATTCAATGGAAAAGCGGCCGCAAAGAATAAGCCTATGCCACCCGCAACAAATGTTGCGTGTTTAGGCGTACGTCTTTTTTCGTCAATCTGTTGTAAGTATTTCGGTAACAAACCGTCCTTACTAATAGAATAAATCAGCCTTGCTAAAGAATAAAGCATCGATATCGTAACAGTTAATAAGGTCAAAATCGTCCCAACTGAAATGACAGAACCGATAAATCCTTGATCGATATAGCGCATAGCAAAAGCCACTGGGTCGGCAACACCTAATTTTGAAAAAGGGACCATCCCTGTCAAAATTAAAGTAACAGCTACATATAAAACCGTTGCAATCAAAATGGAACCAATAATTCCCCGGGGTACATCTTTTTGTGGATTTTCGACCTCTTCAGCTGCCATGGAAATCGAATCAAAACCTAAAAAGGCAAAAAATACTAAAGCTGCACCACTAAAAATTCCTTGTGTACCATAAGGCATATAAGGCTGCCAATTATCAGGTTGAACAAAAAATACACCCACGGCAACAAATAAAATAATCACAGCAAATTTTACCCATACCATCGCATTATTCAAACGTAATGCTTTTTTAGCCTCTTGTGTAACCCACAATGTGACTAAAATCATGACTAAAGCTGCGATCAAATCAATATATGTACCTTCTTCTGGATTGTAACCAGCAGTTAATGCTTGAGGCAGTTGAATGCCCCAATTACTCAAAAACCCTTGAAAATAACCGGACCAACCTGAAGCAACCGAGGAAACGGCTAACATATACTCACAAATCAATAACCAGCCAGCGATCCAAGCTGTCAATTCCCCAAAGACCACATACATATAGCTATAAGGTCCTCCTGACACAGGCACTCTTGAAGCAAATTCCGCAAAACAGATACCATTTAAAATAACAACTAAAGCTGCAATAATAAAGGAAATCATAGAAGCTGGACCTGCATAGTCCGCCGAAGCCTGTCCAGTGACAACGAAAATCCCTGTCCCAATAATAGCGCCGATTCCTAGCATAATTAAATCTTTTAATTTTAGTTCTCTTTTTAATGTATTGAAAGAAGTTTTTTCAATTGGTCTTTTTCGGAAAATTTCCATTCATTTCCCTCCATTCTCTAATTGCTGTCTATTATATAGATTTTTCTTTTCATTTTCAAACGAAGTTCTATGACTATTTCTAGTCTTATTGTAATAAAAAATCCCCAGCAAAGACACAACATTCGTCACTTTGCTGGGAATGATTCTATTTCTTAACGATTAACTATTTGATATTAATGATAACAATTTTTCCTGATTGACTTCTGGATAGTTATTTAAAAATTCATGCATTCTTTTTAGCACAGGAACAATATGACCTTTTTCATCATTTTCAATTTGTAATACTAAGAAAGGTTGATGCAAGCTCATTCGTAATAAAAACCAACCTTGGCCATAAGGCTGGCTCAAATGAAACCGAATGCCTTCTTCATTTTCAGGATCGATTTCCCAACCAGCTACATCGATATCAGCAATCTGCTCAATGACTTTTTCACCTAATGCACGATCATCCTCTGTTTCTAATTTAAAACGAACTTCTTGTACTTCAAGCGGTTGTTTTAAATCAGCAATCAATGATTCCAAAGTCTTTCCTTCGGCTTGTAATTCTGGTAGGAGCATTAAAATTTTGGCGACCATATAAGCGCCGTCATCTAGAAAGTAATTTTCTTTAAAAGCCGCATGACCACTGGTTTCAACTGCCAGTTGGCTATCAATGCCTGCTCGATTTAATTCTAGTGCTTTATTGCTCACATTACGGTAACCAGAAACATAGCGAACCTGTTTACCGCCTAAAGATTCAATAAATACCTTTACATGGTCAGTAGTCGGTGAATTTGTGACAATGCTCGTCCCGGGATGTTCAGCTAAAATAATACGACTTAATACCGCAACCAAGTTCGTACGATTCAATAAATCGCCTGATTTGGTTACTACAGCCGAACGGTCCACATCGGTATCAAAAATCACGCCTAAATCTGCCTGATTAGCTAAAACTGCTTTTTGGATACTTTCCATAGCTTCCTGATTGTTAGGATTAGGAACATGGTTAGGGAAGTTCCCGTCCGGTTCTAAAAATTGGGAACCTGTAGTATCAGCTCCTAAAGGTTGTAAAACTTTTTCAGCAAAAAAGCCCCCCGCTCCGTTTCCTGCATCGACTACAATTTTAAAATCGACCAGTGGTTTTTCTATATTTTGTTTGCTAGCTGCACGTATTTTTTCAACTAGATCGTTGGCATAAACAGTAAGTAAATCGGCCTTTGTTATCGTACCCACATTAGCCTGCTCCTTTTTTTCAGTATGGGACAAAATATAAGTAATATCTTCTTTTTCTGCCCCACCTTTTTGACTGAAAACTTTTACACCATTGTAATAATAAGGCAAGTGGCTGGCAGTCAACATAATCCCTGCATCACATGAAAATTGAGCAAACTGTGTACTCATAAATAAAGATGGGGTGGTAGCCAAACCAAAATCATAGACATCCACTCCGTAAGAAACTAACTCTTCAATGAGTGCTTCTTGCAATTTCTGACCGCTTAAGCGACTATCTCTACCAACGCCAATGGTTAATTTATCTTCAACGCCCATTTCATGCAGCCAATTCACGATACCCACAGCAATTTTTCGCACCGCAGCAACCGTCACATTTGCTTGATATTCCTCTGTATCAATAGCAATACCGCGGATATCAGAATCATTTTGCAAATCGATTAATTTTCCCATAAAAAATTCCCCTCTTATAGCTTTTTGTAAGCCTTTTATTTCACTTGTTGAAATCATTATATCAAATTTCAACGTTAAATACAGAGGGGAAAATTTATTTTATCCATCAATTTATAAAATGTTATAGAACCGATAAAAGGTTACTAAACATGAATTAGTGATGATATTTTATTTTATTAAACAATCCTACAATTACTGTAGATATGATAGCTGCACCAAGGATTCCTAACCAAGTAACAAGTCTTAATGGTTCAGTACCTAAAAGATCATTCATAAATGGCACATAAACAGCAACTAATTGTAAAGCAATAGATAGTATAATCGAACCTATTAAAGCTTTATTTTGGAAAAAGCTGCGGTCAAGACCAAAGGAATTCGTCTTTCTAACATTAAAAATGTGCATTAATTGTGCAACTGCCATAAAAGTAAATACAGCCGTTTGTAAATATTCACCTGACTGATCGCCATTTAGCAGTACCCAAAATAGGATAAAGGCTGATAAACCAATAATTATTCCACTAAATACGATACGTGTCAAAAAGTGGCGATTGACTAAACTATCTTTTTTGGAACGTGGTCCTCTTGCCATTACATTATCCTCAGCAGGTTCAAAAGATAATGACATAGCTG
This sequence comes from Tetragenococcus halophilus subsp. flandriensis, assembly GCF_030161475.1. Classification (GTDB taxonomy): domain Bacteria; phylum Bacillota; class Bacilli; order Lactobacillales; family Enterococcaceae; genus Tetragenococcus; species Tetragenococcus halophilus_C. Next base: position 47,642 of record NZ_BSUG01000004.1, on the reverse strand, counting down.
GTGCAATATCAATAATCAAATTTAAAAATAGGATGTGTAAGGGTGCGATCGGCATCGGTAGTAAAAAGACGACACTTGCAAAGATCGCGACAATTTCTACCATATTACAAGCAAATAGGAAAGAAACATATTTTTTAATATTGTCAAAAATAATTCTTCCTTCTTTAACCGAATCCACGATTGTACCAAAACGGTCATCTGTTAAGATCATATCTGAAGCTTCTTTAGCGACTTCAGTACCTCTGATGCCCATAGCAACGCCGATATTAGCATCTTTTAAAGCAGGGGCGTCATTCACACCGTCGCCGGTCATTGAAACAACTTCGCTTTCTTTTTTAAGCGCTGATACGATCTGCATCTTATTTTCTGGAGAAACTCGGGCAAAAACCGATGTATCATCCACTAGTTCAGCAAAATTTTCATTATCTACTTGTTCATCAATTTCTCTACCGGTCATAATTTTTTCATGGTCAGCTATGCCGATGTCTTTAGCAATAATAGAAGCTGTTTTGGGATGATCTCCAGTGATCATCTTCACCTTAATACCAGCATTTTGTGCACTTTCGACGGATTCATATGCATCTGGTCGTGGTGGATCAATAATGCCTACTAATCCTTGAATTTTCAAACCATCCAAAGAATCTTTCAATTCTTCTTCGGTCAAACCACCGTCATAATCTTCGATGCTTGCAATTGCAATCACACGTTGGCCTTTTTCAGCAAACATTTCATTTTGTTCTTGCAAATTATCTTTGGTTTCTTGCGTCTGATCAGCCAAACCTAAAATAACATCAAAAGCGCCCTTAATAATTAACTGACGTTGGCCATCTTTTTCATAAACCACAATCATATATTTATTTTCAGAAGAAAACGGAACTTCAGCTATTTTTTCAAATCCTTGCTTTTCTAAGTCTTCACGGTCTAATCCCACTTTTTTGCCTAGTGTAACTAAGGCGCCATCTGTAGGATCACCCACAACTTCATATTGTCCCTCTTCATTTTGGTCTATATGAGCCGTATTACATAAAACACCGGATTGAATAAATTGCATTAAGCTTTCATTATTTTCTGGAGTAATTTCTTCTCCATCTTTTTTGACAGATCCGTGTGGGTCATAACCTTCACCTGTAACTTCATAATGTGTTTCATCACCTAACACTAGTTCAGAAGCCATCATTTGGTTTTCAGTTAATGTCCCTGTCTTATCACTAGCAATTACACTGGTTGCTCCCAGCGTTTCTACGGCTGGCAGTGACTTCACTAAAGCTTTACGTTGAGCCATAGTGTTCATACCTTTTGATAAGGTGATTGTTTCTACTGCTGGCATTGCTTCGGGTATAGCAGCAACAGCTAAAATAATAGCGATATGAATCATTTCAACAAAGGGTTTGTCCGTAATAAGACCTGCAACAAGCACTGCAACACCAGCAATGAAAGCCGCAACGATAATAGCCTTACTTAATTTATCTAATTCTATATCTAGTGGTGTTTTTTCATCATTTGCTTCATCTAACATACCACTAATTTTACCAACTTCAGTTTCCATACCAGTTTCAGTCACAACAACATAAGCATACCCGCGGGTCACAGCTGTACCGGAAAAAACCATGTTTTGCTGATCGCCTAAAGGGACTTCTTCTTCAGAAATATCATCTGCGCTTTTTTCAACCGCTTCTGATTCTCCCGTTAACGCCGATTCAATACAGGCAAAGTTGTTACTAGAAATAATTCGACCATCTGCAGCAATCGCGTCACCTTCTCGTAATAAGAGCACGTCTCCGGGGACAACACTTCCTGCGTCAATGGTTTGTGTCTTGCCATCTCGAATAACCGTAGTGGTGGTATAAATCATACTCTGTAAGGATTCAACTGATTTTTGTGCTTGTAATTCTGTAAAAAAACCAGTAAGTACCGCAAGTAGCAAAGCTAGTAATATCGCGATGGTCTCTGCTAGGTCATCCATAAGAAAGGAAATAACTGCAGCTGCTAATAATAGATATACAATTAGGTCATTTATATTATTCCACAATAATTTCCAAGCAGAAGTTTTCTTTCCTTCTTGGATCTCATTACGTCCATTCTCTTCTAAACGTTTATCGACGGTTTGCTGTGTGAGTCCTTCTTTTCGGTTTGTATCAAATTTTTCTATTGTTTCTTCAACTGATACCTGATAGTCTTCTTTCATTCATTAGCCTCCTTGTTTTCTTTAGTTTCGTCTTCTGAATTTACTGGGCAAAAAACTTCAATTAAATTTAGAATAGCTGTTTTTTGTTCAGTGTTCATATTTGCAAATTTATGAAATAACTCAACATCTAATGGTGCTTCCTCCTCTTGAAAAAATTCACTTAAGGAAACATCTAATCCATTACACAAATTTTCCAATGTTGTAATCGAAGCACTTGTCGTATGATGTTCCAATGCTGAAATAAATGCGGCCGAGACTCCCACCTTCTTTGCAAGATCTTTTGCACTCATTTTCTGATTTGTACGTAATTCATAAATTCGCTTTCCAATATCCATATTCAACCCTCCTCTTGCCTCCCTTCAATTTTCAGATTAAGTATACCTTAACATTTTTTCACTCTTTTGTAAAGTGTGAGTTTATTTATTCGCATAAATATTAAGTGGTAATATACAAAAGCTTTTTTTGTCACAAAAAAACTGGTAATTAACAATTAAAGTTAATTACCAGTTTACTATTACTTTAACTACAATTCGTTTATTACTTGACGTATCATTTCTTCTGTTTCTTTAGGCAAAGCATCATAACCTTCATTTGTATTATTTTCCTTTAAAATGAAGTCTAAACGATTTTGTAAGCGAGCGTTGATGTCGTTTATATATTCTTCATTATTAAAGTCCAGCTCATAACCTTCTATTGGTAAATAAGACATTTCCTTAATCGGACCAAATTGTTCGAAAGTTGCTTGTCCTGTAATAATTTTTTCGATACTGGATAAAGTAACTTGCGGAGTAATATCTCTATCATTAAAGGCATCTGTGTTTAAAATATAGCAGTCTGTTTGATTTTTATTAAATAAATCCCGGAAATTACGATAATCCTCTGCTAAAGGATAAGCACGAAACGGATCAGCATAAGGCTCAATAACCAGCTGATTCAAATCTACATCGCCTACAACATTTTCTGCTGTCGATCGCTTCGTCGCAAGTGTTAAGCCAAAAACTGCAGCTAAAACTGGGTCTTCCACTTTTACTACAGGCGGTAAGCTATCATCTTTCATAATCCAAAAAACAGCATCTAAACTATGATCTAATGCATCTACTCGGTTTTTTGTAACATAACGTGATTTAACGGTACGTCCGTTGCCATTTCTAATATCTTGTAAAACCGGAACCGTCTTACCTTCCTTATCTTTTGTGGCGCCAACATTTTGCATGGTTAAGTAGTAATCAACTGTATCATGAGTTAACGGATAATCCTGCACCTTATCAAAATAAGCAGGCTCTAATGCAATCGTGGAACCTGTATCACGGTTAATAACAAAAGCGTCATCATGCAAAACATCTACTTTATATTTTCCACCGTGTTGGGTTAAAGTAATCGTTGATTTTCCTGAACCAGAAAGACCAAAGGCAGCCATTGTATATTTCTTACCTTCGGGGAGTTGATATTGCTTGATCCCACCATGACAAGCTACAAAATTATTACGATGAGCTGTTGCCCAAGCAAGTGTTAGTGTTCCTTTTTTCAATTCACCAAAATAACGTAAACCTAAAATAGCAGCTACATTATGCTCAGGGTCAAACAAAGCTAAGCCAAAAGGAAAATCTGGATGTTGCCAATTAGGATCAGCAAAAAGGTAGATGTCATTTTCATCATAAGAAACAGAGTCTTCATAACGTTTCTGCCACTGTTCATTTGCCATTTGGAAATTCAATAAATAAGAATAAAGATTATTTTCAAATCCTTCTGGCAGCATCAGATGACTTTTGACCATGAACTTTTCATCAAGACCAACCACAACATCGGCTGTATAAAAGTTCTGTTTTCTTGATTGATATAGCGCCTCTCTTAATATCCCTTGATAATAATCAGAATCAACCCCAGGATGACCGATAACTACACGTGCTGCTGCTGTTCTTCCCACGATTTTCCCATCATTAAAAATAAGCATCTTAGCCTCTTCAGGTAGTCCTAAATCACTAGTATGCTTTACCGGTAAATCCGTAACAACCGTCCCAGAAGCTTGTGTAGCCAAATGATAAGCTTTTTTTAATTTTGTGATTTTTGTCACATTGTTCCCATAAAAAGCTGTTTCCACTAATGTTTTAAATCGTGAAAATAATTGATTTTCCTTTTTAACTTCACTACGATCAAACCTTCCAATAGTTGCCATAAATAATCGAAACTCCTTTCATTGTAAATAAAATAAATACGTTTATATAAAGGGAAATTTCCCCTGCCACTTTATTATCTCACAATCATAAAGCGCTTACAAATATTTTTGCGAAGAAAAATACATGTTTTATTCATAAAATAAAAAACCTAGCGTTGCTAAAACAAGAAAAATAACTTCTTAATAGCAACACTAGATTTTACTTTAAAAAATATCTATTTATTTTCTCTAGTATCATAAATAATAGTGACTGGACCATCATTTACTAAAGAAATTTGCATATCTGCACCAAACTCACCCGTTACTACAGGAATCCCTTGTTGGCTTAAGCCATCATTAAAAGCTTCATATAAAGGAACTGCTGTTTCCGGCTTTGCCGCTTGAATAAAGCTCGGGCGATTGCCTTTTTTTGTATCGGCATACAAAGTAAACTGCGAAACACTTAAAATACTACCGCCAACTGCATCAATACTTAAATTTAATTTCCCATTTTCATCTTCAAAAACACGCAGTTTTGATATCTTTTTTACTAAATATGCTACATCTTCCTGGGTGTCTTCTTCATGAATCCCCAATAGGATCATAAAACCTTGACCGATTTCACCTAGGATTTTTTCATCAACCGTAACATGCGCACTTTTTACTCTTTGCACTACTGCTTTCATACCTCTATCCTTTCAAACGATGGACACTATATATATCCGGAACTTGTTTTATTTTATCTACAATGGATTGTAAATGTGAAAGATTTTTAATCGAAACAGTAATCCGAATCGTTGCTGTTTTTTCTTTATTAGAATGTGCTTCTACATTAATAATTCGATGGTTTTGTGAACTTGCTGCTTGTAAAATATCATTTAACAATGAAGAACGATCATAGCCATGAACTTCGATTTCTGCATCATATTCTTTACTAGTATTACTAGTATCTTCCCATTCCACTTCGATTAAACGGTCTTGCATTTGCGATGAATTTTGCACATTCGGGCAATCTTTTCTATGAATAGATACACCACGGCCCTTGGTAATATAACCAACGATGTCATCGCCTGGTACTGGATTACAACAATGGCTGATACGAATCAACAGATTTTCTACGCCTTGAATGACTACACCGCCGTCATGGCGTATCTTCATTTTTTCTGTTTCTTTTTTAGGCCCATTATTGACCATATCTTGCACACGTTGTTTTTCTTCTGCTTCTTGTTGTTGACGTCGCTCATTTTCAGTTAAACGATTTGCTAAGGTCGTTGGACTCATTTCACCAAAACCAACTGCTGCGTATAAATCATCTTCTGAGTGATAATTATATCTTTCTAAAGCTTCTTGGATTTTGCTTTTTGAAAGAATCTCTTTGGCTGAAAAATTCATTTCTTGTAATGTTTTGACCAATAGATTATGCCCTTTTTCGATATTCTCATCACGATCTTGGGCCTTAAAGAAACGCTTGATCTTATTTTTAGCTTTACTTGTCGCAACAAATTTTAACCAATCTCGACTAGGACCAAAAGAGTTAGGGGACGTTAATATTTCTACAATATCACCATTTTTTAAATTATAATCAAGCTGCACCATTTTTCCATTAATTTTTGCTCCCACAGTTTTATTACCAATATCTGTATGGACATGATAAGCAAAATCTAAAGGACCCGAACCTTTCGGTAATTCAGAAACATCTCCTTTAGGCGTAAATACATACACCTTATCACTGAAAATATCTCCTTTAACACCTTCCATAAAATCAGAGGCGTCAAAGCTTTCATCCTGTAATTCTAATAGTTCTTTAAACCAGCTGACTTGCTTTGTCATTTCATCTGGCTGAATTTCTTCTGTATGTCCTTCTTTATATGCCCAATGCGCAGCTACACCAAATTCAGCGATTTCATGCATTTGGTGTGTTCGTATTTGGATTTCAACTGGGTTACCGTTAGGACCGATAACTGTAGTATGGATCGATTGGTACATATTTGCTTTAGGCATAGCGATGTAATCTTTAAAACGACCAGGCATCGGTTTCCATTTGGTATGAATAGCACCTAACACAGCATAACAATCTTTGATCGAATCAACGATCACTCGAATCGCTAATAAATCATAAATTTCATCAAACTGCTTCTTCTTATCGACCATTTTCCGATAAACAGAATAAATGTGTTTAGGGCGTCCATAGATTTCCGCATAAATATCTAAGTCTTCTGTCGCAATACGGATTTCTTCTACCGCCTGTTTCACATATTTTTCTCGTTCATCTCGTTTAGATTGCATCAAATGAACAATACGATAATATTGTTTAGGGTTTAAATAACGTAGGGATAAATCTTCTAACTCCCATTTGATGCGACTGATCCCTAAACGGTCAGCTAAAGGAGCATAAATTTCAAGGGTTTCTCTAGCGATCCTTCTTTGTTTATCATCTCTTAGATGTTTTAGTGTACGCATATTATGAAGACGGTCAGCTAGTTTCACCATAATCACACGCAGATCTTGTGCCATAGCTAAAAGCATTTTCCGATGATTTTCCGCCAATTGTTCTTCATGCGATTTGTATTTGATTTTCCCCAGTTTAGTCACACCATCAACAATCATCCCTACGTCATTACCAAATTCGTTTTTCAAATCATCTAAAGTCACATCAGTATCTTCGACAACATCATGTAAAAAACCAACTGCAATCGTATGTGGGTCCATATGTAACTCAGCTAAGATACCTGCTACTTGAATAGGGTGAATGATGTAAGGTTCTCCTGATTTACGATATTGATCTTTATGTGCATCTACTGCATATTCATAGGCTTTTCTTACAAAAGCAGTATGTTCGTCACTCATATAATAGGAAACTAATTTGATCACGCTAGCTCCCGATATCACACTATCTTTTGCCATATTGACCCTCCTTGTTAAAAAGGTCTGGGTCTTTAACCCAGACACTTTACTTATTTATATACAAAAGAAGAAAAGACAACAAAGCAAACACCTCATTAAATAGGGCTCGCTCTTGCCATTTATCAACTATATTATACAATAATTGATATATTTTTTTCAAATATTCACTCTATTGCTTAAGTAGTTCTAAATGATAACTAACTGCACTTAATAAGTATAACGGCGCCGTTTCTGCTCGTAAGATCCTAGGCCCTAATCCACAAAGTACTGCTTGATTCTGTGTAAAGTTTTCAATCTCTTTTTCGGAAAATCCGCCTTCAGGGCCGAAAATAGCAAGCACCCGACTGTTAGCTTGTACTTTTTCTAGCAAACGGGCCAAGGTTGCTGTTTCATCTTGTTTAGCCGATTCTTCATAGGCAACCAAAATATGATCAAATTGAGAAAAAGTTGCCAACAGCTCCTGCATACTAGCTAAAAGTGTAACTTCAGGAAGAACGTTTCGTTGGGATTGTTCAGCAGCTTCTTGGGTAATTTTAGTCAAACGTTCTTGTTTTTTCGCTAACTTTTTTTGATCCCATTTAACCACCGAAGTTTCTGCTGGAAAACCGATAAATTCAGCTGCTCCCAACTCAGTTGCCTTTTGTACAATCCAGTCAAATTTATTTCCTTTAGGATAACCACAAGCAATCGTTACTGCTAGTGGCAGTTCTTTTTCTTGTTTTTCCTTAGCAATTTCTTTAACGGTCACCTCTTGATCGTTAACGGCTGTAATTTCAGCTTGAATCGTCACTTGATTAGAAAAAACAAGGTAGAGCTTTGCGCCTTCTTTCATACGCATTACATGAATGATATGATGATAAGCCTCTCCACTTATACGATAGCTGTTTTTTTCTTTATAAGTTTCATCAGTAAAATAACGTTGCATTTAAACTTCCTCCACTTTTTTGAAGGTTAAAGCATACCAATCTTTTTGCTGAAAAGTTTGGTCTAAAACAAAGCCTTGTGCCTGCATTGCCTCCAACACACTTCGTTTTTTTGCCTCGATGATTCCTGAGACGATCAATGTGCCATCTGTTTTTAATAATCGCCAAGCATCTGGTAACATTTTAATAATAATATCAGCTAAAATATTGGCAACAATGATATCAGCTTCTTTGTCCACATTTTGCAATAAGTCATTGGCTTTTACCTGAATATTTTGTGCAGATGGATTAAGTGCGAGATTTTCTTTGGCCGCTTTAACAGCGACTTCATCCAAATCGTAAGCGAAAACTTCTCCTGCACCTAAAAAACTTGAGGCAATACTTAATACACCAGAACCTGCACCTACATCAAGCACCGTTTCATTACCACGCAAAACCGTCTCTAAAGCTTGTAAAGTTAAACGGGTCGTAGGATGAGTGCCTGTGCCAAAAGCCATGCCTGGATCTAAGTCAATCACTTGCTCTTTTGGATCTGTCGTTTGATAATCTTCCCAACTGGGTTTAATAGTTAAAAAACGCGAAATCCGAACGGGATGATAATATTTTTTCCAAGCTGTAGCCCAATTTTTTTCTTCAACTTCTGTTACCTCTATTTCATTTTTACCAACCGAAAGCCCAAAATCTGGTAACTCCGCAATTCTTTCCTTAATCCTAGGTAAAATTTCTGGGACAAAGATTGTTTCTGGAAAATAAGCTTTAACATAAGCCCCTTCATTTAAAGAGCTAATCATTTCAGCATCAATCACTTCGCCAAAGCTGTCAGTATGAAAATTTTCAATATCCTTACTATCTTCAATAGCTACGCCACTGGCTCCTGCTTCCATTAAAATATTTGCAACGGCTTCAACAGCTTCACTAGCAGTTTCAACGCTTACTTCATTCCATTTCATCTGTGACAAACCTCCAATCACTAGTCATTATCATTTTCTTTTTGCCAACCACTGTCAGAGTCAATTTGTTGGCGCCGGATTTTTGTTATATATGGGTTGCCACTGGCGACAAAACGCAAAGGCATATCCGTCCATTCCCCTTTATTTGGGATTCCTACACGCGGAAGCTCTGCTATTTTTTTAGGCGTTTTACGCTTTTCAGGCACTAAATGTAGATCACTAGAGAAAATAGATTGACCATAAAGGCTTTTAGGTATTCCTAAAGCTTCCACTAATTTTCCTGGCCCATTGGAGACCTCGCGTCCTATTTTAGCTCGTCTTTTTTCCATCTGTTCTTTTCCATCTACAGGTTCGATCGCTCGGATCATCACCCCTTGTGGCATGCCCTCATCTTGTGTAACCATATTTAAAATCAAATGCGTATGCATAGTATATAAATAAATCGTCCCGGGCCTTTGATACATTGCTTGTAGTCTAGGTGTTTTTCTCATTCCATAACTATGAGCCGCCATATCATCAGGGCCTAAGTAAGCCTCACAGTCAACAATATACCCTCCTAGTTTTCCTTCTGGTGTATCGTGTTCAAGATACATCCCCACTAAAAAACGAGCAATATCGACCGTTGAGGCTGTTTCAAAAATTTTTATTGTCTCATTCATTGCTATCACCTAATGTCATCATACACAAAACATGGAGTTCATGCCATCCTTTTATTTTATTGAAATAAACTCGTTTAAATTAATCACTAGGTATTCATATGTTATACTATCAGCAATGAAAAAAGAAAGAAGGATAAACATGCAGCAGCCACTAAGTTATCGGATGCGGCCGCAAAATTTAAATGAGGTTGTGGGACAACAACATTTAGTTGGAAAAGGTAAAATCATCCGCCGAATGATTGACGCCCAAATGCTTTCATCTATGATTTTATATGGTCCTCCAGGTACTGGAAAAACAAGTATTGCTAGTGCTATTGCCGGTACAACACAATATGCTTTTCGTATGCTTAATGCCGCAACTGACACTAAAAAAGACTTACAAATCGTTGCTGAAGAAGCAAAAATGAGTGGGACGGTCATTTTACTATTAGACGAAGTCCATCGTTTAGATAAAACCAAACAGGATTTTTTACTGCCTCATTTGGAAAGTGGACGAATCATCATGATTGGTGCTACAACAGAAAATCCCTACATTACAATTAATCCAGCCATCAGAAGCCGAACACAGATTTTTGAGGTTTTGCCTTTAAGTGAAACAGATTTAGCACAAGCGCTTGAGTTTGCTTTAGCAGACAAAGAGCGTGGCCTCGGAAACTATCCGGTGATTTTGGATGAAAATGCTAAGTTACATTTATGCCGTGCAACCAACGGCGATTTACGTAGTGTATTAAATGGCCTCGAATTAGCTGTAAAATCTACGCCTGCTGATGATAATGGGCAGATTCACATTACCCTAACGATTATTGAAGAATGTATTCAAAAAAAGGCATTAACACATGACAAAGGCGGCGATGCGCATTATGATGTCATTTCAGCCTTTCAAAAATCCATTCGTGGCAGTGATGTAGATGCTGCTTTGCACTACTTAGCAAGGTTAGTAGAAGCAGGTGATTTAGCGATTATCTGTCGTCGTTTAATGGTGATTGGTTATGAAGATATCGGTCTAGCCAATCCTCAAGCTGCCGCTCGTTGCGTCGAAGCAGTCCTTGCTGCTGAAAAAATTGGTTTGCCTGAAGCACGTATCCCGCTAGCTGAAACTGTTGTTGATTTATGTCTATCGCCTAAATCAAATTCTGCTCATACAGCTTTAGACCAAGCAATTGCAGATATACAAAGTGGAAAGTCTGGGGACGTCCCCGCTCATCTACGCGATAGTCATTATAAAGGAGCTAAAGATTTGAATCGTGGTGTGGATTATCAATATCCTCACGATTATCCAGAAGCTTGGGTCGATCAACAGTATCTACCAGATAAGTTAAAAAACACAACTTATTACGACCCTAAGACTACTGGAAAATACGAAAAAGCATTAGCAATGCGTTATAAACAGCTAAATGATTGGAAAAAATAATGTCATTTGTTCTGTATAAAACTCGTTAATATAGTTGAGTTATGGGTTTATAAGAAAATAAGCTCATAAATGATAAACTTATGGAACTAATTGTAAATAATCTCATCAAATCCCTAAGGTAATGTGTTTATTTCGATGAAAATTGAAAACTATGTTAATAGACACCTCTAGTTGATGAGTGTCTGTCTATTGCCACATTTGAAAGATTGTGCTACTATAGATTTGGGAATTCTGTGATGTACGAGTTATCCATTTTTAGTATTGACCGAACATTTTTATTGATATATTGGGATCCGTTAGGTGCCAATGTCAGTAGCACGCCTTATCATTTGGTAGCTCAAGACCTTGGCCATGGAACCCACCTGCTTAGACTTTGCGGGATCAATACTCCAGGACAATAAACGGCATCCACGGATATTACCCTTTTTTTTAAAGATAAAACCCCTTATCATTTTTGATAAGGGATTTTTTAGTTTAAGCTCATATTGTTATCTTTTTTAATTAAAAAACATCTTTTTCCTCTTCTGAAGATTTATGTGTATGAAAAGCATTAACTTTTTCTAGTAAAAACAGATCAAGGACTAAAATTAAGATCGCTAGTGCTAACATTAAAGCATCTAATCCTCCACCATGCTCTAACAAAAGCTTCCGTGAAACAGCTGTAATGCCAATTAAAATAAGATAACGTACCGGCACATGATGACCTTCTTTTACATAACGCAATAACATTAAGAATACTTCTAAAAGAATAAACCAAGTGGCGATTTCTTCAATAACATAATAAAGTTCGCTCATTGAACTCATTGTTAATACATGAGTAAAAATATCATAAATCGCTGCTGCCATAGCAATTAAAACAACAATTACTAATATCGCTAACATAAGATCAACAATCAAACTTACTATTTTTGCAAAACTATCGAATCGCTTCATCTAAAACCTCCTTTATCATCACAGTTTTACAAATTCCTAAACTAAAATACTCTTCACTAACAAAAACAAGAAAAATTTAAATTACATATTGATGAAAAGGTATACAGCCATTATATTATAAAAAGAAGATAAAAAGAATTATTTTTTGCAAAAAAACAATTTAAATACTTCTATTTGTGAGTTGCCCTTTTCTGTCTCTTCCCTTATAATTTAATCAAATTCACATGTAAGGAGTATGAGATGATTCCTACTTTATTGTCTATCATGGCGATAATTTTAGTCGCTATGGGCGTCATATTATGTATAAAACAAACAATCTTTTTTTCCTTAATCACTAAAAATTCGCAAAATAAAACATTCCTATCAACTTTTGGTGTAATATTTATTTTTCTAGGTATTTTATGCTTATTTGTCGGGTTTTTAAATCAATTAGAGTGGGCTATCGCTTTTTTATGTTTTATGCTAGTTATTTCAGGAATTTTTAGTTTCTTACTCGCTAAAAAGATGTCATAAATGCATTAAGTTTTTATTTTTCGAGCCAAAAAAGGTATAATAAAATTAGAAATAAAATGGAAGGTCGTGGTGTGATGTTACAACAATATCAAAAAATTATGGTTGCCGTTGATGGTTCCAATGAAGCAGAACTAGCTTTTCAAAAAGCAGTCAATATTGCAAAACGAAATGAAGCAAGTTTATTGTTAGTCCATGTAATTGACACAAGAGCATTCCAAGATGTAAATTCGTTTGATTCGGTGTTAGCAGATCAAGCAACTGACTTAGCCAAACAATCTTTGAGTGATTATAGCGAAAACGCCAAAAATAGCGGTGTCAAGCAAGTCGAAACTGCCATCGAATATGGGTCACCTAAGTTAATTATTGCTAAACAAATCCCGCAAGATAATGACGTTGATTTAATTATTTTAGGAGCAACAGGACTTAATGCAGTTGAACGGTTATTTATCGGTTCAGTCTCTGAATATGTAACACGTAACGCTTCATGCGATGTCTTGATTGTACGTACTGATACCGAAAATAAACAAACATACACCGAAGACGATTAACAAAAAGCCAAGCGAGTTTCAGTCAGCTCACTTGGCTTTTTTATTTCTATTCATTTTTTTCTACTTATCAGCCAACTTTTCATCCATTTAACGATTTAAAAGCTAAAGATATTTCCTAAAAAATAGACAACCTATATTAATTTTTTCCAGAATTTTTTTTGATAGTGATGATACCACAAAAAACTTCCTGCGATAACGACTATACCTACTGCCATATTAATAGCTAGTGATGGCAATAAAGCTACAGCAAAACCATATAGGACCAATAAAATTACACTTAAAAATACTGATCCTATCATTGTACTCACCAGACCTAAATTACCCGCACCACGAGAAAATAATTGGCTAATTTCTGTCCAATCTAACAACAATAAACGATAATCGCGACTAAAATAACGCAAACTAATAAGATAAGTTCCCGCCATACCCCCCAAAAGAATACTAACGAAATGAAGTAACGGCAGCTGAAGTACTAAACCCATGATCACTGCCATACTACTAACTAAAATAAGCTGCAGCAGATAAGCAAACCGAAATTTTTCCCGTAAATAATCCTTCATCGATAAAGGTAAAGCTTGGATGAAAGCAAAATTTTCTTTATCTAAGGAAATAATATTTGCTACAAAAGAAGTTTGATTTACCATAATGGTAGATAAAGCTATTCCGCCTAAAAAAGTTACCCCCAAAAATTGTGGACCGACCATGCTTAAGTCAATTTGAGCGCTAAAAGCAAACGTAATAATAAAAATCAACGGTACCATAATAGAATTAGAAAATACCTGCATTAGTAAACTAGGGTTGCGAATCAATTGCGCATTGTAGTGAACTAATAGTTGGCGCAAACTTTGATGGCCTTTATGTTTTCTTTTAGCAATCTTGTTATTAGATGACGAATCGATTAATTGCTCATACAGCTTAGGCAACAATAATTTAGCAAATAAAAAGCTTAAAACTATCAACAACCCTGCTAAAATAAGCAAACTTAGCAAACCTTCAGCAGTTAGAGGCTGTGATGCTGTATAAAAAAATGGCAATAAAAAGTTAATTGTAGGCCGATCAGCAAATATTTCTCCTGCTTGCGGCATTTGCCAACTGATGACCAGAATTCCTAATACAGCTACAACAGTAGAAACAATTAATAAAAGGCTGGTCATCATTTGTTTATGCTGTTTAAAAAGTTTGGTCTTGGTCAAGCCAAATACAATGAAGCTACAGATGCTAAACATGATCCCCAAAAACAAAAAAAATAGTACAACTGCAAATAAAAGAGTCCAAAGAAGAAATACGTTTGCCTGTATTCCTGTCAAAACAAATAAGACAAAAACAGGCAAGATAAAGGGGACGATCGTCAGCGCAACGACTACGATTTTAGCTAGGAAAAGTTCCTTTTGCCGAAACGGAAGTGGTAAAAAGTTCGGAAGATCTTGACTCTCAAAGAAAACATTATAAATAACTGATATTCCTTGAGAAAAAGCAAGAATCCCAAAAAGCGCAGTATAATAAGTGAAATAACCTGGTAACTGGCTAAAATCAAGCCCTAGCATCGCAAAACCGTAAATCACTAAAAAAATCAATCCCGAACTTAGGTATTGCATCGTTAAAGAACGAGTTAATGCCGAGCCGTTTTTCCCCTTTTTTCGAAGCTTTGATGTTTGTTGAGGATTGGCATAACGTAAGTTCACTTTTAGTAGTTCTTTTAGTCGAGGATTAATCATCATCTCCTTGCACCTCCGTATGGCTTGCTTTACCAGTCATTTTCAAATAAATGGACTCAAGTGATTCATTAGGTGACTGCGCTAGTAAATCATCCACCGTTCCATTATAGATAAGTTCCCCTTTTTTAAGTATCGCCAATTCATCACATAATTGTTGAGCGGTTGCTAGGTCGTGAGTCGAAAAAATTACCGTTTTTCCTGCATCGGCATGAGTACGCATCATTTGTTTCAAATCATAAGCCGCTTGGGGATCTAGACCTTGAGTCGGCTCGTCTAAGATCCAAATCTCTGGATCAGGTAATAATGCGCCAATAACAATCGTTTTTTTACGCATCCCGTGTGAGAAACTACCTATGGTCTCATTTTGATGGTCGATCATTTCAAAAAGCTCAGTTAATTTTTCTAAACGAGTTTCTTTTTGCGCTTTACCTAACGAAAAAGCCGCGGCCATTAGGTCCCAATATTCAGCAGCAGTCAATTGTAAAAATAAATCGGGAGTGTCTGGGACATAACCAATCTTTTCTTTGATTTGCAAGCGGTGTTCTGCTAATTTTTGGTGATCAATGATAATTTCTCCATCTGTAGGTTCTATGATACTTACTAAACTTTTAATAGTCGTCGACTTTCCGGCGCCATTATGTCCAAGAAAACCAAAAATTTTGCCTTCTTTTATTGTTAAGTTTAAATGATCTAAGGCTTTCGTTTTGCCATAATCCTTACTTAATTCTTTTAGTTCAATCATTATTTCAACTCCTTTTTTCCTATTTACCATAACTGAATATCGATTGCAATACTCTGTTATTTTTTCTTCTTTCTTAAAAAAGCCAAAAAGATCTTATCTGAATGAAAAATAACCTCAGTCTATCGATCATAATAGAGAAACTTTCTATAGTTAGATCCACGATCATCATTTAGCACAAAAGCTTGCAATGAAATCGCTTTTATTTTATAATTAATAAAACGAACGGTCAGTTTATAAAGTTAGACGAGGTGAAAATTTATGGCTCGACCCAAAGGACAAGGGCAAAAAACAAAAGAACTCATTGCAGAAAAGGCAAAAAAAATATTTGAACAAAAAGGCTACGTTGGAACATCTATGGAGGACATTCGTAAATATAGCCAAATAAGTAAAGGCAGCATCTATTACCACTTTAAAAATAAAGAAGAACTATTTTTATATACAGTAAGGACCACTTCTGAAAAATGGCAAACAAGCTGGGAAGAACACGCCGAGAAAGTGGACTCAGCAACAGAAAAACTTTATTTATTAGCAAAATATTATGCTTTTGACATGCAGAATGTTTTAGCTTACACCGTGCCTGAATATATAGCCACCGAAAATATCGATAAAATAATGAGCAACCAAATATTCGAATTGATCAAACCAGAGTTTGAAGTGTTCTATCAAATCCTTTCTGAAGGAATCCGACAGAAAGAATTTAAAAGCAATCAATCACCAAATGATTTAGCCTATATCTTATATAGCACATTGACTGGTTTAAGTATTACACAATTTATGGGATATAATGAAAAACAATTTTTTGCACTTTACCAAAGTACTATCGACGTTTTTTTAAAAGGAATAGCAACTAAAACAGATTAGAAAAAAGAGGGGACTTAAATGAAAAATCACAGAATCAAAGTATCAGCAATGGCAGCTGAAAAAAATATTTCCCATGAGATTGCTGCTGTTTTTGTTGATGGCTATAG
Source organism: Tetragenococcus halophilus subsp. flandriensis (assembly GCF_030161475.1). Lineage (GTDB taxonomy): Bacteria > Bacillota > Bacilli > Lactobacillales > Enterococcaceae > Tetragenococcus > Tetragenococcus halophilus_C. The sequence continues at coordinate 31,039 of NZ_BSUG01000004.1, read as the reverse complement.
GAAGGAACTGACTTTTCTTTCAGATAATCAAGAAAAATTAATTCGAGCATTTGAGAAAATGTTATGTCCAGAAGTATTTTATTTTGCTACTTTAGATAACGAAATCGTTGGGATTTTAGCTTGTTCAAACAATAAAAATCGAGCACTGACAATTAATGAGACGGTCTTAAAAAACTCATTTGGCGATGAAGGAAAGGAAACTTATCCGTATATAAAAGATGATTTTAATAAACAGCTGCCTTACAATGATGACACAGGATATATTGAGTGTGTGGCTACTACTAGTAAAGCTAGAGGCCAAGGCGTCTCAACAGCTTTATTAACCTATGTACTAGAAACAGCAGGTTATCACCGTTATGTTTTAGAAATCAACGATGCAAATACCGTTGCTTATCATTTATATAAAAAATTTGGTTTTGTCGAATATAAGCGTGAAAAAGAAAAATACGCTGAACTGGTAGACTTTGATGAAAGAATCTATATGGAGTTATATCCATTAGCCAAATGACAGAAAAGAATGAAAAGTATTGCACCGGTTTTTCTTAAGTAAGATGTTTACGAGGGGGGGAGATGTAATGGAAAACAATTTAGTTGCTATATCTTCAATTATCGTAGCACTGATTTTTGTATCTCTAGCCATTTTTCAAGAACTACTGACAATGGGCTATCCTTTAGGTGAATTTACCTTAGGCGGCTATTATAAGACTTTGCCCAAAAAATTACGTGTTGTGAGTGCTATCAGCTCCTTAATTCTCTTATTTATGGCGGTCGTTGTGCTAAAACACGCGAATGTGTTGAAAGGATTAGACTTTTTACCTACAAGCCTATTGATGTGGATTATTGTTATTTATTTAGCCCTTATCACTTTGGCCAATGCAATTTCTCAAAGTAAGAAAGAAAAATATACCATGACTCCTCTGTCAGGTATTGCTTTTCTATTATGTTTATTTATTACTTTAACTTAATTCTTCTTATTTATTAACATGATAGATAAAAAGGTGGAACTTAGCGTAAGTAAATTCCACCTTTTTCTCAAATAAGATATTTTTGTAATGTATAAGCAATCCCATCTTCATTATTATTCAAAGTCGTTTCATCAGCTACTTGTTTTAAAGCATCATTAGCGTTATCCATTGCTACGCCAACACCGGCCATTTCAACCATAGCCTGATCGTTTTGTCCATCACCAAAGGCCATCAGTTCTTCTTTTTTTATCCCTAATTTAGGCAAAATAGCTTTGATCGCCTTCGCTTTTGTTATCCCTCTAGCTGTGAATTCAAAGTAAAAAGGATCGGAAAAAAGTGCACTGACTTGTCCTTCAAAAGGTTGCTCTAGTTCTTTATAAAACTGGTTTAAATAGGCAGGATCTCCGGCTGCTAGGATTTTATATAACGGAAAATCACAAAATGCTGCTAAATCATTCACTTCGCACAATTTATAATGACCAATCCTTGATTCATATTCAATAATGTTTCTATTTTCGCCATTTGATAAATGAATTTGATTGTCATAAACATTATTGACATACATATAATCCTTGTAACAGATCATTGGTTTAACATCGAATTTTTTTAAGTGTTCCAAAATAGCTTTGGAAACCTCCACTTGCAAAGGCTCTTCAAATAAAATCTGCTGGGTTTGAAGATCTATTACCTGAGCGCCATTAAACGCAACACCAATTCCATTATTATTTTTCATTGCCAGTTCTTCTGCGTGCTCAGATAGACCAGGTGTGGGTCTACCAGACGCCAAGATAATTTTTACCCCTTGTTTTTGGGCTTCAATTAGTGCTGTTTTAGTCGCTTTTGTTATTCTTTTCTTATCATTAAGTAATGTTCCATCCATATCAATTGCAATTGCCTTAATTGTCATCATTTACCTCCAACTCTTTCAACACTTTTTATATTAGCAAAAAATAAAAAACTTGCAAATACTCTTTGAAAATAAAATCTTAACATCCTAAAGGTCAGCTGATAAAAAACTCTCTTCTTACATCTTCAACAAGATATAAGAAAAGAGTTTATAATATCTTATCGTTTTTTTAAGCTTTATTGTTCGCCAATGCGGTTCTTGTCTTCATCTGAAAGCTTGAAATCAAAAATATCTAAATTCTGTTCTTGTCGATTTTGATTGTGTGATTTAGGAATAACGACTACCCCACGTTCAATTTGATAACGCAGAATGACTTGCGCCCAAGTTTTATTATATTTTTCACCGATTTTACTCAATTCTTCTTTAGCTTGATCACTTACTCTGGTTAGTGGTCCCCAGGCCTCTGGCACAACTTCTTGCTCAAGTGAATAATTAATGATTGCGTCGTTCCAATTTCCAGGATGAGATTCTACTTGGTTTACAGCTGGTTTGATCCGACTATTTTCCACAATATAACTTAGTTCTTTTTCATTAAAGTTTGATACGCCAATTGCCTTTAAGATTCCTTGGTCAACATAACTTTCTAACACACGCCACATAGCTAACATTTGATCAAGGTCATCCCATGGATGGTGAATCAAATACAGATCAATATAGTCTGTATCTAATGCTTGTAAACTTTGTTCGACTCCCTTTTTTACGGCGTCATCATCAGCACTATAACTTTCTCCTGGAATTTTAGAAGTAATAAAAAACTCACTACGATCTTTATCACTTTCTTGTAAAGCTTTCCCTAGTACGGATTCATTCCGATAAGAAATTGCCGTATCAAAATGACGATAACCAGCATCGATTGCCATCAGAATTTCTGTGGTATCTCCGTTAATTTCACCTTTATAGGCATGATCAATTTTACCAAAGGTATTGGTGCCGCTACCGACAACGGGTAACTTTATTCCGGTATTTAATGTAATAGTTTCCATGCAAAAAAACCTCCTCATCATTACTATAGTTTTAGTTTACTAGTCTTTGATAGAAGCGGCAAATAAAAAAGAATCTTTCACAGCTGTAAAAAGCCTTTTTCTATAATCATTATGCTACTTTTTATAAGGAAAATGTTGTATACTACAAACAAAATAATGAAAAAATGATTCTAGGAGTGAACGATGATGACTTTAAATGCTGAACTTGCTTTAGATGATAAAAAAGCTGAAATAACACTGACAGATTTTGATAGTAAGGTCATTATTTTTTATGATACAAATGAAATTAATGATAGCAAAAATGGAATTTTCTTATTTTTTAAAGAGAAGAAATTCAAGGTGGTTCAATCCACTTTAGAACAAAACAACATTTCCACTGCAGATACAGTGGTTCAAATTATTCCGCCAGAAACATTAGAGAACACGTATTTAAAACAATATCTTACTAAAGTAGTGCAAGGAGAAAGTTTACAAAAATCAGTAGGAGCAAGCCAGCTAGAGCAAGTAGAAATGTATGATTATTTAGCCAATTTGCTTTTACTTTTAGAAAAATTTGGTTTTACCTTCATCCAGAAAAAAAGAACACCCGCTAAAACTCAGCATCGTTGGAAAAAGACGTTAGGTGAAATTGAGTTTTTTGTTGACGATTTCGAAAGTCAAGCCACCGTTATTTGGCAAAAACGTAATGAATTTCTTATCAAAAAAGGCGCACATTTACGACCATCTTATCCCTTAAATAAAGATGGTTCTGTAGGCTTAGGTGCACGAATGGGCACACAATTACGTGATGAACAAAAAAGGAATATACAAAATTTTACTACAACAGAAGACATCATTTTAAAAAGTGTCAATGAAGTTGGCTTGTTCCTTTACTTTGGTGGAACGAACAGTTGGTTAGTATTAAAGGATAATAATGGCAAAACAATCGATGAGTGGTCTAAGGTAAAAAAATAACGCTACTGTTAGTTTTTAACAGCAGCGTTATTTTTTCTTTTATTTATTATCAGGATCTGGCCCTACTCCGGCAGTGCCTTTTAACCCATCAATTGCTTGCATATCTTTATCACTTAGTTCAAAATCAAAAATTTGCGTATTTTCGATAATAAGTTTTTCATGTACAGACTTAGGCAGTGGCAAGAATCCTTTTTGTAAACTCCAACGTAAAACCACTTGCGCAATTGTCTTGTTATAAACACGAGCTAAAACATTTAATTCAGGCACATCAAAAATCTTACCTGTTCCTAAAGGACTGTATGCTTCACTTAAAATATCATGTTCTTTATTATAAGCAACAAGTTCTTCTTGTTGGTCGCTTGGATTTAGGAAAATTTGATTAGCCACAGGTTTGATTCTTGCTGTTTCTAGTAAAGCATCAATATGATGACTTAAAAAGTTCGACACTCCTAGCGAGCGAATCTTACCAGCATCCACTGCTTCTTCCATCGCACGCCAAGTATCTGCATTAGCTTGTTGCCAGTGGTCTCTAAATTCACTTGGGTTAGGCCAATGAATAAGGTACAAATCAACATAATCTAGACCGAGTCTTTCTATGGATTCGTCAATCGCTTTTTGCGCTAATTCATAAGAATGATTTGCATTCCATAATTTAGTCGTTACAAATAATTCTTCACGGGGAACACCGCTTTTAGCAATACCTCGCCCCACAGATTCTTCATTCCCATAAATTGCTGCTGTATCAATATGACGATAACCTGCTTTTAAAGCTGCTAAAACAGAAGATTCAGCAACCTCGCCATCCGGTGTTTGCCAAGTGCCAAAACCTACAACAGGAATCTTCACACCATTTGATAAAGTATACGTATCTGTTAAACTCATTTAATCTCTCCTTTATTCTATGTCCTTATAAAAATCATAAGATGGGAATCTTATAATGTCAACTTTTAGAAATAATCTAACATATGTAAGTTAAAATTGGCTTTTGAAGCGGCATCAAACAATATCGTTCCAAGGTCGATAAATTTTTGATGGCAACTCTCTCGATGTACCTCCGATCGTTAAATTATTGGTGGCATCTTCTGCGATGTGTCTCCAATCCACAAATTATTGGTGGTATCTTCTGCGATGTGCCTCCAATTAGCAAGTTATTTTCCAACTAAAAAACTAAAACATCGTAGCAAAACTCGCTTATCAATAATATTTTTCCAGTAATTTAAATTCTTATCCTTAAACTACTTTATTAACCCTAATGTTTATCGAGGTATCTAGAATTTTACACTGTTTTCTATTTAAAAAATCTCTACTTTAAAAAGCTAGTAGAGATTTTTCATTACAAGATCTTTATTTACTTTTTTGCCGTTTATCTGGAAATTCTACTTCTACACGATAAATGGGTTGTCCTTTTTTAGCAAACTTTTCTTCGTATTCGGTCATGATATTATCAGCAAAATCACTGGCATGTAAATCAAGCCACACCTGCTTTATAGTCATACCATATTGTGAAAAACTTGCCAGAGAATACTCAAACATTCCTTGGTTATCAGTTTTAAAATGAATTTGTCCTTGCGGCTGTAAAATCTTTTCATCAACAGCTAGAAATTTCTTTGAGGTAAGGCGACGTTTTTCATGTCTTTTTTTAGGCCAAGGGTCAGAAAAGTTTAAATAAATTAAATCAACTTCACTATCAGCAAAATACTCTGTTAAAGCTGAACCATCAACATGAAGAAGTTGCACGTTACTAAGCTCTGCTTCTTTTACCTTATCTAAGGCAAAAGATACGACCGTTGTTTCTAAATCGATTCCGATATAATTGATCTCAGGATGAGCTTTAGCCATTTCAGTAATAAACTGCCCTTTTCCCATACCAATTTCGATATGTAATGCTTGTTCATTACCAAAGCGTTCCTTCCAGTGTCCACGCCATGTCTTTGGATCAGAAACTACAAATTGTGGATTGTCAGCAACCATCTCAGCAGCACCTGGACGTTTTCTAATTCTCATAGTTAACTCCTTCTAAAAAGGGTGGATGTGTCCATTAGGACGACAAACCACCCTTTTATCCTGTATAAATTCGTTTTAATTGTAGAATTTCTTCATTCATTTGTTTTAAATCACCTTGAAGATAACACTTTTTTATTTCTTGTAGCATACTAAGTAGCGCGTACCAATAAACCTTTTCAATGTTTTCTTCGGTGCTTTGCAGTCCATAGCTCATTAACCACTGACTCCAACTAGAGATAGGTAAATAATTGCCTAAAATCATACCAATATCTACAGCTGGATCAGCAAACATCACAGAATCCCAGTCTACCAAATATAAATAATTTTGACAGACGATCCAGTTACGATAGTTTACATCGCCATGAACGACACTTTTTTCTGATGATTTGAAGGGGGGGATATTTTTTTTAAGATAATGTGCAACCATTCCTAGAAATTGGTTTTTGGCTAATGTATCAGGTAAAGTTTCTTCATACTCTCCCAACATTTTTTTAGGAGGCTTTATAATACCGCCCATTTTTTTTAGCATGTCTTTTAAAGACTTTGAATGATGCAAATGATAAAGAACATCAATGACATCATTTCTTTGACCGATCTCTTCAGGGTCTAATAGTTGCCCTTCTAACCATTCTTGAGCCGAAAGCGTATCTCCATCACCTGTTCGCTTTGTCCAAATCAACTTGGGGGTAATACCTTCTTTTGATAAAGCAGCAAGCATTGGTGTTGTATTACGTTTGATAAATATTTTGTCTTGTTCTTTTAATCCAATATATGCTTTTCCCGTATCCCCTTTGATCGGGCGTAGCTGCCAATCATTATCCATACGCATATTCATCAAAGCTTACCTCCTTTATCGCAGTAATTCTTATTTTAGCTTGCTAATTTCATATCGTCAAGCACATGTATGTTCGATTTTCATTGCAAAAATATTGTTTAATCATCCATTTTTTTGAGTCGATAAGGAAGATAAAATTTCACAAAGAAAAGTACCATTAATAGGTAAGCAAAGGTAACAATCAAACCTTCAGTCCAGTCAGATAAAGAAAACCAACTAATACCTGCAAATACTACAGCACAAAAGATTAGAAGTAAAAATAGTAATTTTTGCATAGCTAGCAGTTTCTGTTCTTTTTTAACTGGGTATAATTTCGTTAAAGGTACATATTGAAACTGCTGATACAACGGAAGAAGCTGGAAACCAATAAGATAAATAAAAAGTACACCGATTCCTAAAGCAAACCACTGTTCACTAACAAAATAAAGTAAAACGCCACCTAAAACAACGAGTCGTAAATATAAGCCGCTATATTCATTTCCCCGTAACACACGACGAGCATATAAATACAAATAAGTATTCTTTTGTGAAAAAGAGATACGAGCTAATAAAGGATCAAGATATTTTCGACGTTTCATTTTAGTCGCAATTTCAGGTACATCCGTAAATAGGTTAATAAATTGATAAATCCGATGCAGGCGATCTTGTTCTTCATTGATCATTTCTTCCCAGTCTAGTGCCACATTCATCGACTGCCAACATAACTTGTGAAACAAAATGATTTGTATCGCAGAGATAATTATTGCCAGAATCGGTTGGAACCATATGCTAATTGTCAAAATAATCAGTGTAAAAATAATCCATAAGAAATAAGCGTTCTTTTTGGCTTTTTTCATATCCTGAAAGATGCTCATTCGCTGAATTTCTAAATGACTAATTTTAAGGCCCCATAAACTAAGTAAATAAAAGAAAAAAGTCGCAAAGGAATTCCCTGTAGATACCACTATTAAAGGCATTGTAAAGGCCGAAATCAGTAGAATAACCACAAATGGAAAAATACAACTATAGGAAAAAGCCGCAGACAAATAAGATCGCATCTGTTTTTCCTTAGGTAATAAGAAAATTTGATCTGCTGGTTGGGCTAAACTTACAAAACGGCCCATATGTAGGGAAACAATCCAGATAACTAAAACAAGTACACCGCCTAGAGGATAACCTGGAGATAAGGTTTTTAACCAGTTGGAATAATAAAATCCGATGCCACCTAATAAAAAAGTCATCATCAATACAAAATGATCGTTAAGCACATACTTCATATAGCGCAATATACGCTTTTGATGTTTTTTCAAACGCGCCTGAAAGAAAGCTTTCATTGTTAAGCCTCCTTTGTCAACGCCAAATAGATATCATCTAATGACGCTTGGGGCATATTAAATTTCTGACGTAGTTCTCCTAAAGTCCCTTGAACTTTTATTTGTCCATCATGAAGCATAATAAATCGATCGCAGTATTTTTCCGCCGTTGCCAAAACATGCGTAGACATCAAAATGGAAGAACCTTGCGCTTTCCAAGACTGCATTAATTCCAGTAATGAATGAATAGCTAAAGGATCTAAGCCTAGAAATGGCTCATCGATAATATAAAGACTTGGTTCTACCAAAAAAGCACATAGAATCATTACCTTTTGTTTCATTCCTTTGGAAAAATTAGCAGGAAACCACTCTAAACGTTGGTCTAAGCGAAATGTTTTAAGTAGTGGTTCAGCTCGTTTCTGCGCTTCTTTTTCCTCAATATTGTAAGCCATCGCTGTAACTTCTAAATGTTCTTTTAAGGTTAATTCTTCATATAAAAGTGGAGATTCGGGTATATAACCAATCTTTGACCGATAGCTTTCGGGATCTTTATTGATTGTAAGTCCATCTAATTCGATACGTCCTTGCTGAGGCTGTAGTAAGCCGATAATTTCTTTAATCGTCGTACTTTTGCCTGCACCATTTAATCCGATCAAAGCAACTAATTCTCCATCATTGATCGTAAAATTTAAATCTTTTAGCACAGGGATTTGATTATAGCCGCCTGTTAGGTTTTCTACGCGTAAGGTCATATTTTTTCCTCCAAATTTTTCTACTTTTATTATAGCATGGATAGCGCATAGAAAAAATTCGAAGGGTCGGCTGTAGCCGAGAAAATCCCATTCGAATTTTTTAATGAACTATGAGGCTAATTCTCCTGAAGAAAATTGGCTATTATATAAATCAGCATAGAACCCATTTTTTTCCATCAATTGGTCATGATTTCCGGTTTCAACAATAGAACCTTGGTTCATAACAACAATATTATCTGCCCCTTGAATCGTAGAAAGCCTGTGAGCAACGACAAAGCTAGTACGATTTTCTAAGAGACGATTCATCGCTTTTTGAATCAAAGTTTCTGTTCGCGTATCAACACTAGAAGTTGCTTCATCTAAAATCAATACTTCTGGATCTGCTAAAAAGGCCCGTGCAATGGTAATTAATTGTTTTTGCCCTTGCGAAATATTGCTGGCATCTTCATTTAAGAGGGTATCATAGCCATCTGGTAATTGATGGACAAAGTCATCCACATGTGCTGCCTTGGCTGCTTCTTTGACCTCAGCAGGACTTGCTTGATCATTACCATAACGGATATTTTCATAGATACTTCCGCTAAATAACCAGGTATCTTGTAAAACCATCGATAACTTACTACGCAATCCTTTTTTAGACATATCTCGAATATCTTCACCATCGTATCGAATGCTACCGCCAGAAACATCATAAAAACGTTCTAGCAAGTTAATCAATGTGGTTTTTCCAGCGCCAGTCGGTCCCACAATCGCAACCGTTTCTGCTGGTTTCACATCCAAACTAAAGCCAGTAAACAATAATTGGTCACGACTATAACCAAACTGTACGTCTTCAAAACGGACTTTATAAGGCGTATTTTCTTCTACTGCTAAATTAGACGGTTGGTCTACCATCTCTTCTTCGTCTAAAATTTCAAAAATACGCTCTGCTGAAGCAATGGTAACCTGTATCGTATTGACTAAATTAGATAACTGTCTAATTGGTTGTGAGAATTGATTCGTATATTGTAAGAAAGCTTGCACGTTCCCTAAAGGCATATTACCATTAGCAACTTTGATACCACCGATTATAGCAACAAACACGTAGTCTAGATTTTTAATAAAATTCATCATAGGCATGATAATCGCCGAAACAAATTGCGCTTTCCAACCTGCTTCATATAATTGTTGATTTTCTTTTTCAAAAACCTCTTGGTCTGCGGCTTCATGATTAAATGTCTTAACAACCGTATGACCCCCATAAGTTTCTTCAACTTGGTCATTTAAAAGGCCCATGCGCTTTTGTTGCTCAGCAAAAAAACGTTGTGACTTCGGTGCAATAATCGTAACCACAATTAAACTTAAGGGTACGGTCACTAAAGCAACCAATGTTAACTGCCAACTGATGCTTAACATCATAATTAAAACACCAATGAAGGTTACCACACTAGTAACAAATTGCGTTAAGTTTTGCTGTAGCATACCAGCGACATTATCCATGTCATTTACCGCACGTGACATAATATCCCCATTACTATGCGTATCAAAGTAAGACATGGGAAGGCGATCCATTTTTTGATCCAAATCCTTACGCATTTGATAAACAGAACGCTGTGATACTCGTGTCATGATAAATTGTTGTAAAAAGTTAAAAACTGCTGAAGTTAAATACATTGCAATGACCACTAGTAAAATACGTCCTATAGCATCAAAATCAATAGGTAGTGTATTCACTTGCTTGCCGGCTTGCATTTGTTTAACACCGGCCATTACCCCTTCAAATATCTCAGTCGTTGCTTGACCTAAGACTTTTGGCGTTTGGATTTGAAAAATAACGGCGCCAACAGCCAAGATAAAAACAGATATAATGGCAATCGATCGACTAGACAAATAACGTATGAGACGACGAACGGTTTTCCAAAAGTTCCTAGGCTTTCGTCTCCTTAGAGGAGTAGGTTCTTGCTCTGTTGCATTTTCTTGTTCTTTACTCATTTTAAATCCTCCTCTCTTAGTTGCGAATAAGCAATTTCTTGGTAGGTTTTATTATTGTCTAGTAATTCTTTATGTGTACCTTTACCTACAACTTTACCTGCTTCTAAAACTAAAATAATATCTGCATCCATAATCGTACTTACACGTTGAGCGACGATTACTTTGATTGCATTCTGTATTTCTTGTTGGAGTGCTTGCCTTAAGTTAGCATCAGTCTTAAAGTCCAAAGCTGAAAATGAATCATCAAATACATACAAATCAGCTGCTTTAATCAATGCACGTGCGATAGCCAAACGTTGTCTTTGACCGCCGGAAAAGTTGCCGCCGCCTTGTTCAACATGACTATCTAAGCCATCTGGCATTTCCTCAACAAAATCTTGTGCCTGGGCTATTTTTAATGCTTGCCAGATTTGTTCTTCTGAAGCTTCTGCATTACCATAACGCATATTTTCTCGAATCGTTCCGCGAAATAGCACTGCTGTTTGGGGGACAAAACCGATAAGTTCCCGTAAATCATGTTGACGAATATTTCGAATATCATGACCATTTAAACGTATTGTCCCTGAAGAAACTTCATGTAAACGGGGTAATAAATTGGCAAAAGTTGTTTTACCAGAACCCGTACCACCAATAATTGCTACGGTTTGCCCAGCTTTTGCTTTAAAATTAACATCTTCTAAGGCCAAACTGTCCGCATCTGCATAGCGGAAGTTTACTTGGTCAAATGCCAAAGTAGTTTCTTCTTTACTCAAAGAAATCTCTTCCGGCTGCTTTTTGTCAGTTATATCAGGGGTCTCTTCTAACACTTCGTTAATCCGATCAGCTGAAGCTTGTGCTCTTGGAACCATAACAAATATCATGGAAAGCATCATAAAGCTAATCAATATTTGCATAGCATAAGTAATAAAAGCAATCATATTCCCCACTTGTAATTGCATGTCAGCAATATATTGGCCACCAAACCAAGTAATTCCAATATTTGTACCACTCATAATCAGTGTCATCAAAGGCATCATGAAAGCCACAATCGTATTTACTTTAATCGCTGTATGAGTGAAGTCACGGTTGGCTTGATCAAAACGATCTGTTTCATGGTTTTCCTTGTTAAAAGCCCGTATCACACGAACACCCGTTAATTCTTCGCGAAATATTAAATTAATACGGTCTGTCTTTTTTTGCATACTCCGAAACAAAGGAACAGCAAAATACATAATGCCTCCGACAGCAACAATTACTAAAGGAATGACAACTAAAAATACCTTTGTTAACTGTGCATCTTTTTGATAGGCTAGAAAACTTGCACCAAGCAACATAATAGGTGCTTGGATCATTAAACGCAGGAACATTTGCATCACTCTTTGAACTTGTTCTACGTCATTGGTCGTCCGAGTAATTAAGGAAGCTGCACCATAATCACCAAATTTATTGATTGAAAAATTCTCCGCCTTTTCATAAATTTCACTGCGTAGCTTTTTTCCTAATCTTTGTGATTCTCTTGTTGCGAAAAAAGCATTCCCAAAAGCTGCTATAATACTTATGACTGAGATCACCATCATAATACCGCCGATTCGCCAAATATAATCTATATCTCCTTTAGCAACACCATTATCAATGATGTTTGATGTCATATTTGGTAAATATAAATCAGCAAGTACCTGAAATGCCATAAAAACGACTGCTAACAAAGCAGAAATAACAGATGCTTTTTTTACTACTTTTATCATCGATGATCCCCCCCTTTATTTGTTTCCATTCCTTTTTGTAACCAATTTAATTTTAAATGAAATTCTTCATTGATTTTTTGTATATCATATTTCCCATTTTCAAAATGCTGACGATAACCATCAGCAATCGTTGAAAAGGTAATATGTATTAATAAACGAAAGAGTAATTCCAACTGTTGATCATCAGCAACCGCCAATTGTGTCTGATCGATCTCTTTTAGCATTGACTTAGTTATTTCTTTCATTTTTTCATGCTCTTTATAGCTTGTTTTCTGTAATTTCTCTTGTTGATTTGCTTCATTGAAAGTAATAAAGTGATGAATAGCACGAGGGTCTAAGCTTGTAAATAAGTTTTTATAAAAAAGCACATTTTCACCATTAAATATTTCTTCAATCCAATTTGAAAAGAATTCTTCAAAAGTAGTGAACAAGTCTCCTTGATGTTGTCTCAAGCGAATAAGAAATTGTTTATGATTATCTTTTCCTAAGGAATGAAAATAATACAAATACAAATCTTCCATATCTTCAAAGTATTGATAAAAACTACCTCTGGAAATATCTGCTTCTTTTACCACATTAGCAATCGAAGCATCCTTTAATGCACTTTGTGAGAACTCTTTTTTTGCTGCTTTTAAAATCCGTTTTTGCTTTTCTCTGGGAAGATTAAAAAAGGTCTCGTTAGGCACAGCAAGTCCCTCCTTTATCCATTGATTATTTATGACACGCTGTCATATGACAATATGTCATTATACACTCTTGATATAAGTTTGCAAGAAAATTGTTTTCAAATTTCATGAAAATTTTTATGTCTTTTCACTATAACATGAAATATTTTTAGCTTGCATAACTTTTTATCGAAAAAGCGCTATCTTTTATATACATATCGTGATAAGCTGAGCATGAACTCAAAATAAAGGAGATTAAAAAAATGAAGAAATGTCAAATTGGATTGACCGCTATTGTTGGATTAATATTTTTGGGAGGATGCGCTAGTTCCGATGGCTCACAAAATGCTACCGCAGCAACGACAGGTGATGAAGCTGATACTACGATCAATTTAGCGGCAGCAGCAAGCCTGGAATATGCATTTGAAGAAGAATTAATTCCCATGTATGAAAAAGAACATGACAATGTAAAAATCGAAGGGACTTATGATAGTTCTGGTAATTTACAAACACAAATTGAACAAGGAATGGATGCAGATATCTTCTTTTCAGCGGCTACTCAGCAAATGGATGAATTAATTGGAGAAGAATTAATTGATAAAGACTCAGAAATAGGCTTATTAGAAAATAAATTAGTCTTAATCACGCCAGAAGATAATCCTAAAGAACTGGAAGACTTCGCTGATTTAAAAAATGCAGATACCATCGCAATTGGGGATCCAGAAAGTGTTCCGGCAGGACAATACGCTCAAGAATCACTAACTAATTTAGACTTATGGGGTTCACTGGAAGATCGTTTCAGTATGGGGACTAATGTGACCCAAGTATTAAATTGGACAGCTGAAAATAGTGCAGATGCAGGTCTAGTCTATGAGACAGACGCTAAAACTACAGATGAGGTAATTGTAATTGATGAAGCGCCAGAAGATAGTATCAAAGAACCCATCCTTTACCCAGTTGCTCAACTGTCTGAAAGCCGAAACGAAGAAGCCAAAAGCTTTTTAGAATTTTTACAGACGGATGAAGCAGTTAAAGTTTTTGAAGATTACGGCTTTACTGCAGCTCGATAGCTTCTACAAAAATATTTTTCAAGTCAGTTTTAACACACTCTTAAAAAGGGATTGGAAAAGTTTCCAATCCCTGTTTTATAACTATTTAACTAATGTTTATAAGCTTCGTTTTTTCTATCTTGTATCAAGCCGATCGCATGAGGTAACTGATCAATAATATAAGTTAATGATTCTTCTACTGCTTTAGGGCTTCCCGGTAAATTGATTATCAATGTTTGCTGCCGTATAACTGATACGCCTCGACTAAGCATAGAACGTTTGGTAATCTGCATAGAAAAATTACGCATTGCTTCAGAAATTCCCGGGACATTTCTTTGTCCAACTGCTTGAGTAGCTTCTGGCATACAATCTCTTGGCGCTAGCCCAGTACCTCCTGTTGTCAAAATTAAATCGGCATTTTTTCTATCGCAAATTTCTTTCATAGCTTTGATCAGTTGTTCTTTATCATCTGATAACACCAATTGCTCACTAATCTCAAAGTTTTGTTGCTGGCAAATTTCAACAATCTTTTTTCCACTAAAATCTTCACGTTTGCCAGCATAAGCACTATCACTTGAAACAATGACCACTACTTTATACATTTATGATTCCCTCGCTTTTAACAGTTGAATATTTTCTGGCAATACCGCCAATCTACCTGAAAATGTCGCTTGTTCTTGTGATTTATCGACTTTCCACCAAATTGTCTCTTGCGCTTTTTGACTTTGACATAAATATTGCCACTCAAAAAGGGTCTGTGTGCTATCGATGATCTCAGCAGAAAATTCATTTTCTACTTCTTGGTCGAAAGGGTCATAAAAGTCATGGGCACGCACGCCAATCCATCCAATATCGTCTGTAATTGTTTTTTCAGTTTTTAAATGAATGCCCCAGTCTAAAGCAAACAACTGATATTCACTCATTTTTTTAATACGGGAAAAATTTTTACAACCTGTTAGTTTGGACGTTGCCAAATGTTGCGGCTGTGCAAAAATCTCTTTTAAGTTTCCCTCTTCAATTGTTTGCCCTTCATCTAAAATAACTAATTTTTCGCATAAGCGGTACGCTTCGCTTCTATTATGGGTTACCATAATGACATCGCCTGAGAATTCAGCTAAAAAATTTTTCATTTCAATTTCTACTTTTTCCTTTAAAAAAGTATCTAAAGCTGAAAAAGGTTCGTCTAACATTAATATTTCCGGTTCACTAGCCAACAAACGAGCTAAAGCCACTCGTTGTTTCTGTCCTCCAGACAATTCTGCAGGATAGTAATCAGCAATCTCTTCTATGTCGAAACGTTTTAAAAGAGATACTATATTTGATTTTCTATTCTTTTGCTTTTTTACACAAGAAATATTTTTTCGCACAGTAAAATTAGGAAATAAAGCATAATCTTGGAAAAGATAGCCTACTTTACGTTTTTGCGGTTTTACATAAATCCCTTTCTTATCATCAAATAAAGTACGTCCATTCACTTTGATGACTCCTTTATCAGGCGTTTCAATCCCTGCAATACATTTTAAAATCATACTTTTTCCTGATCCTGAAGCTCCTAACAAAGCGGTATGGTTAGACCGCGTTGAAAAAGAGCTATGCAGAGTAAAAGAATTTAATTTCTTTTCAATGTTAATCTCCAAACTCATAATTTCTTCCTCTTTGTTCCTTTTCCTTTATCTTTTAAAGTGGCTAAATTCATTGCTACAACAACTACAAAAGAAAAGAGTACAATAATAGCTACTTCCTGATAAGCATCTTCCATTCTTCCAGCAGCGACCGATGAATAAATTGACAATGGCAAGGTTCGTGTTTTTCCGGCAATATTGCCAGCAATCATCGCTGTCGCGCCAAATTCACCCAGTCCTCTAGCAAAAGATAGAATTCCTCCAGAAAGAATACCTGGTGTGGCAAGGGGTAATTGTATTCTAAAAAATATATAGCTTTCCGATAAACCAAGTGTTTGTGCTGCGTAACGATAATTTTTATCCACTTGTTCTAATGCGCCACGGGCAGAACGATACATTAAGGGAAATGAGATCACGATGGCAGCTAATACCGTCGCACTCCAAGAAAAGGCAATTTTCCAAGAAAAATATTCCAGGAAGAAACTACCCACAGGCCCTTGAACACCAAAGATATACAATAGAAAAAAACCAGCAACCGTAGGGGGTAAAACCATAGGAAGCGTCAAGATGCCATCAACTGTCATTTTCCAATAATCATTTTTCATTGAAATAACCAATTTAGCAGCGATTATACCTAGAAAAAAAGTAATAACACCAGATACAGCTGCTGTTTTCATCGATATAATAAATGGTGACATAAAAAATTTCCTTTCTACAATAAACCGCCGCAACCAAGTGAAGCAATATCTGTAAAAGAAAGCTTAATATCGGCCATTACACGTGGAAAAATCAAATCAAAGACGGTTTTAGCTGAAAACATCACGGCTCCTGGCAGTCCCATCACAGCCGCACCATTATCTAAATAAGACAAAGCAAACATAGAACCTGGCAAAACAGGTGTACCATAACAAACGAACTGCTTACTTGTATTTTGTATTGCTGTGGGTGTACGGTCATCGGCATCGACACTCATTCCTCCTGTGCACAAGATGATATCGCATCCCTTATTTTTCATTTCCTTGATCGCTTGTTCGATCATTTCTAGTTGATCGTCAACAATTTTAGTTGCGATAATCTCAGCTGGAAAGGAAGCGATTTTCTTTTGTAGTACCGGTTCAAAACCATCTTCAATACGTTTATGGTAGACTTCGCTACCCGTTGTTATAATCCCAATTTTTTTAAAAGTAAATGGGTGTAATTGTAATAAAGGAGCTTTTCCAACCTCTTGTTTTAATTCCTTTAATTTACTTTCTTCCATAACAAGTGGAATAATCCGCATACCTGCAGCAGTTTCCCCTTTTTCAAGCGAATAAAAATTAGGCTTTGTCGCAATCATCGTTTTGCCAGTTGAATTCACCCTTTTTAAACGCTTTTGATCAACCGTTAAAACCCCTTGTTTTTCAGCGATAGCTTCAATTTTTCCCTCTTTTATTTCAGAAGGAGCTAAATGCTCACTATTACACATTTGAAAAAGATACTGTGCAGCTTCTTCTTCATGGATCATCCCTTCCTGATTCTCACCGACATAGATATGAGCCTTTCCCATACTTAGTAATATAGGTACATCTTCTTTGGTTATAACATGGCCTTTACGAAAACGAGGACCCTTTTTTTCTTTAGGAATAATCTGGGTCATATCTTGCCACAGGGTCATCCCTACTGCATCCTCTACAGCGATCATTTTCACTGCTGATTCCTCCTTGTATATTACGCTTGTTTACTATTCTACAATTAGATTATCACGATATGACTAATAAAGACAGCGCTAGCTTAAAAATAATTAAATATCAGCGGAGAGCTTGGCTTAAATTTTTACTTTTTAGCTCAAACATTTTTTACGCCACTGCTATTTTTTTGTGTTAAACTAACACTTGGGCAAAGAAAACCTACATATGAAGATATAGTTGAGAGGAGTTTGGTCATCAATGATCACAATGGATGATATTATTCGTGAAGGTCGTCCTACTTTACGAAAAGTGGCCGAAGAAGTCACATTACCTATAAGTGATGAAGATAAAAAATTAGGTAATGAATTAATGGAGTTTCTGGAAAATAGTCAAGACCCTCAAAAAGCAGAAGAAATGGAACTAAGAGGCGGTGTTGGATTAGCTGCCCCACAAGTTAATGTTTCAAAACGTATTACTGCTGTTTTAGTTCCAAGTTTAGACCCTAATGTCGAAGAACCTGAATTTAAGGATGTCTTATATAATCCAAAAATTTTAAGTCACTCTGTACAAGGTGCTTGTTTAGGCGAAGGTGAAGGTTGTTTGTCAGTAGATCGGGATGTTCCTGGTTATGTGGTGCGTCAAGCAAGAATTACTTTACGTTATTACAATGCCGAAGGTGAAAAGAAAAAAATTCGCTTAAAAAACTATCCCGCAGTTGTTGTACAACATGAACTCGATCACTTAAATGGTGTTCTTTTTTATGACCACATCAACGAAGAAAATCCATTTGCACTAAATGAAGGTGTACTAGTTATTGAATAATACAAAAGCCATCAACCGCTAAACTTTTATTACGGTTGATGGCTTTTGTATTATATAAAATATTTTGTTGCTTCTAGGAAGAATTGGCCCTAACTTCGCCTGATAAAGGCCCATAAATCAATTTATTGGCCCAAAAGCAATTAAACTAAGGGACAAAATCCTTACCATTGGACCCTACTTTCCTAAAGTTAGGGACATGAATCTTATTATTAGACCCTAATCACTGAAAGTTAAGGCCATTACTCCTGCTATTGGCCCTAACTTTGTTAATAGACTCCCTATCGTTTATTTTACCTTCCTGTTTCTAGCTAAATAGTGTCTTGCTAAGTCATAAAATAAACGATAAATAAATTTTCTTTCCTATTTTCTGCCAAATTCTTCCCAGGCCGGAATATCTGCACCGTTTGAGGTTTCTTCGATTACGTCTTTTGTCTCTTCTGATTGATAAGCGTCGACAACTTTTTGATAAACTTCGTTGTCTTCATCTTCTTTTCTTGCTGCAATGACATTCACGTAAGGACGCGAGGTTTCATCTACCGGTTCTAGATAAATCGCATCATCATTTGGTGAAAGACCGGCATCTACTGCCATACCACTATTAATCACAGACGCATCAACATCTTCCATCGCACGTGCGGTTTGCGATGCTTCTAATTCTGTAATCTCTAAATCTTTAGGATTGGCAGTTATATCAGAAACTGTCGGATTTTGTGCATCTTCATCAAGTTGGATCAAATCAGCCGTCTGTAAAAGTTTCAAAGCGCGTCCACCATTTGTTACATCATCAGGTATAGAAACTTCTGCGCCATTTTCTAGTTCTTCTACATCTTCAATTTTTTCTGAGTAGATTCCTAAAGGAGCATTCACAGTATTTCCAATAGATACCAGATCGGTTCCCCGTTCATCATTATAATTATCTAAAAAGTCTTGGTGTTGGAAAGAATTAAGATCGATATCTCCGTTTTCTAAAGCTGTGTTGGGTTGACTATATTCGGTAAATTCTACGTATTCAATATCTATCCCCTCATCTGCCAAACGATCTTTAACATCGTCCCAAACATCCGTATCTGCACCGATTACGCCTAGTTTAACTGTCGTATCTTCTGAATCATTTTCTGCTGCCGCTGAATCACCTTGTCCACCACTGCAACCAGCAATAACAAAAAGTGCTGCAAAAGCTAAACTTAACAAACTTTTTCTTTTTTTCATTTAACATTCCTCCCAATTTAATGACTCACTTTTCTGATTAACCAATTACTAATTGCCTGACTGATAAATACTACGATCAAAATAATAATCAAAGCGACCCAAGTCACATCTGTTTGGAAACGATTATAACCTCTAGTAACGGCTAAGTTCCCTAGTCCCCCAGCACCGACAGCTCCTGCCATAGCTGTCAAGCTAATAACGTTTATAATTGACAAGGCTGAAACTCGAATGATTCCAGGTAACCCTTCTCGTAAATACACTCTAAAAATAATACCAATTGGACTCGTTCCCATCGCTTCTGCTGCTTCAACTACACCAGGATCAACTTCTAATAAAGCCACTTCCACTTGTCGCGCGTAAAAAGGAACGACACCGACAATCAATGGTACTAAAGCAGCTGTCGCACCAATGGAAGTTCCTACAATAAAACGAGTGACAGTAACCAATAGTGCTAACAAAATAATAAAAGGAATCGAACGAACAATATTGACGATTTGATCTAAAATATTAAAAAATACGCGTTGTTCTAATATCCCTCCAGGTCTGGTAACAACTAACAAAATACCAAAAATCAGACCAAGGATACCGGCAATCAAAGAAGTATACACAGTCATATATATCGTTTCTTGTGTTGCTTCAATAAACTCATCAGGAATTTCCATGACATTGGGTAAATATTCTTCAAGTATCGCTTGCATATTAAAGTCCTCCTTCGGTTTGTTTTAGCACATTGACATATACGCCTTCATTGACTAAATACTCATAAGCTTTTTGTCTTTGTTCCAAAGTCCCTGATAAGGTCACAATTAAACTTCCAAAAGGAGTATCTTGAATAATTTCAACATTGCCATACAAAATATTCGTAGTGACCTGGAATTGACTATATAACTCTGCAATCAGCGGCTCACTTGTCTGATCGCCTACATAAGAAAGTTCAACCAGCCATTCATTTTCTTCTAACTTCGAAAAGCTATTACTTCCTAGTATAGTGTCTAAAGCTTGGTCGATATGTGTTGCTGTTCGAATAAAATCTTTGGTCAACGGTTGTTCTGGCTGACTAAAAATTTGAATGCATTCTCCATGCTCAATAATTTCTCCGTCTTCCATAACTGCTACTTTATTACAAATTTCTTTAACGACTTGCATTTCGTGGGTGATTATAACGATCGTCAAGCCTAATTGTTTATTTAATTTTTTCAATAAATCTAAAATTTGTAAGGTAGTTTTAGGATCCAAAGCGCTAGTCGCTTCGTCACATAATAAAATTTCTGGATCATTTGCTAAAGATCTGGCAATTGCCACCCGTTGTTTTTGTCCTCCAGATAACTGGCTAGGATAAGAGTTGATTTCTGCTGACAGCCCCACTAAATCCAACAATTCATTTACCTTCTGCCGACGTTCTTCTTTTGAAACCCCAGCATATTTTAAAGAAAAAGCCACATTATCAAAGATAGAACGATGGTTCATTAAATTAAAATGTTGAAAAATCATTCCCATTTTCTTACGTTTGGCACGCAATTCTTTGGGCTGTAAAGTGGTATAATCTGTTCCCTTTACTTCTACTGTTCCTTCTGTAGGTTGTTGCAATAAGTTGATCACCCGAACTAAGGTACTTTTACCGGCTCCCGAATAACCAACAATGCCGTAGACATCTCCTTGATCTACTGAAAGATCTACATTTTTTACTGCAGGTATTTCTCGATTTCCTTGGCGAAAAGTTACTGATATATCTTTTAATTCGATCATTTTTATCCTCTCCTCATTCATTGATGAAATTCATTTGTATTTTATAAAAAAGCCCTCAAGAAAACAGGGATTCCTTGTTTTCTTGAGGACGCTTAAAGCGCGGTACCACCCCAATTAAGCTGTATAAACAGCTTCATCTCATCTGTACACATTGGCAAAATATCGGTTGCTACCGTCATCTTCTCGTTATATTAACTTAAAGATGAAGCACTCGATGGCCATTTTCAATAAGCTATTTTTCTCCTTCTCAGCTGTCGGAGTTTTCTGTAAAAAAATCGCCTATTTACTTACCATGTCCTAGTTATTTCCTATTAAAATAAAAAAGTCCTTTTACCAGCCTTTGCCAGTAAAAGGACGAATATTCGTGTTACCACCTTTTGTTCAGAAGTTTAATCTTCCCTTAGCCCGACATTTCAAATGTTTGAAAGATCGGTGTTCTTTTTAACGGTTGAACCTCCGAGTATGCCTACTTATCGACACACTATCCTCCCAGGCCATTTTCAATTTTTCATACTTAACTCTTCTCACCAAGCAGAGTCTCTCTTTAAAGAATCCAAATTTACTTTCCTGTTCTGTGGATATTAATTTTCTTATTAATATGAACAATGTATCGTATCTCAAATCAAATGTCAATATTAATCTCTAAATTTTTCTTCCATTTCTTGCATATGTCTCAAAAGATCTTTGAAAGTCTCCTGAATTATCTCTTCATATGCAGGATTAGTCACAGCTTTTTGAACTTGCGACAATACCTTTTCATAACGTTTTGATGTAAAAAAATCTGTGTCATCATTAGTTTTTATCTGTAAAATATTACTTTCAGCTGCTATTCTTTTTTCTAATAGTTCAACAATTTGCCAATCTAATGCATCAATTACGTCTTGCTGTTGCTTTAATGGCGTCACATTCTCTGAATCTAGTCCAATTGTTTTGATAACTTTGGCCGGATTGCCAGCGATCACTACATTATCCGGATAAGATTTGGTTACCACGCTGCCTGCACCCACCACAACATTATCACCTAAAGTAACACCTGGTATTATAACAGAGCCTCCACCGATCCATACGTCATTTCCTATAGTAATGGGCTTTCCGCCTTCCAGACCACTTTTTCTTTTGATAGGATGCAGTGGATGTGAGGCTGTATATAGTTTAACATTAGGTGCTAGCATACAATTATCGCCAATAGTAATAGGGCAAATATCAAGTAATACGCAGTCGTAATTGGCATAGAAATTTTCGCCTACAGATATATTATAACCATAATCAAAGCGAATTGTTTGCTCAACATGGACATGATTGCCAGCACTACCAAATGTTTCTTTTACCAGTTGATTGCGAAGTTTAGCATCATCTTCATGGTTAATTAAAATTTGTTTTTTTCTAGCTGCTTTCCTATCTGCAGCTAATTCTGGATCGGCTGAAAAATATAGATCTCCAGCAATCATTTTCTCTTTTTCACTACGTTCAGACATCTTTTCCTCCATCAATCATTTATTTAAAAGTTTTTCAATTACAATTTCTCTATCTATCATACAATAACGAAATCTGTTTGTCTTGGACTTTAACTAAGCAAATTTGATGAAAAAATTCACAATTTTTGTGACAACTCCTATAAAACATGATAAAATTACTTTGATTGAAATAATAAGCGAGGTGAACAAAATCATGTTAGCAGCTATTATATATTGGGGACTTATTTTGATTAATATTGCTTGGTTAGCACTTAGTTTATACTTTTCTATATTCTATCTTGTTCGTAAAGAAAATGGAAATTTATGGGCTTTTGGCCTTTTGAATGTTCTTTCAGCAGTTGTGCTCTGGGTCACAATGTTGGTTTATAACACCTGGGGCTGGGGTATTACACAATATTCAAGTTTCATTTATTTGATTTTAGGTCTTTTAATTGGATTAACAGTCATACAAGCTATTTTGGGACGTGAACCAAAAAATCCAAAAACAACATAATTTATACAAGTGTTTAATATTTGAGCTGATTTTCAGTTGACAACTACCATTTTTTCTTCTAAAATCAGAGCGAGTCAAAATTTGAATAAAAGTTACCTTTGAACAGGTAGAGGTCGCAAATTTCATTAACCCTATGGAGTGAAGCAACATGTAGAAATAGGACTAGGGAAATTGGCCGAAACGGTTTTTCATTGCTTTGAATCATCGTTGGGGCGTAAGTAAACAGCTTGCGTACTGTCTTAGCACAAGCTAAGGTGCGCTATGTTTTGTGAGAAGTTTGTTGACAAATCGTCTGCAGTCGTTTTCCAATCATGGAGTACGGCTGCTTTTTCTTTGCCTTGCTTGTGTATTTTCAAATATATTCCACAAAAAAAGAGGGAGAATGAAAAATGAGGAAAAATTATTGGCTATTATTAGTTTCTTTATTTATGGTGTTGTTTGCAGGCGCAATTACTGCAGATGCAGATGAAAAAACGCCTGATGATCAATTTAGAGTAGGAATGGAAACATCCTATGCGCCTTTTAATTGGACGCAAACCAGTGATGAAAATGAGGCTGTGCCTAAAAGTGGCGATTCGAGTTCTTACGCCGGTGGCTATGATGTCCAAATGGCTAAAAAAATCGCTGAAGGAATGGATAAAGAATTAGTCGTTGTACCAGTCGAATGGGATGGTTTAGTTCCCGCTTTAAAATCTGGAAAAATTGATGGCATTGTAGCCGGTATGTCACCTACCGAAGAAAGACGCGAAGAAATTGACTTTACTGATCCATATTATGAATCAGATTTGGTTACTGTAACTCGTAAAGATAGTGAGTATGCGGACGCAAAATCACTTGATGATTTAAGCGGCGCCAAAATCACAGCCCAATTAAATACCTTTCATTATTCTGTTATTGATCAAATTCCCGGTGTAGATAAACAACAAGCACAAGATGATTTTTCTGCCATGCGAGTCGCTTTGTCTTCTGGAATTATTGACGGCTATGTAAGTGAACGCCCTGAAGGGATTACTGCAACCAATGTAAATGACGATTTGACTATGATCGATTTTGATGAAGGAGAAGGCTTTGAAACCGCGCCTGAAGATGTTCAGGTAGCTGTTGGTATGCGTAAAGGTGACCCTGATGTGTCCACTGTAAACGACATTTTAAGTGGGATTTCTCAGGATGAGAGAACCCAAATCATGGATCAGGCAGTAGAAGACCAACCTTCATCTTCAAGTGATAGTGATGATGAGGAAGAATCTAGTGGTGGATTGTTTGCAACATTTGGCGATATTATTTCACAATACGGTACGCTTTTCTTAAAGGGCGCTGGTATGACACTGCTCATCGCTGTTTTTTCCACAATTGCCGGAACAATAATCGGCTTATTAATAGGTATTTTTCGGTCTTTACCAGATTCGGAAAGTCCTCTTTTAGCAGTATTGCAAAAAATTGCTAATGCTATCTTACGTATCTATATAGAAATCTTTCGTGGTACACCTATGATGGTACAAGCCATGGTTATCTTTTATGGGGTCGCTCTACTATTTTCAATCGATATGAACCGAACAGTAGCGGCTTTACTGATCGTATCTGTTAATACGGGTGCTTATATGTCTGAAATTGTACGTGGTGGGATTTTTGCCGTCGATGATGGACAATTCGAGGCTGCTCAAGCGATTGGCATGACCCATGGACAAACCATGCGCAAAGTCATTTTGCCACAAGCGATTCGAAATATTTTACCAGCAATCGGTAATGAATCTGTCATTAATATCAAAGATACAGCCGTACTAAGTGTTATTAGTGTAGGCGATCTTTTCTTCCAAGGTTCGGCTGCCGCTGGAACAAACTTATTGTTTTTCCAAACCTTTACCATCGTAGGCGCAATTTACTTAGTTATGACCCTGGCAGCTACCGGGTTATTACGTCTGATGGAAAAGAAAATGGATAGTCCTAATTCCTATACAAAAGTAGAAGAAAGCACCACAGGTCACGAATAGGAGGTCACACATGTCAGCGATTATTGAACTTAAACATTTAAAAAAGAATTTTGGCGCCAATGAAGTTTTAAAAGATATTTCAACTACTGTAAATAAAGGACAAGTTTTAACCATTATTGGCTCTTCCGGTTCTGGAAAATCTACCTTATTACGTTGTATTAATTTATTGGAAAAACCGACAGACGGACAGATCCTTTATAAAGGAGAAAATGTCCTACAAAAGGGTTATAAATTGCCTGAATATCGTACACATCTAGGCATGGTCTTTCAATCATTTAACTTGTTTGCCAATATGGATGTATTAGAAAATTGTATGACCGGGCAAACAACCGTTTTAAAAAGAAAACCAGAAGAGGCCAAAAAAATTGCGTTACAAAACCTTAAAAATGTAGGGATGGATCAATTCGTTGCCGCTAAACCAGCGCAACTATCAGGCGGACAAATGCAGCGCGTAGCGATTGCTCGTTCGCTTTCTATGAATCCAGATGTTTTACTTTTTGATGAACCAACCTCAGCGCTTGATCCAGAAATGATCGGCGAAGTGTTAAAAACTATTCAGGATCTGGCAGAAACTGGACTAACAATGGTTATCGTTACCCACGAAATGAGTTTTGCAAGAGATGTTTCCGATCGAGTAATTTTTATGGATCAAGGGGTCATCGCCGAAGAAGGCGCACCAGAAGAATTATTTGACCATCCAAAAGAAGCACGAACACAAGAATTCTTAAAACGAATTCGTTCATAAATAACAAAAAAGAATTGGGACAAAAATCTGCAATATTGCGCAAGATACTAATGTTCCAATTCTTTTTTGTAAGCAAATAATTTAGAAAATAAAAAAAATTTCTTCTTTTCTAATTGCTATTTCTTCTTGATTTTGTTAACTTGTTATTTATAAAACGTGAAAGAAGTTGGTTTATGTGGAAAAAAAGCTATTATTTAGAGATTACTTAACCATTGGTTCCATGCTTTTCGGTTTGTTTTTTGGCGCAGGAAATTTGATTTTTCCCGTTCATTTGGGCCAAGAAGCAGGCGCAAATGTCACTGCTGCTAACTTTGGTCTTTTGGTTACAGGTGTTGGACTTCCTTTTTTAGGGGTTATCGCAATGGGGCTTTCGCAAAGTAGTGGTGTATTTGAATTATCTTCAAGAGTCAATAAGCCTTACGCTTATATCTTTACTATTTTGCTTTATTTGGTCATTGGTCCTTTCTTTGCGCTACCTCGTTTAGCTACGACTTCTTATGAAATTGGGATTGCACCTCATATCCCAAATGACCAACAAAGTCTAGTATTAGCGGTTTTTAGTATTTTGTTTTTCGTAACAGCTTGGTGGTTTTCCAGAAAGCCTTCAAAAATCTTAGATTATGTCGGTAAGTTTTTAAATCCAGTCTTTCTAGTCTTACTTGCAATTTTACTCATACTAGCATTTGCCAATCCTCTAGGAGACGTTGCTAATGCTCCTGTACAAGCTAGTTATCAGAGCGGCGCTTTTTCAGGTGGTTTTATCGAAGGCTATAATACCCTAGACGCATTAGCTTCATTAGCTTTCGGGATTTTAATTATAGAAGCAATAAAAAACCGTGGTATCAAAGACCCCTCGACAGTTGCAGTAGATACGATAAAATCTGGAACTATCAGTATCATATTAATGGGCATTATTTACAGTCTTTTGTCCTACATGGGAACGATGAGTCTAGGAGGATTTTCTGTTAGTGAAAATGGTGGTGTTGCTTTAGCACAACTTTCGCAACATTACTTAGGTACTTACGGTAGCATTATCTTAGCTTTGATCGTTATTGTCGCTTGTTTAAAAACAGGGATCGGTTTGATCACCTCATTTTCCGAAACCTTTTCAGAGCTATTCCCTAAAGGAAAATATATGTTTTTTACGATATTAGTTAGTGCAATGGCTTGTTTATTTGCTAATGTTGGTTTAACAAAAATCATAGAACTAGCTACGCCTGTCTTGATGTTTTTATATCCTCTAGCAATGACATTGATTATCCTAGCCATTATCGGCCGACTATTTAATAACGACCCTCGTGTTTATCAAATTACTACTTTATTTACCTTAGTGGCTTCTATTATTGATGGTTTAAATGCTGCACCAGCCGTTGTAAGTCAAACAGGATTTGCGCAAACACTTATCCAGTTGGGCGAACAATATTTCCCCTTATTTGCAATCGGTATGGGTTGGGTTTTACCAGCATTAATTGGTTTTATTGTCAGTCTAATCTGGTATGCAATAAATAAAAATAAACATGCTTGACTTAACAAGTGATCTATTTTCCCCATCAATTTTTTGGTGGGGTATTTTAGAGAGTACGGTTACTACGCCTCGCTTCCGCTCGCCCTAGTACTGTTCATCACTTCGCTTGCGCTTCGATCTCAACAAGGTCTAAGCGACAAGTCGCTAAGTCCTTGAAGGATCGGCTCACAGCTCCTTTTAGTCGCTGAATCGCTGTGATTCACAGCAAAAAAATACCCGTT
Source organism: Tetragenococcus halophilus subsp. flandriensis (assembly GCF_030161475.1). Classification (GTDB taxonomy): domain Bacteria; phylum Bacillota; class Bacilli; order Lactobacillales; family Enterococcaceae; genus Tetragenococcus; species Tetragenococcus halophilus_C. The sequence continues at coordinate 3,425 of NZ_BSUG01000004.1, read as the reverse complement.
GGCTACTAACCAACGGGATCGGAGTTAAATGAAAAGTGAAAAAGTTGTTTAAGTTTATCTTCAACTATGATTATAGTATATAGGATAGTTGTGAAGATTTTATGATAAAACATTATTAAAAAATATAAATTAGATAATCATCTGTTTATCTTGCAAATTTTACGTTCTCTCCTGTCGGCGTTAAAATACTGATTTTATCAATCCTATCCAATGAGATCATACGAGTTAATTGCGTATTATTTCTTAACTTTATTGCAATTTGATCTTTATTTATCGTTTTCCCCACGACCCATCCGACCAGCACTTCAAATTTATCAACTTTTTCCGTCTTTAATTGTAGTACTAATAAACTATTTTGTACCTTAGCTTCCTGTAATTTTAACTGGATATAAGCTAGCTTTTCTTTTTCTACACGTTTATCATGGTCATCACTTAAAAAAGTATCTAATAATGTGGCAGAATATAGTTGGATAAATTTTCCCAGTTTATTTAAAACTTTAGGCTTTTTTTCCATAACCTATCTTCCTTTCTTGTCCTTAAGAACCTTCTTTAAACCGATTTAACCATGGCTTCATACCTTCCATTAACATTTGATATGTTTTTTCAAATTGACCCGAGTACCATGGATCTGGAATTTCTTGCTTTTGTTTCCCGTTAACAACTTCCATATATAAATGAACCTTGTCCGCTGTTCCTTGTGGTGCCCGAGCAATTAAATCAGCTACATTCTGATTATCCATCCCAATGATCCAATCAAATACATAATAATCTTCATCCGTTATCGGACGTGAACGCATTGAAGAAAAATCGATACCTTCACGTTTTAAAATCGCTTGAGTTCCGGGATGAGGTAAATTCCCTTGCTCCCAACTGCTAGTCCCTGCAGAATCAATGGGTAGTATGTATCCTCTTGTTTGGCTGTATTCTTTCATTAACCCCTCTGCCATAGGCGATCGACAAATATTTCCTAAACAGACAAATAAAACTTTTTGCATAAATTTCTCCTTTATTTTATCTCTTATACAAATTTATCTTGATAAGGATATTGGAAATGTTCATAAGAACGAGCGGTAGCAACTCTTCCTCGCGGTGTACGTTTTAAAAAACCTTTTTGGATTAAAAATGGCTCATACATATCTTCTACAGTTTCACGTTCTTCGCCAATGTTTACCGATAATGTATTTAAACCAACCGGCCCACCTTCATATAATTCAATCATCGTCTTGATTAACTTTTGATCAATATAATCCAGTCCTTCATTGTCCACCTGTAACAAGGATAAAGCTTTATCCGCTATCTTTTGATCAATCACGCCATCAGCTTGCACTTGCGCAAAATCACGAATTCTTTTTAATAAACGGTTAGCAACGCGGGGGGTACCACGAGAGCGACGGGCAATTTCTACAGCCCCTTCATGAACAATTTCTGTTTGAAAAACAGAGGACGAACGTAAAACAATTTCTTTCAAGTCTTTTTCCTCATAATACTCCATATGAGAAATAATTCCAAAGCGATCTCTTAAAGGCGCTGAGAGCATACCCGCTCTAGTTGTAGCACCAATTAAAGTAAAAGGTGGTAAAGGAAAATGCACCGGATGACTTGTTGTGCCTTGACCAACCATGATATCAACATAGAAATCTTCCATGGCAGAGTACAACATTTCCTCAGCAACTCTTGGTAGCCGGTGAATTTCATCTATAAATAATACGTCACCAGGTTCTAACTCATTCAAGGTAGCAATCAGATCTCCTGGTTTTTCAATAGACGGGCCACTTGTTGTTCGTATATGTACTTGCATTTCATTGGCGATCACCATTGCCATCGTTGTTTTTCCTAAACCAGGTGGGCCATATAACAGGACATGATCAAGCGCTTCTTCTCTATTTTTAGCCGCTTGAATATAGATCTTTAACTCTTCTTTTACCTTATCTTGCCCAATATATTGTGCTAATAACTGGGGACGTAATGATTTTTCATAAAGTTCTTCTTCCTGACTTTTGTTTGGTGATCCCATCCGTTCTGCCATACAAGACCCTCCTTTCATTCAAATAAACGCTAATTACTTTTTCATCATTATCTTCAAGGCTTTTCTCAAATATTCGTCTGTCGTCATTGCCTCTTCTTCTTTTAACACCTTATAACTCTTTTTAACTTCCTTTTCAGTATAACCTAAGGCTTGTAAAGCTTCCATAGCTTCTTCTAAAGCGGGATTTTCTAAAGAAGATTGGCCTGTATTTTGGTTTGTTGCTGGTGCCTCGCCAAGCTTTCCTTGCAAATCCAAAATTAATTGTTGTGCAGTTTTTTTACCCACACCAGGAAACTTAGTTAAAAAATTGATATTAGAAGATTCTATTGCCGTAATCAAACCTTCATGATCTTCATTTGCCATAATCGCTAGACCACTTTTAGGTCCAATTCCAGAAACACTGATTAATCGTAAAAATAGATTTTTTTCTTCAAGAGTATTAAAACCATACAATGTATGCGCATCTTCACGAATGACTTGATGTACAAAAATTTTCACTTGTTGATTAACTTGACTGCTATATTGATAAGGATTTCCTGCAGCAATTTGATAACCAACGCCGTTATTTTCTAGAACAATATACGCTGGGTGGATCTCTGTTAATTTACCGATAATATATTCGTACATAGTTTTTCCTTTCTGCACGTATGTTCCCTTATTATAACACAAAACCATATAAAATAAAAAAATCGCTCCAAATTGGAGCGATTATAATGATATTTTTATTCTACGTATTTGACGTAACCCTCGTAACCTTTATCTTTCATTTCAGCTAGAGGAATGAATGATAAAGCGGCTGAATTAATACAATAACGCAAGCCACCATCTTCTTTGGGACCATCATTAAAAACATGGCCTAAATGTGAATCAGCTTGCTGGCTTCTTACTTCGGTTCGTGGTTGGGCTAAAGTAAAGTCTGCCTTTTCCTGTATGCTTGAGCCAGGTATGGGTTGAGAAAAGGACGGCCAGCCACACCCTGCGTCATATTTTTTTGATGAAGCAAAAAGTGGTTCTCCACTTACTACGTCAACATAAATTCCTTTTTCATAAAAATCGTCATATTCTCCTGAAAAAGGTCGTTCTGTCGCATTCTCTTGTGTCACTGCATAGGCAGTAGAAGAAAGTTGCTCTTTTAAATTATTTTTTGTTTGTTTAACCATTTACTCACCCTCTTTAAATACATTTTCTCTTGTTTAAATCAATTTGTCTAATATTACGCTTTTTTCATTTTTGCTACAAAAAAAGGATTCCAGATATTGGAATCCTTCATATCGCGTGGCGATGTCCTACTCTCACAAGGGGAAGCCCCTCACTACAATTGGCGCTAAGAAGCTTAACGACTGTGTTCGGCATGGGAACAGGTGTCTCCTTCTTGCCATCATCACCACACAACTTGACG
>NZ_BSUG01000003.1 GCF_030161475.1 Tetragenococcus halophilus subsp. flandriensis | reverse complement strand
GCCAGCTTGTCAAAAGACTATCATGTCTCAGCTCATTATCAAGCCCTCACTACACAGATAGTAACCGTCAAATATCGCATGAAATTTAGTTTTACTAAGTGGCTAACTTAAACTTGAAATTTTGGAATTTCTTTGCATTATCGTTTTGTACATATTATTATAGACAATGGAGTTACGATAATTGAAAGGAGATTTACAAGTATTATGACTGATCAAAAAATAGATGGATGGGTTGCAGGACTCAAAGTACTAGAAGAGTGGGACGTTCAAGACGTTTTTGGCATCCCAGCTGGCTCATTGAATTCTTTGATGGACGCTTTTGAAAAAGAACAAGAAAATATTAACTTTATTCAAGTTCGCCATGAAGAAACAGGAGCACAAGGGGCAGCGATGTATGCTAAATTTAACAACAAATTAGGTGTTTGTCTTGGTTCTGCTGGACCTGGCGCAACTCATTTATACAATGGCTTGTATGATGCCAAATTTGACCACGTTCCAGTATTAGCTATCTTGGGACAACGTGCACTTAGAGAAGCTAATATGGATGCTTTCCAAGAAATGAACCAAAATCCATTATTCAATGACGTAGCAGTATATAACCGCCGTGTGGCTTACCCTGAACAATTGCCTAAAGTACTTGACGAAGCTATTCGTGCAGCAATTGCGAATAATGGTGTAGCTGCAGTAGAAGTTCCAGTTGATTTTGGTTGGGAACAATTAGACGCAAGCAGCCGGTATTCATCTGCTGAAGATTATCGCGACTATCCTGAACTTGGATTAAATGAAGCAGATATTGATGCTGCGGTAGAAGCTTTATCTAATGCTAAACGCCCAGTGATTTATGCTGGTAAAGGAACTCGTGGTCATTCAGATGATGTTATCGCATTAAGCCGTAAAATTAAAGCACCTGTAGCAATTACAGGAATTAACTTTGACGATTACGATTATGAATTTGATGCGTTATTAGGTTCTGCTCACCGTGTAGGTTGGAAACCGGCGAACGAAGCATTTGAAGAAGCAGATGCCGTTTTATTTGCAGGTAGTAACTTCCCATTTGCAGAAATAACAGGTAAATTTGATCATGTTGATAAATTTATCCAAATCGATATTGATCAACAAAAACTAGGAAAACGTCATTTTGCTGATGTTGCTATTCTTGGTGACGGTGGCACTGCTATTCGTGCAATTACTGATAAAATTGAAGAAAAAGAAGATAACGGCTGGTATCAAGCAAATATTGATAATGCTGCAAACTGGAAAGCTTATATGCAAAAACTAGAAAACAAAACTTCCGGTCCACTACAACTTTATCAAGTATTTAAAGCTATCAACGATATATCAAAAGAAAATGCTGCTTACTCAATAGATGTAGGTAATACGACGCAAACTTCAATTCGTCACCTACACATGACACCGAAAAACTTATGGCGTACTTCTGAAGTATTTGCCACAATGGGTAACGGTTTGCCAGGTGCTCTAGCAGCTAAATTAGGTCAACCTGAACGCCAAGTTTGGAACTTATCTGGTGATGGTGGCTTTGCTATGGCTATGCAAGATGTTGTAACAGCTGTAAAATATCATTTAGCTTCTATTCATGTAATATTTACCAATGAACGTTTTGGTTTTATTCGTGACGAGCAAGAAGATACAAATGATAACTATTACGGTGTTGATATTACAGACGTAGACTTTGCTGCAATTGCTAAAGCGCAAGGAGCAGTAGGCTATACAGTTACTGAAATCTCACAATTAGAAGATGTCTTTGCAAAAGCAAAAGCAGATGAAGAGGCAGGCCGAGTTGTGCTAATTGATGCTAAAATTACTGAAGAACGTCCTCTTCCAGTAGAAGAATTGAAACTAGATCCTTATTTCTTCTCAAAAAATGAAGTAGATGAGTTCAAATCACGCTATGAAGCTGAAGAATTACAACCATTCAGTCATTTCTTGCAAGAACATGGATTGGATGTTCATCAATATAAACGCTAATTTAAGTATTGTAAATTTATTTTAGTGATTTCTAATTTAAAAGAACGATTGATAAATGAGTAAAATCATCTATCAATCGCTCTTTTTTTGTGGATTGTTAAATCTATCTTAGGAAAGGCTTGCTAAAATTATAATTTCATAAGAATTAAGCATTAATTTAGTATAAGAGGAGAAAACTCGTTACAATAAAGTCGTAAAAAGGGGCAAGGAGTCCTTAAATATTTTCAGGAGGGAATCTTTAGACAAAATGGATACCAAGACGAAAGTTGCTGCCGGTTTTCTAGCTGTGTTGACATTTTTCTCTACGCCGTTGTTTTCGCTTTTTATGGGTGCTTTAGCCGTGCTTTTTCTGCATCTTAGACAAAAAAGAACAAATGCATAACAAAAAAGACGGAAAAGCTTATGTTTAGAAAGCTTTTCCGTCTTTTTTTATTTACGTAATTCGTCTAAAAGTTGTGTTTTTGAACTTGTTTGGTCATCTTTTGTCTTCAAAACTTTTGCTGGTGTGCCACCTACAACACTTCCCGGCTTTACATCTTTGGTTACGACTGAGCCTGCAGCTACAATAGCATCTTGGCCTACGCGCACTCCTTCTAACACAACAGCATTTGCGCCAATGACGACATTGTCTTCAATCACAACAGGATCAGCAGAAGGTGGCTCAAGTACGCCTGCTAAAACAGCACCTGCACCAACATGCGCACGTTTACCAACAGTTGCTCGTGCGCCTAAAACAGCCCCCATGTCGATCATAGTTTCTTCACCGACAACTGAACCAATGTTAATGATTGCCCCCATCATTACCACTGCGTTTTTTTCGATGATTACTTGGTCGCGTATCATTGCGCCAGGTTCAATCCGCGCGTCAACAGTAGTAAAATCCAGCATGGGTACAGCCGATTTTCTACGATCGTTTTCAAGATAGTAATCGTTGATTAATTCTTTATTATCAGATAAAAATTGTTGAATATCAGCAGCGTCACCGATCACAAGGTTGCCAAAAGTTTTAACGTTACCGGCAGACATTTGTGAAATGTTGCCATTGATATAGGCTTTAACGGGTGTTTCTTTTTCAGCTTCTTTAATAAAGTTTGCAATTTCATAAGCATCTGTAAAACGTAATTCTGACATTTCATCACCTCTTTATTTTAATAAGTCACTCATAGAATACATTCCTGGATCTTGGTCTTGCAAAAATAGACCAGCTTTTAATGCGCCATTAGCAAAAATACGGCGAGACAAAGCAGTATGTTTAAATTCGATCACTTCGTCATTTCCGGCATATATGACAGTATGTTCTCCTGGAATCGTGCCTCCCCGTACTGCGTGAATCCCCATTTCATCTATAGGATTAGCATTTTCTTTGCCACTTCGTCCGAATACATAGTCCTTTTTAGTTTGAGAAGCATCGTTGATGCTGTCAGCAAGCAATAAAGCTGTTCCGCTAGGGGCATCCTTTTTTTGGTTATGATGCTTTTCGACAATTTCAATATTGAAATCATCTTCTAAAGCTGGCGTTATTTTCTGCAAAGCTTCAATTAATACATTGATCCCTAAGGACATATTTGCAGAATAAAAAATTGGTATGGTGTGACTTGCTTCTTCCATTTTCTGTTTGGTATTTTCTGAAAGACCGGTCGTTGCTATAACAACAGGAAGTTTTTTTTGTACACATTGTTCAATCAGTTCAGGGACGCTACTTTCATGAGAAAAGTCGATGACAAAATCCGCTGTCTCCGTAACGTCTGCCAGTGTTTGGTAAACTGGGAAATCTACTTCTTGTTGATCTCTATCGATTCCTGCAACAACACTTAAATCTTCACGCTTTTTTATTTCGTTTTGTAGCTCTTGTCCCATACGGCCAAAGCAACCATTTAAAATAATATTAAGCATTAAGTATCCCCCTTATAAAAGACCATATTTTGTCATTTGCGTTTTTAAATTAGCTAAGGTTTCTTCTTCAGGTTCAGCTAAAGGCAAACGATAACTTAATTCGCTTTTTCCTAAAAGAGAAACTGCTGCTTTAATTGGCACAGGATTGACTTCTGAAAAAACAGCTTGAATTAAAGGAAGTTGCTTTAATTGGGTAGCACGAGCTTGTGCAATATTACCATCTAAGAAATTACGAACCATTGTAGCCGTTTCTTTAGGCAATATGTTGGAAATAGTGGAAATTACTCCTGATCCTCCTACTGCTAAAAGCGGTAATACTTGATCATCATTTCCGGAATAAAGTGCAAAATTTTCATCCACTAATTGTGCTATTTCAACAATTTGGGCAATATCCGCACTGGCTTCTTTAATTCCTACAATATTTGGAATTTGTTTTAATTCTTTTACTGTTTTGTAGTCTAAATTCATTCCAGTACGAGAAGCCACGGAATATAAAATAACAGGTAGTTCAATAGTGTCACAAATTGCTTTGTAATGAGCGATAATACTTTTTTTCGTTGCTTTATTGTAATAAGGAGTCACGACTAGTAGTGCATCAGCTCCTACACGTTCTGCTTCTTTTGCCAAGTGAATTCCATGTTGTGTGTTATTTGAACCTGTTCCAGCGACAACAGGAACTCTTTTATTAACCTTGTTAACAACAGCCTCAATGACTGAGATATGTTCTTCATCGTCTAATGTAGATGCTTCACCTGTTGTTCCACAAGCGACAATGGCATTAATTCCCTCGTTGACTTGCCATTCGACTAGCTCATCTAATTTTTGATAATCAACCGAGCCGTCTTTTTTCATAGGCGTGACTAATGCAACACCGGAACCTGTAAATACTGACAATGACGTCACTTCCCTTCAAGTAATTCAATAAATGAAAATTCAAAATTGTTTAAACTTTTTCACTATTGATTAATTGAAATTATATAATATAATAAGGACAAAATTCAATGATTTCAGTGAAACGATAACAACTTTTAATAGAAAGTGGTTTTTTATGCAGATAAAAGAAGATATTCAAAATTTATTAGATGATGTAACAAGCTATCGCCGTCATCTTCATCAAATTCCTGAGTTAGGTTTAGAAGAAAAGCAAACAGCAGAATTCATTCGAGAAACATTACAGTCATTTGGCATTAAGGACATTTATACTATGCTGACAACAGCGACAGTTGCGGTTTTTCATGGAGAAAAGCCGGGAAAAACTTTAGCTTTTCGTTCGGATATCGATGCTTTACCAGTAACTGAAGAAACTGGTGTTTCTTTTGCTTCAAGGATAGAAGGAAAAATGCATGCTTGCGGACATGACGGTCATGTGGCGGCTATGCTAGGTTTTGCTCAGTATTTAAGTCAACATCCAGAAATAATTCAAGGAACGATTGTCTTAGTTTTTCAACCGGCTGAAGAAGGGCCAGGAGGTGCTCAACTACTTCTCAATGAAGGATTGATTGAAAAATTTGGGATTGACCAAATCATAGGTATTCATCTTTTTCCCGAATTTCCAGAAGGTACGATTGCTTGTCGTCCTCATGCAATGATGGCAAGAAATGGAGAAGTAACGATTAAAGTTAATGGTAAAAGTGCACACGGCGCTCAGCCCCAACAAGGTCATGACGCGATACTAGCTGCTTCAGCGGTTATCCAAGGGCTGCATAGCATTATTTCGCGCAATATCAGTCCGCTAGATACGGGGGTATTAACTTTTGGTGAAATTACTGGCGGACAAGCGATGAATATCATTGCTGGACAGGTAAGAATAGAAGGGACAATGCGTGCCTTTAGTGATGAAGCTTATGATATAATGACACAACGCATAAAAGAAACTGCTGAATTTATCGCCCAAGGTTATGGCTGTCATGCAGAAGTTTATTTTAATCATATGTATCGGGTAGTCGACAATGATCCTGAGATGGTAAAAGTTTTGGAAAAAATAGCTGGAGACGATTATTTTGAATGTCAGCCTTATATGTTGGCAGAAGATTTTTCAATGTATCAGCAAGTTGTCCCTGGCCTCTTCTTTTTTGTAGGGACTCGTAATGAGGATAAGGGTTATGTTTATCCTCTACACAGTGAAAAAATGCAATTTGAAGAGAAGAATTTATTACGTGCTATTCATTGTTACCTACAATTGATCGAAAAATTAAATGTTAAGGAGGCGGCAGATGATTAAAGAAATTAAAAATAACCACTTGTATTGGGATGGTTGTGACACTGTTGAGCTAGCAAAAAAATTCGGTACCCCTTTATATGTTATCTCACAAACAGCGATTGAAAATGAATGTCGCGCTTTACAGGAACAATTTATAAAAAAATACGATAACGTCCATGTCGCTTATGCATCAAAAGCTTTTAATCATTTAGCGATGTTGAAAATTATCGAAAAAGAAGGCTTAGGCATTGATGTGGTTAGTGGCGGTGAATTATACACAGCAATTTGTGCTGATTTTCCCGCTGATCGTATAGAATTTAATGGCAATAATAAATCTGACGAAGAATTAGAGCAGGCGATTGACTATGAAGTGGGTCGTATTATTGTTGATGGTAGTCAAGAATTAGATCATATTATTGACATTTGTCGTAAGAAAGAAAAAAAAGCGAATGTTTTATTTCGAATTACACCGGAAGTGGATGTAAAGACTCATCAGTTTATTTCCACTGGTCAAAAGGATTCAAAATTTGGTTTGCCTTTAGATAAAGATTTACTGTTGCCGGTTTTACAACAAGCTATCAAAAGCCCTGAAATTAATTTTTATGGTATTCATTTTCATATAGGCAGTCAGCTTTTTGATAATTCCACCCATTTAAAAGCTGCCGAAGTTGCTTTACAATTGGTTTTAATGATTAAAGAAACTTTTGATTATGAAATAAGAGAACTTAACTACGGCGGTGGATTTGGCGTACGTTATACACAGGAGGATAAAAGGCAATCCTATGCTTATTTTCTTGATCCGCTAATGAAGCTAACAGAAGATTTTTGTCACAAAAATGACCTGAAACGTCCGAGAATTGCTATAGAACCTGGTCGTAGTATTGTAGCCGAAGCAGGGATCTCACTGCATACGATTGGCAATATTAAAAACTTGCCTCATATCCGAAAATATGCTGCTATTGATGGAGGAATGACAGATAATATCCGTCCTGGTTTATATCAAGCAAATTATACAGGAATGTTAGCCAATAAAGCATCTCAAAGAGCAGAAGAAACAGTCACGATTTCAGGAAAAGCGTGTGAAAGTACGGATATTTTAATTGAAGACATAGAGGTGCCTACGATTACATCAGGAGACATTTTTGCGACATTTACTACAGGTGCTTATGGATATGCTATGGCTAATAATTATAATAAGCTTGCAATACCAGCTGTGGTTCTGGTCAATAAAGGACATGCTGAAACAATTGTAAAACGACAAACGTATGCGCAAATCATCCAGAATGAACGCATACCCGATTCTTTGAAATGAGGTGATTTTATGGAAATTCCCTTTTATAAAATGCAGGGAGCTGCAAATGATTTTATTGTTGTAAATAATATGAAGCTAAGGTTATCAGATGAACAACTGGTATCTTTGACCAAGCAAGTATGTCGTCAGCGTTTTTCAGTAGGTAGCGATGCTTTAATGGCACTTGATTTTCCGCAAGCTAATGCTGATTTTCGGATGAAGTTTTATAATGCGGATGGTACAGAAGCAGAAATGTGTGGCAATGGTGTACGATGTATTGCGCGCTTTGCTTATGAAACAGGTATTGCAAAAAAACAGATGACTATTGAGACAAAAGCCGGTAATGTCGATTGCTGGCGTTTGGATAAGCGACAATATAGAGTGCAAATTAACGAACCTTCTGTCGAAAGTTTTGATTTGTCATTTCCTGAGACAGACTTTTTATTGGACTATGTTGAATTAGGCGATCCGGGCGTGCCGCATCTGGTTATCCATTATCCTAAGTTAAAAGAAACGCCCTTAGCAGATATTAAACCTTTAGCTAAAAAATTACGTTCTTGGGACTCCTTAGATAGGGGAGCTAATGTAAACTTTTATGCATTTGATGAAAATAATGAAGTCATTTTACGTACCTTTGAAAGAGGCGTAGAAGATTTTACCTTAGCCTGTGGCACGGGTGCTGTTTCTACCGCTTATGTATTGAAAAAAAAGCAATTGATAGAGGATGATTTCATTACACTTCATGTTTTAGGTGGTACCCTTGAAGTAGAAGAAAATAATCAACATTTTTATCTGATTGGAGATACTAATATTGTCACTAAAGGTTACATTTGCGATGAGGACCTTGTGATTTAATAAAAATAACAGGTATTTCTTCATAAAAAATTCAATCCCTGAGTGTATAATAAAAAGAAATGAGAAAACAAGGAGAGAATAAGTAATGTTTCCGATGGGATTTTTCTTTGACCCAACTTTTATTCTGGTCATCATAGGCATGATTATTTCGATGATCGCTTCATCATATGTTAATCGGACCTTTGAACGTTATGATGCAGTAAATAGTAAGCATCAGGTGACTGGTACCGATGCCGCTCGTTACATTTTACGCAATCAAAATATTGATGATGTAGGTGTACAGCAAATTTCGGGGAATTTGACTGATAACTATAATTCAGGGAATAAAACACTGAGTTTGTCACAAGCAACTGCGCAATCAACTTCTGTAGCAGCAATAGGTGTTGCCGCCCATGAGTGCGGGCATGCTGTCCAAGATGCACAGGGATATTTTCCTTTACGATTAAGAACAGCTATTGTTCCGATCGCCAATTTTGGCACCAATTTATCCATTCCTTTATTAATTGTAGGGATTTTGATTAGTGGATCAAGTGGACAAATGATTATTAATATTGGCTTGTTGGCCTTTTCTTTAGCTTTTATTTTCCAACTAGTCACTTTGCCGGTGGAATTTAATGCTTCAAGAAGAGCTTTGCAAATTTTATCAGAGGGCGGTTTATTAACAAATGAAGAAGTTCCACAGGCTCGAAAAGTCTTAACCGCTGCCGCTTTAACCTATGTTGCAGCTGCTGTCAGTGTGTTATTGCAATTACTACGTCTGTTTCTGTTATTCGGTGGTGGCCGCAGACGCTAGAAAAATTCCCTTTTTAGAGTGTTTTTATTTGTTTTATCATGTTATTATAGGATTGTAGGATAATGAAAAAGGAGATGAACAATATGAAAGTAACAACTAAATTAGCATTAGGTTTAAGTATAACAGCTGCGGCTGGTATTGCTTCAACAGTATTTGTATCAGATAAAGTGATTACTAAGGTTCGTCATATTGCAAATCGTAAAAAGGCTGAGCGTTTTGTAGAAGACAAATTTAGAGGTAATGAAACTTTATTAAAATTTGTTGATAATTTAGAGGACAAAGATATTGAGTCCTTCATGAAGGTAGCACAAAAAGTTAGTAGCAAACGTGATAAGGTTGCAGAGTATGGTGACAACGTAAAAAATGCTACTGAAAATGTAAAAGATAAAATTGCCGATTTAATCGAACATAATTGTTAATTATAAACTTCTGAGTAAATGGATTATTTGCTCAGATTTTTTTTTAACTTGGAGGGAAAAACCGTTGAAAGAATCTTTTCTAACACAAGAAAAAAAGCATTTTTTTATGAATGAAGCCATTAAAGAAGCATACAAAGCTCTAGCTCTGGCTGAAGTACCCATCGGTGCGATCGTTGTTTTAAATGATGAGATTATCGGACGTGGACATAATACACGTGAGACAAGTCAAAATGCATTAAGTCACGCGGAAGTCACTGCTATTGAAGAAGCTTGCAATACCATCGATAGTTGGCGCTTGGAAAATGCGCAGTTATTTGTGACCTTAGAACCTTGTCCTATGTGCGCAGGCGCTATTTTACAGTCACGAATTGAAGAAGTTTATTTTGGTGCTTCTGATCCTAAAGCAGGTGCTTGTGGCAGTTTAATTAATTTATTAGAGGATACACGTTTTAATCATTGGTGCTATGTGGAATCAGGAGTTTTAATGGATCCCTGTGCATCTTTATTAAAAGATTTTTTCAAAGATATACGCGCCAAAAAACAAAAGAAGAAAGAAATGTTAGAAAAGGACTAGTCACATCAAGAGAAATACGATATAATGTTAGTGCCGAAAGGCTAGGACAATGGGAACGTTGTGAAGGGTGTCAGATCTGGAAGGAAGCAGCACTAAGCAGCGGTTTCCATGTGTCTGATTAATATTTAAAAAGACACACAGCCGAATATAAAAAAGAAACCTAGGAAATGTCCTAGGTTATTTAGTGCTATCGATTTTGCTGTGCAAATTTTTGTTAGCAGCTTGTTTAAAAAAGTTGTGAATCAATACTTTGCGGGAAATAGCTCAGTTTGGTAGAGCACTTGCTTCGGGAGTAAGGGGTCGCAGGTTCAAATCCTGTTTTCCCGATTTTTAATGAAGTTATCAAAACAAAACCAGGAGCATTTTTGCTGCCTGTTTTTTTATATAATCTAAAAAAACAGATGATTAATTTAAAATGTCACTAATTAGAACACGAGGGAGATCATGGAAAAAATACGAATATTACACACCAATGATTTACATTCCCACCTTGAGAATTGGCCGAAAATTCGTCGCTTTTTACAGGAACGTCAAAAAGTAGGAAAAGAAGAAACAGCGATTACTGTTGATTTAGGCGATTTTTGTGATCGTTGGCATCCTTTAACAGAAGCAACAAATGGAAAAGCAAATGTTGCTTTGATGAACCAGGTGCATTATGATGCAGCTACGATTGGCAATAATGAAGGAATAGGCAATGCGAAGAGTGAATTAAACGATTTATATAGCGAAGCGGCCTTTCCTGTGATTTTAGATAACCTTTTTGACAAAAGTACATTGCAGCTGCCGGATTGGGCGAATGAATTTAAGATTATGACAACGAAAATGGGTACAAAAGTGGGGTTGATCGGAGCTACTGCCCCCTTTTCTTTGACTTATACGCAAAATGGCTGGGATGTACGTAATTGGTCGGATATTTTGCCTAATATTGTCCAATTTTTACAGGAAAAAGTTGATGTTTTAGTATTGTTAAGTCATTTAGGTGTTAATGACGATCAATTGATCGCTAAAGAGTTGCCAGCTATTGATGTCATCATAGGTTCTCATACGCATCACTTATTTGTGAATGGAAAAAAAGTGGGGAACACTTTACTGGCGGCAGCTGGTAGATTTGGCCAATATGTTGGCGAGGTGAGTCTTTTCTTAAATGAAAATCATCAGATAGATACATCAAGGGCAAATACATTTGCAACCGAGGAAATGATATCTTATCCTGAAGACGAAGAGGAAATTTTCAATTATAACAATGAAGGAAAGAAATTATTACAAGAAAAGAAAGTGGCCTGGCTCCCATATAAACTGAGCGTGGAAAATCAAGAGCATTCTTTAACTGATGAGGCTTTACAAGCGGTGAAAAAAAGAGGAAAGACGCAAGTAGCTATTTTAAACACGGGTCTTTTTTTAGATGATCTATCAGCTGGAATTATTAATCAAGATGATTTGCATAAAATTTTACCACATCCTATGCATATGATTCGCGTTACTTTAAAAGGTTCTGATCTTATTCGGATGGTTTTGGAAATGGAAAAAAATCGACATTTTCTACGTAATTTTCCTATTCGGGGGATGGGATTTCGAGGTAAAGTGTTTGGTCAGATTGTTTATTCAGGGATCCAATATGATAGCATGAATCATTCTGTAAAGTGGATGAATCAAGACATTGATCCAGAAAAGTCCTATAGTTTCACAACAGTGGACCATTTTATGTTTATTCCTTTTTTCCCTACGATTGAAATTTCCGGTGAGGTGGAATTTCTTTTTCCCGAGTTTATTCGTACAGTACTAGGCAATTATCTTGCGCAAAAATATCCACTTTCATCAAAAAACCAGGTATAATATAGCTTAGGCGGTGAAAAAATGACCAAAGAAAAAGAGAATATAACAGAAGAAGTCACAGCGGTTTTATCAGAAATTGTAGAAGATGACGAAAAAGAAAAACCACAAAAAGGCGGCAAAGAAGTCCTTCCAATAAGCGAATCAGAATTTATCATTGATAATCGTCGTTATAAGTTAGTGGCCAACTATAAAGAAGGTTTTGATGCGAGTAAATTTGGAGAAAGATATACGGATATCTTAGCAAAATATGATTATATTGTAGGAGACTGGGGCTATGAACAGTTGCGTTTAAAAGGTTTTTTTTACACGAAGAATCGTAAATCTTCTCCAGACCAAAAAATCAATATGTTAGAAGATTATCTATATGAATATTGTAATTTTGGTTGTGCTTATTTTGTTATTGAATGCATTGATCGACCTAATACAAAGACAAAGTCCAACCGTCGACATAAGAAAACTCATAACAAGAAAAGCAAGCAGGCGCATGTAGCTGAAAAAACAACAAAAGTAGAAAAAAAGACGACAAGTAAACCTGTTATTAAGAAAAAACAGTCAAAAGAAAAACGCTCTGATGCGAAAATGGTTACCCAAAAAGAAACAAAAGAATTCGTTATTCGAAAGAAAGAGGACCAATGAAGATGGCATACAAAGGATATTTAATCGATCTGGACGGCACGATCTACTTAGGTTCAGAGCCAATACCAGCAGGCAAACGTTTTGTTGAATCTCTACAAGAAAGAAAGATCCCTTTTCTTTTTGTAACGAATAATACAACAAAAAGTCCCGCTACCGTTCAAAAGCGTTTAGCAAATGAATTTGACATTCATGTAGAAAAAGATCTTGTTTACACAGCTAGTTTAGCCACTATTGATTATATGAGAGATGACGCAAAAGGGCGTAAGGTTTATGTGATTGGTGAAGCTGGGCTTATTGACTTGATTTTAGAGGCTGGTTTTATTTGGGAGGAAGAAAACCCTGATTATGTTGTCGTTGGTCTTGATTCAGAAGTAACCTATGAAAAATTTACTATCGCTACCTTAGCTATCCAAAAAGGCGCCCGCTTTATCGGCACAAATTCTGATAAAAATTTGCCCACAGAGCGTGGTTTAGTTCCGGGAGCGGGGGCGTTGATAAGCTTGCTAGAAACAGCAACGCAAACAAAAGCAGTTTATGTGGGAAAGCCGGAAGCTGTTATTATGGAAAAAGCTTTAAATCGTATTGGTCTGACTAAAGATGAGGTTCTTATGGTAGGAGATAACTATGAAACAGATATACGTTCAGGTATCAATAATGATATCGATACATTATTAGTTCTTTCCGGCTTTACACCAAAAAGTGCGGTGTCCTCATTAGCAGTTGCGCCAACTTACGTGATAAATAATTTAGATGAGTGGGAATTTGATCAATGAAAAAATCACAAATTTGGCTTGAACGTTTAGGTATTGGCTCTTTATTTTTGACACTTATAAGTTTTGCGGTGGCTTTGACGATCAATGCACGTTTTATTTATGTAATAGATATCGATTATTTAAATATTTTAGATTTTGTGAATTTAAGTAAGGAAAGATTATTGGAAAATTATGATCAACTGATCGCTTTTTTAAATCGTCCCTGGGTGACAGAGCTAAATCTACCGGACTTTACAATGTCTGTAGGTGGCAAAGCTCACTTTTATGATGTGAAAAAATTGTTTCTCTTTGATTATGGTGTTTTTTTAGTAACCCTTATTCCTAGTGTCCTCTGTTTTTTTCACTTGCGAAAAAAGAAGCGTTTTTGGCGTTTAATTCGTCCATTTCAATGGGGCATGGCAGCGCCAGTCGTTTTTTTATCTTTGCTAGTCATTGGTTTTGATCGATTTTTCATTATGTTTCACCAGATATTTTTTACAAATGATGATTGGATGTTTGATCCGGTAACGGATCCGATTATCAATGTGCTACCGGAACAATATTTTATGCACTGCTTTTTCTTCTTTTTTATTTTGATCGAAGTTCTCTTTTTAATTATGATTATGATTGGTAAAAAAGAAGTGCAAGGAGACAAAATCCGTTAATAAATGGATTTTGCCTCTTTTTTTGTATGGAGGAAAAATCGGGGGATGTAGTTTAGACTATTTACTTTTATTGTATTACAGTAATATAATAAAATAAGTACAGATTTTTAAGCGCTTTACTTGCTAAAACCGAAGACAAAGGAGAAAATGAGGTACAATTTTAAAAAGTATAAAGGAAGAGGCGGATGATCATGCGATATCATGTAATGGAAAGTAACGATATTCGACGTAATTTAGCAACAGAAGAATACTTAATGGATACAGCAGATATAACAGAACCTTTGTTACTGTTATATATACAAAATCCATGTATTATTATTGGACGTAATCAAAATGCTTATGAAGAAATCGATTTAAATTATTTACGCCAACATCAGATTGTATTGACGCGTCGAGTTTCGGGTGGTGGTGCTGTTTATGACGATCTAGGAAATATTAGTTTTAGTTTTGTGACCAAAAAAGGGGACACGACTTTTGGAGATTACCGAGGTGTAACGACACCAATTTTAGAAGCTTTACGTAGTATGGGAGCCAAAGAAGCAACATCTGGAGGACGTAACGATCTGTACATGGGAGATAAGAAGTTTTCTGGTAACGCAATGTATACTAAAAAAGGAAGAACTTATTCGCATGGGACTTTGATGTATGATGTTGATTTAACGGTTTTAGATAAAGTATTAACGGTTTCCAAAGAGAAGATTGCTTCAAAAGCAACACAGTCTGTTCCTAAAAGCGTAACCAATGTCAAACCTTATTTAGCTCCGCAATTTCAAGCTTCTACGATTGAAGCGTTTCGTGATGAACTGATCTGTCATATTTATCAAGTGAACTCATTAAACGAAATTTCAGATAAGAAATTAGAGTTAACAGATGAAGATCGTCAAGGAATCCAAAAATTAGTAGATGAACGTTATGCCAACGATGATTGGGTTTATGGTGAAGCACCTAATTTTGAGTTTAATCAACGAACACGGATGGCAGACGTTGGTATTGTCGATGTTCATTTATCGACTGAAAAAGGTAAAATATCAGCGATTCAATTTTTTGGTGATTTTTTTGGTACAAAAGATATTGAAGGTTTAGAAGCAATACTACAGGGGATCACCTATAAATATGAAACGATCAAAGATGCTTTAAAAGATGTAGATGTCTCTGAATATATCTTTAATTTTTCTAATCAAGCGTTGTTAGATTTACTTATGCAGTAAGGACGGAGTTAGTAGTTTAATAAGAAAAATTTTTACGGCTTAAACTTTATTTACATTTAAGATTCACTGTTCTTTCATGCCTTGTAAGCTAAATTATGTTATAATATTCAAAATATGAGGTAGATGGATAGGGGATATTATGCGTGCTTTTCATATTTCTTATACTTGTATTTTTAATTTGTCATCAGACGCCTAAAAAAAGTTTAGGCCGTAGGTTAACACTTTATTATACAAGTTTTTTATATTTAGGGATAACAATATTTTTATATAATCAACAAAAAATAGATCTTTCTAATTGGCAGTCCTACTTTTTATTGCGTTTTAATGATGAAAAAAGTGGTTGGATCAGCTTGTTGACAGCTCTTATTACAGTTAGTTTAACGCTTCTTTTTTGGAAATTATTTCAATCAGGGTACTTAAAAAAAGTGTATAGTTATTCAAGAAAAAATTGGTTGATTTATGCTCTAGCGGTCCTACTTATTTTTGCGGGTTTTCTTGCTTATTCCAGTAGCCGGTATGCGATGAAAGGTATTGATAATACAAGTCTTGATCAGATTTTATTTACCATGTCACAGCCTATAAGAGGAAGTGACCCCGGGCAAATTATTAACTATATGATTGATCCGTTACTTGAAGCACTTTTGATTACAGTTTCTCTAGCAACACTGCTTTATTTTGCAACTACATGTTCTTTTAAATTTGGCTTCATTTATCTACAAAGACAGCCCCATTTTAAAACAAAAAAAGTGATTATTTTTGGTTTGATTGGTTTGATTTTTGGAATATTTTTAGGCGGAAAAGAGATAGGTTACGCTGATATCAGAGCATTTTATTTTGAAAATACGAGTATTTATGATGAACATTATGTGAATCCGCGAGAAGTGGATTTGAAATTTCCTAAGAAAAAACGAAATTTAGTTTATATTTTCTTGGAATCTATGGAAAGTAGCTATTTTTCTAAGGATCTGGGCGGCATTCAAGAACATAACCTATTACCGAATTTTGCTGATTTAGCACAGAATGAGGGAATCAATTTTTCTCATTCGAATAAGCTAGGTGGGATGTTACAAATTCCAGGGGCAAATCAAACGGCTAGTTCTATGGTAGCTCAGACTTCAGGGTTACCGCTACGCCCCTCAACGAGTTTAAATAGTTCGGAAAGTGCAGAAGAAAATAGTGCGGAATATTTCCCAGGGGCATATGCTTTAGGAGAAATTCTGGATGAACAAGGGTACAATCAAGCGCTATTGATGGGCTCTGAAGCTGAATTTGCGGGTAGAGATAAATATTTTACTCAACATGGCGGCTATGATATCCGTGATTATCATTGGGCTGTAGAAACAGGTCGTCTGCCGGAAGATTATTATGAATGGTGGGGTTATGAAGACCGTAAGTTGGTCGATTATGCCAAAGAAACATTAAATGAACTTTCCCAAGAAGAGGCTCCTTTTAACTTAACAATGTTGACGGTGGATACGCATTTTGAAGATGGTTATGCAACAGAGGACACGCCAGATTTATTTGGAGATCAATATAGTAATGTAATACATGATTCAGACAGACAAATTGCACAATTACTAGAATGGATGAAAAAACAGCCTTTTTATGAAGATACAACGGTTGTTTTAGTAGGGGATCACTTGACTATGGATAGTGATTTCTTTGATTCTGTTGATCCAGATTATCAGCGTTCTGTATTCAATTTGTTTTTAAACACCAATAAACAAAAGGTGCGTAATAAAAATCGAGAATTTAGTGCAGTGGATATGTTTCCTACGACATTATCGGCTTTAGGCGTGGAAGTACCTGGTGATAGGTTAGGCTTAGGTGTTAATCTTTTTTCCGATCAGCTGACACTTATTGAACAATTTGGTTATGATTCTTTCCAAAATGAGCTGATGAAAAAATCAGACTTTTATAATAAGAAATTAATGCAAGACGATGAAAAAGACAAGGACCGTGAGTAAACTTCGTCTATAACTAGCTTATTGTTTATTATTTGTGTTAGTATAGTAAAGGATAATTCTTAGGAGTAAAGGAGAATGAATAATGATTGCAGCAAGTGATTTAAAAGCTGGGATGACTTTTGTTCAAAAAGATGGCTCTTTAATTAAAGTGCTAGAAGCTAGTCATCATAAACCAGGTAAAGGCAATACAGTGATGCGCATGAAGTTAAGAGACGTGCGAAATGGCACCACTTATGATACAACTTTTCGTCCGGAAGATAAGTTTGATCAAGCAATAATTGAAACAAGAACGGTGCAATTTTTATATGCAATGGATCAAATGGCTTATTTTATGGATATGACTTCTTATGAACAATACGAAATTCCAACCGAAAATATTGCAGATGAAATGAAGTATTTGATTGAAAATATGGAAGTAAAAATTCAATTTTATGGCAGTGAGGTTATTGGAATTCAACTTCCTACAACGGTTGAATTGCGAGTAACAGAAACTCAACCTTCGATTAAAGGCGCTACTGTCACAGGTTCAGGTAAACCAGCAACTTTAGAAACAGGTTTAGTCGTAAACGTACCAGATTTTGTCGGAGAAGGCGAAATGTTAGAAATTAACACACAAGAAGGCAGCTATGTGAAACGTGCTGGCAAATAAAGTTGATATTATAGAAATAAAAAGGTTTTTATGTGTTCTTCATTACACATAGAAGCCTTTTTATTTTAGTTTGTATCATGTATACTGTAATTAATATAAATAAGCATTTTAACATTTTAATGTATGCGATAAATCAAATAAGTATTGATTAGTAAAACAAACAAAATGAAAGGGATTACTTTTGAATTACTATAGTTAGTGAAGTTTTAATCGTTAAAAAGGGGGCTATTTATGAAATTTTCGTTTATGCATAAAGAAACTGGTGCTCACCCTGATGAACAAAAGGGGTTTACAGATAAAAAGCCAATTGTAGAAGCTACGGTACCCAAAATGATGGTTTATCCTATGTCTATGCACATCGGAGCGCCTGCTGAACCTGTCGTTGAAGTTGGAGATCAAGTGAAAGTCGGGCAAATGATTGCAAAAGAGGGCGGTTTTGTTTCTGCACACGTTTATTCATCGGTTTCGGGCGTTGTTACGGCGGTTGAAAAGCGCTTACAATCAGGTGGCAATGAAATTGAAAGTATTATTATAAAAAATGATTATACGTATACAAAAGCTCGCCCCATCGTTACTCCGGGTCACTCAAGTGAAATGACAAACAAGGAAATCATAGATACTATCAGGAAGGCTGGCATCGTTGGTATGGGTGGGGCTACTTTTCCTGCAGCGGTTAAATTAGCACCTCCCGAAGAGAAAAAGATCGACACGGTTATCTTAAATGGTGCAGAGTGTGAACCTTATTCTACCTCTGATCATCGAGTGATGTTGGAATATACTGATGAGGTTATTAAAGGTATCGACATTGTTTCAAGCCTATATCCCGATTTAAAAAATATTTATCTTGCAATAGAAGATAATAAAAAAGATGTAAAAAAAGCGTTGGAAGATGCAAGTTCGGATAATGAAAAAGTGGCTGTGCAAGAATTAAAAGCAATGTATCCTCAAGGTTCAGAGAAAAATCTAATTAAGAGCTTAACAGGGCGTGAGATTCAAGCAGGTGAATTACCAGCAGATGTACATGTCGTCTTATTAAATGTTTCCAGCGCCAGAGCAGTCTACCATGCTTGTGAGCTGGGAGAACCTTTGATTGAACGTGTGATTTCTGTTTCCGGCTCGCCTATAAAAAATCCACAAAATTTAAAAGTAAGAATCGGAACACCGGTGGAATCAGTGATCGAAGATTGTGAAGGTTTTTCTTCAATACCAAGTAAAATTTTATCTGGCGGTCCAATGATGGGAAAGGCGATTAACGATTTAAGTGTCCCTGTTAGTAAAGGAATGACAGCAGTATCTGTATTGACACCTAAACAAGCCCAAATTGAAGAACCAAAGGACTGTATTATGTGCGCTGAATGTCTGCATGTCTGTCCTGTGAGTTTACAGCCTATTTTAATTTCGGAAGCTTTTGAACGAGGCGATATTGAAAAAGCAGAAAAATTAGGCGCAATGGATTGTATAGAGTGCGGCAATTGCTCATTTATTTGTCCATCGAATATTCCCTTACTAGATAACATCCGTGGAGCTAAAGCAGCGATTCAGGCAAAACAGGAAGGATGAGTGTATGGAAAATTCTATCGATAGAAAAAAAGTAGAAAATCATTTACAGTTGGGCCCCTCTCCGCATATTCGTACAAAACGTACAGTGGAGAGTATAATGACTGAAGTATTGCTTGCACTTATTCCGCCAATTATTGCTGCTGTATATTTCTTTGGTTGGTGGGTATTTGTGCAACTAGCTGTTGCTATGGCTACTGCAGTTTTATCCGAATTTTTATTTCAAAAAGTGACCTATCGAAAAGTAACAATTCATGATCGTAGTGCTTTGGTAACTGGAGCCCTTATAGGATTAAGTTTTCCTATTACAGCACCTCTTTGGGTGATAATAATAACTTCAGTGTTTGCTATTGTCGTTGTTAAGCAATGGAATCTAGGATTAGGAAACGGTGGGATTGGACGGAATTATTTGAATCCTGCTGTAACAGCACGTGTATGTGCGAAAGTGTTTTTTACTCCTTTTTTTACAGACTGGGTTTTACCTAGTGGTTTCTTTGGTGGAGCCTATGGTGGAGTGGATGCTGTTTCTTCTTCTACGCCTTTAGAATTTGTTGGACATGGAGCACAAAGAGTTTCTAATCAAGTAGCTGATTTAAGAGAGTTATTTTTAGGACTTGATTTGGGCGGTAATATTGGAGAAACTTCAAAGTTAGCGATTATTATCGGGATGTTGTATTTAATTTTTCGACGTATTATTCATCCTAAGGTTCCTATTTTATTTGTCGGCTCAACAGTATTAGTCATGTGTTTTTGGGCTAGCTTTAACTTAGAGTTTATGATGACACATGCTTTAACAGGGACCCTTTTTTTCGGCGCAACTTATATGGCTACTGATTATAGTTCAGGTGCGTTAACCCCTGGAGGAAAAACTGTATTTGCAATCGGTGGTGGCGTGTTGACTGCTTTAATAAGAATCATATTTGACTTTCCTGGGGGCTTTGGCATTGCTCTTATTATTATGAATATCTGTGCGCCCTTTATCGATCAAAAACTTATGCCAAGAATCTACGGACATAAAAAACGACCAGATGTAAAATTTGATCGACAAAATCCTAACCAGCTATAAAATAAACAGCCATTACAAGCAAACTTTATAAAACTTGCTTGCAGTGGCTGTTTTATCGATTAAAGCTGAAAAATATTCTCCTTGTACTAGTGACGATTTATTTTATCTTTATGTTCCTGCAACTAAGTCTCGACGCTTATATCCTAGAAAGCCTAAAAACATTAGAAGAAGGCTAATAAAGCTAATGGTAAGAAATGCGTTAAGATTAAAGCTATCTGTTGGTAGATGAGCTAACCAATTTTCAACAGAGGTGTTAAAAAACCAGTCAGGTAAATCAACAATATTTCCAAAATAGCTTAATACAAAGGAGTATCCAAGATAAATATAGACTGCTTTTCCCCATTTAGGAACCCAGCCAAGGAGTAAACTAGCAAGGCCAGTGTAAAATAGAGTAGCTGGTAAAAAATTAAAGCCTGAAGCAAGAAAATCGGCTAGATCCATTGTGCTATCATTGTTCATTGAAATGATAGCAGTACTTCCGAGTCCTCCGGATGCTAATAAAATCCCTAGAAGGCTTGAAAAAACAGCTAAAATAATAGTTGTCCAATAAAACTGTGCGCGTGATACTTTAGTCGAAAAAAGCTGACTTAGATACTGTCTTTTTTCTACTGTAAATAACTTATTTACAATACTGATAGGTAAAATTGCAACTAAAAAAATCATAACTAGCATAATAGTGCTGGTAAAGGATTCTTCCAGTGTCGTATTAGAAGCTGTAAACATTTGTTGTATTAATTGATTACTTTCGATAAAACTATTCATATCCCCGTATATAGAACCATAAGCAATACCCATCACAACAAAGGCTATCAGCCAAGAGATAATCATACCTTTATTTATTTTGCTGAATAACCCATGTACGGACAATAAAGATTTCTTAGCATGAGTGCGTCCTGCTTTTTCTGGGAGATACCCTCGATCCATATCACGTTTTCCTTCAAGAATAAAAGCGATGAAAACAGCAAGAAAACTAAAAAGAGCTGAATAAATAATAAAAGACCAATTATTTTCAGTAAAAGGGTAGGTTAGATAAGTCCAGCTTAGTGGATTAAATAAAGAAAGATCAGCATTTGAAACATCTGTTCCTGCACGAATAATATATAAGAGCCCTATAATACCTAAAGAAGTACCAATTGCTCCTGAAGAATTGGGTAATAGTTGGGCCATTATTAGTGCCACAGTACCTCCTAAAATACCAGCCATAGCGATGGAAGCGCCGAATATAAAAATTCCTTCAACCGAAATGGAATCCACATTAAAGCTAAGCATTACACCGCTAATAAATAGCATTAATAACCCATTGATAAGTATTATTTCTATAATGGTTGCTAGGGAATTGGCTTGACGTCCGACTTGAAAGGAACGTAGCAATTCAGTGAGTCCGAGATCCTCTTCTTTGCGAGTATGGCTTATTACATGCAAAATCGTAATAATCATAGAAAATAAAGCGCAAAATAACAACATTTCGTTAACATACATTGCTCCTAGAGTATAATCTTGCGCTGAACCAACTGGTGTAGGTCCTACCATTGATATCATTGCAGGATTTTGCAATGTTTCATACATTCCTTGTAGGCCTTGTCCTTTAGCCATTTCTTCAAAAGCGGGAACAAAAACCGCAGAAAATAAGCCAACGCCTAGAATCCAAAGAATGATTTTTTGCCAATCTCTTTTAAGATATTGAAGAAGTAATGTAAATGTAGCATTAAATTTTTCCTTCACCGTATTTCCCTCCTTTACCGATTACCCTTTATAATGACGCATAAATAAATCTTCAAGTGTAGGAGGCGTTGACTCAAATTTTTTAACTCCTAGTTTACTTGCTTGAGACAAGATATCATTTAAATATTTATTCTCAGCAGAAAATACGGCTTGATTGTCGTTTTGTTGAAAATTGTGAACACCATTAACTTTTGCTATCTGTGATACATCTTGTTCAGTCACTAAGGTAATCGTTGGACGAGTTAAGTGTCGCATTTCTTCAAGAGACCCTGATTCAACAATCTCCCCTTGGCGAATAATGACAATTTTATCGGCTAAGTGTTCGACTTCACTTAAAATATGAGACGATAGTAGAATTGTTTTACCGGCGTCTTTAATTTTTTGTACTTCTTCTTGGAAAATCGTTCCCATTAATGGATCGAGACCAGAAGTGGGTTCGTCAAAAATATATAAGTCTGAATCAACAGACAATGCTGCGATTAATCCAACTTTTTGGCGGTTGCCCTTGGAATAATTCTTAGCTTTTTTCTTCGGATCTAATTCAAAGCGCTGGATTAATTCATCGCGTTTTTCTTTGTTTCCGCTACCATGTAATTTTATAAATAAGTCAATAATTTCTCCGCCAGTCAAATTTTCCCAAAGCGAAACATCACCAGGCACATAAGAAATTCGTTTGTGTATTGCAAGGCTGTCTTTCCAAACGTCTTTACCAAAAATTTCTGCTTGCCCGGCATTTCGCTTAATAATCCCTAATAAAACACGAATGGTCGTTGATTTTCCCGCGCCGTTAGGACCGATAAAACCAATGACTTCACCTGCTTTTGCAGAAAAGCTAACATTATTTAGTGCTGCAAATTTACCAAACTTTTTTTGCAAATTTTTGACCTTTATGATTTCTTCCATCATACCTTAACTCCTTACTAAAATGATATTTCCTTTAATACTATAAAGCAATAAATAGACTATTAAAGAAATATAAGTTTTATAAAAACTAAAATCCCTTAAATTAAAAACTTTTAATTCGTTTATAGTTTTATAATAATATATTTCCCTTATAAAATCAATAAGTATAGTTTAATATAGACTTGATAGTTTTTATTTTTATGTATAATATAGAAGAGAATAAGTTAATAAAGAGAGGAGGTATTATTTTGGATGGTTTTGAAAAACGTCGAGAAGAAAAAGAAAAAAAGATTTTGGAAACGACCTTCCGCTTGCTAAATACCAGTGAAAGTAAAGAAAATATGACGATGGAAAGAATTGCCAAAGAGGCTAATGTTGGCAAAAGTACTATATTTAAATATTTTGACAGTAAAGAAAACCTTATCCGTAAGGTGTTTGAAGTTTATATAGAAAAAATGGTTAAAGAAGCTAGAGAAATTGTTTATCAAGATAAACCCTTTGAAGAGACGTTGATTACATTAAGCCAAAATAAAATTCATTATTTAAATAAAATCAATCAACGATTCTATCTAGAAATGATGAACTATATTACAGAAAAAGGGGAAGACGATTTTTCTTTTTTGATGAATCAATTTGCCAAGGAAAACCAAGATATGTTGCTTGATCTATTTCACCGAGGACGAAAAGAAGGAAAAGTCGATTTAAAGTATTCTGATGAATTTCTGATCGTTTTTTTCCAAGCTTTAATAGAAGGGTTATCCAATTCTGATGTGTACGAAAAAATGAAACCTTATGTAGCCGAGTGGACAGATATAATCATTAAGGGAGTTGCACCAGATAAGTCGAAAGATTAGCTACTATTGTTATGCTTTAGGAGACTTTACGTTGAAGTTAAACGATAATCGTGCTAGTATTTAAAACAAAGGGATGGTACTCCCTATAATTACCGAAAACGGTTGATGGTGCCTGTTATATAATAGTATTTATTTAGTGTAATTATTAAATAAATGTCTAAATATAACAGGCTTTTTTGTGTTTTAGGGTAAAGGATTATCTTGATTTAAATTTTGAGAACAAATGAAAAAATTTTTGAAAATAATATTTTAGGAGAGTTGTAAATGTATTATGTTTTACTTACTATATTTGGCACACTTGGCGCTGTGACGAGATATGCTTTGTCTATTTTGATCGATATGGCGCAATTTCCACTGGCTACATTAACTGTTAATTTACTAGGATGTTTTTTTCTAGCCTCTATTACTTATTTTTTATTACAAATGCCAGCTTTACCGAAGATATTTGTCTCAGCGATCGGTACTGGGTTTATAGGTTCTTTTACGACTTTTTCTACTTTTAATGTGGAAAGTATAGAATTACTAAGAATAAAAAATTATAAGACCTTTTTTTGTTATATTGGGGCCTCTTATATTTTGGGGATTGTTGCTGCTTTTGTTGGGATTGTTATGGGAGATTTGATAAAGTCAGGGTTCTAATTTTTATTAGAACCCTGAATGTCTATTATTTTTGAATCCTCGTAAAATTGTTTTTAACAAACTTAGTGCTGCGTTTTGTGCCAGACATTTCTATCTTGATGCAAACGTAAATAATTCTCTTTTTCCAGGCGACTTAGACTCTTGAAAAAAGCTTCTGCCTGTGTTGCTTGGCTTCTTGTATCAAAGATCTCAGCGTGAATAATATCCAGTGGGCGCCGGCTTTTGGGATGGGTATATTTAGCACCAGTTCCTTCTTTGTGTTCTTTTAGACGTCGCGTGAGGTCTGTTGTATAACCGCCATAAAAACTATTGTCTTTACAAAGTAGTACATAAAAATATTGTTTTTTATTGTCCATAAAGTAACCTGCTTGTTTCTAAAGAATAGTTGCCGGCAGAATCATATGTAAACATCGGCGGAAGTACTTTAAAACCGTCCAATTTTCCATCTTTTATTCCTTCGATCAGTAAAATATTGGCATCTTTTCCAGGTTTAGGGTAGACGAATTGGATACGTTTAGGTGCTAAACGATTTTTTTTCATTAAGTCAATGATTTCTAAAAAACGATCCGGGCGATGAACCATGGCAAAGTGTCCATTCATTTTTAATAATTTGGACGAAGTGAATAAAACTTCGTCTAGATCGGTATGTGTTTCATGACGTGCTATCGCATAATAAGGATTAGGATTTTTACGATTTGTAGGCAGTCCTTTAAAATAAGGCGGATTGCAAAGGACTAAATCACAAGAATCGCTAGAGATTTGATTTAAGCTATCCTTTAAATCCAGTGGAAAAACCTCGATTTGTTTTTCTAAATGATTAAGTGTAACGCTTCTTTGCGCCATATCTGCTAGCTTTTCTTGTAGCTCGATTTGATAGATTTTACTTTTTGTTTTTTTAGCGATAAATAAACCTACAGCGCCATTTCCAGCACATAGGTCAACAATCCTTCCTTTTTTGGGGATTTTAGGGAAGTTAGCTAACAACACAGCGTCTAAGGAAAAAGAAAAGACTTTGGGACTTTGAATAATTTTAATGCCATCCGCATAAAGTTGGTCGATACGCTCATCTTCTTTTAAACACATGTTTTAGCAGCCTCCTTTTTTGATCTATTATGTATTATATCTTTTTTTCTTAAAAATTAAAACGAGTCTCAAATAAAAAACTTGTCAAAAGAAATTTTTTCTTGCATACTATTTTTAGAAGTAAAAAGAACATATTGAAGGAAAGAGCTAATGTTTTATATATTTATGCGTGGTCTTGTCAAAGGAATTTTATTTTTGGTCAATGGGAACGCTCATTATCAAAATAAAAATTTGTTGCCACAAGATGAAAATTATATTTTGGTTGCCCCACACAGAACCTGGTGGGAGCCGCTTTATTTAGCCGTGGCTGCGGGCCCTAAAAAATTTGCTTTTATGGCTAAAGAAGAGTTGTTTAAAAATCCGATACTACGATTTATCTTAGTGCATGCGAATGCATTTGCGGTTAAAAGGGATAATCCAGGTCCTAGTACAATAAAAACCCCCGTAAAACTATTACGTAATACGGATTTAAGTTTGTTGATGTTTCCCAGTGGTACTAGGCATTCATCAGAATTAAAAGGGGGCACGGTGGTTATAAGTCGTATGGCAAAAGTGAGAATTGTGCCATGTGTTTACCAAGGACCATTAACATTAAAAGACTTATTTAAAAGAAAACGTGTGACAGTTCGTTTTGGTGAACCGGTTGAACTAGGGGATATTAAAAAGACAGATGAAGCAGGCATGCAGATCGTCGAAGAACGTTTACAAACTGCTTTTGACCAGTTAGATAAAGAAATTGATCCTAATTTTCATTATGAAGCAAAATAGATAATAGTACAGCGCTGCAATAAGGGTGCTGTACTTTTTTGGCTTTAGATGAGCTGAAAAAGTGGTATAATAATGGGAAAGACATTTTTAGAGGTGAAAACTGTGCGATTTTTACATACAGCTGATTGGCATATCGGAAAAAAACTTCATGGATACGATTTATTAGCCGATCAAAAAGAGATTATTCATCAGATTTTAGATATTGCACTTACACAAGAGGTGGATGCAATTGTGATTGCAGGGGATCTGTACGATCGAAGTGTCCCTAGTGTAGAAGCTTGCGAATTACTTAATCAAACTTTTATTGAGATGAATCTAGAAAAAAAGTTACCTGTTTTGGCTATTTCTGGCAATCATGATTCGGCTGTTCGCTTAAGTACGGGTATGCCGTGGTATGAGCAGACTGATTTTCATCTCTATACAGATTTAAAGCAGTCTTTTACGCCTATCGAAATAGGAGATGTACAATTCTTCTTGCTACCCTATTTTGAGCCTATTGCGGCGCGTCTTTATTTTGAAGAAGAAAGTTTGTCTTTACAAGCTGCTATCCAAAAAATCATCGAGAAAATGCGGATATTTTTTGATGAAAATAAAAAACAAGTACTTGTGACCCATTTTTTCATTGCTGGCAGTACACGTAGTGATTCTGAAACAACGGTCGAAGTGGGCGGCTTAAATAGCATTCCTTATGAACTTGTGCAAGATTTTGATTATGTAGCTCTAGGACATTTGCATTCAAAAAATGCTTTAAAAACACAAAATGCGCTCTATAGTGGTTCACCATTAAAATTTTCATTATCCGAAAAAGATGATCCAAAAGGCGTATGGATCGTTGATAGTCAATCAGTAGAGCCTGAATTTCATGAGCTCGTAGCTAAACGGGATGTTTGTAGTTTACAAGCCTCTTTTGAAACACTAACTGATCCAAGCTTTTATCAGCAAATGGATCGTAACTGTTTTTGGTACTTTCAATTGACAGATCGTAGTGTGATTACAAATATGATGAACCAATTACGCGCGATCTATCCTAATATATTAGGTGTTGAACGAGTCAATGGGCGACGTGAAACAAAACAATTAGAAAAAGTACAACATCGTAAAAATACGCCTTACAATATGTTGACTTCTTTTTTTGAAGATATTACCGGGGATAGTTTAACCCAAAAGCAACGGCATTGGTTGGATGAAGGCTTGCAACAAGCACTGGATACAGAAAAGAGGAACGATGATGCAACCTAGAAAATTAACGTTAACAAACTTTGGCCCTTTTTTGCATGAAACAGTTGATTTCAGTGAATTTCAAGCTGCCGGTTTATTTTTGATCTCTGGTAAGACAGGTGCAGGAAAAACCACAATTTTTGATGGTATGACTTTTGCCTTATTCGGGGAGACTTCAGGACGTTTACGTACGGGTAAAGAAATGCGTTCTACTTTTGCTCCAGCACAAGAGTTAACCGAAGTTCGCTTTAGCTTTGAACATCAGGAAATGATTTACGAAATTATACGTTCTCCTGAACAAATGGTAGGTAAGAAAAAGGGCGAAGGATTTACCAAGCAGACCGCTAAAGTTCATTTATCGATTTTTTCTACTTCAGGAGCTTTGCTTACACAATATAGTAAAAAAGGTGAAGTAGACCGCTTTATTACTGAACTATTGAATGTTAACGCAAAACAATTCTTCCAAATCGTTTTATTACCGCAAGGAGAATTTCGTAATTTTTTAGTGGCTTCTAGTAACGATAAAGAAAAACTTTTACGAAATTTATTTGGCACCCAGCTCTATCAGCGGCTAAACGAATGGTTGCACGCGCAACAAAAGAAAGTAGAAAAAGAGCTGACTAAACAAACAGATCAGTTAGAAAATTTACGACAACAGTTTCAAGGTGAATTTGAATCTCCAGCTTCCTACCAAGAAACTTTGCTGAAATGGCAAGATGAGTTAGAACAATTAGAGAATGAAATCGTTAAAGAAAAAAGTAACCTTGAAAAACAAAAAGAAATGAAAAAAGAAGCAGAAAAAGCTTTTTATAAAGGTAAGGAAATTACCAATGCACTGGATGAGTATGATAAATTAATCCAAAAACAAGAAACCCTAAAAGCAAAAGAATCTAAAATGGAAGAAACAAAGCGATATTTTGCCCAACTTTCTTGGATAAATGAAAAAAAAGATTTGCTCAGACAAGAAGATGATTATGATAAAGAAATCGAAGAAATCAATCATTCCTTAAAAGATATAAAACTTCAGTTAAAGAAAAACCAAAGCGAACAAGAAGCTTTAAAAAAACAAAAAGAAGATTACAAAAAATGGCAAACACAACAAGAAGATAAGCAGTACGCTTTAAAACGTATTAATGATGAGTTGCCGACTGTACAAAAGATAAATCAACTGGAAAAACAAAGTGAGCAGCTTTACTCGAGTATGGCGCAAAAACAAAATAAAATAGATACCTTAAAAAAGCAGCTAGAAGAAAACCAGTCGCTGGCAGAGGACTTAAAGCAAAAGATTCAGCAAAAATCAGCTTTACAAGAGGAAAAATTACAATTATATCGTTGCGATGGACTTGTAAGACATTTTGAAGAAGCACAGGCAGAACGAGACAAGCAAAAAGTTGCTTATAAAAAGTCGCAAAAAGAAATAGAGCGATTAAAGCAACAGTTAGAAGTTTATCAACAGGCAGAAAAAAACAGTAAAGAACAATTAACAACAGCACGTAGCGATAATGCTAAGATGCAGATAGCTCGTTTACAGTTATTGTTAAAAGAAGAAGAACCGTGTCCTGTTTGTGGTTCATTGCACCATGATCCTGTTTATGCTAAGCAACATAGCTATACATTAGCAGAAATTACAGAAAGCGAAGAAAACTTAGCACAAAGTGAAGAAGAATATGCACAAACATTGGAAGAAAAACAAAAAATTTCAGCAGCATTAGAAACTAGTGGTAAAGAACAGGAGCAAATAAGCGCACAAATGACAAAAGCGCAAGAAAATTTGCAAGAAATAACAGAAGAATGCGAAACTACTTTAGATATTTCCATTGAAAAAACGGAACCAAAAGCTTATTTACAAAAATGGCAAGATAAACTAGATAAAGAGATAAATGAAATCGAAGAAGCTGAGAAAAAGCAGAATTTATTAAAGGAAGAAGACGAAAAGACAAGCGCTAATTTGTCACAATTACAAGAGCAGTATGCAAGTGAAAAAGAGGAAGTAACAAAACTCTCAGCAGAGCAGGACACCTTAAAAGGGCAGCTAAGTTATCAAAATACTGAAGATCTGGAAAAACAAAAAAACCAGTTAGAAGAAGAGATAACAACCATCCAGAAAAAGATGGAACAGTATAAGCAACAAGAAGAAAAAATACAGACTGAGCTGACGACTTTAAACGAACGTAACAGTCAATATCAGCAACAAGTTCGACGGTCACAAGAAAAAAGAAATGCTAGCAAACAAAAGCTTGATCAAGCGATTCAGGAGAGTTCTTTTGTTTCATCAGAAAATGAAATGCGTCAATTGTTGCCAGAGTTAAATCAGTTAGAAACGCTACGTGAGACAATCGAACAAGATCAAAGTGAACGAGAATATACAAAAAAACGTCTGTATGAACTAAAAGATTTCAAAGAAAAGGCACGTCCAGACTTAAAAGATTTAGAGAAGAAAATGCAAGAAACTGAAGAAAAAGAAGCGTCGGTTCAAACCTCATTGATTCAAAAACAAGAAGTATTACGTTCGAATCAAAAAATAATGACTGATTTTCAACAGTTATATTCAACAAATCAAAATGAAATGGAAAACATGAGCCAAATTAAACAGTTGGCAGAAACGA
This sequence comes from Tetragenococcus halophilus subsp. flandriensis, assembly GCF_030161475.1. Taxonomy (GTDB): domain Bacteria; phylum Bacillota; class Bacilli; order Lactobacillales; family Enterococcaceae; genus Tetragenococcus; species Tetragenococcus halophilus_C. The sequence continues at coordinate 160,968 of NZ_BSUG01000003.1, read as the reverse complement.
TGAATGGTGATAACCTAGAAAGACTGGGTATCGAACGCTATGTTTTACAATCTTTCTTTGCAGAAGTCTTGGAAGTAGCTAACGTGCGTTTAAATAAATTAACGCAAGGACGTTATCAATTTTTACTTTCTGATGAAAAGGGTAGTTATAAAAAATCCACCGGTTTAGAAATCAATATCTATGATGATCATGCCGGAACGAGCCGACGAGCACATACCTTATCTGGTGGTGAAAGTTTTATTGCCGCTTTGGCACTAGCTTTATCGCTAGGCGATGTGATTCAAAGCCATGCCGGTGGTGTTTTGATCGAGACATTATTTATAGATGAAGGCTTTGGTTCCTTAGATGAAGAGGCGCTAGAAATGGCGATCGAAGCTTTAGAAATGGTAGAAGATGAAGGAAGGATGATTGGTATTATCAGTCATGTACAAGAGCTTAAAAATCGTATCACACAACAAATGATCGTAAAAACAGATGGTAGCGGACAAAGTTATATTACTAACCGTGTGGTTGACTAAGGAAAGGAGGAAAGTAAATAATGAAATGGAGTATACCTGAACGAATTATCGAAAGAGGAAGAGAGTACTTAAATGATGGTCGTGTGCTTTCTGTTACCCCTGATCCAGAAAATCAAGTTTGGCACGCTGAGGTTTTAGGTGGAGAATTGTATCGAGTGGACTTAGATGCTAGCGCTAAAGAAGAAGATTACTGTCAGTGTTCTTATTGGGAAGAACATGGCTTTTGTAAGCATACAGTGTCTGTTGAACTATATCTAAGACAACAAGGTAAATCGCGTAAAATAACAGCTGCGTCTGTGCCTAAAAGTGATAGTTTTTCAGCTTCAAAAATGTTTTCAAAAGGGCTGAATCATTTGGCACATCAACAAGATCGCTCACAGGTCCCACTGCAAATCGAATGTCAGCTGGATAGTATAGCTACCAATCCTTATCGGGGAGAACTTGATGTATTAGGCATCTCATTAAAAATCGGCCAACAGCACGGACGTAGTTATATGATAAAAAATATCTATAAGTTTCTACAAGTGTATCAAACAGAAAAGGTATATGCGGCTAATAAACGAAATAGTTTCTATTTGAACCACAATGCATTTACCCAAGAAGAAAATGAGTTATTACAACACTTAGCCTCTCTAGCACAAACTCAGGAACTTTTAGGTCGAACCGGCGTTTTAGTAGAAGGTAAACTAGATAAAAAGTATTTATTATTACCTGTAGAATATGCCAAAGAATTTATACAAAAAATGGCTGATTTTCCTTTTGTGTTTCAATTTGATGACCAAAAATTGCGAGAGCTAAGCTTTTCTGAACAATCTCGAGTGCTATTGTTTCAAGTAGCTAAAGCAGAAGATTCCTTTAAATTAACGGTTTCCCACGATTTTGATAAAGTTTTCCAATACTATGGTTGGGCCTTATATGATGGACAAATCGTTGAATTATCAACTGAACAAATGGACATTTATCTGACAATGGAACAACTGCTTAAACGCTTAAACGAGCCGATCATCTCTTATCCGCAAGAAGAGTTATCTGAGTTGTTTAAACAAGTTTTACCACTGTTAAAAGAAATTGGCGAAGTAGAAGTTGACGATGAAGTTTATCAATATATCAGTGATGTAGACTTAGTGTTACGCTTTTACTTGAAAAAACGTAAAGGCATGATTGAATTACGAATTGATAATGTTTATGGAAATATTATCTTTTCAAGTGATCCTGCGCATCAAGAAGTTCCTGAAAATCATCCCGAAGTGTTGCGTGATTATGATCGAGAGCGTCAAGCAAAAGCCGTGGTTGAACAATTAGGCTTTAAACAAACTGAGACAGGTTGGCATAAAAAAATTCCTAAGGGCGAGGAATTATACCGTTTCTTCAACCAAGAACTGTATTATATGCGCCAATTAGGCGAAATTTACATGGGGAAAAAATTGCGTGAACTCTACTTGGATGGTCAAAAATATAAGCCCCATATTAATGTGAGTGAATCAGGTTCATGGTTAGATGTTTCCTTTGATATCAGCGGTATTAAACAAAATGAAGTAGATTCCATCTTACAAAGTTTAATGAAAAATGCTGATTACCATACCCTAGAAAATGGACAAGTACTTTCACTTGATTCCGAAGAATTTCAAGAAACCAGTCAAATATTATCGCAATTGCGTGATTCTATACATTCTGCAAATCAAGGTGTTATGAAAGTTCCTTTAAATCAAGGATTACAGGTGCAAGATCAGTTAGCAGGCCAAGCAAACTTTAGTGAAGGCTTTCAACAGATGACTTATGATCTTACCCATCCAGAAGACTTTTCAGCGCTAGTTCCTGAAGGCGTACACGCGCAGTTACGTGATTATCAAGTTGTTGGCTTCCGCTGGTTAAAAATGTTAAGTTATTACCAATTTGGTGGTATTTTGGCAGATGAAATGGGACTAGGGAAAACCTTACAGGCGATCAGTTTTCTTCTATCAGAAAAGCAAGAAAAAGGTGAAATTAAAACAGTGATTGTAGCTCCTGCTAGTTTGACCTTTAATTGGCAACAAGAAATCAAACGTTTTGCACCTTCGCTTACTTCATTAGTCGTTTCGGGAAATAAGAGTGAACGGCAAAATTTATTAGAGCAAAATGTAGATATTTGGATCACCTCTTATGCCAGTTTACGACAAGATATTGAAGAATATCGACAATTAGCTTTAAATTATTTAATTTTAGATGAAGCCCAAATGGTTAAAAATAGTGCGACGAAAACTGCTCAAGCACTACGTTCATTAACGATTGCGCATCGTTTTGCTTTAAGTGGGACACCGATTGAAAATAATTTGGATGAACTGTGGTCCTTATTTCAAATGATTATGCCTGGATTTTTCCCAAATAGACAACAATTTCGTAATTTATCGCAAAACAAAATTGCTTCAATGATTCGTCCCTTTATTTTAAGAAGAGATAAACAAACCGTTCTACAAGACCTGCCTGATAAATTGGAAACAAACTATTATAGTGCATTAACAGATGAACAAAAGAAAGTATATCTCGCTTATCTTGAGCAAATGCGTGAAGAAGTTTCCTCGATGGATACAGAAGACTTTAAGAAAAATCGGATGAGTATTTTAGCAGGATTAACCCGTTTGCGCCAAATTTGTTGTGATCCAAGATTGTTTATCGAGGACTACCAAGGCGGTTCTGGTAAGTTGGAACAAGTAAAAGATTTGATTCAAGCAGCTAAAGAAAACAATCGTCGAATCCTATTATTTTCTCAATTTACTAGTATGCTATCTATCATTGAAGAAGAACTAGCTGATTTAGGTATAGAAACCTTCTATCTAAGAGGAAGTACGCCACCTAAGGATAGGATTGAGATGGTAGATGCCTTTAATGCTGGCCAGCGTGATGTATTTTTGATTTCCTTAAAAGCTGGCGGTACTGGTTTGAATTTAACAGGTGCGGATACGGTAATTTTATATGACCTATGGTGGAACCCAGCTGTTGAAGAACAAGCTGCCGGTCGTGCACATCGTATCGGCCAAGAAAAAAATGTGGAAGTTTGGCGGATGATCGCTGAAGGTACGATTGAAGAGCGGATGAATTATCTGCAACAAGAGAAAAAAGAGCTCTTTAAAAATGTCATTCAGGGGAATGAAGCACAATTACAACAAATGACCGAAGACGATATCCGGTCTATTTTAAGTATTGGCGAATAATCTCATAAATAAAGTTTAACCCAAGAAAAAGCCATGATGTTTTTCTTGGGTTTTTCTTTTTTTAAAAAAGCTTTTGCTTTTGCGCAAGGACTTTTTTATAATAAGGTTTATTGCTATCAGTTGAAGTGAAGGGAGTTGTGTTTTGTTGAAGCGCTTTTTTAGCTATTATCGACCGTATCGATCATTATTTATATTGGATTTTAGTTGCGCTATTGTGGCGGGGATTTTAGAGTTGGCCTTTCCCATTGCTGTAAATCAAGTGATTGATAAGATCATGCCCCAAAATAATTTTCGTATTATTTTACTTGCTTGTATTGGGTTATTATTGTTTTACATTATTAATACTGTCTTACAATATATTGTCGTATTTTTCGGCCATAAATTAGGTGTTTTAATAGAAACGGATATGCGTGATGAATTGTTCAAAAAATTACAGAGTCAATCCTTTGCGTATTATGATGAACAGAAAACGGGAAAATTACTCAGTCGTTTGACCACCGACCTATTTGATATTTCTGAAGTAGCACACCATGGTCCAGAAGATGTTTTTATAACGGTTATGACTTTGTTAGGCTCATTTGTTTTAATGTTGAACATGCATGTAAAACTAGCGATTGCTACTTTTATATTGGTCCCTTTTATTACAGTCGCTTTAATTTTCTTTAATAAGAAAATGACGAATGTTAATACTGAAATTTATGAGAGTATAGCAGAGTTTAATGCAGGCGTTGAAGCCGCTGTTACAGGAATTCGTGTCACGCAATCTTTTGCAAAGGAGGCTTATGAAAATACACGTTTTACCCGATTAAGCCAGTTATATAAACGAGCAAAGTTAATGTTTTATAAAGTGATGGCGATAAGTTCGGCTTACAATTATTTAATGATTCGCTTAATTAATTTGTTTGCCTTAGTTTTTGGCGCTTATTATACTATCCAAGGGCAATTAACCAATGGTGAGTTTGTTGGTTTTATCTTGCTTTCAAATGTATTTATACGTCCTATTGAAAAAGTGAATAATATGATTGAAGACTATCCTAAAGGCATTGCGGGTTTTAAAAGGTTGACAGAAGAGCTGGATCGCAATAGCACTATAGTTGATTTGCCCGATGCTATAGATGTTAAAAGTTTGAAAGGGAATATTTCTTATCAAGACATTTCTTTTTCTTATGCTGATAATACAAAGGTGTTAGATCATTTTAACCTTGAGATTACCGCGGGTGAAACAGTTGCTTTTGTAGGAGAAAGTGGGTCCGGTAAAACGACTTTATGCAATTTGTTGCCTCGTTTTTATGAACCAAGTAGTGGAAAAATAACAATCGATGGTGTTGATATTCAAAAGATAACTTTAGCTTCATTACGCAAGCAAATTGGAACAGTCCAGCAAGATGTTTTTTTATTTCCTGGCACGATTCGTGAAAATATTATTTATGGTAAACTTGATGCTAGCCAAGAAGAGATTGAACAAGCTATAGATTTGGCTCACTTAAGAAGTGTGATTGATCACATGAGTGAGGGTTTAGATACAATTATAGGAGAACGTGGCGTTAAATTATCGGGAGGCCAAAAACAGCGTGTTGCGATTGCTCGTATGTTTTTAAAAAATCCTCCTATTCTGATATTAGACGAGGCTACTTCAGCACTTGATACAGAAACAGAGCAGCTTATTCAAGGCTCACTAAATTCATTGGCCCAAGGACGGACTACGCTGATCATTGCTCATCGTTTGGCTACAATCAAGCAAGCGACACGAATTATTGTTATGAGCGAAAAAGGAATTTTAGAAGAAGGGACCCATGAAGAATTGATGGCAAAAGCAGGGCACTATAAAAAGTTATATGACGCACAGTTTCATGTTTAAAAGATCGTGTAAATGAATAGTTTACTTCATTTAATAACAATAAAATTTTCAGGAAATGGACAAATGCACTAGTAATTATTAAAAAAATATGAGATAATAAAACAGTAGTATAATAAAAATAGTTTTGGCTTTATTATCACAAAGGAGTGATGCACATTGTTAACACTATATACTTCCCCAAGTTGTACCTCTTGCAGAAAGGCTCGTGCTTGGCTGCAAGAACATGAAATTCCCTTTGTAGAACGTAACATCTTTTCTGAACCATTAACAAGTGATGAACTAACAAACATCCTGCAAATGACAGAAGATGGTACAGAAGAAATTATTTCGACTCGTTCCAAGGTGTTTCAAAAGTTGAATATAGATTTGGATGATCTTCCACTCAATGAGCTGTTAAAATTAGTTCAAGAAAATCCAGGTTTATTGCGACGTCCAATTATGATTGATGATAAAAGATTACAAGTTGGTTTTAATGAAGACGAAATCCGGCGCTTCTTACCGCGCGATGTTCGTCAAATGGAACTACGCAATGCCCAAATGATGGCAGGTTTATAAAACGTTGGGGGAAATATTTCCCTCAACGTTTTTTAAGAGAGTAAAGAAAGCCTAAGAAAGGTTCGTTTTGAAGTTTTTTCTCTTTACATTTTAAACACTTCAGTTACAATGAAACTAGAGTATGAAAATAAGTGAGGTGTAGCTAATATGGAAATGGAACACATCAATGAAAATACGATCCGTGTATTAATCAAAAATGAAGATTTAGCTGCCAGAGGAATCACTTTTTTAGACCTACTTGGAAACCGTAAAGAAATAGAAAAGTTCTTTTACAGTATTTTAGAAGAGGTTGACGTTGAAGAAGAATTCAAGGGAAGCGATGCTGTAACTTTCCAAGTATTACCAAAAGGCGATGGGTTGGAATTATTTATTAGTAAGAATGTTCCTTTTGATAACGTTGATCCTTATGAAGCGTATGGAGACTACTATTCTCCTGAAGAAATAACAGAATGGTTGAAACAAGAAGACCCAGACGCTTATGAAGGTTATTCACAAGATGAAATTATGGATTGGTTTAAAAACCAATTCCCTGAAAAAACGCAACAGGAAACAGACGAACCTGAAGCTGAAACTTCTAAACATTCCTTTGTCTTTGAAATCGGAACGTTTGAAGATATGATTCAATTATCATCCGAGATTTATTTGGAACAAGCCAAAAGTCGGCTTTATTTGTTGAATCAGGTCTATTATCTAAAAGTAGATTTTGCAGAAGAAGCAGTGGAAACCGTTCAAACAGAAAATCAGTTAGCTTATTTATCTGAATTTGCTAAAAAAGTTACTATGACACCTGATTATCTTATTGAACATGGTGAATTGATTATGGATCATGATGCTTTAGCGAAAACGCGAAAGTATTTCTTATAAGTTGAAATTGCGTTTGGGCGAAAAATAAAACTATTTTTCGTCTTTTTTTTATTTTTAGGGAAAAAGTTTTTGCAAAAAAATACGTATTTTCTTTTAAAGGAGGAAATATCGTATGCTCATTGCAAATTCTAAAACAAAGACACCTATAGACGCACGAAATTATAATCCTAAAATAGAGGGTAATGATTTACTATTTTGCCCTAGTTGTCAAGAACCTGTCTTTTACAAACAGGGCAAGGTAAAGCTGTCTCATTTTGCTCACTATTCTCATACAAATTGTAGTAGTTTTAGTGAAGGTGAGACTTATGAACATTTAGCGTGCAAAGATTTTTTAGTAGCGTGGTCAAAAAGTGGCCAGTTAGAAGCCTATTTACCTGAGTTGCAGCAACGACCTGATATCTTATATAAAAATATCGCCATAGAAGTACAGTGTTCAATGCTAGCTGTTGAACGTTATCTAGAACGAACGCAAAATTACTTAGCCCACGGTTATCTCCCCTGGTGGTTGTTGGGTGAAAAGTTGAGTCCTAAAAATAAATTTAGCAATTTACAAAAAGCAGCTAGCTACTATCATCCTAAAAGTGGCTTTTATCTATGGTTATGTAAAGCAAATCGCAAAGAAATCTGGTTATTATATCATATACGTTGGCACTACCAGTGGGGCTTTTTTTATCATTTGAAAAAATGGAGAATGCATGACTTATCGCTTTTTAAGTTATTTAAGATACTGCCTCCTAAACAACCATCTTTAGTGTGGAATCCGCAACAGTATCGTTTATTTATCTATAAAAAACTAGGGCAAAAACAGGTGAAAGCTGTTCGACTACAAGAAAAATTATATATGATGGGTGGGTCTTTTCAAAATTTACCCAATTGGTGCTATCAGCCTAGTTGCTATCAGTTTTTCTTTGAAGATGAATTATTATTTTTACGTTTCTGTTACTTAAAAACTGCCTCTTTTTCTCAGTGGTTGAAGAAAATAAAAGCCTTAGAACACGCTTGGTTGTATCCCTTTGTTTCTCAAAAAGCAATCTTACAAGCGACTTATAAAGAGTGTCAGAAGTTAGCCGGAAATGGATAGAAGCTTTTTGCAGCTGTAAAAAGTTATGATAAACTTATATCATAAAAGGTGAAATCAATTTTTATCTGTATAGTAAAGGAGAAGATGAAATGTCAGAAGCTAAAAAATTACCTACGCGAGAAGAAGTCCCAGAAAAATTAACTTGGGATTTAACTAAAATCTTTAAAGATGATCAAGCTTTTGAGAAAGCTTTTAGTGCGCTAGAAGAAAAACTGCAGTATGCCGATTCCTACAGAGGAACGCTTGGAGATGGGGCACAAGCATTTTTAGCTGCACTTGAGTATTTACTAGATGTTTCTCGTCAATTAGAAACTGTCTATGTTTATAGTCACTTAAAAAATGATCAAGATACGTCCAATACGACTTATCAAGCGCTCAATTCTAGAGCAGAGTCCTTAGTGACACAAGCAGATGAAAAGTTATCTTTCTTTGAACCCGAATTATTATCGTTAAGTGATGAAAGGATTTGGCAGTATTTTAAAGAGGAACCAAAACTTGAAATTTATCGGCATTTTGTCGATCAAATCGTAGCTAATCGTGCGCACGTTTTGCCAAAAGAACAAGAAGCTTTATTAGCAGGCGCTGGAGAGATTTTTAATGCTTCTAGTAACACTTTTTCTATATTAAACAACGCTGATTTCGTTTTTCCTATCATTGAAGATGGAAATGGGGAAAAAGTACAGCTTTCTCATGGTGTTTATGGACAATTGATGGAAAGTACGGATCGTTCAGTACGTGAGAAAGCTTTTAAAGGACTATATAGTGTATACAAGCAGTTTGCTAATACCCTTGCTTCTACCTTGAATTCACACATTAAAACGCATAACTATCAAGCAAAAGTACGTAATTATCGTTCAGCTAGAGAAGCTGCTTTATCAAGCAACCATATTCCAGAAAGCGTTTATGATAATTTAGTAGATGTAGTCAATAAGAACTTAAATCTCCTTCATCGTTATATGGGGCTTAGGAAGCGTTTATTACAAGTGGAAAAATTGCATATGTATGATGTTTATACGCCGCTTTTAGGCGAAGCTCCTATTAGTTTTACTTATGACCAGGCGGTAGATAAAGCATTTGAAGCACTAGCGCCTATGGGAGAAGAGTATTTAAGTGTTGTGAAAAAAGCCTTTGATGAACATTGGATCGATGTGGTAGAAAATCAAGGAAAACGGAGCGGTGCTTACTCATCAGGTACTTATGATACCAACCCTTATATTTTACTAAATTGGCATGATACACTAGATCATTTATTTACCTTGGTACATGAAATGGGGCACAGTGTTCATAGCTACTTTACCCAAAATAATCAGCCTTATGTATATGGTGATTATTCAATTTTCTTAGCAGAGATTGCTTCAACGACAAATGAAAATATCTTGACTGAACATCTTTTGAAAACAGAAAGTGACCCACGCGTTCGCGCATATGTATTAAATCACTATTTAGATGGTTTTAAAGGTACAGTCTTCCGTCAGACACAATTTGCGGAGTTTGAGCATTTTATGCACACTGAAGACGCTAAAGGTACACCACTAACAAGTGAGTTCTTAAATGAACATTATGGAGAATTGAACAAACGCTATTACGGGGATGAAATGGAAGATGATCCAGAAATACACCGTGAATGGTCGCGTATTCCTCATTTTTATTTTAATTATTATGTGTTCCAATATGCGACAGGTTTTTCTGCTGCTTCTGCTTTGTCGCAAAAAATCTTATCAGAAGACTCGAGTGCTTTAGATCGTTATTTGACTTATCTAAAATCTGGAGATAGTGATTATCCTATCGAAGTGATGAAAAAAGCTGGCGTAGACATGACAAAATCAGATTATCTAGAAGATGCGATGCATGTTTTTGAAGAGCGCTTAAATGAGTTAGAACTACTCGTTGATGAATTAGAAAAATAATAAATAAAAGTGAGCCGATAGCTAGGAAGTTATTGGCTCACTTTTGTTTATATCTTTTGTTTTAAATTATCGATAGTTATTGTTGGGCATAGGCAGCGCGTTCAATTTTATTTTTAGCAGGACTATAAGTAATATCAAACTTAGCTAACAACTTTTTAAAATCTTCTTTTCCTTTTTCAGAATTTTCGACTTCCAGTTCTAATTCATAGTCATGTTGGTCAGCATACCAACTTTCATCAAGTGCTAATAGCCCCTCATCGATTGGAAATTCTGCTCGTTTTGTTGTTAACTCAGCAAATAAAATTAAATCTTTGGCTGTGATAGAATACTCAGCTAATTTATCTGCCACATGACCATTTGTTAAGATTTTTTGCTGATTTATCAATTGTTCTGTCTGTTCAACATTTAGTTGATCGGTTGTTTCAAGTAAGCCGACTTTTGCTGGTGTTTTTAAGGTAAGTTCTCCATAAGTGGCAAATTGGCGTATTCGAAGACCGCAGTGATTCATTGCTAATTTTTGATCAGATGTATCAAAATAGCAATTTTTTTGCGTATGAAAATCTGTGCCTTGTAATTGATAATATTGAATAATCCGGTTATAATCATCTTTTGTTAATAAAGTTTTGAATTCAATTTCGTTTTGTTGACTCATAACATCCCGCCCCTTTACTTCTTTGTACAAAAAAATTTGTTATCCGTCAATGTTTTAAGCTAAAATGAAGATTAGTATTAAAAAGATAGTAAAGCTTTTTTATCAATTATGATAGAATGGTAAATGGATGTTCGCTTGGAAATGAGGGATCGTAAATGGAAAAAAATTGGGAAAGTATATTAGCTCCTTACGAACAAGTTGTAACTGAACTGAAAGTTAAATTACGTGGGATTCGTAAAGAATTTCGCGAAAAAAACGAGCACATTCCTATTGAATTTGTCACTGGACGTGTAAAACCTGTAGATAGTATTTTAGCTAAATCGAAATTACGAAATATTCCTTTTGATCGATTAGAAAGTGAAATGTCAGATATTGCAGGTTTAAGAATTATGTGTCAATTTGTAGAAGATATTTACGAGGTAGTAAAAATTTTACGTAGTCGTAAAGATATGAAAGTCATTGTGGAAAGAGATTATGTTACAAATAGCAAGCAAAGTGGCTATCGTTCTTATCACTTAGTCATTGAATATCCTATACAATTAGTGGATGGACCACGGAATCTTTTAGTTGAAATTCAGATACGTACGTTAGCGATGAACTTTTGGGCGACAATTGAACATTCTTTAAATTATAAATACCAAGGGGATTTCCCAGAAGAAATCAGCAACCGTTTGATACGTGCGGCCGAAGCAGCCTATCGATTAGATGAAGAAATGTCAAGTATTCGTGAAGAAATTCAAGAAGCGCAACATCTTTTTTCTCATGGTAAAAGAGTAGAGCATACAGTAAATTCCAAGGAGAAAATAAGAAAGGAGATGTATGATGACTGATGGAAAAGTAGCAATTATTCAAAATAAACAAGAAGCGTCTTCTATTGCCAAAAAAAAGTTGGTCTCCCTTTTAAAGGAGGCGAATTATACTATTGATCAAAACGACCCAGATATCGTCATTTCTATTGGAGGCGATGGTACATTCCTTTCTGCTTTTCATGAATTTGAACACAAACTTGATCAAATACGTTTTTTAGGGGTGCATACGGGACATCTAGGGTTTTACACAGATTGGCGAGATTTTGAATTGGAAGAGTTGGTGTCTAATTTATCCAATAAACAAGAACCTTCGATCAGTTACCCTTTATTGGATTTACAGGTGAAATATCGCTATCAAGAAGCCCCAAAACGTTTTTTGGCCTTAAATGAAGCGACGATGAAACGGGCGACTAGAACAATGGTAGCTGATGTATATATTAAAGATGAATTATTTGAACGTTTTCGCGGAGATGGACTTTCGGTTTCCACCCCTACAGGTTCCACCGCTTATAATAAAAGTGTCGGAGGTGCAGTATTACATCCCAGGATCAACGCCTTTCAGTTAGCAGAAATAGCTTCTTTAAACAATCGGGTATTTCGGACATTAGGTTCGCCGATCATTATTTCAGATAGCGAGTGGTTGACCATTAGTTTAGAAGAAAGTACGGATTATATGGTAACTATCGATCGGGCGACGATCCAGCATGATGACATCGAATGGATCTCCTTTAAAATTGCAGATGAACGCATTCACTTTGCGTCTTATCGTCATATGCATTTTTGGCGTCGTGTAAAAGATGCATTTATTGGAGAAGTATAAGCATCATGGAATTTTCTTATGTATATCAAAAGCAAGAATCACAGCTACTTAAATTCTTTTTAAAAGAACAAGGAATTTCGAAAGGATTGCTTGCAAAGATCAAATTTCAAGGTGGCAAGATTTTTGTTAATGAACGAATAGAAAATGTATTATACCCATTAAAGACAGAAGATAAGGTAAGAGTGATTATCCCGGATGAAGGTAGTCATGAAAGATTATTGCCAGATGACACACCGATTGCTATTGTTTACGAAGATGAGCATCTACTTGTAGTGAACAAGCCTGCGGGGATTCCTTCAATCCCGGCACAGTATCATCCTAATGGGACCATGGCTAATCGTGTGAAAGCTTATTATCAAAAACAAGGATACAAAGATCAAGTGATCCATGTTGTTACTCGTTTGGACCGAGACACATCAGGTTTGATGTTGTTTGCTAGACACGGCTTTGCCCATGCTTTGTTAGATAAGGAATTATATAAGAAAAAACTGCATAAAAAATATCAAGCAATTATTTCTGGTAATCTATCCATGCTTGGATCACATGATTTAATAAAGCTGCCGATTTTACGAGATCCAAGTTCGATTATTAAAAGGCAGACTGGCTTGAATGGTAAGCCAGCAGAAACCGAGTATTGGCTTAAGCAATACAATGAGGCATTTGCCATAGTTGATATTCAACTCCACACTGGAAGAACGCATCAGATTCGTGTCCATTTTTCTGCTATTGGTTTTCCGCTAGTAGGTGATGAGCTGTACAATGGCGTAGTGACTGACAGTATACAAAGACAGGCTCTACACTGCGCAGAATTGGAATTTATCCATCCGTTTACTAAAGAAAAGCTTTATTTTAAACAGGAATTACCACACGATATGAAAAAGCTAGAACAAATGATTGAAATGAGGTGACAAGATTGGATGAAACACAAGAATTGGAAGAACATTTTGCTCAATTAAGGGAGGATTTAAAGGGAAATCATTTACAGGATTTCCGCGAAAACTTCCTAGAGATGCATATTTATGAACAAAGCCAGTTCTACCAAACCTTAGAAAAAAAGCAACGTCAGCTTGTATATGCCTATCTGTCACCTAAAGAACTAGCTGATATGTTTGACGCCCTAGAAGAAGATAACGAAAATATAAAAGACTATCTAGGTGAAATGCGCGCAAATTACGCAAGTGAGATGTTATCGCAGATGTATACAGACAATGCGGTAGATTTGTTGAATACCTTGGATAAAAAACAGATGGGTAAGTATTTAAGTTTGATGGATGAAGAAGATGCTTCAGAGATCAAAGAACTTCTACACTACGAAGATGAGACTGCTGGTGCGATCATGACCACAGAATTTGTCTCGATCGTGGCTAATCAAACTGTACGTTCAGCAATGTATGTGTTAAAGAAAGTCGCAAAAGCTGCAGAGACAATTTATTATACCTATGTCGTAGACCAAGATAATCAACTGGTAGGGGTTATCTCATTAAGAGATTTACTTGTAAGTGATGATGATGAAATGGTCGCCGATATTTTAAACGATCGCGTTATTTCAGTTCATGTGGGTGACGATCAGGAAGATGTTGCCCAAACATTTCGTGATTATGATTTTCTTGCGCTGCCAGTTACTGATTATGAAGATCATCTTTTGGGAATTGTTACCGTTGATGACATTATCGATGTTATCGATGATGAGGCAGCTAGTGATTATTCCGGTTTAGCTGGGGTCAATGTGGAAGAAGTTCATGAAAATCCGGTAAAGGCAGCTAGCAAACGCCTGCCTTGGTTGATCACCTTGCTTTTTTTAGGTATGGCAACTGCGAGTTTAATCAATCACTATGAAGCATTGGTCAGTGAAGCTAGTATTCTAGCTGCTTTTATTACCCTGATTACAGGGACAGCTGGTAATGCTGGTACACAATCTCTTGCTGTGGCGGTAAGGAGACTAGCTTTTAACGATAATAAGGCAAAAAGTTATTTACAGACGATACTTGGTGAGGTTTTGACAGGGCTTGTAACAGGTCTTATTACTGGATTAACGATTTTAGTGATTGTCTGGATTTGGAAAGGCAATCCGATCCTAGGCTTTGTTATTGGTATGGCGATGATGTGTGCGATAACGGTAGCTAATTTGGCGGGAAGCTTGATTCCTATGTTTATGGATAAACTAGGTTTTGATCCGGCGGTCGCTAGCGGGCCCTTTATAACTACTTTGAGTGATTTAACAAGTGTCTTAATCTATTTTAATATCGCAAGTTTATTTATGAGTTATTTCATTGGATGAAGATAAAAACTTATAATAAAACAGCAAAAAGACTTTAAAGCCTTTTTGCTGTTTTATTAATTTAAAAAGAAATAATTTTTGTTCCATGTGCTTCATTTACACCTATCCGGCTAACAATTTCTTCGACATTTTCTGAGGTGATCCCTCCACCGGGTAAGATTGTTATACGATTGTTGGCATAATTATTTAAATCCGCCAGATGATTTATATTTTCAGTGATTGCTGTATCGCTTGGCCCCCCATGTGTTAGGATACGAGTAACGCCACGCTGGCTTAGCCAATCGATGGCTTCATATTGGCGATCTTTTGCTATCTGGTCAAATGCCATATGGAAGGTGATTTGTAAGCCTGTAGCAGCTTCTATTAACCGATCTAAGGCTTCTTCATCCAGCCAATTATTGGGCGTCAGACACCCTAAAACAACACCGTCTACGCCTAATTTTTTAGCTTCGATCAAATCAGTTTCCATAATTCGTAGTTCAATGTCATTATAGATAAAATCACCAGCTCGTGGACGAATCATCGTGACAAGAGGGACTTCTTTTTCACTAGCGTAAGCAAAACTTTCTTCAATAACCCCTGTACTTGGCGTAGTACCGCCAGCACTAAGATTATCACAAAGTTCGATTCGCTTAGCCCCATTTGCGATAGCTGCTGGAATATTTGTATAATTTTCTGCGCAAAATTCCTTTATTAACATATAATTCTCCCTTTTATTTGATTATCTATCTAGCATTCTATCATGAAATTATGCTAAAGTATTGGGGATAAGGAGAAGATCATGAAGAAAAAAATAGAAAAAAGTCAAGAATTTATTCATAAACATGAAAATTTATTTCGATGCCCTCTTTGTCAGCAAAAATTGCAAGCAAAGGAAAAAAGTCTGCGTTGTAGCAATGGTCATCAGTTTGATCTTTCCAAAAAGGGTACCTTATATTTTTTAAACCATCAGATAAAAACAGAATACCAAAAGAAAATGTTTGAACATCGTCGAGTGATGATCAAAAGCGAGATGTATCAACCACTATTGGAGTTTTTAGCTAGCTATTGTGAAAATGAACAGCTTTTAGATGTGGGCTGTGGAGAAGGCAGTTTTTTACAAGAAATTGCCCAAACTACTGCTATTCAACCAAGTATCGGCTTTGACATCACTAAAGAAGCTATTTATTTAGCAACTGAGGATAGTTACGATATTTTTTGGTGCGTAGCTGATTTGACGAATATGCCTTTTAATGACCAGTCTTTTTCCACTATTTTAAACATCTTTACGCCATCGAATTATAGTGAGTTTGCTCGTGTACTGCAAGAAGGAGGACAAGTCATTAAGGTGGTACCGCAAAGTGGCTATCTACAAGAATTAAGAAAAGCTTTTTACCCCGATGACACTAGGAAACAATCTTATTCAAATGAAGAAGTAATTGAAAAATTTAAACAATCTTTTTCTTTAGATGCCTACAAAAGATTCACTTACCGTTTTGCTTTATCTGAAGAAAATCAGGATTCACTATTAGAGATGTCTCCTTTAGAATGGGGCGTTTCGGAAAAACAAAAAGAAAAGTTAAGGCAAAATCCATTAAAAAATATAACAGTCGATTTGGACGTGTTAATTGGGAAAAATCAGTGAAAAATATTTGAATTTTTTTACTTGAATTTATTGCATTTGCAAAACTAGTTTGTTATATTAGGAACAAGTTGCTTTTCATTGGTTTTTATCAGCATCCTGTTCTGATAAAAGTTAGTGAAAAGAGCTTCACTAACGTAACGACTCGCAGTGCTTGACACCGAGTTGCTACGTTTTTTTTTGCCTTTATTTAAAATGAGTAATTTCAGCTGTCAAACAAGAAAAAGTGCGTTATTATAATAGTATTAAACATTTAATGTAAAATAAGAAAAGAGGAACTTTTAGTGAATCATATCGCGTTATTTGAACCATTGATCCCAAACAATACAGGAAATATTGCAAGAACTTGTGCGGCGACGAATTCTCCGCTACATTTAATTGAACCCCTAGGATTTTCGACAGATGACAAACATTTGAAAAGAGCAGGATTAGACTATTGGAATAGTGTAGATATTACTTATCACAAAAATCTTGATGACTTCTTAACTACGGTAGGAGATAATCCTCTACACTTGATTTCAAAGTTCTCACATAAAATTTATAGTGAAGAAAATTTTAATGATGGTCTCGATCATTACTTTCTTTTTGGCAAAGAAACTACAGGCTTGCCTGAGGAATTTATGCGTGAAAATGAAGACAAATGTTTACGTCTGCCGATGAATGATACCCATGTACGCTCGTTAAACTTATCTAATACAGTCGTTGCTGTGGCTTATGAAGCTTTGCGACAACAAGGCTTTCCTAACCTGGAGTTAACCCATCACTATCATAATGATAAGTTAGACTAAAGATGAAAGGGGAAATAAAGTGAGGCTATATTTTACTAGACATGGTAAAACAGAGTGGAATAAACAAGGTCGTTTTCAAGGGATGAACGGGGACTCGCCCTTACTTTCTACAAGTTTTACTCAGATTCGTGCACTTGGAGATCACTTAAGAGATATCCCTTTTGTCGCTGTTTACTCGAGCCCTTCACAGCGTGCAAGACAAACAGCTGAGGGGATCGTACAGCAGTGGCAAAATTCAGTGCCTATCTACTATGATTCCAATTTAAGAGAAATGGGCTATGGTAAACTAGAAGGCAAGAGTATTGCTGAAATGCATGCGCGTTATGGAGAGACACTAAACAATATGCGCCACCATTTGGACCTTTATGACCCTACAGTGTTTAATGGAGAAACTGTAACTGCTATGCTGGAACGTATGACAAAAACGATCACAGAAGCCGTAAGTCAGTATAATGATCCTATACTTTTTGTAGGTCATGGTGCCTCGATGACTGCAGCAGTACAATTTTTGGCAGGAAAAGACACCGCTGATTTACGTAATATGGGTGGGCTAAAAAATAATAGTTTGTCTATTCTAAAAACAAGAGATAAAAAAATCCCTTATAAATTAACTTTATGGAATGACGTTAGCTTTCTTCCATAAATTCTCAATCTAGATGAAAGGAGCGGCTTGTTCATTGTCAGAAGATAATTATATCATTGGTAAAATTGCGGCTATTTTTTTCAGAAATCCTAATAATTTTTATAAAGTGCTTCTAGTTAAGATTACTGAAACAGACATGGATTACGGCGAAAAAGAGATCGTGGTTACGGGGAGTTTTGGTAATGTTCAAGAAGAAGAATTTTATCGCTTTTTTGGGGAGCGCGTGGTTCATCCAAAGTATGGTGAACAATTCAAAGCCAATTCTTACCAAAAGGACCAGCCGACTTCTGAAACAGGTTTGATCAATTATCTTTCTAGCGATAAATTTCCTGGTATTGGGAAAAAAACTGCTGAAAAGATTGTCGACCTTTTTGGAGAGAATGCTATTGATAGAATTTTAGAAGAACCTTCCTTACTAGAACAAATTACGGGTTTGACTAAAAAAAAGCGGGAAATGTTATTAGATACGGTTCGCCTGAATTATGGTATGGATAAGGTTATTGTCGGTTTAAATCGCTATGGCTTTGGTAGTCAGTTAGCATTTACTATTTACCAAACATATAAAAATGAAACATTAGAAGTTATTGAAGAAAACCCTTATCAATTGGTTGAAGATATTGAAGGAATTGGGTTTAAAAAAGCTGACAATATCGCTGAGCAATTGGGTATTGATGCGACATCAGATAAAAGGATTCGTGCAGCGATTTTACATCAAATTCTACAACAATCAATGGAAACAGGAAATACTTATATTGAAGCTAAAAAACTACTAGAGCAAGTCTTACATATATTGGAGAATAGTCGCCCCGTTGAAATTGATCCAGAAAAAGTTGCCAATGGTGTAATCGAGTTAGTAGAAGAAGGCAAGATCCAACAAGAAGAAACAGCACTTTATGAAAATAGCTTGTATTTTGCAGAGTGGGGCATTGCTTCATCTATCCAACGACTTATGCAGCGGAAAAAGGAAATCGATTATTCAGAAAATAAAGTGAATAAAAACTTGCGAAGATTAGAAAAACGTTTAGGTATCGTTTATGGAGATTCGCAAGAAGCAGCGATCAAAGAAGCTATCAAAGCACCTTTATTTATCTTAACGGGTGGACCAGGAACAGGGAAAACTACTGTTATCAGCGGTATCGTACAGTTATTTGCTGAATTAAATGAAATCGATTTGGATCCCAGCCAGTATTCAGAAGAGACCTTTCCTATTTTACTAGCAGCACCGACAGGACGTGCCGCTAAACGTATGAATGAAACTACCGGCCTACCCAGCAGTACGATTCATCGTTTACTAGGTTTAAATGGGCGAGAAAATAATGCAAAAAATGCGGAGCCTAAGGAACTTGAAGGAGGACTTTTAATTGTTGACGAAATGTCTATGGTAGACACTTGGTTAGCAAATACCTTATTTAAATCTATTCCTGATAACATGCAGGTGATTTTTGTTGGAGATAAGGACCAATTGCCTTCTGTAGGACCTGGGCAGGTTTTACATGATTTATTAAATGTTTCCGAAATCCCACAAAAAGAACTGACTGAAATTTACCGTCAGGGAGATGGTTCTAGTATTATTCCTTTAGCTCACGAAATAAAAAATGGTCAACTCCCTAATGATTTTATACAAAATCAAAAAGATCGGTCTTATTTTTCTTGCCAGGTACAACAAATCGAACCTCTGATTTCTAAGGTGGTTTTAAAGGCGAAGGAGAAAGGATTTACGCCACAGGATATCCAAGTTTTAGCGCCTATGTATAAAGGGCCTGCTGGCATTAATGCATTGAACAAAAAGATGCAAGAAATTTTTAACTCCAATAAAGAGGGGACCAAAAAGGAAGTCACCTTTAACGATACCGTCTATCGTATTGGTGATAAAGTGCTGCAGTTGGTTAATTCACCAGAAGATAATGTATTTAACGGCGATATGGGCGAAATCACAGGTATCATCTATGCAAAAGATTCAGAGGACAAAGTGGATGAACTAGTTATTGCTTTTGATGCAAATGAGGTACGTTATAAGCGTAATGAGTGGAACAAAATCACGCTTTCTTACTGTTGTTCTATTCATAAAGCCCAAGGCAGTGAATTTAAAATGGTTATTTTGCCTATGGTCAATCAGTATTATCGTATGTTACAACGAAACTTACTTTATACCGCTGTCACTAGAAGTAAAGAGATGCTGATTTTACTGGGGGAAACGTCTGCTTATAGTCGTTGTGTTGAACAAGTATCAACACTACGTTTGACTACTTTAAAAGAAAGGATCGGCGGTATCGATTCGATTTCACAAACAATGAGATTAAAAATTTTAAGCTATGAAAATGAACAAGAAGAAGCACCTTTTGAAATTGACGCAAGTAAAAGTAAGAATAAAGTTAAAGAAAAGGATTCAACAACAAAGGTAGTTACTTCCGATTTATTTGAACAGTCAGCTGAAGAGACTTCCGAAGTGTTATCTAGACAGTTAACGGAAAAAATGATCAATGAAAAAGCGATTGACCCTATGATTGGCATGGACAATCTTAAGCCATATGATTTTCAAACAAGTGAAAAATAAAAATACAGAGGCACAAGCGTAAGCTTATACCTCTGTATTTATTTTGTTATACTTGTTTAGAAAAATGTAAACTTTTATCAATAAAATACATGACTGGAGCTGAGATACTCATAATGATCAACTCACTTAAAGCCGTCGTTAGATAAGTAAACCAAAAAGGAAGTTCTGCAGTCAGGGTTAACATTAAAGCGATCAAAAACATACTGAAAGTAAAGAATAAAGTATTCAAAACCAAACGAGCCTTGATATTTGGCACTTTCTTTTCTAATACAGCAGTTAATAATAGCGCCAACAGTGTTTGGGCACCTCCGAAGATAACATCCAGTGGACCTTCACCAAACAATAAGTTAAAAACCACCACACCGGCAAACACGCCCCATAACAATTTCCTGTTAAAAACGACCAGATGATTCAAACTTTCTGATAACCGAAATTGGATCGCTCCAGAAGATAAGGGTGAGATGAAACTTAATGCTACGTAGAGTGCAGTAATAATTGCATTGGCGGTAATGACTCTTATCCTGTTATTTGTCATGTAAATCCTTCTTTCTCCAAGTTTTGATTACGCAGGATGGTTGATGAACTGCAAAATTTTTAAATCACTAAAAAAGTCTTGGTTAAGTCGCAAAAAACAAAGAACCACGATTTTTCAACTGGCTTTTGAATAAGAGTGTGCTTCTTTGGGTTGCTTTTTTATTGTCACGATATTTGGTCTTTTTTTCTTATGAACTTTTTTCTTTCTTTTTATAATATATACTAAAAATAATAAGCTATAGCCGACTAATAAAGTTGCTTGCATTCCTAGAAAAACTTTTTTAATTATTGAAGGTAATTCCAGTCCCAAAAAACTTTGTAAGGTGAACTGGATAGCTGTCAATAGGGCAGAAAAACCAATTAAATGGTAATATTTCATATCAATTCTCCTCTTAAAAAGAAAGTATAACAAAAATTTTTAAAAATAGTAACTATTTTTTTTAATAAAATCTTACTTTTTGCATAGAAAGCGCTTGCATTTCGTTTGAAAATATGGTATAAAATAAATGTAAGGAGACATAAGAATTCCCAGTAAGGCAGCCGAAAAAGGAGCTGCGAGAAAAGAATTGTTGTGAATCTTAAATGAACGAAAAAGGATGTGGGAATTTGAGTTACTCCTTACTAATTGAATAGGAATCCGATGAGTGTATGAGCATATGATTGAAGTGGACATACGAACCTTCAAGATTATGTTAGAACAATTACTTTAAGAACGTTGAAAGACTTTCTCGAAAATCATTCTCATCGGATTCTATTTTTTTGCCTTTTTTTGGCTATGCGCGTGTTATAATAGATAGAAAACACTTTGGAGCAGGCTCATGAAATTTCATTATTATCTTTTAATCAATCCAGCAGCTGGGGGCGGCAATGGACAAAGAGTAGGAAAACAGATTATTTCGTTAATGGAAGGAAAACAACTGAAATTTACCATTATACAATCAAAATATCCCTCACATGAAGCCGAGATCGCTAGAAAATTAACGGCTTCTGTTTTATTTAGCTGGGATACTAAGGCTAAAGAAGATAGCGTGTCTTTTCCTCTATTGATCGTTATTGGCGGAGATGGTACGCTTCATCAAGTCATCAATTCCCTAACAAATCAAATTCCTATTGCTTATATTCTAGCAGGTTCGGGAAATGATTTTGCTAGAAGTTTAGGCTTTTTACGATCACCTGAAAAAATTTTGGAAGATATCCTACAAACAAGTAAACCACGCGAACTTTCTGTACTCAGCTGCCATGAAAAAAATAGCGATGTTCATAGTCTTTGCGTGAATAATATCGGTATCGGTGTGGATGCGGCTGTAGCACATGCTACAAACCACTCAAGTGCAAAGCAACAACTGAATACGTATAGATTGAACGCTTTGTCTTATGTAAAAACAGCCTTAGGTGCGCTTTTCAGACAAAAAGGCTTTCCAATTTCAATTGAATGTAATCATCAAAGCTATCATTTTGAACATGCCTTTTTATGTACTGCGACGAATCATCCTTATTTTGGTGGAGGCGTCAAAATAGCGCCAATGGCTAATATTTATGAATCAGGAGTTGAATTAGTAGTCGTTGAGAGCCTTCCAATATTAAAAATTTTTTACTTAATTATATTATTAGGACTTCAAAGACATGTAAACTCAAAATACTTCTATCATTTTAAGGCTAACAGAATTCACCTAGAAACTTTTAGCAAGCAGTTTTTGCAAAAAGATGGAGAGGACTCGAGCAAAGCTTCTTATGATTTTATTTTGTCTTCTCAGAAACAATTATTTTGGTTCTAATTTTTAACAGTCAATGTAATCAAGAAAATTGCTAGTTCTTAATTTTAATATTTTAACAAAAATGTCAGCAAAATTTCCCGAAATGGGTCATTGAGCTGACATTTTTTTAAGCATGGTTTGCTAAGTTTTCAATTTCGACAACTTTAAAGTCTTTACTTTCTAAATGACTGACGACTTCGTCTAATGTTTGCTGATTGGTATTAGAAGCTAAAGTGATCATTGTTCGACGAATAAACTCATCTTTATCGATATCAAGTGTTATGCAACTTGCGATATTACTGTACTTTGAAATGATTTTTGTCATATTTGCTAGATCTCCTTGTTTACCAGTAGAAGCAATAGTTAATACATAGCTTCCTTTTTCCACATTCCATGATTGCGAAAGCATATTTAATAAAGAACTGTGGGTCAAAATGCCATAAAAATAGTTGTCTTCATCAAGAACAGCGATATAAGGAAGTTCTTTAATGGTAAAGAAAACTTGAAAGAAGGAAGAGCTTGTATGAATAAACTTTGTCGCATTTTTTAACAAATGAGTTACCGGTAAAGTCATATCGCCACCGTTTGCTTTGTGACGATAAATATGCATCTTATAAATATTTCCTCGGAAAATTTTATTACTTTCATCTAATATGGGAACACAACGAAAACCTGAATCTTCCAGGATTTGTAACGCTTCTTCTAAAGTATTGCTTTCTGTTACTGTGGTTAGATCTTGTTTTTTATATACCATCGTTTTTAATAGCATATAATCGCCTCCTTGCTTTTTCTTTATAGGATACTATGATATCATACATTAGTGAACATTTTTGTATCTTTTTTGACACTAACGATAATTCATGGTAACGTGACTATGCTTAAAAACAGTTGTAAACTTGGGAGGTAGTGTGGAAATGAGCAAAAATAAGACAACACTTGCTTGTTCAATATGCGGCTCACGTAATTACACAAAAGCTACCAGTGAAGGAACAGATGGACAACGTTTAGAAACGAATAAATTTTGTAAGTATTGTAATAAACATACAGTACATAAAGAAACTAAATAAGTAATAAATGATCTATTTTAAGGAGGATACAGATGAAATTTTTACGTAGTGTAAAAGACGAAATGAAAAAAGTAACATGGCCAAATGGAAAACAGTTGCGCAAGGATACAGTTGTAGTTATTGAGACGTCTCTGATTTTTACTGTTATGTTCTACATTATGGACACAGGTATTCAAAGTCTATTTACTTGGATATTACAATAGTAGCTGTATTTTTAAATGAAGATACTAGCGAAACTTTTGGAAGAATGCTATAATATAAATGAGGAAAACTTCGAGGAGAACTTGAGGTTTTTTTATTTTATAAGAATAAAAGGAGCCGAAAAAATGGAATCTTTTGAAAAAAGATGGTATGTGCTTCACACGTATTCTGGTTATGAAAATAGAGTAAAGATGAACTTAGAATCACGGGCACAAAGCATGCAAATGGATGACTACATATTTCGTGTAGTTGTACCAGAAGAAAAGGAAACAGAAGTCAAAAACGGTAAAGAAAAAGAAGTTGTTCATAAAACATTTCCAGGCTATGTACTTGTTGAAATGGTCATGACTGATGAGTCCTGGTATATTGTTCGTAATACTCCTGGAGTGACTGGATTTGTTGGTTCTCATGGGGCAGGAAGCAAGCCTTCTCCTTTGTTACCAGAAGAAATCAATTCGATTTTACGTTCACTTGGTATGAGTACAAGAACAGTGGAGCTGAAAGTTGAAAATGGTGAAACTGTGAAAATTATTGAAGGTGCCTTTTCTGGCTTAGAAGGACAAGTAGATGAAATTGATGAAGAAAAGCAAAAATTAAAAGTAAACATTGATATGTTCGGGCGTGAAACCAGTACAGAACTTGACTTTGATCAAGTAGATAAAATTGACTAAAAGATAGAAAAAACAGCATCAATAACGATGCTGTTTTTTTATTTCCATAAACGCTGTTCAATTAACTCGTTGACCTTTTCATTTTCATGAAGCATGCTGTGACTCGATCTATTTCCTTGAATGATAGAATAATCTACCTTGAAATCATTGCTTTTTAGCAAAGGATAAGATGATAAAGCACTAGTTAAAGGTACTGTCCCATCGCTATAGTCTTCTTTGTTTAATTGACCTGCGATTAATAGTACCGATATATCATTTGGTATTTGCGGTGTTAATTCTGTAAAATCTTGGTATCTTCCAGATGGTTCTTCGGGACCCTCTTTTAATAGATCCTCGATTGATTGGTAACTGCTAGTATCAACAAAATCGTTAAAAGGAGCGCCGATTGCAATAAAGTTTTCGACTTTTGGCAATGTATCTTCTTGCCCATAGCTTCCCATATATCTGTAGGCACTAACGCCACCCATTGAATGCCCTACTAAATTGACTTTATCTATTTGGTAATCTTCTTTTAAAAAGCTTAATGTGTTTTTAATCCATTCAGTTTGATTCCATTCATCATTAACGTTGTCTTCAAAAATAACTTGTATCAAAGGGTTTGTTTTTTCCCCGCTTAGTTCACCCTGAGTATCGATAGAACCATCTGCGTGCACCGTTACAAGCATTTCCCGCTGAGCGACGTTTTCTTCTTGCATATTATTGATCATCGACTTAAACGAGTTGGTAGTCCCTTGGTACCCATGAATAAATAAAGTGGGTGTTGTTGATTTTTCTACAGCTGGTTTTGAGCGTTGTGATGCCTTGGTTTCATTGCTTGCTTTAGTGGTGTGATTTGTTTCATCCGATTGTGACGTATGCTGTGCTTGAGCGCCACTTGAGCTTTGACATCCACCTAAAAACAAGGCCAATATTAAACTGATGGAAAACAAAAATTTCTTCATTCTTGTACTCCTTAAAATTCTTTTGGTTCATTATAAGCTTATACTAAAAAAATGCAAAGTAATTCAATCAAAAGTTTGAAAAAAATAAAGAAAGGTCTTGCAATAAAGCATATTTTTGATATACTATCTTGAGTGTGCGATGTGTATTTGTTGCATATGATAAGCGTGGGAGGAGAAATTTTTATCTCTAATTAACCACATCACGGACTTAAGGAGGTATGTCTCGTGGCAAAAAAAGTTGAAAATATCGTCAAATTGCAAATTCCTGCAGGTAAAGCAACACCAGCTCCACCAGTAGGACCAGCATTAGGTCAAGCAGGAATTAATATTATGGGTTTTACTAAGGAATTTAACGCTCGTACAGCAGATCAAGCTGGTATGATTATTCCAGTTGTAATTACTGTATATGAAGATCGTTCATTTACCTTTGTAACTAAAACTCCACCAGCTGCTGTATTATTAAAAGACGCAGCAAATGTTGATAAAGGTTCAGGCGAACCAAACAAAAACAAGGTAGCTAAAGTTACTAGTGACCAGGTAAGAGAAATCGCTGAAACGAAAATGGAAGACCTAAACGCAGCTGACGTTGAAGCAGCTATACGCATGGTTGAAGGAACTGCTCGAAGCATGGGGATCACTGTAGAATAGTTAGATCTCTGAACGTAGCTTCTCGGTTGAGTCTATGTTGAAAAACGTAGAACACGTGGGAGGTTCTACCGTTATAACCACATCAAGGAGGAATCGTATATAATGGCTAAAAAAAGTAGAAAAATGCAAGAAGCGCTAGAAAAAGTTGATACAACAAAAGCATATTCTGTTGAAGACGCTGTTGCATTAGCAAAAGATACAAGTATTGCAAAATTTGATGCAACTTTGGAAGTTGCGTATCATTTAAACGTTGATCCTAAAAAAGCTGACCAACAAATCCGTGGAGCAATTGTTTTGCCAAACGGTACTGGTAAGGATCAAAAAGTTTTAGTATTTGCTAAAGGTGATAAAGCAAAAGAAGCTGAAGATGCTGGTGCTGATTATGTGGGCGAAAGTGACTTAGCTGAAAGAATTCAAGGCGGCTGGTTTGACTTTGATGTTGTAGTAGCAACACCAGATATGATGGCACAAGTTGGTAAATTAGGACGGGTTTTAGGCCCTAAAGGTTTGATGCCTAACCCTAAAACAGGTACTGTTACAATGGATGTAGCAAAAGCTGTTGAAGAAGTTAAAGCAGGCCGGGTCACTTACCGTGTGGATCGTAATGGTAATATTCACGCACCAATTGGTAAAGTATCTTTTGATGATGGTAAGTTAGTGGAAAACTTTAAAGCTATCCACGATGTATTAGAAAAAGCTAAGCCATCAGCAGCTAAAGGTATTTACATGCAAAATGTTACTGTAACAACCACATTTGGTCCGGGTATCCATGTAGATCCAGCATCATTATAATAATAAAATAAAAATATTGACGCAAACACCTTTTCTGTGTTAAGGTGTTTGACGTTAATAGTTAAGTTTACCGAAGACAGTAGGTGACACATCGTCGTAAACCCTACCGAGGACTTTTATTGGTGTATATCAATAGACCCTCTATGTCTGCGGTGGCATAGAGTTTTTTTATTGAAAAGAACTCTTCCATCAAAATCAGGAGGTGAAAGAAAAAATGAGTGAAGCAGCTATTGCAAAAAAAGCAGAAATCGTGACTAACGTTGCCCAACAATTAAATGCAGCAGAATCTGTTGTTTTTGTTGACTATCGTGGTTTAACAGTAGACGAAGATACACGTTTACGTAAACAGTTGCGTGATGAAAATGTGGAAATGCATGTAATTAAAAACTCTATTCTTAGTCGAGCAGCAAAAGAAGCTGGTTTAGACGATTTAGAAGATGTTTTTGTAGGTCCTACAGCTGTTGCTTTTAGTAACGAAGACGTGATCGCTCCAGCGAAAATCATTGATGAATTTTCACAAGAAGCAAAATCGTTAGAAATTAAAGGCGGCGTTATTGAAAATAGAGTGGCTACATTGGATGAAGTTCAAGCTCTGGCGAAACTACCAGATCGCGACGGACTACTATCAATGTTGTTATCTGTATTGCAAGCTCCTGTACGTAATGTGGCTTACGGACTTAATGCAATCATTGAAAAGAACGAAGAAGATGCCGCTTAATGGCAAGCTAAAAATACTTATCATAATGGAGGAAAATAAAAATGGCATTAAATATTGAAAACATTGTCGAAGAAATAAAAGGTGCGACAATTTTAGAATTAAACGATTTAGTTAAAGCTATTGAAGAAGAATTTGGTGTATCTGCTGCAGCACCAGTTGCAGCTGCTTCTGCAGGAGAAAGCGAAGAAGCTGAAGAACAAACTGAATTCACTGTAGAACTTAGTGATGTTGGCGATCAAAAAGTGAAAGTTATCAAAGCGATTCGCGAAGCAACTGGCTTGGGCTTGAAAGAAGCAAAAGCTGTTGCTGACGGTGCTCCTTCACCAGTTAAAGAAAATGTATCTAAAGAAGAAGCAGACAGTTTGAAATCTGCTTTAGAAGATGCAGGTGCTTCAGTAGAATTGAAGTAATCAGTGAAAATGATAAAGAGCTAAGAAATCTTACAAAAAAGATTTCTTAGCTCTTTTTTGCTGTGAATCACTATGACTCAGCGACCGAAGGGAGCTGAGAGTAGATGATGAACAGTACTAGGGCAAGCGCAAGCGAGGCGTAGCAACCGTACTCTCTGAGTAAAAGTTAGTTGTATATAGTGATAAAATAACTTAAAATAAGTAAGAAGAAAAGATATAATTATTTTCTTTTTCTATGACAAAGGTGTACGATAATAAAGTAAAAGGATAAAATTGGAGGAATAGTTGATGAAAATCGCAGTTGTGGCAGCAAACGGTCGAGCCGGAAGATTAATTACAAATGAGGCTGTTAAACGAAACCATGATGTGACCGCGATTGTACGCCAAAAAAATCAAACAGAAGCTCCTAAAGTTTTACAAAAAGACCTTTACGATTTAACATTTGATGATCTGAAGGAATTTGATATTGTCGTTGATGCTTTTGGTGTTTGGAATCCCAAAGATATGGATTTACATGACTCATCTTTGATGCATCTAGCGGATTGCTTAAGCGATACGAATATAAAATTATTTGTTGTAGGAGGTGCTGGTAGTCTGTATGTAGACGACGAGCATAAAATACAATTAAAAGATACTGCTAGCTTTCCAGCTGAAGCACAGCCTGTAGCTACTGGAATGGGTGAAGCACTAGAGCATTTAAAAAAGCGCAGTGATGTACAATGGGTATATGTTAGCCCTGCTTCAAGTTTTGAAGCTGACGGGCTAAAAACAGGAGACTACACAATTTCTGATAATGAATATAGAAAAAATCGTGCTGGTGAAAGTAAAATCAGTTATCGTGATTATGCAACAGCTTTTGTAGATGCTTTAGAATCAGGAAAATATAACCAAGTACAAATTTCTGTTTATCAAAATTAACTTGTGTTGGTTGACAATTTAATGAGTATAAAAAATATAGGATAGCAGTTATTTTAAAAATAACCTATCCTATATTTTTATTTGTCAGTTAAGATTTTGTTTGTTGTTGCGCAAATAACTTATTATCATACATTTTAAAGAAAGGATAATAGATAAGTAGTGAGATAGCTAAGTTAATAAAAGCGATAAATACACCACGGAAGTCACCGCCAGTTCCCAAGAAAGCACCGATTCCAACTGGAGATATCCATGGAATGCCGGAGATGATTTTATTGATAAGTCCTATTGAAGTGGCAAAATATGAAATGGTTACGTTGATAATCGGCGTCAAAATAAATGGAATCATCAAATAAGGGTTATAAACGATAGGAGCACCAAAAATAACTGGTTCATTGATATTAAACAAACCTGGTAAAATCGCTGCTTTTCCTAGTACTTTTAATTGATCTGATTTGGCATTAAAAACCATCAGTAAAACCAGGCCTAATGTGCTGCCAGCACCACCTAGAAAAATATACATATTAACAAAGTCGCCAGCAAAAATATTGTTAGCACCATTAATATTTTCGGTTAGAGCCACCAGTAAAATAGGATTGATAAAGCTGTTTTTGATAATAGCAGTACCGTGTACTCCGACCACCCATAGTAAGTGGATCAGTAACATAATGATAACAATTCCCAGCCAAGAACCTGTCAATCCTTTTACGAACTCAAAAGGCTGAGTTAAAATCGCATGTAAATCGGTATGGAAAAAAGCTAAAATACCATTAATGATAACCATAGTAAAGGCGATGAAAATTGCTGGTATTAAAGAAGCAAATGCTTTACTAACACCATCAGGTACGCCTTCAGGCATACGAATGGTAATGTTTTTTATTATACAAAAGCGATAAATCTGTACCGCTAAAATAGCTGTTAAAATCCCGATAAAAATACCCACACCGCTAAAACGTGTAACCCAACTATCAAGCGCTATGCCGTTATAGATAATGGACTCTTCAGCAGTATTTTGTAGCAATTGGGCATGTCCGTTTTGAATATCAACTTGAACAATCGTTAATAAAAATGCGAATAATCCTAAAATTGCACCGACAAAACTACTCATTTGTTTTGCGGTATCTTGTCGATAGCTTTCTGTTAAATAAAAAGCCGTAGCCAAAGCATAAAATATCGCAATTGAGTCAATCGACATTGTTGTGACAACATTATAAAGCGGAGATAATTTCAATATTGTTTGCTCAAAAAAAGGTGCTAGGGGTGGTATGATTTGTGGTAAATTATTTATAATTAAAAATATTGAACCCACAATGGTGAAAGGGACGGTTACCACACCAGCTTGCATGATGGCTTGTATGACACGTAAATTGGCGAGTTTATTTAATGGAGGCATCAATTTGTTTTCTAGAAAAGTAAAGACTACATTCATTCGTTTCGCCTGCTTTCTGCTGGAATTTTATTTGTTTGAATCAATTTTTGATACCAATAAAAACTGTCTTTTTTATAGCGTCTAAGTTCTTTTAACTCTTTTTCTGTTCTGTCAACATAAATAAAACCGTAACGTTTGCTGATTCCTTCATGGACACTAATCAGATCGATTGCTGACCAAGGGCTATAACCAAATAAATCAACGCCTGACTCGATAGCTTCTAGTGCCTGTTCAAGATGTTGTTTCAAGTAATCAATACGGTAAGGGTCATGAATTTTTTTATCTTCAGTTAAATCATCTTTGGCTCCCAGACCGTTTTCAGTGATAATGATTGGTAAATGATAACGATCATAAAGTGTTTGTAAGGTAGTCTTAAAACCATCTGGGTCGATCGTCCAGTTAAATTGGTTTTTCTTAAGATAAGGATTAGTGACGCCTTTGTAAAAACCCCAATCCATTATGTCTTCACTTTGTTGATCACTGATTCCTTCGCTCATATTATTTTTATCCATTGGTTTTTCTACAGTCATTGTTGTATAAAAATTCATAGCAATAAAATCTGGAAAGTTTTCTTTCATCACAGTTTCGTCTTCGGGCGAAAAAGTAATTGAAATATTTTTTTGTTTTAAATAGTCCTTAAAAACTGTGTTGTAACGACCAAAGCAAGAAAAATCGAGATACGCCCAATTTCGTACACTATTGAAATATAAGGCAGCTTGATTGTCCAGCGGTTTACTTGTGGCTGGATAAACCAATGATATATTAGGGACAGGTCCTATTTGCCCATTTTCTACTAGTTCATGGCAAAGCTTAAAAGCGTATTTTTCTGCCATCATCAAATGATGGAATTGCTGGTATTTTTCTTCTATAGGAATTTGTTTTCCTAAAATTTTTTGATCAACCAATAGCATAATATTTGGTTCGTTGATCGTTAACCAGTATTTGACCTTGCTACCATATGCTTTAAAAACGGTTTGTGCATATTCTTTAAAGGCATCAACAGTTTTACGATTGGACCAGCCCCCTATATCTTCTAAGGCTTGTGGCAAGTCAAAATGGTTGAGTGTGATCATAGGTTGGATATTATGCGATAAACATTCATCAATAACATTTTGATAATGATCGATACCTGCTTGGTTAATCTCTTTACTACCTTGAGGAAAAATACGAGCCCAGGAAATTGAAAAACGAAAAACTTTGACACCTAGTTCTGCCAATAGCTGAATGTCTTCTTTATAGTGGTGATAATGGTCACTTGCTACTGTGAAGTCGGCAATTTCATGATTATCGCGTATCCTAGTGTCTTGGACAGTTAAACCTTTACCATCGCTTTTATAAGCACCTTCTGTCTGGTGTGCGCTGATTGACGCGCCCCATAGGAAATTATCCGGGAATTTATGTGACATAAAAAAGTCTCCTTTTACAATTTAAAAAATCTATTAATAAGTATACTAATTTCTGTGGGAAATTTCTATGATTGGACATTAAGAATAAATACTTGTCCTTTATACAAATACTGAGTTAAAGATTTAAAAAAGTTCGAATAGGATTTGCTCAAATTGTGGTTTTTTTAAGCAAAATTGCGTATAATAGTAAGTAGCGAATTTTGAAAAGAGGTGGCGAATTTGGTTTATCAAGCACTTTATCGCGTATGGCGTTCGCAACGATTTGATGATGTGATTGGTCAAGAAGCAATCACTCAAACTTTAAAAAACGCGATTACGCAAAGTCAAATTTCCCATGCTTATTTGTTTACAGGACCAAGAGGCACGGGGAAAACTAGTGCTGCAAAAATTCTTGCTAAAGCCGTCAATTGTCCCAATAGTGTAGATGGCGAACCTTGTAATGAATGTGAAATTTGTCGTTCAATTACAGATGGTACCCAAGAAGATGTGATTGAAATCGATGCTGCTAGTAATAACGGCGTTGAAGAAATTCGTTTGATTCGTGAACGGGCAAATTATGCTCCCACTCAAGCTCAGTACAAAGTCTATATTATCGATGAAGTTCATATGTTATCTACGGGAGCTTTTAATGCATTGTTAAAAACCTTGGAAGAACCCAAAAAAAATGTGATTTTCATCTTAGCCACAACAGAACCTCATAAAATTCCAGCAACCATTATTTCTAGAACTCAGCGTTTTGATTTTAAGCGAATTGATACAAAAGATATTGTAGATCATTTAGCATATATTTTAGAAAAAAATGAATTCAGTTTTGAAGATGAAGCATTAAATGTTATTGCACAAGCAGCTGAAGGTGGTATGCGTGATGCTTTAAGTATTTTAGATCAGGCCATTTCCTTTAGTGATGATATAATTACATTACAAGATGCTTTAGAAGTAACAGGTAGTTTGACTTATGATATGATGGACCGTTTTATTTTAGCTTGTCAACAAGAAAATACAGCGGAGTGTTTAAGCTTGTTAGATGAAATGTTAGCTTCAGGCAAGGAAGCAAGGCGGTTACTAGAAAACTTACTGCTTTATTGTCGTGACTTATTGGTTTATCAAAAAGCACCTAAACTATTAGCTGAAAAAGCCCAGCATTTTACAGCAACATTTAAGCAATCTGCAGATGAAATTTCTGCCCAACAAATTTATTCTTGGATTCATATTTTAAATCAGGCACAAAATGAAATACGTTTTACCACAAGTCCTAGAATATATTTAGAAGTTGCCGCTGTAAAATTATCTGAAGGAATTTCTACTGAGATTAGTTCTTCGGTTGACAATGCGCAGCCAGCTGATACTCAAGAGCTAGTAGGACTAAAAGAGCAAGTAACTGCATTGCAACAAGAAATTAGTCAGTTAAAAAATCGTTTGGAACAACCACAACAACAAGTTCAAACGAAGACACAACAGCACAAAGAAAAAAAACCAGCGTCTACTGCTTATCGTGTGCCTAAAAAACGAGTATTTAAGGTTTTAAAAGAGGCTAGAAAAAAAGACTTAGTGAATGTCAAAGAAATTTGGGAGGATCTTTTAGCAAGCTTGAGTGTAACACAAAAAGCGATGTTAAGAGCAAGCCAACCCAAAGCTGCTAGCCCTAATGGATTGGTCATTGCTTTTGATTATGAAATTATTTGTAAAAAAGCAGCAAACGATCAGGATTTTGTATTAGCTGTACAAAATAATATTAGTCGTATGATTTCAGATTATGTACCGGATTTAGTCTACATTACTGATGAAAGTTGGCCTACTTTACGACAAGAATTTCTTTCTGGTCATAAAGATGAAGCAGATGAAGATGAATTGACAGAACAGGAAGAACCAGAAAGCACTACAACGGACGAACAAAAGGAAGACTTGGCAGTCTCTAAAGCGCAAGATTTATTTGGCGAATTAGCAACTATTAAAGAAGATTAGAAAGTGAAGTGAGGATATATGAAAGGCATGGGTAACATGCAAGGCATGATGAAACAAGTACAAAAAATGCAAAAAGACATGGAAAAGGAACAAGAAGCGTTAAATAAAAAAGAATTTAGCGGAAAAGCAACGAATGATTATGTAAAAGTCACAGCAACTGGAGATCGTACAATTAAAGATGTGCAGATTAAAGAAGATGTCATCGATCCAGAAGATCCAGAAATGTTACAAGATTTGATTGTAACAGCTGTGAATGATTGTTTAGAAAATATTGATAAAGAAACAAAACAGACGATGGGCAAATATACACAAAACATTCCAGGAATGTAAAAAATGACTCTTTGTAAGTCGATGCCTATTTTTCTGATTTGTTAATAAAGGAGTCTTAATTGTGCAATATCCAGAACCTATTGCTCGTTTGATTGCAAGTTATATGAATTTACCAGGTATCGGCCAAAAAACAGCGACACGTTTAGCTTTTTATACCATTGATATGAAAGATGAGACAGTAAATGACTTTGCTAAGTCTTTATTAAGTGTTAAGCGTGATTTAACTTATTGCAGTGTTTGCGGGAATATTACCGAAGATGACCCCTGCGAGATATGTGCAGATACGTCGCGAGACCGTTCATGCGTGCTTGTAGTAGAAGAGCCTAAAGATGTGATGGCTTTGGAAAAAATGAAAGAATACCAAGGACTTTACCATGTTTTACATGGGGTACTTTCTCCGGTGGAAGGCACAGGACCTGAAGATATTAACATTCCTAACTTGATCAAGCGTTTAGAAAATGAAGAAGTAAAAGAAGTAATTATTGCTACTAATGCTTCTACAGAAGGTGAAGCTACTGCGATGTATCTTTCACGTCTGATCAAGCCAGCAGGGATTACAGTCACTCGGCTCGCTCATGGCTTATCTGTTGGAAGTGATATTGAGTATGCCGATGAAGTGACTTTATCAAAAGCAGTAGAAGGCAGGACAGAATTATAAAAAATTGTAGGCAAAAAGGAGGAACTAGGGTGGATGGGCTATTCATAACAATTGAAGGACCAGATGGCGCAGGCAAAACTAGCGTACTTAATGAATTATTTCCGCGCTTACAATTTGCATCCGAAAAAGAAATTATCAAAACAAGAGAGCCAGGGGGCGGAAAAATAGCGGAAAAAATCCGTGATCTTATTTTAGACCCGGCTTATGAGGAAATGGACGATCGTAGCGAAGTATTACTTTATGCTGCGGCGCGTAGACAACATATTATTGATGTAATTTCTCCGGCTTTAGATAATGGAAAAATTGTCTTATGTGATCGTTTCGTGGATAGTTCTATTGCTTACCAAGGCGCGGGTCGCCGTGTTGGGATAGAAGAAGTCGCTCAAATTAATCAGTTTGCAACCGAAGGACTCACTCCTGATTTTACGCTGTATTTAGATGTTGATTCAGACACCGGATTAAAGAGAATTCAAAGATCTCGAGGATATCAAGTTGACCGATTGGAGTCAGAAGGGTTAGAATTTCATCAAAGGGTCCGTCATGCCTACTTAAAAATAGTTGAACAAAATTCAGCTCGGGTACATAAAATTGACGCTAGAACTGGTTTACAAGATGTAGTTGACCAAAGTTTTTCAGCAATCAGTACAGCTTACCCAGATTATTTTAAGGAGATGGTAGAATGAAATTAGTATTAGCGATCGTTCAAGATAAAGATAGTAATCGTTTGGCTAATGAATTTATTGAAGCAAACATTCGAGCGACAAAATTGTCATCTACTGGCGGTTTTTTGAAAGCAGGAAATAGCACTTTCATTATTGGGGTAGAAGATGAACGAGTGGAAAAAACTTTAGGTTTAATTAAAAAAACTTGTCAGTCAAGAAAGCAATATGTCTCCACGCCTCCAATGACGTTAAATGTTTCTTTAGAAGGTCAAGTACCATATCCTGTAGAAGTAGAAGTTGGTGGCGCTACAGTATTTGTTTTACCTATTGAAAAATTTCAACAATATTGAATTGTCGAAGGATTGTCAGTAGAAGAAAACAAGGAGAATTTAAATGGGAGAAGAAAATTTTTTAGCCCAAAGTCAACCTCTTGTTTATTCGCAAATGAAAAAAAATGTAGAGCATGAGCGTTTGGCTCATGCTTATATTTTTGAAGGGGATAATGGCTCTGGAAAACATGATATGGCATTATGGTTAGCCAAACGTTTATTGTGTTTAAATGTCAATGAGAATCAACCTTGCGAGCAATGTGTAAACTGCATGCGAATCAATGAAGGAGAACATCCCAATGTTCAATTGATTGAACCAGAAGGGCAAACAATCAAAGTTAATCAAATACGTCAACTCCAAGAAGAGCTTTCAAAGAGCAGTTTTGAAAAGGGAACGCAAATATCTATTGTGCAAGAAGCTGATAAAATGAACCCGAGTGCCGCAAACAGTTTGTTAAAGTTATTAGAAGAGCCAGTTGGTGATTCAATAGCTATTTTAGAAACCAATGTTTTAGGTCAAGTTTTACCGACGATCCAATCACGTTGCCAAATTGTTCATTTTACGCCTTTAGCAAAGGAACATTTAATCAAACGGTTAGAAGAAAGAGATTTGGGGACAAATACAGCCAATCTTATTGCTAATCTAACGAATAGTTATGATAAAGCAGTTGAAATCTCTGAAGATGAATGGTTTAATGAAACTAGGAAAATCATAGCTAAGTGGTTTGATTACCTTAAAAAAGGAGATCCGCAAGCTTTTATTTTTGTGCAAAAAAAGATCACTGCTCAAGCAAAAGAAAAGCAGCAGCAAGGTATGATTTTTGCCATGCTGTTAGTTTATTTTCAAGATGAGCGAAACCACTCGTTAGAAGATAAACAAAAGACACAACGGAACAATGAAATACTTGAGTTGATTTTACAAGCGCAAAAGAAATTAGCTGCTAATGTGGCCTTTCAAGGCATAGCTGAGCAATTAGCTTTGCGAATCATTGACTAGTTCCTTAAGAAAGGATGAGTGACGTGATCAATGTAGCAGGCGTTCGTTATCATAAGGCTGGTCCTATTGATTATTTTTCAGTAGGAGATGAAAGTCTCTTATGTGGTGATAAAGTTTTAGTTGAAAAAAAGCATTTAAAAGCGATTGCTAGTGTTGTCATTAGCAATCAAGAAGTGAGTGAAAAGGATTTGCCAGATGAAATAGGTTCAATCTTACATAAAGCGACTAAAGAAGAATTATCACAAGATATGAAAAATAGCATGGACGCTCAAAAAGCATTAAAAATTGGAAAGCAAAAAGTAGATGAATACCGGATAGATATGAGATTAATTGACGCTGAATATACTTTCGAACGTGATAAAATAATCTTTCGCTTTACTGCAGATAAACGAATCGATTTTAGAGGGCTTGTTAAAGAATTGGCAAGTGTTTTTAAAACGAGGATTGAATTACGTCAGATAGGTATAAGAGATCAGGCAAAAATCATCGGTGGCATTGGTCCTTGTGGTCGGCAGTTATGTTGTTCTACTTTTTTAGGAGAATTTGTACCTGTTTCAATTAAAATGGCTAAGGATCAAGGTCTTTCCTTGAATCCAAGCAAAATATCAGGTTTATGCGGACGTTTAATGTGTTGTTTAAATTATGAAAACGACGAATACGTACAGGCTAAAAAAGAGTTGCCTGATTATGGTAGGACCGTTATGACGCCTGAAGGTAAGGGACGAGTCGTTGGACTTAATTTATTAAGCCGTGTAGTAAAGGTCCGTCTAAAAAGCCAACAAGTTCCTGTAGAATACGATTATGAAGAACTGAAAGAAACGCTTAAAGCAGGTGATGCACATGTCGATGGATAAACGTTCTTTGTATGATGGATTAAATGAATTTGATGAAGATTTACAAAAACTATCGCAAAATTTGATGGAGATGAAGGATTCTTTACAAGAATTGGTTGAAAAAAATGCAACACTAGAGTTAGAAAATCAACGCTTAAGAGAACGTATCCATGAATTGAGTCAGCAGGACGCTAAACTTCCAGAAAAGGAAAAGCAAGAGCTTTCACGATCACGTTTAAATCTTGAAAAAATTTATGAAGAAGGTTTTCATGTTTGTTATGATTTATACGGTGCAAGACGTGAACATGATGAACCTTGTGCCTTTTGCTTAGAAGTTATTTACCGTGATAGCAGCAATAAATAGAAATTGACTGGATCATTTTTTGATACCCAGTCTTTTTTTATAAAAAAATTTAGTGGAGGCAAGTATTGAAAAAACAACAAAGTTATAAAGATGAGCGAGGAAAATTATATCTTGTGCCAACACCCATCGGCAATTTAGAAGATATGACTGTACGTGGCGTAAAAATGTTAAAAGAGGCTGATTTAATTGCTAGTGAAGATACACGTAACACACAAAAATTATTAAATCATTTTGAAATTGAAGTTGCTCAAAAAAGTTTACATGAACATAATTACAAACAGCGCATCCCTGAATTTTTGAAGTTATTACAAAAAGGGCAGACGATTGCGCAAGTAAGTGATGCGGGTATGCCTTCTATTAGCGATCCCGGACAAGAATTGGTAGCTGCTTGTATTCAAAAAGAAATTTCTGTGATTTCTTTACCCGGTCCAACAGCAGGATTAACAGCTTTGATTGCTTCTGGATTAAACGCTCAGCCTAATTATTTTTATGGTTTTTTACCACGTAGAAAAAAAGACCAAAAAGCAGAATTAAAACAGTTGGCCACAATAAAGGCGACGATGATTTTTTACGAATCGCCTTATCGTTTAAAAACGACCATAAGTAACATGAATGAAAGTTTTGACAAACATAGAAAAGCAGTCATTTGCCGCGAATTAACAAAAATACATGAAGAATATTTAAGGGGCACATTAGCGGAATTAAAGTCTTATTTGGAAGAAAATACTGTTAAGGGTGAGTGCTGTATACTTGTTGAAGGACAAAACATAGAAGAAGTCTCAGAGCAATTACCGCAAGAACCATTAAAAGTACAGGTAGAAAATTTAATAGCTGAAGGTTTTAAACCCAATGAAGCGATCAAAAAAGTAGCTCAAAGAAATAATTTAAAAAAGCAAGTTGTTTATAATGATTATCATGAACTGAACTAGTTGCAGGGGAACGTTCGTTTGAGTATAATGGAATTGAGGTGGGGAAGATGATCGGCTTACAATTTCCGTTAAAAAATGATACTTCGCGTAAAGTTATCCATATTGATATGGATGCTTTCTTTGCTTCAGTTGAAGAAAGAGATGATCCAAAACTAGCCCAGTATCCACTTGTGATCGCTCGTCATCCTAAAGATACAGGTGGGCGTGGCGTTGTGACAACTGCGAACTATAAGGCGCGTAAATATGGTATCCATTCAGCAATGAGTGCACAAAAAGCTTATGAATTATGTCCCCACGCGACTTTTGTTCCAGGAAATCATCAAAAATACCGAGAAATTTCCCAAAAAATACGTGAAATTTTCCATTATTATACTGATATCATTGAACCTGTATCAATCGATGAAGCGTATTTGGATGTGACAAATAATAAAATAAATAGTAGCTCAGCGATAAAAATTGCTAAATTGATTCAACATGATATTTGGCAAGAAGTTCATTTAACTTGTTCAGCTGGTGTCAGTTATAACAAATTTTTGGCCAAATTAGCTTCAGATTATCAAAAACCAAGAGGGATGACGGTAGTTACGCCGGATGAAGCCGTTGATTTTTTGCGCGATTTACCTATTGAGAAGTTTCACGGTGTTGGTAAAAAAACCGTGCCTAAAATGCATGAGTTAGGAATTTACACAGGAAACGATCTTTACCAAAAAAGTGAGATGGAATTAATCCAGCTTTTTGGGAAAATGGGCTATTCTCTTTATCGAAAAGTTCGAGGCATCCATAATTCTCCTGTTCAAGTCACTAGAGAACGTAAGTCTGTGGGACGCGAACGAACTTACGGCAAAGCCTTAACGAGTGAACAAGAATGCTTATCACAGCTAAGAATTATGGCAGAGCAAGTAACAGAAAGTTTAAAAAAAGAGCAAAAGCATGGAAAGACAGTTGTACTAAAATTACGTTATTCTGATTTTGAAACCATCACTAAACGCGCGACAGTCCAAGAATATATTTATCAAAAAGATGATATTTTTTCGCAGGTGAGTTTGATTTTTGAAGAAGTGGCGCAAGTGGAAAAAGGCGTGCGACTTTTAGGGATTACAATGACTAATTTAGATCCTTTAACATATGAAAATATTGTGCTGCCGCTTTGGGAAAAAGGTGATCCTTACAAATAAGAAACAAGGAAAATGATAAAATTTCCCTTGTTTCTTATTTTAGATTAGCTTTTGTTTTTTTATTTGTTCGTATTGGGTATCAGTATCATGGCATTTTTCCCAGATAACTGCTTGTCCGACTTCTAATGACTTTGCTACATCAATAATTCGCTGGTTGCTGCTACCGCGAAATTGCAAATTTAGATTTTTTTTACTTAATTCAAAGCGTCCGTCTACTAATATATCTATTTTTGCAAGCATCTCCAGCTTATCATCAGTATCCTGCAATAATTCTTCAAAAGTATAACCTGACCAGCTCCAAATATCTTTTTTACTACCGTAAACTTCTTTGACACGGTTGATAACTTGTAAGCAAACTTCGGTATTTAAGAAAGGTTCCCCTCCTAAAAGCGTCAATCCTTGTACATATTCGGGTGCGAGATCTTTGATAATTTGTTCTTCTAGTTCTCGGGTGAAAGGTTGACCATAACGAAAGCTTTGGACAGCTTTATTAAAACAACCTTTACAGGCAAACAGACAGCCACTTACATATAGGCTATTTCTTACGCCCTCACCATCAACAAAATTGAAGGGTTTATAATCTGCGATATAATTTTTACTGTAGTCTTTTGCTTGCCATTCTTTAGGTTTTGGATTACGCAATATAATCCTCCTTTAGCAAATATTTTATTCATTTCCCATATGCTTTACACGAGAAGCGATTTCTTTATGACGTCCATGAACCATTGGACGAGCTTGTGGGTTGCCTAGATATCCGCACGTTCTTTTAACAACATCACAAGTTTTAGGGTCATGATTTCCACATTGTGGACATTCAAACCCTTTTTCTGTTGCTTTAAAATCACCTTCAAAACCACATTCATAACAATGATCGATAGGCGTATTCGTTCCTAAATAGCCAACACGATCGTAAGAATAATCCCAGACTGCCTCAAGTGCTTTTGGATTTTGCTGTAAAACAGGGTATTCACAGTAATGAATAAAACCACCTGCGCAATATTTTGGATAATCTTTTTCAAAATCTAATTTTTCAAATGGTGTAGGATCTTTACGAATATCATAATGAAAGCTGTTAGTATAATACTCTTTGTCTGTGATGTTTTCTACTATACCGAACTTTTCGGTATCTAAACGGCAAAAACGATCAGTTAAGCTCTCACTTGGTGTGCAATAGACGCTAAAGTGGTAACCATATTCGTCTCCCCATTGATCGGTATTATTTTTAAGTTTTTTGACAATGTCTAAGGTAAAGTTTTTAGCTTTTTCATTACTTTCCCAGTCTTGTCCATGAAAAGCTGAAGCTGCTTCATATAAACCGATATAACCAAGCGAAACCGTTGCTCGTTTGTTTTTGAATAATTCATTTACAGCTTCTTTACGCCCTAGACGTTTACCAAAAGCGCCATACATATACAAAATAGGAGCATTTGCCGGATTTGCTTGTTTACAGCGTTCTACCCGATAAACTAAAGCGTCTTTTGCAATACTTAAACGTTCATCTAAAATTTTCCAAAAATTTTCCAAATCGCCTTCTGCTTGCATGGCTATACGAGGTAAGTTTATCGTAACTACGCCTAAATTCATACGTCCAACATTGACCTCTTCGCTTTGCTCATTTTTCCATCCCTGTAGGAAGGAACGACATCCCATTGGCACTTTAAAACTACCTGTTAATTCAACGATTTTATCGTAATTTAAAATATCTGGATACATTCTTTTAGTAGCACATTCTAAAGCTAGTTGTTTTATGTCATAATTAGGATCTTCAGGATTTAGATTGGTCCCGCTTTTAATGCTAAAAATCAATTTAGGAAAGATCGCTGTGCGCTGCTCGCTACCTAAACCGTTGATCCTATTTTGTAAGATCGCCCGTTGAATTTCTCTAGCAAACCAATCTGTACCAAGGCCAAAACCAACAGAAGTAAAGGGTGTCTGGCCATTTGAAGTAAATAAAGTGTTGATCTCATATTCTAGACTTTGCATGGCATCAAAAATATCTTTTTTTGTTTTTTTCATGGCGAATTCTTTTTGCCGCGTCTGATCTTCAATCCAAATTTTTGCTTCCTTCAAATGTTTCTGGTAATTCGATTTAGCAAAAGGGGCTAAAGTTTCGTCTAAACGATCGGCAGAACATCCACCGTATTGACTGGAAGCGACATTTGCAATAATTTGTGAAATTTGCGCTGTTGCCGTTTGAATAGATTTTGGTGGCTCAACTTCAGCATTTCCAATTTTAAAGCCATTGTTTAACATTCCTTTAAAGTCAATCAAACAGCAATTTGTCATCGGAGCATAAGGGTGATAGTCTAGATCATGATAATGAATGTCACCCTTTTGATGAGCATTTGCTACATGCGGAGGTAACATCTTAAGACCGATTGATTTTCCAACAATACCAGCAGTTAAGTCTCTTTGTGTATTGAATACATCGCTATCTTTATTGGCATTTTCGTTGACTACCGTTTTTTCTTTGCCCATTAACTGATCGATACTAAAATTGATATCAGTCGCTTGGCTACGTTTAAAATCTCTTTGTGTTCGATAGTTGATATACTCTTGAGCTAGTTCATATTCGTGGTTTTCTAAAAGTGTGTGTTCAACGATATTTTGGATCTCATAAATTTTGACATTTTGTTGAAAGCGATAGTTGATTTCACTAATTACTTGTTCTACGATTCGATTGATATGTTCATGATCAAGTGGAGACACTTTACCTTCTAGATGTTTTTTGGCTTTTAGCAGTGCGTCATAAATTTTTTGTGCGTTAAAATTAACTAAACGACCATCACGCTTGACTACTTTCATATCTGAAAGCTGAGAAGATAAAGAGATACTTTGCTCACTATTTATTTTTGTCGTCATCAAATGAACCAACTCCTTTTTTTTATTCAACTATTATCATAATTTATTTATAAGAGAAAATCAACAAGATATTGTATTTAAACAGTTAATTATTAATTATATATACAATATATAGTATATATAATTTGTGAAAGATTATTAAATAATAGCTTCGTGATAGTACTTATACCGACGTTTGAAATATCACAAAGTAAATAAATTTGTAAAGTTATTTGTTCGTTGATAAGATAAAAGCATGTTACAATAAGTAAGTGTATAAAAAGGAGGAAAAAGAAAAATGATCTATGTACCAAATGAAAACAACGACCCGCGAGTTAATTTAGCGATTGAAAATTACTTACTTGATAAAATGAAAACGGATGAACCGATCCTTTTATTTTATATCAATGAACCTTCAATTATTATAGGTCGTAACCAAAATACTTTTGAAGAAATCAATCAGGACTATGTCGATGAACATGGCATTCATGTGGTAAGACGCCTTAGTGGAGGCGGTGCTGTTTACCATGATTTAGGTAATTTAAATTATAGTTTTATTACACCAGACGATGGTAACTCTTTTAGAAACTTTGCAAGATTTACTGAACCAGTAGTAAATGCGCTTCATGATATGGGTGTTGAAGGGGCCCGACTTAAAGGCCGTAATGATTTAGTGATCGATGATATGAAGTTTTCCGGTAACGCGATGTATTCGACTAATGGTAGAATGTACGCACACGGTACTTTAATGCTTGATAGTGATAAAAACGAAGTAACCAATGCTTTAAAGGTTCGTAAAGATAAAATCGAATCAAAAGGGATTAAGTCGATTCGCTCACGAGTAACTAATATTAAGCCTTTCTTACCCGAGGAAAACCAAGATATGACGACTGAAGAATTCAGAAACGAAATTTTATTGAAAATCTTTGGCGTAGACTCTGTGGATGAAGTGAATACTTATGAGCTGACAGAAGATGATTGGAAAAATATAAAAGAATATACTGATAAATATTATGGAAACTGGGACTGGAATTATGGACACTCGCCTGAGTTTAATGTTGAGCGTTATGAACGTTTTTCTATCGGTTCAATTGATGTACGTTTAAATGTTAAAGAAGGTAAAATTGCAAACGCTAAGATCTATGGTGATTTCTTTGGACTAGGCGATATTAAAGACGTAGAAAATCAATTGATCGGTACTAGATATGAAAGAGAAGACTTGAAAAGAGCAGTGGATGCTATTGACGTTAAGAAATATTTTGGTGATATGGAAAATGAAGATTTATTTAATTTAATCTATTAAGTTAAAAGCTGTGCGATTTTTTAAAGGAAAGGCGGAATTTAGATGTCTACTGTTAAGATCAATCAAGAAGAACTTTTTCCCATCGGTTTAGGTACATGGCATATGGGAGAAGACCCATCTAAAAAAAGGCAAGAGTTAGAAGCTTTAAAAACTGGAATAGAACATGGCGCTGTTGTCCTTGATACTGCAGAAATGTATGGCGATGGTGGTTCTGAGCTTTTAGTAGGTGAAGCCATACAAGATTTTAAGCGAGAAGATTTATTCTTGATTTCAAAAGTATATCCTTGGAATGCTTCTAAAAAACAATTGCCTGTCAGCTTAGATAACAGCTTAAAAAGATTGGGCACGGATTATTTGGATCTTTATTTACTTCATTGGACAGGTAATATTCCCATTGAAGAAACGATTGAGGCACTAGAAGAAGCGAAAAAGGCAGGAAAGATCAAGGCATGGGGCGTTTCTAATTTTGATGTAAAAGATCTAGAAAAGATGTATCAGAAGAA
This sequence comes from Tetragenococcus halophilus subsp. flandriensis, assembly GCF_030161475.1. Lineage (GTDB taxonomy): Bacteria > Bacillota > Bacilli > Lactobacillales > Enterococcaceae > Tetragenococcus > Tetragenococcus halophilus_C. The sequence continues at coordinate 116,460 of NZ_BSUG01000003.1, read as the reverse complement.
AAATAGTCAAAACTGCCAGGTAAATCAAGTCCTCTATAATTTGGGAGAAAGAGGAATCGAGTTTGATTTATTGCCTTATATGCAAGAAAAGCAGCTTCCTTTAATTGCCTATGCGCCCATGGCTGAAGGTGATCAATTAGGAGGGCAATTGACTTCTAATGCCAAGCTAAAAGCAATTGCGCAAAACCATCAAGCAACGATTTTTCAAATGCTACTTGCTTGGAGCATAAGAAAAGGTCAAACACTAGCTATTCCGCAATCTAGTAATCCAGAACATGTTATCGAAAATATCGAAGCAGCCAAAATTCAGCTGACAGATGAAGAAATGAAACAACTGGATAAAGAGTTTCCTAAACCAACTTCTAAGCAAACTTTGTCTATTATTTAAAAGGAGTCAAGCAATGAAAAAAAGATTATTGCTTATTCTCAGTTTTTTCCTTGCAATAGCTGCTATTTTTGGTGCAGCTATTGCTCTTATACCTTCCTTTAGTGAATCTATGGGGATTACAACGGATATGCTAAAATTTTCTCCTTTTACTAGCTTTTTGCTTCCTGGTCTGTTTTTACTTTTTATTTTTGGATTGGGGAATCTGATCAGTATATTTTTATTGTTTCTAAAAAAAGATAAGGTTTTGTATGCTTTTTTGTTATTGGGTGTAACTTTAGTTTTTTGGATTATTATACAAAGTATAATGATGCAAATCGTCGTTATTCAACATATTCTTTTCTTGCTTGTGGGAGGATTACAAAGTTATTTGTCATTTTCTATCATAAAAGAAGAGAATATAGCGATACTTTTTCAAGCAAAACAACATTAAAAAAGCGGAGTTTAGGCAATTTAGTTAAACTCCGCTTTTTGTGTATAAATTTAGTATGCTCGAGCAATCCAAACAGTATGTCTTGCAGGTTTTCCACTAACAATGTCCTTCACTTTTTTAACAGGCGCTTCAAAAGGAATGTTACGAGTAGTAAACCCGGTCTCTTCCTTGATTGCTTCTTCTGTTTCTTCAGTACCATCCCAACCAACTAATACAAATCCGGCAGGTTTTTCTTCTTTTTGACAAGTATCAATGTGCGCTTTTAGTTCTTCTAAGGTATCAACATTGTAATATTCATTGTCTTTTATACGTTCTTGTGCTTTTTTCAATAAACGTGGCGTCATAGCGGCAAGTTCTTCAGCTACAAAATTATTGATTTGTTCAAATGGAACTTTTTGTTTGTCTGCTACATCACGGCTTTTGACCATTACATGACCATTTTCAATGTCACGTGGACCACATTCAATACGGATGCAAGCCCCTTTTAATTCCCATTCATTAAATTTATAGCCTGGCGTATTGTCGCTATCATCCATACGTACACGATAGCCCGCTTCTTTTAGATCACTGAAAATTTCATCTAGTTTTTCCATAACGATAGGATTTTTCTTCCAAGGTCCTACTGGCATTAGAACAACTTGATTGGGTGCGACAGTTGGTGGCAAAACAAGACCATTTTGATCGCCATGAGTCATAATCAAAGCACCAATAAGACGTGTAGAAGCGCCCCAAGAAGTCGTATGAGCATAGACGTGTTGGTTTTCTTTATTTAAATAAGTGATGTCAAAAGCCTCAGCGAAATTGGTTCCCATATAATGCGATGTACCAGCTTGTACAGCTTTACCATCTTGCATCATCGCTTCGACTGAATAAGTATCAACAGCACCGGCAAAACGCTCAGAATCTGTTTTTTGTCCCTTATAAACTGGAATAGCTAAAAACTCTTCGCAAAGGCGAGCGTATTCATCTAAGACATTCATCGTACGCTGATGGGCTTCTTCTTTTGTTGCATGTGCGGTGTGTCCTTCTTGCCATAAAAATTCGGATGTACGTAAAAATGGCAAAGTTTTCTTTTCCCAACGAAAAACATTAGCCCATTGGTTGATTTCATAAGGAAGATCGCGATAGGAATTAATCCAATCAGAAAAGGCGTTACCAATCGTTGTTTCTGAAGTTGGGCGTAGCCCTAAAGGTTCTTCCAATTTTTCATCGCCAACCTCAGTAACCCATGGAATCTCAGGGGCAAATCCTTCCACGTGGTCTGCTTCTTTCATAAAAAAGTTTTTTGGAATCAGCATGGGGAAATAAGCGTTACGAACGCCTTCTTTTTTTAAAAATCTGTTGAATTCTTCTTGAATATGTTCCCATAGTTCATAGCCATCAGGACGAAAAATGATAGAGCCTCTAACTGCGGAATAAGCCATCAGCTCAGATTGTTGTACTGTTTGTAAATACCATTGTGTAAAGTCGTTTGTTTGTTCTGCCATTGTTTTCCTCCTCGTAAAATAAAAAAAGCATCTCATCCTATAAAAAAGGACGAAATGTGCTCATCTCGCGGTACCACCTTTATTGATCACTTTATGCGATCCAGCTTCAAAAGGATAAGGGCTTTAACCCGTCTGTTTTTGGTAGGTTCATAAAGACAGGGGCATCAAAGTTTCAGCCTAGCTTTGATTCTCTAAAAGCGTATCTTTTATTACTAATCCAATTTCTGATTTAAGATTAATAGGAAACAAAGAAAAAAGCAAGGGAAAACTGAGAAAAGATTGCAGGTTTTTCTGGAAATACGTATAATAAAAAGAGTGAAAAATACGAGGAGAGACAAACATGCAAAACGAAATGATGCATCGACCAGTAGTTAAAGCAGAGTTAGTGGATTATATGCGCAGCCAGCAAAAATCATTAACGGGAAAATTAAATATAATAGAAAAAGATGCTAACAAACGAGGCGTTCCTATTATTCCGCATGAAACAGTAGTTTTTATGGAATTTTTATTAGGACAAATCAAACCACAACAAGTTTTAGAAATTGGAACCGCCATCGGATTTTCAGCGAGTTTAATGGCCCAATATGTGGGAGATAGTGGTCATGTTACGACGATCGATCGTTTTGACAAGATGATTGCTGAAGCCAAAGAAACTTTCCGGTTTTTAGAATTAGAAGATAAAATCACTTTACTTGAAGGACAAGCGGCAGATATTTTACCTACGCTAGAAGGAAGCTATGACTTTATTTTTATGGATAGTGCCAAATCTAAATATATCGAATTTTTACCTGACTGCCTGCGTTTGTTAAAAAAAGGCGGCGTTTTAATGGTCGATGATGTTTTTCAAGGAGGGACTATTCTACAAGATGAAAAAGAAATCCCTCGTGGTAAACGAGGAATCCATAAGAAATTAAATCAGTTTTTAGATACTGTGAATCAGCATCCAGATTTGACCTCTTCTTTAGTACCGCTAGGCGATGGGGTTATGTTAATTACTAAGGAAGCCGATGAAGTGGTTCTTTAATTGAAACAATTTGTAAATTAGATGACACCGTTATTTCAAAAAATACGCAAAAGAATTGGGAAAAGGTTAAAAAGTAATTGACATTAATAAAAGCTTTTCCTATAATTATCTTTGTTGTCAAAACCATTGTCACAGTAGCTCAGTAGGATAGAGCATTCGCCTTCTAAGCGAACGGTCGGGGGTTCGAATCCCTCCTGTGACGTTATTTAATATTTGTTGGAAAGCTGGTATAACAACTTTTTCCAACTATTATGGTGTTATTTTTAGACAAATATTGGCTACTTTATAGAACCTTTTTAGCTCTCTTAGACTATCAAAAAAATAGTTTAAGGGAGTTTTTTGTATGCCAAAGTCTAAAATATTTAAAGTAAATAGTTATGGAATAAAACAAGCAAAGGATAAAAATAGAACAACGATAACTGAAGGCTGGGACATCGTAAATAAGCAAGCTGTAGGAGAAGACTTAAGACCAGCAACAATGAGAGACTATAAAAATTTTTATTTTGATTACGTTGAATTTAACCAATTTGTTTATATTGACCAGTTTAACTCCGATTCTATTTATCGCTGGTTAGCCTCCATGAATGTACAGGCAACGACAAAGAGAATTAGATTAAAAGCACTTAAAGCGGTCTTAGGACGTCTGTATAACGCAGGAGAACTTGAGACAAAGTTTTACAAGTCAATTGTAGTCAGAGTCAATGAAGAGACCAAAGAAGGGACGACAAGAGAAGATATAGAGAAGTTTCTTTCTTGTATCGATGTGACAGACTATTTTCAATTGAGAGACGCCTCAATGGTTTTAATTATATGGTATACAGGTATAAGAGCTATGACTTTGGCACAGCTCACAACTAATATGGTGGACTTTGAAGAAGGGTTACTGACCTGTCCTGCTTTAATCATGAAAAATCATCATAGATTAGTTTTACCGTTGAATAAGACGGTATTAGACATGCTTAGAATGTTAATAGAACAAAATGAAATAATTAAAGAAGAGCTGAGTATAGATACGGATTTAATTTTCTTCACACAAAATGGGCATCAATTTGTAGATAAGAATAGCCGAACGACCATAAGTAAAAGATTAAATGTATATGCTCAGGAATTTAATATCGAACATTTAAATACACATGCAATAAGAAGGGGATTTGCAAAGCGTTTATTAGACGAAGGTACTAGTGTGCCGATTATTTCTAAAGCTTTAGGACATAGTTCACTTGCTACCACAACTAAGTATTTAAATATTAGTGAAGCTGAGTTGATTAATGAGCTAAAGAAGCTTAGATAAGGAAATTCTAACTCGGAAAAGGTAGGTTAATAAAATTTCAAGGGAATAAACAGTTTTTTGTTTTATAAAAGTGAATAAGTAATTTTTTCCACGACCAATACCGGACTTATTTTCTTTCCATTTTAGCTGATATACAAGAGACATTGTGTTTCATTAGCATAAAGAATTTTAATAGTTTATTTGTTTTTAAATTCACAAATGTAGAATTTAAATGTGGAAGAGCAAACTTCATTTAATATACTGAGATAAATTTAACTATAAATCAGATTCTATAATTTTTTCTGAAGTAAACCTTAAGTCTATAATTTTAGACAGACTTATAGCTTTTCTATAAGTATTTTGGTCTGATATAAGAGGACTAATTAGTGATTTTGATTCAGAAAAAGTAATAGTTTTAAACCTATACTCGCTCGAAAATTGATTTTTATTTTCGAGAATGGTTAAGCTGATTCTTCAGCTTACGCGAGAGAGTTAAGAGAGAGCCGCGTAGGCTCTTTCTTAGTATGTAAACTAGCTTTAATTTTTTCTTATACCCAGGGGCTTATTCAGCCCCTGGACCCCGAACTTCTTTGCAAGAAGCAACTCGTCGAGGAAAAACCGCCTCGACGTATGCATAATTTTTTTTATAATCTGAAAAACCTATTTACTTTCTTTAAAAGCCTCAGTTGATTAAGAGTTAAATGCGCTAGCAGCGCACTATATATAGCTTAGCTGAGGCTTGATTTATTTTTATAAGTTGTTTTTAAAATTAGTTTATGATTAGTTCTGTGTTTTTAGCTATTACTTAACAGCCCTTCTATAAGTATATAGCCCACTAAAATTATAAAACGGACAAAATTTTGAAAAAAAGTTGATTTTTTTTATTTTGTTTATTTTAAACAGTTAATAATTCATGATGAAAAAGTAAAAAATACCAAGTTGGCTTTTTGTTGACAAAAAACAATATGTAGTATTTTTTTATATTTGAAATTATATAATATACTATATATAGTGCTTATCGAGAGTAGAAGTTAACCAATTATGTTATAATAATATTATAAGGTAATGCAATATCTATGAACAATTGCCGAGGAAACTCATATAAAGTTTCTATCGTATAAATTATATAAAACCAAAACTATCTGAAAGGAGCAAGACAATGGTAAATGCAACAAATGAAGACGTACTACAGTATATTTTGAATACTGAAGACAAGACAATAAAAAGAAAATTAACTCGAGAGATTAATCATGTAAAAGAGGTAGTTCGTGATAATGAAAAAGGGTTTTGGATTGACGATAAATATAGTAGTGACAGTAAAGCTCATCTTACGGATGGAATTTATAACGATATAGAAAGACAAGCAAATACAAGAGTCAAAGAGGGCAAGATAAATAGGAAAAACGATTATTATAATTTTTTAATGACAAATACTGACGAGGCAAAACGAACAATTATTTTTATTATACAAAGTGGTAGTAGAGATACAGTAAAACAATTTATGAAGGAAAGTGACAAAGTAAGAAAAAGTGAGAAAGAGTTAGCAAAAGATATAGCAGAAGAGGCACAAAGAAGATTCCCTGATGCGACTCCAGAAGAAATAATTAAACTTAGTAAAAATGGTTTTTCAAACGTTGGGCGTTGGAAAAATGCTTATGAATCTACTCGTCTAAATGACGATGAGAACCATTTAGAAGTCGTTGACGATAACACTTCTGCAGATATTAAAGTATTTTTAAAAGATGATTCAATTAATATTTTAGAAAAGTTAAATACGGAACTTAGTAATAAAGACCAGCAGTTTATCAAACTTTTATTGGAAGATAAAACTGATGAACAAATAGCTGGCGAACTGAATAAGACATTAGAAGCAACTCAAAAACAGAAGCTTCGCTTGGAAGACAAGTTTAGAGAAAAGTTTAATATTATTCCACGTAAGAAGCAAAAACAAAAAAGTAAGAGTAGAACAGCTAAGAATTTTTCTAAACGCAGCAAATATCTAAAAAAATATTACAAAGATAGAGAAGTGGATGTAGTTGTTTAATGGTAGTCGTAATGAAAATTTCCAGAGCAAGTTATAATTTACGTGATATAAGCCCATCAATAGGCATATAGAAGTTTTAACGAAAAGGTTCTATTTATACGTATTTCATTATAATACGGTAATAAAGAATACAGAATGAAAGAGGCTAGGACAAAATTCTAGCCTTTTTTCGTTTAGTTTTTTATTTTATGTGAATAAATTTAATAAGCATCGCATTACTTAAGTTTTTCAGCTAGGCCCGTTTTGTTTAACGTGATTGCCTGCCTATTTTTATTGTTTAAACTCTTTTCTTTCAGCTTCTTGTTTTTTTAACAATTTCATATAATCTAACACTCTTTTTCTGTCTTCAAATGATAAAGACGTGTATAAAGCAATGTATTCTTTATCGGACTCAGAAGTATCTTTATCTAAAAAATGATTTAAGGGCACTCCTAGAGCCTTTGATAGTGCCTGTAGATTATCAGTACGCGGTTCGGTTACCTCATTCTCCCACCTAGCAATTGCTTGTTGTGAGCTGTGTATCTTTTCAGCTAGTTGTTTTTGAGACCATCCCAATTTTTTTCTATTTTCTCTTATGGCTTCGGCGTACTGTCTCATATTCATCTACCTCCCCTTATTGCAGGGTACAACAAAACGTTGTTATTCAATATCTAAAAAGACAACATACATCATTTTTTGGGTTGAATTACTACAAAATGATGTATATAATACGAAAAAGGAGGAAAAATTAATGAAAAAGAAAAGCAAACTTAGAAAATATCGTGAAGTAAGAGGCTATTCTCAAATTGACTTAGCAGAAAAAATGGTTGTTACTCAGCAGTCGATAAGTTCATGGGAAACGGGTAGAACCCTACCTAAACCTTATCAAATGAAAGAATTATCAAAAATATTAGAGGTTGATATGGATGAGTTATTCTACGATGTTTTCAATCTTGATGTGAGAGAAAAACAGTTATCATGAACTCAAACCATAGAATGAAACCAACAACTAGTTAACTAGTAAGTATTTAAAGACATGGTATATTTCTTAAATTTTTCATCAGTTAATAATTAGTTATAAATTCTACTTAACTATCGAAATAGCTTTAACACTCGATATATTCTTTTTCGTAATATAAAGAAGAAAGGAGCGAATAAAGAAGTTATGAAAAGAACTGCAGCGTTTTTTGTGTCCTCGGGAGAAGGTGGGGATGTGATAACGAATAGATAATAATTAATATATAAATACAAAAACGACAAAACAAACATGAACTGAAAATATAATTCTTGGTTTGAGGATGACTTTATTTTATTAATAAACAAGGAGAGATTAATATGTATTGTAGTAATTGTGGAAGTAAAATTGATGAAGGCACCAAATTTTGTCCTTCATGCGGGGCCTCTCAAGATGTGAACAATGAAAGTACCACGGGAAATACCGTGAATGAAATAAAAACAAATATAGACAAAGGAAAACGTTCAGGAAACCTTTATCAAATTTTAGGATGGGTTTCTATAGTTATTTCTTTATTTTTCCTACCTCCATTATTTGGAGCAGCATCAGTCATAATGGGATATTTGTATCGTGACCATGAGGAAAAACAAGGAACTATAATTATGATTGCCGGTGTAGCAGCGGCTGTTTTCGGTATGTTGTTAGGTACGGCAACATTTTATTAATATTAGTTAGCGATGTAGCGTGACTACTTATTCTGAATAAATGATAGAAAAATATTAGGAGTGCTTAAATGTTTAAGAAAAAAATTGTGTTTGGTTGGTTATTAATTTTTGGATTTATCATTGGTTTGTCTGGTTGCACTTATAGTGAATCAGATATAGAGGAAAGTGCAGTATCAGTAGTTAACCAAATTCTGCATGAACAAAATAACAGTGATTTAGACTGCGAGGAAGTCATCATAACCCAAGCTTATGATGATAATACTTATGATGCTAAAGCAACACTTAGTGATAGCAGTGTTATTAATATAAATATTGAATATTATCCTGATAAAGATAACTATGTTTATGTTGAGATTCCTTACTAAGAGTTATTTTCGTAAAGATTATAAGCGGTAGTTAATTGACCAAATAAGGAAATTAAATAAATAATTAATTATCGACGTAAAAAATAAAATGGAGTAAAAAGAGAAAAATGTGTTGTACATATTGTGGTGCTCCAATTAAAAATACTGAAAAAGAAAAATTTTCTAAACTATTCTTCGGCTAAATTTTGAACTTTTTTAAAGCACTGAATAACTATACTTTTAAAGGAACGCTTCAAAATCTACGAGTAGGTTTCTGAATAATTCTTCTAAGCAATAAGAAGGTTATATTAAAATAGCCTATTTATGCTACATAAAAGTATGGTTATTTAGTTTTATTTAATATTTGAAAGCAATTGAAAAGACTTGTTTTATTTTAAAGGAGAGACTATGAAAAAACAGAGGGTAGCTTTTTTGCTGGTTCTTATAACCCTATTATTAACAGCGTGTGGACAAGGGGATGAGTTAAAAAATGTAGATTGGGAGAAAAATGATGATGGTTCATTAGAACGAGAGAAAATATTCAATAAAGATGACCAAACGACTAATCACTATCTCGAAGAAGTTCAAGGTACTTGGATAGATGAAGAGGATAATTCCGGCTTTGGAGTTGAGGTTACAGATAATAATATTTATTTTATAGTGAACAATGATGAAAAAATTGAAGTCGATGATTATTATTTGAAGGTTGGTGAAACAAAATATAATGAGTCTGCCGAAGCAGCTAGGCTTAGGACATTTTACTTAGATTCTGCGACTGACTATGTTGTAGAAAATATAAATCCAAGTATAGAAGAAGTTGGTGTAGACTTGAATAAAGAAGGTACAGAAATTTTTGGTATGTTTATTACAGATTTAGGTGGATTTTCTTCTCAAAACTTTGATGTATTTAATTTGAGTAAAACGAATAAAGAATTTGATACACAAGAAAGTGATGTTAGTAATAATGATGAAATGCAAGAATTTGAAGAACCAGATTCTTCAGAAGAAATGTATGAAGACGATGAAATGGCAGATGACCCTTATCAAACAGAGTTAGAAGATTTTATCTCTGGGTTTGAAGATTCATCCTCTGACTATTCGTTAATTGCAGAAAACGGAAGAATTGTTATATATTTTATTTTAGATGAGGAAAATCGAACAGAGGGCGATGAAGAGAAGATAAAAGAATATATTGATATTACCAAGACAGTCAGCGAGGAAGTAACTGATACTGTCGGAGAGGGCATAACAGTTAGTTTACAAGAACCCTTTGAACATGATTATTCAGTTAGCTTTGTAGATGGTAGTCCAACTACGTCGAATGAAACTTATCAGAATGTATTAGAGGAAATGAACTTAAACTGATAGAAATATTTCTATTAGTTTAAGTCAGTTGAAAAAGAAAGAAAAAATAAGTAAAAAGTATTTATGAGTCAGTATTTTGGTGAATTTAATATTTTATCAAATTAGAATAAGTAGACGAGGAAATTTAAGTATATAACCCCGTGTACTTGTTTTTTAACGGAGATATTTTGCCTAGGTTTTATTTATTTTTGTTGGTTAGTACAAATTGTTGTTATTGAGGGGATTTTAATATTGAATAAAGTTAGTCATCCTATTATTTATTTTGTTTTATTTATGTCAGTTAGTCTCATTTTTGGAAAATTAGTGGCGGATTATGCTTATAATAGTCAGTATAGAGGTTTTAATGGCTACTGGAAACCTACTGACGTTTTAGCCGAGGGAAGCGAATTTAAAATAAAAAATAAAAAAATGTACGAATTAACTAAAGATGGAAAACAAATTAGTTATAATTTGAGGAAAGACGGGACTAATTATTTAGTAGATAAAGAGGATATTCCTGAATCATCTTTTATGACTGAAATTATTACGCCTAAAATTGAAAATCCAAGTCCAAGCGGCGATTCTGAAGTTATTTACATCACTGGAGAAGATGAAAAGTATTCGTATAATTTACCCATGTATAAAGTATCTAAAAACGAAACAGGATTTAAGAGTGACCTATTCTCGTTAAATACATTAAAGTTCATTATTATAGGCTTTATAGGATTAATTGTTTATTTTAAATACAAAAATGTAAAAAATTAAATGGCGTGGAAATGGAAGAGGAGTAGGTATTTCCTCATAGAACATAATTTTATTCTATGTGTAGTAGCGAATGTGGGTGTTGAAAGATAAAACAATAGAAGTGCAATTCTTTTATTTACAAAATTAGTCTCTTATGTTTTGTTGGGTTTTGTTATATAGTTAATTCAAGCTACCAGATAGAAATTATATTAAAAATGGGGAGAAAGTATAATGAAAAAGTATTTATGGATTAGCGTGTTGGTAGGAGTAATATTTTTAACAGCTTGTAATCAATCAGAGGACGCGGATGTTTCAGCTACTTCTTCTGAGAGTACTGAAAGAAGTGAAAGCACTACGGTAACTGAAACAACGAGTAATGCCAGTACAGAGTTCACAACAGAATCAACAAGTCAAACTTCATCCGAAGTGGAAACAATAGAAACGACTGATGAAATAGAAGAAACCGGAGAAGAAACTGAAGAAGTAAATTTAGGAACAATATACTATGAAGACTTGGATACTTCGGAACCCATTCAATCAGAGGCTCAATGGTTAGGTTGTTATATCGTAGATGATGGAACAGAGATTAATTTTATTCCAATGATGTCCGCCACTATTCAAAACTTACAGCTTTACTTATCTGGAGAAGGAAATGAAGATTATTATAATGATTTCTTAGATAGTGCAGTAACAACAAGTTTGCATACTGGTGGGAAGCCGGTTAATATACTTAGTAATGAAGATGGAGAAGTCATTATAACAGCTCAAGACGGCGAGATAATTTATAGTATGTAACATCAAGAAATCGTATCCCGGCCCTGTCTATATTTATTCGTGCCTAGCCCCCTTCTTGTAGTTAGTAAACCTGCTACTTGGGGGCTATTTTTTTGTTTTTTTCCACAAATAAGTTTTTTATTGGTTTCTGAAATGAAATAAAATGAAGCACGTGAAAAGCCGAAGTAATAATATTTTAAGTTGTTTCAGTTAGTGCAGGAAATAAGTACTTATTTGAAAAAAATGTAAGAATACTCCACTAGGAAGTGATTTATTTTTTAATATTTACTATATGCAAAGGTTTCAGGTAGTTAAAGAAAAATTGTTTTACTGCCCGAGTCTGTTTTTAGTTGACTGTTAAACCAGATTAGGGTAATCTCAAATTAGATAGTTTAAGAGTGCTAGTTCTATAAGAGAGCACTGTTCAGCCTTGTCACACCGGATAGAGCATTCGCCTTCTAAGCGAACGGTCGGGGGTTCGAATCCCTCCTGTGACGTTATTATTACGCGATAAGCCTTGATTTATAGGTTTCTATCGCTTTTTTTGTGCCAAAAATGTGCCAATTTTCCTATAAAAAGTATTTATAATCAATGTATTCTATGAAAAACTGAAGTAACCAAGGTAGGTGTGAAAGTTGGAAGACAATAATATCTTTATGTTATGCAGAAAGTTAGATAACTTAGCTTTTAAAAAGCTAGATAAAAACTTTACTGTTAGAAATTTAGAAGAGTCGGAAATCGAAATATGGAAAACAATTCACTTTGATACCTATGCAGATAAAAAAGATTATCGTTATATAGTAGATGAATACTATAATAATTATTTCTCTGACAGAAAAAATGAATTTTTAAATGCTTGTAAAGTCATCTGTGACGTAAATAATAATATCCTGGGAACTTGCTTTTTATGGAAAATTAGTGCAGGAATGTGGTCTGTTCAATGGTTTAAAATTGTTAATCAATATGTTAATAAAGGAATTGGAAGACAATTACTGTCTTATGTTTTAAATGATGATAAATTGGATTTACCTATAATTTTACATACTCATTCGGTTAGTTTTCCTGCTATAAAGTTATATAGTGACTTTGGTTTTGAATTTTTAACCGATAATTATGTTGGTTCTAGGAAGAATGGTTTAAATGCCTCGTTAAACTTAATAAGAAAGCATATAAAATTGAAAGAGCTTCATTTTACTTCTCTTTCCGATTCAGAAAGAGAAAGATTAGCTTCTTTTGATAGTGAAGACTTTTAAAGTATTTAGTATATAGTTAATAAAAGAAATACTGATATGTTTTTTATAGACAATACTAAGCTATTTCAATTAGTGTTGACCATCTTTTTTTGAAACTTTTCATTGACGGATAACTTGCTTTTTGATAAAGTAAGTATGTTGTAATTGTGGACTTCTCCGCAGCTACAACCGCTCTGAGCAAGTTTTAAGTGCTATTGTAGCCGCTTGGGATGGCGAGTCTAAGTTTATTATTCAAGGAGGTGCACAAGTATGTACGCGATTATTAAAACAGGTGGAAAACAATATAAAGTTGAAGAAAACCAACCTATCTACATCGAAAAATTAGATGCAGAAGCTGGAGAAAAAGTAACCTTTGATGAAGTTGTTTTAGTTGGTGGCGATACGACAAAAGTTGGTAGTCCACTAGTTGAAGGAGCAAGTGTTGAAGGTACAGTTGATAAGCATGGCAAGCAAAAGAAAGTTGTCACTTATAAATACAAACCTAAGAAAAGTTCACACCGTAAACAAGGCCATCGTCAACCTTATACTAAGGTAACGATCAATGTAATCAATGCATAATTCAAGTATAAGCAGGAGCTTACAATGATTAAAGGTTCTTTCAAGCGTGACGATTCTGGAAGGATTACTTCCTATAAGATAACAGGTCATGCAGATGCAGGTGAATACGGATATGATATTGTGTGTGCAGCGGTTTCTGTTTTAGCAATTAGCACAGTTAATGGTATTGATTCATTAGCTGGTATTGAGCCAACTGTTCAGTCAGAGGAGGAAAATGGCGGTTATTTATACGTCGAAGTTCCTTCAGGCAATACACAAGAACAATCCAATATTGTACAGATATTATTAGAAAACTTATTGCTTGGCATGCAATCTGTCCAAGAGCAATATAGTGACTATGTTCAATTAGAAACAATTTAATAATTTGGGAGGTGCATCGTATGTTGATGACAATGAATTTACAATTATTCGCACACAAAAAAGGTGGCGGTTCAACAGCTAACGGACGTGACTCTGAATCAAAACGTTTAGGTGCTAAACGTGCTGACGGTCAAAATGTTACTGGCGGATCAATCCTTTATCGCCAACGTGGCACAAGAATTTATCCAGGTGAAAACGTGGGTAAAGGCGGCGACGATACTTTGTTTGCAAAAATTGACGGCACTGTACGTTTTGAACGTTTAGGTCGCGATAAAAAACGAGTTTCTGTGTATCCAGTTGCTCAAGAAGCGTAAATAATAAAAACAGCCTGGTTTCTGAAATAAAAGAGAAATCAAGCTGTTTTTTTATCTTTTAAAAGTTCTGGCAGATAAGTTAGAGAATCAGTGTTAAAGCAGTGTAATGAGCTTATTTTCTAGTGTTATTTCACTGATTGGTAATGAAACGAAAAAGAAGGTATAATAAAAAAAGATGACGTGGAATTATTGTTTGGTTTTTTGAACCGAGGTGAAAATCGTGAATAAAAGAATGGAAAAAATTTATCAATACATAGCACAAAAAAATAATTCTGGCACGAAAAGTGAGCCGACGGCAGTAACTACAAGCGAGATTGCTCAAGCTTTAGCTATCCAAAGAAGCAACGCGAGTAAAGATTTAAATCAGTTGGTACGTGACGAGAAAATATCTAAAACAGATAGTCGGCCAGTTAAATATTTTTTAAACCAAGATATGCCTGAAGAAAAATATGTGAAAAGCTATAAACAAGAACGGGAACCTCGAAAAAAGCAACAACCACAACACGTTCAAACATCCTTTGTTTCCAGAGAGGATATTTTTTCCAATATTATCGGAATCAACGGTAGTATGAAAAATGCTGGTGAACAAGCAAAAGCAGCGATTTTATATCCTCCTAGAGGGCTGAATTGTTTAATTACAGGTCCTACAGGTTCGGGGAAAACCTATTTTGCTCATGCGATGTTTCAATTTGCTAAAGCTAATAATGTTATTGATAGCAATAAAGAACTCATTGTTTTTAATTGTGCCGATTATGCCAATAACCCAGAACTCTTGATGAGCCATTTGTTTGGTTATGCCAAAGGCGCTTTTACAGGTGCAGATGAAGAGAAAACCGGCGTTATTGACCAGGCTGATCAAAGTATGCTTTTTCTAGATGAGATTCATCGTTTACCTCCTGAAGGCCAAGAAATGATTTTTTATTTTATGGATCACGGGACCTATAGTCGTTTAGGTGAAACAGGTAAACATCATTCTGCTGAAGTCCGAATCATTGGTGCGACGACTGAAGATCCTAACTCTACGCTTTTGGATACTTTTGTTCGTCGGATACCGATAAACATTCAACTACCTTCTTTTGCGTCACGTCCTGCTTTTGAAAAAGTTGACTTAGTCAAGGTAATGGTTTCTCATGAAGCACATCGTATTCAACGTACGATTTCATTAACTGAAGATGTGGTTAAAGCATTAATTGGTAGTGTTAGTTATGGGAATATCGGACAATTAAAATCAAATGTTCAACTCGTTTGTGCAAGAGGATTTTTGAATCATATGCATGAAGAACAGATTGATATTACTATTGAAGATGTGCCAGAAGGGATTCGTTCAGGGTTAATTTTGTTAGCTGATAATCGAGGGACATCGACGGAGCTTTCGCAAAATCTTGAATCAAAATTAGTTATCCAGCCCAATGAAGATAGCTTGAATATTCAAGCCGACTCTTATGAATTACCTTATAATTTATATGATATTATCGGAGATAAAGCGGAGTTATTAAAATCAGATGGAATCGATCAAGAAACCATCAATCATTTTATTTCAACCGATATCAACGTTCATTTAAAATCATTTTATAAAGATCACGGTTTTTCTTTCTATGCAGACAATAAATTAAGTGAGTTTGTTGACCGTAAAATTATTGAATTGACCAACCGGATTTATACGATGGTAACCGATCGTTTGGGAACTGATTTTCAATCTAATTTCGTTTACGCAATGAGCCTGCATATTAGTTCTTTTCTTAAAAAACTGCAATTAGGTGAAAAAAGAGAAGTTAACGACAACATTAGAGAAATGGTGACTGCTTATCCGCAAGAACTAGAACTAGCTCAAGAGATCCAACAGTATATTGGGGAATGGTTTAATATTTTCATTCCTGAAAGTGAGATTTACTACTTGGCTGTTTTGCTGGTTTCTTTAAGAAGTGCCTCTCAAGTGGGAAGAATTGGCGTTGTTGTAGGAGCTCATGGTAATAGTACGGCGACAAGTATGGTGGATGTGGTTAAACAACTACTAGATATTGAACAAGTAGCGGCAGTGGACATGCCTTTGGATATGCCGCCTAAGATTGCTTTAGAAAAACTAAAACAAGCGGTGCTCTCTGTTCATGAAGGTAGTGGTGTCTTGTTATTGGTAGATATGGGTTCTTTAGTGACCTTTAACGAAAAAATTCAAAGAGACACAGGGGTGTTTGTTCGAACGATTGATATGGTAACAACGCCGCTTGTATTAGAATCCGCTCGTAAAGCTTCTGTTTTTGGCACCAGTCTAGACGATCTGTATGAATCGCTAAAAAACTTTCATGGTTACAGTTTAGGTTTGCTACCTGCAGCTTTAACAGAAAACCATCTACCTAAAGCAATCCTTGCAATTTGTGCTTCTGGCGAGGGGACGGCTATTCATATAAAGAAAATGATTCAAGCAACGCTTAGTAAAAAACAAATTACAGATATTGAGGTCCTTACTATTTCAGCTGTGGATTTAAATCAACAATTATCTGAAGTTCAAAAGCAGTATCAGGTAATTGCGACCACTGGAGTCGTTGACCCGCAACTGGCGGCTCCTTTTATTACATTGGAGAACTTTATTACACAAAATACTGACGAACTGATTGATAAACTACTATTAAATAATCAAGAAATAACTTCTGAGGAACCATTGTCTTTTAATGAGGTAAACATAAAAGATGTTTGCTTGAATTATTTAGAAAAAAATTTCACCTTTTTGAATCCGCAGAAATTAATTGAGCCTTTATTACAATTTACTGAAGAAATTATGGATAATTGGCAAATTTCTAGAGAAGAACAAGGCTTTTGTATTAATTTTCTTTTACATGCAGCGGGTATGGTCGAGCGAGTAGTGCTGCAACAACCTTTGACAGCATCTGAAGAGGATGAGTCGGAATTGCAAAGCAGCTCAGAATATGAAGCACTGCATCTTCAAGTAAGCTCACTGAGCAGAGTTTTAAACTTAAATTTTCCTGTGTCTGAAGAGTTTTACTTATTGGAGCTAATCAAACGGCAAGAAAAAGTATAAACACGCTATAAATACACTAAAAGATACACTAATAGCACTGTATCTCTTAGTGTATTTTTTAATTTGTTTTAAAATCCTGCTATATAAGTAGTGTATCTTTATTTTTTGGCACATAAATTGCTTCTAAATAAATGAGGGAGGTGTGTTAACTGATAAATCAATGAAATTAAGGAGGCGGTCAAAATTTGGATATCCGTTTAGCGCGCATAGACGACCGGTTAATTCATGGACAGGTCACTACTTCATGGACCAAACGAACAGACATTAATCGTATTATTGTAGTCAGTGATACTGTTGCGTTTGATCATCTGAGCAAATTCCTTTTGCAACAAGCTGCACCACCAGGAATAAACGCCAATGTCGTGACAGTAACTAAAATGTTAGAAGCGTATAATAGTGCGTTGTTCCAATCACAAAAAGTTATGCTATTATTCACCAATCCGCAAGATGTAGAAAGATTAGTGCGCGGAGGAATCGAATTGAAATCATTGAATATCGGTGGAATGCGTTTTGAAAATGGGAAACAGATGGTAACAAATTTTGTTTCGGTAGATGAAAAAGACCAAGCTTCTTTTCATTATTTGGCCAAACAAGGGATCGAATTGGAAGTTCGCAAAGTTCCAACTGATCGCAAAGTTAATTTAGTTGATTTGTTGGATAAAAAAGAAAGAACAAAATAAAAAAATTGTAAATTAGGGGGTAAAAAAATGGTAGGAATCATCCTAGCAAGTCACGGGGACTTCGCCGATGGTATTTTAGAATCAGCGACCATGATTTTTGGCGAACAAGAAAATGTTGCTTCTTGTGTGTTAAAGCCAAGTGAAGGCCCAGATGATATAAAGAAAAAAATGGAAGACGCTATTAACTCATTTGATGATCAAGAAGAAGTCCTTTTTTTGATTGATTTATGGGGCGGCACGCCATTTAACCAAGCAAATAGTTTATATGAAGAACATAAGGATAAATGGACGATCGTAGCAGGCATGAATTTACCGATGGTGATCGAAGCTTTTGCTTCTCGACTTTCTATGGACTCCGCGCAACAAATTGCAACGGCTATCATCCCTAGCGCAACTGATGGTGTCAAAATAAAACCAGAAGAATTGGCACCGGCTGGAGGTAGTGATCAAGCAGAAGAAGATACGGGAGCACCGGAAGAACCTAAAGGCTCATTACCTCAAGGCACAGTAGTTGGTGATGGTAAGATAGATTACGTATTAGCGCGTATCGATTCTCGTCTTTTACATGGGCAAGTTGCGACAAACTGGGCAAAGGCAACAAATCCAAATCGGATTATTGTTGTTAGTGATGCTGTTGCGCAAGATAGCTTGCGTAAAAGTTTGATCGAACAAGCAGCGCCACCAGGAGTGAAAGCAAACGTTATTCCGATCGACAAAATGATCGAAGTAGATAAAGATCCGCGTTTTGGGAAAACGAGAGCTTTGTTGCTTTTTGAAAATCCTGAAGACATGCTAAAAGCTATTGAAGGTGGCATGGATGTTCATGAAGTAAATATCGGTTCTATGGCTCATTCTAAAGGAAAAGTTGTAGTAAATAACGTTATCTCAATGGATGAAACAGATATTGATGCTTATGAACGTATGGAAGAATTAGGTGTAAAATTTGATGTTCGTAAAGTACCAAGTGATTCAAGTGGACGCCTTAATGATTTGCTTAAAAAAGCAAAAGCTGGATTACAAAATGCCAAATAAAAAAGTAAAGAATTAGGAGGTTTATTATGTCAGATTTAAATGCAATTCAGATGATATTGGTCGTAGTTGTTGCATTTCTTGCTGGGATGGACGGAATTTTAGACCAATTCCAATTTCACCAACCATTAGTTGCATGTACCTTGATCGGCCTTGTGACCGGTAATTTGGAAGTTTGTGTTATGTTAGGCGGTTCATTACAAATGATCGCTTTAGGTTGGGCCAACGTTGGTGCAGCCGTAGCGCCAGATGCTGCATTAGCTTCTGTAGCATCCGCAATTATTTTAGTTTTAGGTGGACAACAACAAGGGGGCATATCCACTTCAATCGCTGTTGCGATTCCTCTAGCTGTAGCAGGTCTATTTTTGACAATGCTTGTTCGTACAATTGCTGTACCCATTGTTCATGGCATGGATAAAGCAGCTGAAAGTGGTAGTTATAGAAAAATTGAATTGTTACACGGTTTAGCGACTTGCTTGCAAGGTTTGCGTATTGCAATTCCTGCAACAGCACTATTATTTATTCCAGCAAGTACAGTTCGTGCCTTCTTAGAATCAATGCCTGACTGGTTGAATGAAGGAATGGAAATTGGCGGTGGCATGGTTGTAGCTGTTGGTTATGCAATGGTAATCAACTTAATGTCAAGCAGAGAAGTATGGCCGTTTTTCGTTTTAGGTTTTGCTATTGCAGCTGTTACTGACTTAACATTAATCGCAATTGGTGCAATTGGTGTCGCTTTAGCACTTATTTATATCACCCTTTCAAAACAAGGTGGAACTTCTGGAGGCGGCGGTGGAAACGGCGGCTCCGGCGACCCACTCGGCGATATACTCAATGACTATTAAGACTGGTAAAAGGAGGAGATAACATGGCAGAGGAAAAAACAAAATTAACAAAACGGGAACGTTTAAACATTGCATGGCGTAACACCTTTGCTCAAGGTTCATGGAACTATGAACGTATGCAAAACGGTGGCTTTGTTTATGCGATGATTCCAGCGATTAAAAAGTTATATACAAATGATGAAGATCGTAAACAGGCCTTACAACGCCACTTAGAATTTTATAATACGCACCCGTACTTAACTGCACCTGTACTTGGTGTAACTTTGGCGATGGAAGAAGAACGTGCCAGTGGTGCGCCTATTGATGACGCTGCTATTCAAGGGGTTAAAGTTGGAATGATGGGACCTTTAGCAGGCGTTGGGGATCCAGTGTTTTGGTTTACCGTTCGTCCAATGTTAGGTGCCTTGGGCGCTTCATTAGCGCTTGGTGGTAACGTAATGGGTCCAATTATTTTCTTTGTAGTTTTTAACATCATTCGTTGGGCTTTCTTATGGTATACACAAGAATTTGGTTATAAAGCAGGATCAGCGATTACTGATGATATGTCAGGTGGATTGCTGCAAGATATTACACGTGGTGCTTCTATTTTAGGGATGTTTGTACTGGCCTCGCTGGTGCAACGTTGGGTTGATATTGATTTTCAACCAGTCGTTTCAGAGACGCCGCTGCAACAAGGTGATTATGTAGATTGGTCTAGTATTCCAATGACCCAAGAAGGATTGCAAACAGCTTTTCAACAAGTCACTGAAGAAGGAAGATCTCTTACAAGTGTTGATGTGACTACCCTGCAAGAAAACTTAGATGAGCTGATTCCAGGATTAGCTGGCTTATTATTGACGCTATTATGTATGTGGTTGTTGAGAAAAAATGTTTCTCCAATTGTCATTATTCTTAGTTTGTTTGTTGTTGGTATTGTTGGTCACGTGGTTGGCTTGCTATAATAATTTTAAGGAGGGCAAAAACAGCATTCCAAAAGTTTTTGTTTTGGGGCAGGCTGTTTTTGTTCTACCTTTTTGTACATAAAAATTTTTTCATGCTAAAATTACAAGTGAGGTGGAACTGCACATGGTACAATCATTAAATACAAAAGTAGATTTAACAATGGACGCGACATCTTTTGTAGGATTAGCTAAATATGGCCAAGTCTTAATCGGCGATAAGGCGTTTGAATTTTATAATAACAAAAATGCACAGGACTACATTCAAATACCTTGGGAAGAAGTGGACTATGTTGTCGCTAATGTCTTATTTAAAGGAAAGTGGATTCCACGTTATGCCATTGAAACGAAAAAAAATGGCACTTTTAATTTTGCTTCAAAGGATACAAAAAAGGTTTTACGTGCGATGCGTCCTTATGTTGCTTATGATCGTATGGTTCAAGCCAGTAGCTTTTTCAAAGTAATTAAAAGAGGACTCCCTTCTTTTAGCAAAAAAAGAAAAAGTGAAAAGTAAAATAGGTAGTTACACTCTATTTCTTTTATTAAATTAGGCTCGTAAAGTTGTCTTTTGACTTTGCGAGCTATTTTTTTGGACAGCTTCTAATAAAATTACAATACATAGTTAAAAAAACATGATATGATAGATATGTAGATAGTAGTAGAGACATTGGAGATAAGGAGGCAAGAGTTATGGAAAGTTTGTTGCTCACGATCGGGTTTATTGGTTTAGCGTTAGCTGTATTAACACCGCTTACTAAAATTGCCTCTCTTGTGACACTTGCTAGTTTTACCGTTTACTTTTACGCTATCGGGATAGAAAATTGGATTCCTCTCGTGTTATTTATTTTTGGTTTACTTTTAATTGTTTTTGAAATTTTTATACCAGAATTTGGAATCACAGGCGTATTAGGCGCTATTTTACTAATAGCTGGTTTGTATTGGACAGTTGGGGATTTAATGCAGACGATTCGAGATTTGAGTATGGCTGTTATTATCACAACTGCTCTTATAGTATATCTTGCAAAAAGAGGATATTCGTTAACAAATGTGAACAAACTGGTTTTACAGACAGATTTACCTGCAGGAAGTAAAACTAAAACAGACAATCAGGCACCTAATCTTTACCCGGGTTTGACTGGAACGGCTCAAACCCCATTAAGACCCTCAGGTAAAGCAACATTTGGTGAAGAGGATGGTCCTTTATTTGATGTTTTAAGTGCAGAAGAGTTTATTTCAATCGGGACACCTATTGTTATTGAACGAATCCAAGGGACAAAGATTTTAGTAAGAAGTCAAAAAATGAAGGATGGAGGATAAATTTATGAATGATTTACAATTTGGGGGCGGTTTTATCGGGATCGTGATTGCCGCTGTTCTTATCGTTATTTTATTAATCATTTTCTTGCGGTTTGTACCCGTGGGATTATGGGTCACGGCTTACTTTTCAGGTGTGAAAGTCGGCATTGGTACTTTGGTTGGCATGCGGTTGCGTCGGGTTAACCCGCATCGGATTATTCGCCCATTAATTAAAGCGACAAAAGCCGGTTTATCACTTTCGACGAATCAATTAGAAGCACACTATTTAGCAGGTGGGAATGTGGATAGAGTAATCGATGCATTGATCGCTTCACAACGAGCAGAGATCGATCTGGAATTTGAAAAGGCAGCTGCGATTGACCTAGCAGGGCGAGATGTTTTCGAAGCAGTTCAAGTTTCTGTTAATCCTAAGGTAATTGAAACACCTAAAGTGTCAGCTGTAGCACAAAATGGGATTGAACTTATCGTAAAAGCTAAAGTAACTGTACGCGCAAACATCGAACGTTTAGTAGGTGGTGCGGGCGAAGATACGATTATCGCCCGTGTAGGTGAAGGGATCGTTACCACTGTTGGTTCTTCGGAAAAGCACGAAGAAGTATTAGAAAATCCAGATTCTATGTCACAAACGGTCTTGAAAAAAGGTCTGGATTCAGGAACTGCTTTTGAAATCTTATCTATTGATATTGCAGATGTAGATGTAGGCCGTAATATTGGTGCGCAATTACAAACAGACCAATCTGAAGCCGATAAAAACATCGCGCAAGCAAAAGCTGAAGAACGTCGTTCCATGGCGATTGCTCAAGAACAAGAAATGCGTGCAGAAGTCGTACAAGCTGAATCCAAAGTTCCATTAGCGATGGCCGAAGCTTTACGTCAAGGAAATTTGGGCGTTATGGATTATTACAAACTGCAAAATGTCGAATCAGATACTGAAATGAGAAAGTCTATTTCAGGTCAAGCAGATCCGTCAGAAAATGAGTGATTCTATGTTTAATTTTTTTGATTCAATCATTCAGTTTCTCTTAGATAACTTTGGTTTAATTATTGTTTTACTTTTATTTATTGTAAATTTAGGAAGAAAGCGAAATTCGAAAAAGCAAAGAAAGCAAAGAAAGCAAAATAATAGTGATGAAAAGGCTTCTTCCTCTCAAGATGGTTCTCGCAAAAGTAACAAGAAAGGAGCCGCAAGTCAAATGAACAAAGCCACGCAACAAGCAAAACAAAAGAGAAATGCTAATAGGCAGCGTAATCGACAAACAGAAGCTGTTAATCAAAAAAATGTAGCTAAAACGACACAAAAGCAAGAACAAAACAGGAAGCAACGATCAAGTGCTGTACAAACCAGCTCTGATTCTTTTAATAGACAACAATCGCTAAAACCAACGAATCAAGTTAGATCGAAAAAGTCGAGTACAAAGAAACAGCCAAAAAAGACTTATCTTGGGAAAAAGAATTTAGTAAATGCTATGATCTACAAGGAAATATTAGACAAACCGTTAAGCTTACGAGATGAAGATAAATAAAAAATAACCGAACTATATTTGATGAGATTCATTGTCGAAAAACTACGACAAGCTTCTACCGGAGTGTTTAAATATCTCTATTCATAGTTCGGTTATTTTGTGTTTTGAAATATAGCCGTGATTAAAGTAGCCATTCGTTTCCCTCAGATTCCACCATTGTTTACAACGATTGGAGGTACATCACGGAAGTTGCCACCAATAAATTGGCTATTGGAGGTACATCACGAAAGTTGCCACCAATAAATTGGCTATTGGAGGTACATCACGAAAGTTCCCACCAATAACTCATCTATTGGGGGTACATCGTTTAACATGCCGCCAATATTTTTGCAGATTGGAGGTACATCGCGGAAGTTGCCACCAATAATTTGAGGATTGGAGGCACATCAAGGAAGTTCCCACCAATAGTGTTGATATTATTATTTTTCAAACAGAGTGCTAGTTTTGCTTTCATATGTGGTGTACATTTGAATTTAGCTCGTTTAACTTATTAGTGAAGTTTGCTATAATAAAAAGGAACTCACACGGAAAGAAGGAAATAAATATGTCACGGTTAGCTCGTTTGAAAGAAAAGATGAGTCAAGAAGAAATAGATGGCTTTTTAATTACCAGTCCGTATAATTTACGCTATTTTACAAACTTTACAGGAACCACAGGTTTAGCGCTTGTAACCAAAGAGCAAGCTTTTTTTGTTACAGATTTTAGATATACACAACAAGCTGCTAAACAAGCTCAAGGATTTGAGATCGTAAAAAATAGTGGTAATATTTTTGCTAAAGTAGCCGAACTTGTCGAAAAAAATGCAGTTCGTGCTCTTGCTTTTGAAGAAGATTATATCAGTTTTTCTGAGTATAGTTTATTAGAAGAGCTGATAACAGAAAATTCACTAGTCCCTGTTTCAGGACTTCTGGAAAGCTTAAGAGAAGTTAAAGATGAGCAGGAAATTGCAACGATTAAACAAGCCTGCAGTATTGCCGATCAAGCATTTGATCATATACTGAAGATGGTTCAACCGGGAATGACTGAAATTGAAATCGCTAATCAGTTAGATTTTTTCATGCGTTCATTAGGTGCTAGTGGCGTTTCATTTGAAACGATCGTAGCTTCTGGCACACGTTCTGCTATGCCTCACGGTGTGGCTAGTAATAAGACAATTGAACAAGGCGATATCATTACACTAGACTTTGGTTGTTATTATGAAGGCTATGTTTCTGATATGACCCGGACTTTTGCGATTGGCGATCCAGGAGAACAGTTAAAAGAAATTTATCAAATTGTATTAGACGCACAATTGAAAGTCATTGAAGCAGCTAGACCTGGTATTAGCGGTATCGAATTAGATGCTGTTGCTCGTGATTATATCGCCTCATTTGGTTATGGTGAAGCTTTTGGTCATTCAACAGGTCATGGTATTGGTTTAGATATTCATGAAGGACCCAATGTTTCAATGCGAGCTGATAAAACATTTGTGCCTGGAAATGTCATTACCGATGAACCTGGTATTTATTTGCCAGATATTGGTGGCGTCAGGATTGAAGATGATTTATTAATTACCTCTACTGGAAATGAAATATTAACACACTCGCCAAAAGAGCTGATTATTTTATAAATTTTTCAAATTTTGGCGTTTGAAAAGTTTTAACATAGCTTATCTAGTAATTAAATGATAAACTAAAAATGAAAAGCAATCCTAAAATGGAGGAATCTAAATGGCTGATGAAAAGAATTTTGTTTTAGATGCAAATCAAGAACTAGGAGAAATTGTGATTGCTCCTGAGGTGATCGAAGTGGTCATCGGTATTGCTGCTTCAAAAGTTGAAGGCGTCTATCGTATGCAAGGCAATTTCGCGAATAATGTTACTGAATTCTTAGGACGTTCTACTTATGGTAAAGGCGTCTATTTAACAATGGATGAAACTGGCATTAAAGTTGATATCTATACTTACATGAAATATGGTGTTTCTGTTCCTAAAGTAGCAATGGATATACAAAACCGAGTAAAACAACAAGTTTTGTTTATGACAGATGTGGAACTTGCTGAAGTAAATATCCATGTTGTTGCAGTTATTCCGGAAAAAACGGAACAGTTGGATTTAGACGATTTTTTTGAAAATGATGAGGAAGAAAATGAGTAAAGAACTATCAAGACATGAGATAAGGAAAAAAGCAGTGCAAGCTTTATTTCCATTAGATATAAATCAATCGTTAGCTAAAAAAGACGCAATTGATGCAGCACTAGAATTAGAAAACAGTGAAATCGTTGATAAAGCGCAAGAAAATTTTGTTCCGCCATATTTAGATCTCCTAGTCACAGGAGTTTGTGAAAAAAAAGCGGAACTTGATGAAAGAATAAAGAGTCATTTACGTAAGGGATGGCGTCTTGAACGACTGTCTAAGATGGATTTAGTCGTTTTACGCATTGCTTTATTTGAAATGTTGTATGTAGATGATACCCCTAATAGAGTAGCATTGAATGAGGCAATCGAATTAACAAAAACTTTCAGCGATGAAAATTCGCATAAATTTGTCAACGGTATTTTATCGGCAGTAAATACGGAAATTGAGGCTAGCTTGTGATGCTAGCTTCTTTTATTTAAAAGTAAAGTTATGCTAAAATAAAAAGATGATTTGAGGGAGTGAATGATAATGGCAACATTGATAAATGGTAGACAATTAGCAGATAGTATGCAGGAACAGATGCGTTTAGAAGTTGAAAAGTTAGGAAAACAAAATGCTTTTCCTGCTTTGGTTGTTTTTTTAGTTGGGGATGATCCTGCAAGTAAAACCTATATAAAAAATAAAGAAATTGCTGCGCAAAAGATCGGTATTCATACAAAACTGGAACATTATCCCTCAGATATCAGCGAAGAAAAATTATTGATTGAAATCAAAAAATATAATGATAATCCGCACTATCATGGGATCTTAGTACAATTACCTTTACCGGAACATATTGATGAGGAGAAAGTATTACTTAATATAGATCCTAAAAAAGATGTGGACGGGTTCCATCCTATAAATATGGGAAAACTTCTATCTGGCAAGGCAGAAGCGATTCCTTGTACGCCTTATGGTATTATGAAGGTGTTTGAGTCTTATGAGATCGAATTATCCGGGAAAAACGCTATTGTGATTGGACGTAGTAATATTGTTGGCAAACCAATGGCACAATTACTTTTAGCGAAAAATGCGACGGTAACAATGGCACATTCTTATACTAAAAACTTAGCAGCATTAGCCAAGCAAGCAGATATCATTGTTTCGGCCGTGGGAAAAGGAAACTTTATCACAAAGGAATTTGTTAAAGAAGGCGCCGTGGTCATTGATGTAGGCATGAATCGCGATGAAAATGGCAAGTTGATCGGTGATGTCAAATTTGACGAAGTCGAACCTATAGCTAGTTATATCACGCCTGTGCCTAAAGGTGTCGGTCCTATGACGATCACTATGTTAATGCAGCAAACGATTCAAGCTTGTAAACGTCAGGAGTTAAGTTAGACGATGGAATATTTAACAGTCAGCGCACTTACTAAATATTTAAAAAGAAAATTTGATGCTGACCCTTACTTGGAAAAGGTGTTTTTGACTGGGGAAATCTCTAATTTTCGTTTACGTCCTAATCATCAATATTTTAGTATAAAAGATGATAAAGCGAAAATTTCAGCTGTAATGTTTAAAAATGCCTTTCGCAAATTAAACTTTCAACCTGAAGAAGGTATGAAAGTAATGGTTGTCGGGCGTCTTTCTATTTATGAAACAGCAGGGAATTATCAAATTTATATTGATCAAATGCAACCGGATGGTATTGGCGCTTTATACCAGGCTTATGAACAGTTGAAAAAAAAGCTAGAAGCCGAAGGGCTATTTCAATTGCCTAAAAAAACTTTGCCTAGATTTCCTAAACGAATCGCTGTTTTGACCAGTCCTAGTGGTGCGGTTATCCGTGATATTATGACAACCGCTAAAAGAAGATATCCTATCGCTCAAATTGTTTTATTTCCAACGGTTGTTCAAGGAGAAAAAGCAGCTGACGATGTTGTAAAAAATTTACAACGGGTAAAAGAACAAGGAAACTTTGATACTGTGATTATCGGTCGCGGTGGGGGTTCGATTGAAGATTTATGGCCCTTTAATGAAGAGCGAGTGGCTAGAGCGATTGTAGCTTGTGATATACCTGTTATTTCTTCTGTTGGTCATGAAACGGACACTACGATCGCCGATTTAGTTGCTGATGTCCGTGCGGCGACCCCAACAGCTGCGGCTGAACTTGCTGTGCCTGTTTTATCAGAAGAAATTTTACGTATCGAAGAAAAGCAGGCGCGCTTGCAACAGGCTTATATTCGACAAATTCAGCGCAAACAAGAACGTTTCCAAAGAGTACAAAACTCATACATTTTTCGACAGCCAGAACGCTTATATGAAGCGCAGTCAATTAAATTGGACCAACTGAACCAACGTATAAATCAAAGTTTACAGCGTCTAGTTTATGAAAAAGAGAAAAACTATACACAAATAGATTATCGGTTTAAACAAGCTGCACCTCATACAAAGGTAAAAGAAGCAAATCAAGAAGTAGAATATTTAAAAGAACGTTTGAAAAATCGAGCGCAGCAAATTATGACGATCAAACAACAGGCCTTTGAGCAAACTGTACAAGCGCTAGATTTATTAAGCCCGTTAAAAATCATGGGGCGAGGATATAGTTATACAACTAAGGATACAAAAGTAGTGAAATCTGTTCACGAATTAGCCAAAGATGATCACTTGAATATTCACTATAAAGACGGTCGAGTACAAACAAAAGTGACTGAGATTGAGGAGGATGAAGATGGCAGAGGCAACATTTGAAGAGTCTTTGGAAGAATTGGAAAAAATTGTCAATCGTCTCGAGCAAGGAGATGTCCCTTTGGAAGAAGCTTTAGATGCTTTTCAAAAAGGAATGGCATTGAGTAAGCAATGTAAAGAGACCTTGTCTAAGGCGGAAAAAACTTTAACAAAAATGATGACTGAAGATGAAGAAGAAAAGCCCTTTGAAGAGGAAGAGCAATGAGCACTTTAACAAGTTGGCAAGAAAGCGAATTGCCTAAAGTAGAAAAACAGTTAAGAGATTTTGTGCAAACACATGCTGAAAATGAACAGTTAAAAGAAAGTATGCTATATTCCATCAATGCCGGTGGTAAGAGAATACGTCCTTTACTAGTGTTAGCTACAGTTGAATGTTTAGGATCCAGTCTTACTAAGCAGGTATATCAAATTGCTGCCGCGTTAGAGATGGTTCATACCTATTCGCTTATCCATGATGATTTACCTGCTATGGATGATGATGATCTACGTCGTGGTCAAGCAACCAACCATGTGGTTTTTGGTGATGCTTTAGCTATTTTAGCTGGCGATGCCTTGTTAACTGGGGCTTTTGAATTAATTGCTGAAACTAAATTAGCTTCACATAAGAAAAATCATTTGTTGCAACTGTTGGCAAAATCAGCGGGGGCTAATGGGATGGTTGCCGGTCAGGTTGATGATATCCAAAGTGAGCAACAAAATTTGTCATTTTCTGAATTGACAGCTCTTCATCAGAAAAAAACAGGTGCTTTGATTCGTTTTGCTGTGGTTAGTGGTGGAATTTTAACTGATCAAGCTAAAGAGGTTTTAAACCAATTAGATGATTTTGCCACTCATTTAGGGTTAGCTTTTCAGATTAGAGATGATTTGCTTGATGTATTAGCAACAACTGAACAGATGGGCAAAAAAACACAAAAAGACGAACTAGCAGGCAAAAATACATATCCCGGATTATTAGGAGTAGAGCAAGCAAAGGCAGCTTTAAGCACGGAATTAGAACAAGCACATTCTATACTGGAAAATTTGTCTTTGGATGGTTTTAACCCTAGTTTATTAGAAGAGATTATTCAGTTATTTGAATTGGAAAGAGGCAAGGAATGAAAAAAGAACGTGTAGATGTTTTGGCCTTCCAGCAAGGACTTTTTGAAACTCGAGAACAAGCGAAAAGAGGCGTGATGGCCGGGACTGTTTATACGCAGAAAAATCAGCGTTTGGATAAAGCTGGCGAGAAAATTCCGCAAGATACTGTGCTTAAACTCATCGGTGAACAATTACCCTATGCTTCAAGAGGTGGTTTAAAGCTAGAAAGGGCATTAAAAGTATTTGATTTTCAAGTAAAAGACAAGATTTTACTTGATATTGGTGCCTCCACGGGTGGCTTTACCGACTGTGCATTACAAAATGGTGCAAAGTTAAGTTACGCTCTTGATGTCGGATATAATCAACTAGCCTGGAAAATTAGGCAAGATACACGTGTTGTTGTCATGGAAAGGACGAATTTTCGTTATTGCAAGCCTTCTGATTTTACTTATGGCAAACCTGAAATAGCTACGATTGACGTATCCTTTATTTCGTTAAAAAAAATTTTACCAGCTCTTTACCCAATACTTACAGATGAAGGGGAAGTTATGGCACTCATTAAACCACAGTTTGAAGCGGGAAGAACTTCTGTTGGAAAAAAGGGAATTATACACGATCCACTTGTTCATCAAGAAGTGTTAGCAGATATCTTAGACTTTGCCTTGCAGAAGAATTACAACGTAGAAGCTATAGATTATTCGCCGGTTACAGGTGGTCAAGGAAATATTGAATTTATTGTTCATTTGAAAAAATCAGAACAATTGGGCATCAACCAATCGGATATCAGTATTAGTCAATTAGTTGCTAAAGCTCATGATGAATTAGATAAATAAAAAAAGAAACGTGATCATGCGTTTCTTTTTTTTATGGCTTTAGTAAGGATGCACGTTTCTGCCTTTTCTTATGGTGTAAAATGAGCTATGATAAATACGATTTAGAAAAAAATTCAAATAAAATAAATAATTTTATCAGGAGGAACAAAATGCGAAAAGAAGAACGACAACAGTTGATCGTTGAACTACTGGAAGAAGAAAATATTCAAAAACAAGAAGAACTAGTTGCAGCTTTACAAGCACATAATGCTGAAGTTACACAAGCTACTGTATCAAGGGATATCAAAGAATTAAAATTGATTAAAGTTCCAGCAGCAAGTGGTGGCTATCGCTACAGTATTCCTGTAGAATCAGACGAGGACATGAATGAAAAATTAAATAAACTATTAAAAAATGCTTTTGTATCGATCGATCAAATGGATAAATTTGTTAGCTTGAAAACTTTGCCTGGTAATGCTTCGGCGATTGCGAATTTGATCGATAAACGTTTTGATGAAGCCTTATTTGCGATTTTAAATGATGACGATAACATTTTAATGATCGCTAAAACAACACAAGATCGAGAGGGTTTATTTCAAAGCTTACAAAAGTATGTTCAATAAAGGAGCATTTCATATGTTATTAGAGTTGTCCATTGAAAATTTTGCGATTATAAAACAGCTACATTTAACCTTTCATAAAGGAATGACTGCCTTGACTGGAGAAACCGGTGCGGGAAAATCGATTATTATTGACGCAATGGGACTGTTAGCAGGAGGAAGAGGATCGACTGATTATATTCGTCAAGGAAAACAAAAATGTGTGTTAGAAGGTTTATTTGAACTTCCTAAACAGTCGTCCTTTAAAGTTCTACTTGATGACTTAGGTATTGATCAAAGAGATGAGCTGTTGATTATTCAACGAGATATAACGAGTTCTGGTAAAAGTATTTGTCGTGTGAATGGTAGGATTGTCACCTTAGGAAACTTAAAAAAGATTGGTGCGTATCTAGTAGATATTCAAGGACAAAATGAACATCAGGATTTATTGCAAGCTGAAAAACACTTACAGTTGGTAGATAGCTTTGGTTCACAGTCTTTTAAAGATCAGCTAACCGATTATCAAAAAAAGTATGATGAATATCGTGAGTTAGAAAAAAGAGTTCGAGCGATTCAGGAAAATGAGCAATCTTATATACAACGGATCGATATGCTGAATTTCCAGAAAAAAGAAATTGAAGAAGCAGATTTACAAATAGATGAAGAAGAAAAGCTAGTTGAAGAACGGGATAAACTAGCGAACTTTCAAAAGATCGTGGACGCTTTTGCTAAAAGTCATGAAATTTTAGCTGGCGAATCAGGAAACAGTCTAGATGGCATAGGCGAAGCAGCTCAAGAAATCCAAGAAGTTGCCTATTTAGATAAAGAGTATGAACAAATTAATGAAAATGTTCAGAATGCTTATTATTTATTACAAGATGCTGCCGGTGAAGTTTCTAATATCCTTGATCAGATGGAACTTGATGAGGGGCGTTTGGAAGAAGTGAATGCACGTTTAGAGGTCATTCGACAGTTAAAACGTAAGTATGGAGAATCCATAGCTGCTGTTTTGTCTTATTATGAAAAAATTTCGGCAGAATTAGAGCAAGTGGACGTCACCGGTAATAAATTAGAAGAAATGCAAGCAGCTCTAGTCCAAAAATATCAGAATGTCTGGGAAATTGCTGAAAATTTACATACCCAGCGAAAACAAATTGCACAAAAATTAGAAAAAGATATTTTACAAGAATTGGCAGACTTGTATCTTGAAAATACACAATTTGAAGTACGTTTTTTTGAGGAAAAGAAAGAATTAAACAGAAATGGCTTGGATCAACTAGCGTTTTATTTAACAACGAATCCTGGAGAACCTTTAAAACCTTTAGCCAAAGTTGCTTCAGGTGGGGAGCTGTCACGTATGCTACTGGCTTTAAAATCAATTTTTTCTAAAGCACAAGAAAAAACAAGTATCGTTTTTGATGAAGTAGATACCGGGGTTAGCGGGCGAGTCGCACAGGCGATTGCCGAAAAAATCAGCGGTATTGCCTATGGGTCGCAGGTACTTTGTATTACCCATTTACCACAAGTTGCAGCAGCGGGAGATTATCAATATTTGATCAGTAAAGAAGTGCAAAGCGGCCGGACAAAAACCACGGTTCAAGAGATCGATACAACAGAAAGAGTCCAAGAGATCGCTCGGATGCTTTCTGGTGCTGAAATTACTGATTTGACTATGGAAAATGCGAAAGAAATGCTAACACAAGCAGGAAAAATCGCATAAAAAAACAGCTTCTGTCAAAAGAAGCTGTTTTGTTGGTTTTTAATACTTACTGATTACATCACAGCTGTTACAGCACTCATTACAATTGTACCGATCGTTGCAATCAGCATAATCCAAATGACTACTTTTGTGATTTTAGAAAAAGTACTTGTGGGCTTTTTATCTCGCATGTTTATTCATCCTTTTAATATTTTAATGATAGTTTACAACCTATACTTATAGAAGACAAGAAAAGTACACGAAAAACTATAAAAGATTCTTTTTCTTTAAAAATTTTATTGTAAACCAGCTAATGATAATTGTAATTAGTATAATGATCCAAAAAGCATAGGGATTTTTAGCGATTGGCAATCTAACGTTCATTCCATAAATCCCGCCAATAATCGTTGGAATCGTAAGAACAATTGTTATTGACGTTAATATTTTCATCACATTGTTCAAGTTATTGGAAACAACAGAGGAAAAGGTGTCATTCATATGGCTAGCAAACTTTAATTGAATATTTGCTGAAGTTAATGATTGTTGTGTTTCTACTATAATATCGTGTAAGTGGTGTTTAAATGCATGATTTTTTTGAAATAACTTTGTATTAACTAAAGCAGTTAAAGTTTTTAAGTTAGCTGATGTGGCTTCGTCAAAAGAAACCAAACTTTTTTGGATATCCATAATTTGATATAATTGTTCGTTTTGGGTGGAAACTTTAATTTGTTTTTCTAAGTTATCTAATTGATCTTTGGTTTGTTTTAAATAGTTATTAAAAGAAAGAACTACTTGCCACAAAATTTCTAATAAGATATTCATCTCTGGGACGTTATCATTGGGTTTAAACTGATGATTGACTACTGTTTGAAAAAAAGGTAATGGATAATTACTTACTGTAATAATTCTGTTTTCAGGTGTTACGATTAAAGATAACGGAAAAGTTTCAAATTGTTGAAAACCTGAAGGGCTTTTTATCTCATAAGGAAATTGAAGAAGCAAGAGAGCTGCTTTTTTCATCTCTTGTTGATTTAACCCTTCGCTACGTGAATTTTCTTCATCGTCTAAAACAGCTGATAGATAGTCTTTAGGTAGATTATATTTATTTGTCAAAGTACTGATTTCACGAGAGTTTGGGTCTTCAACATGAAGCCACAACGTTTTTTTATCACTTGTATCTTGTCTAACTAAGTAACTATCATGAAATGTATAATAATAAAGCATAAACTCCCTCCTTCATTTGCTTTAATAGTTAATTGTATTTTACCAGAAATTTAAAAAACAATGAAACAGCTACTTCGTATATTAAGAAAACTATTTCCTAGAAAGGATGACGATATGTCTACATTTTCACTGCTTTATTTATTTTGGTACATCTTTCCAGTAATTGTTTTATTTGCAGCAAAATTATGTATCTCTGTTTTTTCGCTAAATAAACGTTTTCGTTTAAAAGCTACAGATCTTGCTGTACCATTTTTACTTTTTGGAATACACCAACTGTCAAGGCTTAGTTTTCAGTTTTCCATCTTCCCATATTTTTTAATCACTCTTTTATTATTAGGAATTGCTTTGGCTATATTTCAAGCTTATTTTTTTGAAGAGATTGTGTATCGCCGATTTTTTAAGATGTACTGGCGTTCAGTATTTTTATTTGCACTGGTCCTTTATATCATCTTGATTATTTTTAGTATCCTCCAATTTTTTTAGTTTTTCTAAATAAAAACTTTTAAAAGTCTTTTTAAAATCTCCTGTTGTCAGTCTTGTTCATTTGGTAAGAAAAAGTCAAAAAAGTTCTTTAGTAATTTTAGACAAAATGTGGTAGAAAGTGGGGGATTGTGGTAGACTGTGTTTATCAGGTGGTAATTGGGGGGATAAACATGCTAATGGGTGAATTTGAACACTCAATAGACTCAAAAGGTCGTTTGATTGTTCCGTCCAAACTTCGTGAACAGCTAGGTGAAAAATTTGTTGTAACACGTGGTTTAGATGGTTGTCTATTTGGCTATCCTCAAACTGAATGGGAGAAACTTGAAGAAAAATTAGATCAAATGCCTCTTGCTAAAAAAGATGCAAGAAGTTTTGTTCGTTTCTTTTATTCTGCTGCCACTGAATGTGAAATTGATAAACAGGGCCGAATCAATATTCCAAATACATTGAGAAAGCATGCAAGTCTAGAAAAAAATTGTGTGATTATCGGCGTTTCAACTCGAATTGAAATTTGGGATAAAAAACGTTGGGATGATTTTTCTGAAGAAACAGAAGAAAATTTTGATGACATTGCTGAAACAATGATTGACTTTGGCTTATAGAAAGAGGAAATAGATGGTAATGTTTCAACATTTTACAGTGCTGAAAGAAGAAACTGTAGACAATTTGGTTATCGACCCTCATGGTACTTATGTCGATTGTACTTTAGGTGGAGCTGGCCATAGTCAATATTTATTGGAACAATTAGCTTTAGGTGGCCATCTATATGCTTTTGATCAAGATCAAAAAGCAATTGATTACGCGAAAAAACGTTTGGCCCATTATGTAGAAAATGGGCAGGTGACTTTTATAAGACGAAATTTTCGCTTTATAAAGGAAGAACTTGAAAAATTAAATGTGAGTAAGGTTGATGGTGTTTTTTATGATTTAGGCGTTTCCTCGCCTCAATTAGATGAAGCCCAGCGCGGTTTTAGCTATCATCAAGAAGCACCACTGGACATGCGGATGGACCAAAGTCAAACATTATCTGCTTATGAAGTTGTAAACGAATATGATTACCAACAGTTAGTAAAAATATTCTTTCGGTATGGTGAAGAACGCTTTTCTAAACAAATTGCTCGCAAGATTGAGGCGACTCGTAAAAATCAACCGATTGAAACGACAACACAACTTGTAGATGTGATAAAAGAAGCGATTCCCGCTCCTGCAAGACGAAAAGGCGGGCATCCAGCCAAAAGAGTGTTTCAGGCGATTCGCATTGCCGTTAATGATGAATTAGGCGCTATCGAGGAATCGCTAGAACAGGCTATTGAGATTTTAGCTATAGAAGGACGCATTGCAGTTATCACCTTCCATTCTTTGGAAGACCGCATTGCAAAAAATATATTTAAAGAATATAGCCGAGCAAAAGAAACACCGCCTGGCCTTCCAGTTATCCCAGATGACTTTCAACCTATTCTGGCTTTAGTGAATCGTAAGCCAATTTTACCGACTGAAGAAGAAATTAAAAAGAACAATCGCTCACGTAGTGCAAAATTGCGTGTAGCTAAGAAAATAAAGGAGGAGTAAAATCAATGGCAGAATTAAAAGCACAAAATGCTTCTTATGAAATGGAAGATGAATTTTCACAAGAGCAGACAAATACTCAACCATCTGATACTCCTAACCGTCCTGATGTGGTGGTTGTTCCTTTATCTCCTACTCGTAAATTAGAAAAAATTTCCCGTTTAGAGAAATTTTTAGTCGCTATTTTAGTGACTGCTTTGATCGGCTTAGGCCTGCTTACGATTAGTTTACGGACAACGATAAGTGAGGTAGAACAGGATGTGTCCTCCTTACAAGAAAATGTTAGCCAAGGCCAAGCGGAAGTGACACGTTTGCAACAAGAAAAAAATGAATTGACAAAAAGTGAAAGAATTCAAAAAATTGCTGAAGATAAGGGACTATCGATTGATAGTGAACATTTAAGGAAAGTGAAATAAATGCGTATGATAGAAAAAATCCGGCAATACTTTAAAAAGAAAAATTTATCTACAAGGAACAATCGCAAAAAAGTAGGAATTATTCTCTTTGCTACGAGTATTGGGTTGTTCTTTTTATTTGTAGCTCGTTTGAGTTATATCGTAGTTGTAGGCGATGTTGCCGGGGAATCATTAGAAACACAGACAAAAAATTTATATCAAGGCTCAGAGGTTGTAAAAGCCAAACGTGGAACGATCTATGACCGCAATGGAGAAGCTATTGCAGAAGATGCAACATCCTATTCTTTGTATGCAGTGCTGTCTGAAGCTTATACAAATGGCGATGAAAAATTATACGCAGAAGAAAAGAATTTTGATAAACTAGCAGAGATCATTGCAGATGCTGTAGACGATGTTGATAAAAAAGAAACCTTGAAGGTATTGAAAGAAGGAGCACAAGAAAATCAATACCAAGTGGACATCCCTAATGCCAAAAGTATTAGTTTACAACAAAGAGAAAAGATTGAAGACGCGATGGAAGAACAAGATGTTGCTGGTTTATACTTTACCGAACATCCATCTCGTATTTATCCAAATGGCGTTTTTTCCTCTCATTTTGTTGGATATGCAGATGTCCAAAATGACGAAGAGACCGATCAAGAAAGCTTAGTAGGCCGTATGGGTATCGAAGAAGATTACAACGATATCTTAAAAGGAAAAGACGGGAAGATTATTTATCAAAAAGATAACTATCAAAACCCCTTGCCAGGAACAGTTGCTGAATCACAATCAGCTGTTGACGGCAAAGACATTTATACGACTTTGGATAATAGATTACAAAGCTATTTGGAAACATTAATGGATCAAGCTTGGAAAGATATTGAAGCAGAAGATATGACTGCTGTTTTAATGGACGCTAAATCCGGAGAAATTGTTTCTATGTCACAGCGACCAACTTTTAATCCAGAAACGAAAAAAGGAATCAATGATGATGACTTTGTTTGGTCAAACTTATTTGTAGAGGATAACTACGAGCCGGGTTCAACGATGAAGCCAATGACCGTTGCAAGCGCGATCGACAATGGGGTGTTCGATCCTGAGGAAACTTATAAGCCTGGAGAAACCAAGCTGGCCGATGCTACAATTAGAGATTGGGACTATGAAAGAGGGTCGAAGCCTAGTTTAACAATGAGACAAGCCTTATCATGGTCAAGTAATGTAGGTATGGTTACGCTAGAGCAAAGAATGAAAGATAGCTGGCAACGTTCATTACAAGAATTTGGTTTTGGCAGAAGTACACATTCGGGGCTTTCTGGTGAGAAAAGTGGTACTCTGCCTGAAGATAATACTGTCAGTCATGCAATGACCGCTTTTGGACAAGCTGTGGGTGTGACTCAATTTCAAATGTTACAGGCTTTTAGTTCGATTTCTAATGATGGCGCTATGTTAAAACCACAAGTGATTGATAAAATAGTAGATGAAACAAATGATGATGAAATGGTGACTCAACCTGAAGTTGTCGGTCATCCAGTTTCTGAAAAGGCAGCTAAAGACGTACGAAAATATATGCGAGATACTGTAGAAAGCGAAGAATATGGAACGGCTTATGATCAGTATGAAGTGCCTAATGAACATGTTTCTGCTAAAACAGGGACAGCGCAAATTTCTCGTGACGGAAGCTATCTAAAAGGACAAAGTGATTATCTGTATTCTGTGGTTTTAATGACACCTTCTGAGGATCCGCAATATGTTATGTATCTTACAATGAATCAACCACAACAAGAAGATACCGACGTGTTACCTAGTATTGCTAACCCGTTATTAGAGCGGGCGATGGATCTTCATGATGTAGATGAAAGTAAAGAAAATGAGGAAAGCAGCAATGAAAAAGTTAAAGTGGAAGATTATCGTAATCTAGAATCAGACGCTGCAGCTAGTGATGTACAAAAGAAAGGTTTGACACCAGTGGTCATTGGTGATGGTGAAAAAGTAGTGCAACAATCTGTAGACAATGGCGAACGATTGATGTCTTCAGAAAAATTATTACTTTTAACCAATGATAAAACACCAATGATGCCTGATGTTAGTGGTTGGTCAAAAGCTGATCTTGTTAAACTAGGGGACCTTTTAGATGTTGATGTCAGCTTTGATGGTGAAGGTTATTGTGTTGAACAAAGCGTAGAACCTTACGCCGAGATTAGTGATGATAAATTGCACTTTGAACTAGAAGAAGAATAATAATAAAATAATGAAATAAAGATAAATTGATATGAGGAGAGAAAAAAATGGATTGGACAAAAATGATACTGCCACTTGCAAGCGGCTTTGCCATTACAGTCATCTTAATGCCGTTATTTATCGGCTATTTTCAGATGAAAAAATATGGACAGGAGATTCGCGAGGAAGGACCAAAATGGCATAATGTTAAAGCTGGTACTCCTACAATGGGCGGCGTCGTTTTTCTTGTTGGTTCAATTATTACAGCTATTTGGGTTGGTTTATGGCAAAACGCAATGACCCCTTCTTTTTTAATATTGCTTTTTGTTTTAGTTTTATACGGCCTATTAGGTTTTTTGGATGATTTTATCAAAGTATTTAGAAAAAGAAATATGGGGCTAACCTCTATACAAAAACTTGTTGGTCAAATTGCTGGTGCGTTAATTTTTTATTTTGTCTTCTTGTATGAAGGCAATGCAAATGTTTTAAACTTTTTCGGATTAGCTGTTCCTTTATCAATTTTTTATGGCTTATTTATCATGTTTTGGTTGGTTGGCTTTTCCAATGCAGTCAATTTAGCTGATGGTATTGATGGATTGGTTTCAGGTCTTGCTATTATTTCTTTTGCTAGCTACGCTGTGATCGCTTGGTATCAAAACCAGATAGATGTATTGATCATTTGTTTGAGCGTAGTTGGCGGATTGGCAGGCTTTTTCGTGTATAATAAAAAACCAGCTAAAATTTTTATGGGCGATGTAGGTTCACTTGCCCTTGGCGGATTGTTAGCGGGTGTCTCAGTTCTTTTACATCAAGAATGGACTTTGCTGTTGATAGGATTGGTTTATGTTATTGAAACAGCCAGTGTGATTTTACAAGTAATTAGTTTTAAATTGACAGGTAAACGAATTTTTAAAATGTCACCAATTCACCATCATTTTGAAATGAACGGCTGGTCTGAGTGGAAAATTGATGGTATATTTTGGTTGGTTGCCCTTATTTTTTCCGTTATTACTTTATTTATTTGTATCAATTAATGGAAAAATAGGTAGTAGAGTTGCAGGAGATGAAAAATTTGAGAAAAATTACAACATATAAAAATAAAAAAATACTTGTTTTAGGATTAGCGAAAAGTGGTGTCAGTGCGGCCAAATTATTACATGATTTGGGCGCACTTGTTACCGTTAATGATGGAAAACCATTTGAAGAAAATCCAGAAGCACAGGATTTACTAACTTTAGGTATCAAGGTGATTTGCGGAAGTCATCCCATTGAGTTGTTAGACGAAGATTTTTTTATGATGGTAAAAAATCCGGGTATTCCTTATAGTCATCCTTTAGTTAAAAAGGCTCAGGAAAAAGGAATACCTATTATTACAGAAATTGAATTAGCCTATCAAATCTCAGAGGCTCCTACTATCGCTATTACTGGAACCAATGGAAAAACTACGACTACCACAATGATTGAACATATATTAAATGCTGGCATGATAGATAATAAGGCACATCTAGCGGGTAACATAGGTTATCCTGCAAGCACTGTAGCAAAAAAGGCGGAAAAAGATGATTGTCTTGTTATGGAGGTTTCAAGTTTTCAATTAATGGGTGTAGAGCAATTTCACCCTAAGATTGCTGTTCTTACCAATTTATATGAAGCCCATCTTGATTATCATGGAAGTCGTGAAGCTTATGTTGCTGCTAAATGGAATATTCAGCAAAATATGACTGCCGATGATTTTTTGATTTTAAATTGGAATCAACAAGAGATTCAAGAACTAGCTAAGGATACTAAAGCAACAGTGATCCCTTTTTCTACACAAGAAGTTGTTGAAGGGGCTTATCTGCAGCAAGGAATGCTTTATTATAAAGATACAGCAATTCTTCCGGCAAATGAGTTAGGTGTTCCAGGGAAACATAATGTCGAAAATGCCTTAGCATCAATTGCCACAGCAGCTCTGTGGGGCACTGATTATCAAGTAATCGCAGATACTTTACGTTCTTTTGCGGGAGTTAAACATCGCACACAATATGTAGGTCAAGTTAATGGTGTATCTTTTTATAATGATTCGAAAGCTACAAATATTTTAGCAACACAAACAGCTTTAGATGGGTTTGATCCGCATAAATTAATTTTATTATGTGGTGGTTTGGACCGCGGTAATGATTTTGAAAGCTTAATCCCTTCATTAGAAGGTGTTAAAGCAGTTGTCTTATTTGGACAGACAAAATACAAGCTAGAAGATGCTGCTAAAAAAGCGGGAGTTTCAACAATCCGCTTTGTAGAAAATGCTGAAGAGGCTGTACCGTTAGCTTATGAGTTGAGTCAAAAAGAAGATACGATTTTACTATCTCCGGCCAATGCAAGTTGGGATCAGTATTCTAATTTTGAAGTGCGCGGTGATCGTTATATAGCAGCGGTTGATCAATTAAAGAAAGAGAAAAGGAGTCTTCAATGAAAATATTAGTTACAGGCGGAGGCACAGGCGGTCATATTTATCCTGGACTAGCTTTTATCAACTATGTTAAAAAAATTAGTTCGGATTCTTCCTTTTTGTATGTAGGTGCAAAGCGGGGGATGGAAAACAAAATTTTACCGCAAACAGATATTCCTTTTCTAACTTTAGAAATTCAAGGTTTTAAGCGCAAATTAACTTTTGAAAACTTTAAAACTATTCAATTGTTCTTAAAAAGTATTCGGCAAGCCAAAAAAATAATCAAAGATTTTCAACCAGATGTGGTCATCGGAACAGGTGGTTATGTTTCAGGCGCGGTTGTTTATGCTGCTTCCAAATTAAATGTTCCTACAGTGGTCCATGAGCAAAATAGCGTGCCAGGGATTACCAATAAGTTTTTAGCTCGTTATGTCGATAAAGTTGGTATTGCTTTTAAAGATGCAGCGCAATATTTTCCTAAAGATAAAACCGTTCTGGTAGGAAACCCTAGAGCACAAGAAATTGTTGGGATTAAGCGTTCAGATTTATTACGCGATTTTGATCTAGATCCTGAAAAAAAGACACTTTTAGTATTTGGCGGCAGCCAAGGCGCACTAAAAATCAACCAAGCGGTAGTAGCTGCGATTCCTGAATTTGCTAAAAAAGACTATCAAATTCTTTACGCTTCAGGCGAACGTTATTATGAAGAAATTAAGGAAACAATCGGTATGACTAAAGATGCCTTTACCAATATTAGTATAAAACCTTATATAAAAAATATGACAGAAGTAATGGCTAATTGTGAGTTATTAGTTGGCCGTGCAGGGGCAACTTCAATTGCTGAATTTACTGGTTTAGGTTTACCTGCTATTTTAATCCCGAGTCCTTATGTGACTAACGATCACCAAGCAAAAAATGCAATGAGTTTAGTCAATAATGGTGCCGCTAAAATGATCAAAGACGATCAATTGACAGCAGAAAACTTAGTTGCTACCGTAGATGAAATTATGGAAGACGACGCACTTTTACAACAAATGTCAACAGAATCAAAAAAACAAGGAATACCAGATGCAGCGCAACGTTTGTATCAATTGGTGCAGTCGATTATTTAAAGTAAAGAAAATCTAGCAAAGGAGGCGAACACTATCAGTAAAAGAGACAAGCGTGATCGTAATTCTTCAAAAGGAAATGACAATCATGATGAATTAACTCCTTGGCAAAAAGAACACTTGCGTTATTTAAAAGAACGAGAAAATGAAGAAAAAGATACAAAAATAAGCGAAACAAATAAAGAAACAAACGTAGAAGATTCTCAAGCAATACAAGAAGATACGTCGAGTACAACAAGTTTTGAAGAACCGACAAAAAAAGAACGTGTTTCTTTTGCTGATCGGCTTCCTAAATTAAAAAATTATCGAAATAAAAAATTACATAAACGTTTAATTACGATTATAACAATTTTTACCATACCACTTCTTTTTACTCTCTACTATGTTTCGCCGCTGAATAGTTTAGCCAAGGTTGAAGTGGCCGGAAATCAAAATGTTGCTTCAAAAGAGATTGTTACTTCCTCAGGACTACAACTTAATCAAAATTTGTGGTCTCAGTTTTTTGAACGAGATCAATTTACCAGAAGGTTAGTTCATAACTTTCCGAGGATAAAAAACGCTAAAATCAATTTTTCTTCATTAAACCATTTTAAAATCAATGTTACCGAGCATAAAGAAGTTTCGCTGTTAGCTAAAGATGGGAAGTATTTTCCTATCTTAGAAAATGGGCAAATCGTTCAAGAACCTCAGGAAAAAGCAGATAAAGAAAAGGTCATTTTAGAAGACTTTACAGAACAAGATTACACCATGGAAACGATCAAAAATTATTATGAGCTACCTAAAGAAATACAAAGAGGTGTTTCTCAAATTAACTATACACCAACTAACGATAATGATGAATTGATTACTATTTTCATGAACGATGGCAATCGTGTGATTCTTAATGTTTCGAATATGGATCAACAGATGGCATACTATCCACAAGTCGCAGAAGAAATGGATGAAAAAGGTATAATTGATATGGAAGTTGGTATTTTTGCACGTCCTTATGATGAAAAAAATGAAGAAGATGACAAAGAACAAGAAGACCCGGAATAAAAAGTATAATTTTTCCTATAAATATCTGAATATTTTTCATTAACTTCTTTCTCAAAACGCTTGAACTATGGTAAAATTAATGACAGTGAATATAAGGAGACTTTATAAAAATAAATATGAACGTTATTTGTTCTCGATAGTAGGTAAAAAAGTAGGAGGGAATCCCATCCATGGCAAAAACTGGAATGTATGTTGGCCTAGATATCGGTACAACTTCAGTTAAAGTTGTTGTAGCTGAGTATGTAGAAGGCCAAATGAACATTATTGGTGTAGGAAATGCAAAATCAGAAGGGGTCAATCGCGGTATTGTGATTGATATTGATAAAACAGTTCAAGCAATTCAGCGAGCAGTTGCTCAAGCAGAAGAAAAAGCAGGAATACAAATCCGTAATGTCTGTGTTGGATTGCCTGCGAATCAATTAGAAGTTGAAAATTGTCAAGGTATGATCGCTGTTAATAATGAATC
This sequence comes from Tetragenococcus halophilus subsp. flandriensis, assembly GCF_030161475.1. GTDB lineage: Bacteria > Bacillota > Bacilli > Lactobacillales > Enterococcaceae > Tetragenococcus > Tetragenococcus halophilus_C. The sequence continues at coordinate 73,143 of NZ_BSUG01000003.1, read as the reverse complement.
AAAAGAAATTACAGATGAAGATGTACGTAATGTAGCTTCAGCAGCGCTTGTCCGTTCTATCCCTCCTGAAAGACAAATTATTACGATCTTGCCGCAAGACTTTACAGTCGATGGTTTTGAAGGAATCAAAGACCCAAGAGGTATGATCGGTGTACGTTTAGAAATGAATGGCTTGATTTTTACTGGCCCTAAAACAATTATTCATAATGTACGCAAATGTGTAGAAGAAGCAGGCTTATATATAAATGAAATGGTTATTACACCATTAGCATTAACAAGTTCGATTCTCTCAGATGGCGAACAAGATTTTGGAACGACGGTTATTGATATCGGTGGTGGAAAAACAACAGCTGCTGTCATGCATGATAAACAATTAAAATTTACTTATGTGGATCAAGAAGGCGGAGAATTTGTCACAAAAGATATTTCTACCGTGCTGAATACATCGTTTAACAATGCAGAAGCACTGAAAATCAACTACGGAGATGCTTATCCTGAAAGGACATCTACTAGCGAAGAATTTCCAGTAGATGTTATCGGGCAATCAGAACCGGTAAATGTTGATGAACGTTATTTATCTGAAATTATCGAAGCTCGTATTGAACAAATCTTTGTAAAAGCAAAAGATGCTCTTGATGAGATCGAAGCCTTAGAGTTACCAGGTGGAGTTATTTTATCTGGTGGAGCAGCAAGTCTTCCAGGAGTGGTCGATCTGGCACAAGAGATATTTGGTGTTAATGTAAAATTACATGTACCAAATCATATGGGCCTTAGAAATCCAGTTTTTACAAATGTTATTAGTATCCTGGAATATGCTGCTGAACTTGGAGAAGTTTACCAACTAACAAAAAGTGCAGTAACAGGGGAAACGACTCAAGTTGAGCAAAGTTCGCAAGCTTATACGAGTACTAGAGAAACAGTTTACGAACAACCGACATATGAACCAGAAGAACCAGATTATCAAGAACCAGAAGATTCAGAACCAAAAGAAGGTTTTGGCGATAAAGTCAAAAACTTTTTCTCGAATATTTTTGAATAACAAGCGCGAAAGGGAGATAGATTATGGAATTTTCAATGGATAATAACGTCAATGAGGGCGCAGTAATCAAAGTGATCGGCGTTGGCGGCGGTGGCGGCAACGCGGTGAATCGAATGATTGAAGAAAATGTTAAAGGTGTTGAATTTATTGCTGTCAACACAGATGTACAAGCTTTAAAAAATTCAAAAGCAGAGACAGTCATTCAATTAGGACCAAAATTTACACAAGGTTTAGGCGCTGGTTCCCAGCCTGAAGTTGGAGAAAAATCAGCTGAAGAAAGTGAAGATGCTATTCGCGAAGCCTTAGGCGGAGCGGATATGATTTTTATTACTGCTGGCATGGGAGGCGGCACAGGTACTGGAGCTGCTCCAATCGTGGCAGGTATTGCTAAAGAATTAGACGCTTTGACAGTTGGTGTTGTAACTCGGCCGTTTACTTTTGAAGGACCTAAACGTGGTCATTTTGCGGCAGAAGGTATAGCAAAATTAAAGGAAAATGTTGATACTTTATTAATTATTTCAAATAACCGTTTATTAGAAGTTGTCGATAAAAAGACACCAATGCTTGAAGCTTTCCGCGAAGCAGACAATGTTTTACGCCAAGGTGTTCAAGGAATTTCTGATTTAATTACTGCTCCTGGTTATGTCAATCTAGACTTTGCCGATGTGAAAACAGTAATGAAAAGTCAAGGAACTGCACTTATGGGCATTGGGATTGCTAGCGGTGAAGAACGTGTTGTGGAAGCTACTAAAAAGGCGATTTCTTCTCCGCTACTTGAAACCTCAATTGACGGAGCTGAACAAGTTTTACTTAATATCACAGGTGGTTTGGATATGACTTTATTTGAAGCACAAGACGCCTCTGATATTGTTGCTGGTGCTTCCACCGGTGATGTGAATATTATTTTAGGAACTTCTATCAGCGAAGATCTAGAAGATGAAATTCGTGTGACTGTCATTGCAACAGGTATTGACCCTACAAAAAGCGAAAAAAAGCCCGGACGCGCTTCTAGACAAAACCAAAATCAAGCAAGCGCGAAAAGACCAATTTTTGACATGGATCAAGCACAACCTAAGCAAAAAGAAGATAATGATTTTTCTGATTGGGATATTCGAAAAGAAGAAAATGTTCGTCCCAAAATCGATGATACTCAATATGAAGAAATCGAAAAAAAAGATTTTGATACTTTCAGACGAGAAACATCAAAATCAGATGATGACGAGTTAGATACACCACCATTTTTCCGTCGTAAAAGATAAAGGGGGAAGAGCACATGATTTCTGATAACTTGCGTAAGGTTAAGCAAGAGATGCAGGATTCCTGTGCTCTTGTTTCACGTTTGCGCTCAGATGTTACATTGGTGGGTGTGACAAAATCTGTAGATCTTGGTCAAACCATAGAATTAGCTAAGCAGGGTGTGAATCATTTAGCTGAAAACCGAGTGGACCAATTTTTAAATAAAAAGGAAAAGATGCGTGATTTTACTAATCTTTCCTGGCATTTTGTTGGTAACTTGCAACGTAGAAAGGTGAAATCAGTCATAAATGAGATTGACTTTTTTCATGCTTTGGATAGTATAAAACTAGCCAATGAAATCCAAAAAAGAGCAGAAAAGACAATTTATTGTTTTGTAGAGGTTAATGTGAGTGGTGAGTCGTCAAAACAAGGAGTTACTTCTGAGAACTTGCTAGATTTTATTGAACAGTTAAAAACGTTTGATAGAATAAAAGTTGTTGGCTTAATGACGATGGCTCCGCTAAATTCAAGTAAAAAAGAACAACATGAAATTTTTGCTAAGTTGAAAAAGTTACAAGAAACAATTCAAAAAAAGAATTTATCTTTTGCACCTTGTACTCAAACAAGTATGGGAATGAGTAATGATTTTTCAGTTGCGATTCAAGAAGGAGCAACATTTATCAGAGTGGGTACAGCTTTATTCAAGGATTAGAAGGAGGGCGTGATATGTCATTTATGGAGAAAGTTTCAAACTTTTTTGGTTTGGAAGATGAAGAGTATACAGACAGCTATCAAACAGGGCAAAATAAATCAGTAGCGCCACAGCAAAGTAGTGCTGCACCGGTTAACAAAGCTGTAAAGAGTCAAGCTAAAAAATCACAGCCGCAAGCTTCTAATGGGCCGGCTGTTCGAAAACCAGCGCAAACAAAAACACAAGCAAAAAAACAAGTGCAAGCAAATTCACGTACGACAAAAACTAGCTATAATGAGCAAAGTTCTAGACAACAAGCACCCAATCGATCTGATAACAATGTTGTAGCGATGAAAGCAAATCAAGTAAAGCAGACACAACAAAGTCAATCAGGTAAGATTATGATCATCGAACCTAGGGCTTATTCTGAAGCGATGACGATTGCTAAACACGTTATTGGTGGTGAATCGGTCCTAGTTAACTTTCGCTTGATTGAAGAACATCAAGCTCGTCGTATTGTCGATTTTTTAACAGGCACTGTGTACGCTGAAGATGGTGATATCAAACGGGTGGCCGATGAAATATTTTTGTGTACTCCAAAAGAAGTTGAAATTGATGGTACTGCACAATCATTAGTTGAAAGTAACTTGTTTGATTTATAGCCTGGAGGAGGAGAAAACATTTTAATTTATCGATTAGTCAGTTTAGTAAATGATATTGCGTATTTATATACAATTTTACTTGTAGTATACGCACTTTTATCTTGGTTTCCAGGTGGTTATGATTCTGCCATCGGTCGCTTCCTACGTAAAATATGTGAACCATATTTGAGTTTATTTGATCATTTAAATTTATCACTTGGTCCTATCAATTTTAATATAGCTTTTGCTATTATTGTTCTTCAACTGGCTGTACAAGCACTATCACTTATTATCGGATCAATCTTTTAAACGGGGAGGAAACATAATGGATGCAAATGTGTATCAGCATTTTAGAAGCGAGGAACGCCCGTTTATTGATACAATACAAGATTGGATCGAACAAGTAAATATGCAATATGCTCCAGTATTGACCGAGTTTTTGGATCCTCGACAAGCGTATATTTTAGAAACGCTTGTAAGACAGGAGACAGAGTTGAAATTTCGGTTCTTTGGGGGATATGAAGAGGCAGAAAGAAGACGCTGTTTAATTTTTCCTAATTACTATGAACCTACCCAAGAAGATTTTGAAATTGAATTATTTAACGTTCATTATCCCAAAAAATTTACCGTGTTGAGTCATGGAAAAATATTAGGTAGTTTAATTGGCACAGGTATTCGCAGGGAATTTCTTGGAGATATCATATCAGATGGGGAAAATTGGCAAGTCTTTATTGCTAAAGAAATTAGCAGTTATGTTCAATTACAATTAAGTAAAATAGGCAATGTAAAAGTTCGCTTAGAAGAGCTATCTTATGTTGATATTTTAATGCCCAAAGATGGGTGGACCAATGAAAATACAACAGTAAGTTCTTTGCGCTTGGATAATGTAATTTCAACAGTATTTAATATCTCAAGGCAACGTGCAAAGCAGCTGACTGAAACAGGAAAAGTTAAAGTAAACTGGGCGCCAACCCAACGACCAGATTTTGTATTGGATCTATTAGATATTGTGTCTATACGAGGTTTTGGTCGCTTACAGATTCAAGCAATAGAAGGCACAACCAAAAAAGGGAAAATACGCTTGAGTTTAGGCGTTTTACGTAAATAAAACAAAGAGGTGTATAAAAATGGCATTAACTCCATTAGATATTCAAAATAAAAACTTTCAAACCAAAATGAGAGGTTATGAAAAAGACGAAGTCGACGACTTTTTAGATATTATTGTAAAAGATTATGAAGAAGTCGTACAAAGAAACCGAGAATTAGAAAAATCATTGAAACACTCAGAAGAAAAACTAGAATATTTCAATGAATTAAAAGATGCGTTGAATCAATCCATTGTTGTAGCTCAAGATACAGCAGATAAAGTAAAGAAAAGTGCGAATAAAGAATCTGAAGTAGTGGTTACTTCCGCGCAAAATAAAGCAGATGAATTGGTAGCTAATGCACAAAAACAAGCAGACCAATTAACTGAAGCAGCACAAGAAAAAGCAAAAGAAATTCTAAGCGATGCGACACAAAAAGCTCGTGAATTGACTACTGAAACCAATGACTTGAAAAAGAAAACTAGGGTCTTTCATAATAATTTATCTTTGATGCTTGAAACGCAATTAGAACAAGTAAAAAGTCCTGAGTGGGATGAGATCCTTGCACCATTTTCAAGTTATGTAGAAGATAGTCACAAAGTTTTTCAGGAAATATTGGCAGAAGAACTTGACAAGGAAAATGATTCTGAAGTAAACTCAGAACAAGTAGAAACTGAGCAATCTTCTTCAGAAGAACCAGACGCCTCAGAGGAACAGGAAGATGTGTCGGTTGTAGAATCGAGTAATCGAGTTGTTCCAGTTTCCACAGAAGATCATGAAGATACAGAAGAATATGGTCGATAATAAGTAGAACAGAAAAACAGTTTGTATTTTTAAAGCGAGTCGGTGATGGTGAAAGTCCGATAAAACCCTGCATTTTGTTAGATCACCTACAGATCTTATTCCTGAACACTAAATTAGGGAATAACGGCTAATCTCGTTAATGATTCTAGAGGAAAATAGCAATATTTTTAAACTTTGGGTGGTACCACGACACGTTCGTCCCGTTTGGGCGAGCGTTTTTTTGTTGTAAAATTTTATTTGCTAAAATAATGATAAAGGAGAATGATACTGTAATGAAAATGAAAGATACGCTTCATTTAGGAAAGACCAAGTTTCCAATGCGCGGCAATCTACCTAACCGTGAAGGAAATTGGCAACAAGAATGGGAAGAAAACGAAATTTACAAAAGACGTCAAAAAATAAATGAAGGCAAGCCTACTTTTGTTTTACACGATGGCCCTCCTTTTGCCAATGGCAATATTCACATTGGCCATGCTTTAAATAAAATCAGTAAGGATATTATTATGCGAGCAAAATCTATGTCAGGTTATCGCGCGCCTTATGTTCCTGGTTGGGATACACATGGGCTTCCTGTCGAGCAAGTACTGGCTAATAAAGGCATCAAAAGAAAAGAAATGACCACTGCCGAGTATCGAAAAAAATGTTATGAATACGCGATGACACAAGTGGATAAACAGCGTGATGATTTCAAACGTTTAGGCGTACAAGGTGAGTGGGAAGATCCTTATCTAACATTAGCTCCTAGTTATGAAGCAGCTGAAATTCGTGTCTTTGGTAAGATGGCGGAAAAAGGTTACATTTATAAAGGAATGAAGCCAATTTATTGGTCACCTTCAAGTGAGTCCTCTTTAGCAGAAGCAGAAATCGAGTATAAAGATCTAAAATCACCTTCGATTTATGTTAGCTTTCAAGTAGTAGATGGTAAAGAGCTTTTAGATGAAAATACCTCCTTTATTATTTGGACAACCACGCCTTGGACGATTCCATCTAACTTGGCGATTACGGTTCATCCAGATTTTGAGTATGTACAAGTCAATGCAGATGGCAATAAGTACGTGGTTGCCAAAGACTTATTAGATGAAGTACAAGAAGTATTGGGCTGGGATAATGTAGAAATACTACAAGAATTTAAAGGTAACCAGCTGGAAAATATGACAGCTCAACATCCATTTTATGATCGTACTTCCTTGCTTATTTTAGGAGACCATGTCACTTTAGATACTGGTACAGGTCTAGTTCATACTTCTCCTGGACATGGGGAAGATGACTATTATGTAGCTAAGAAATATGGCCTTCCAGTTCTTTCACCGGTTGATAGCCGAGGTGTATTTACCGAAGAAGCACCGGGCTTTGAAGGAATCTTTTATGATAAAGCAAACCCTATGATAACTGATTTATTAAAAGAAAAAGGTGCTTTATTAAATCTTGACTTTTATGTCCATAGTTATCCTCATGATTGGCGAACAAAAAAACCGGTTATCTTTAGAGCGACACCGCAGTGGTTTGCTTCGATTGATCAATTTCGGCAAAATATTTTAGATGAAATTGAGAAAGTTGACTGGATTATTCCATGGGGAGAATCACGTTTGTATAATATGATCCGTGACCGAGGTGACTGGGTTATCTCAAGGCAACGTGCTTGGGGTGTACCACTACCTATATTTTATGCGGAAAACGAAGAAGCGATTATCACCCCAGAAACGATCGAATATGTAGCACAATTATTTGAAAAATATGGTTCTAATGTTTGGTTTGAACGTGAGGCTAAAGACTTATTGCCAGAAGGTTTTACCCACCCAGGTTCGCCTAATGGAGAGTTTACTAAAGAAACAGATATTATGGACGTTTGGTTTGATTCTGGTTCTTCTCATGAAGCTGTGTTACGTCAGCGAGACGAATTGACTTTCCCAGCTGATATGTATTTAGAAGGTTCTGACCAATATCGTGGTTGGTTCAACTCTAGTATCACCACTAGTGTGGCTGTTAGTGGTAAAGCACCCTATAAATCGGTGTTATCACAAGGATTTACTCTAGACGGTGAAGGTCGTAAAATGAGTAAGTCGCTAGGAAATACCATTGTTCCGGATAAAGTGATTAAACAAATGGGCGCTGATATTTTACGTTTATGGGTTAGCAGTGTTGATTACGAATCTGATGTTAGAGTTTCTATGGATATTTTAAAACAAGTATCAGAAGTCTATCGTAAGATTAGAAATACGGTAAGATTTTTATTAGCTAATACGAGTGACTTTGATCCAAAAACAAATGGCGTAGAATTTGTTGATTTACGTTCAGTAGATAAATATATGATGATTCGTTTAAATGAAGTGATTAAAGAAGTACGAGATAATGGTTATGAAAAATATGACTTTTTACACGTTTATCGTACGATTTTGAATTTTATTACGGTTGATCTATCTTCATTTTATTTGGACTTTGCTAAAGATGTTGTTTATATTGAAGAAGAAGACAGTTATTCACGTCGTTGTATGCAAACTGTTTTTTACGAAGCGACAGTAGCAATTGCTAAATTGTTAACGCCAATTATTCCATTTACAGCTGAGGAAATCTGGTCTTACTTAAAAGAAGAAACAGAGTATGCACAGTTAACAGATTTTCCTGCTTATCAAGTTTATGCAAATCAGGATGAATTAATGGACATTTGGAATGCATTCATGAACTTCCGTGATAAAGTATTAAAAGCATTAGAAATTGCTAGAGATGAAAAACTAATCGGTAAATCAATGGAAGCTAAAGTAACAATTTATCCAAATGAGCAAGTAAAATCGATGTTAACAGCTACAGATGCTAATATTGCTCAATTATTGATTGTTTCCCCTGACTTCTTTGAAGTTGAAGAGATTGGTAAAGAAGTACCCGAAGATGCTGTAGTATTTGATGATGTAGCTATTTTAGTCGAAAAAGCAGACGGTCCAGTTTGCCAGCGTTGTCGTCAAGTAAGAACTAGCGTAGGAGAAAATGAAAACTTCCCAACTATGTGTAGCCATTGTGCTGCTATCGTAGAAGATGAACATCCTGAAGCAGTTCAAACAAGTTTTGAATAGTATTTAGAAAAATAAAAGCTTTATAATATAAAAAATTCCGGACAAAATCTTGTCCGGAATTTTTGTTTAGCTATATTATTTTAACAAACCACGTTGACGATACCATTCATCAGGTTCCCAGATCCAATGTCGGCCATCTTTTTCGAGTAATTGATAGGCTTCTTTAGGGCCCATTGTACCGGCTGGATAACCAGGAGGGGTTTGTTGATCTTTATCCCAAGTTTGGCGGATACGATCGACAATGCGCCAAGATTGCGCAACTTCATCCCAATGAGTGAAGTTTGTACCGTCGCCATTTAAAACATCCAGCAATAGCTTTTCATAAGCTTCTGGCGTGTTTTCGATAATATCGGCGCTATTACGATGTTCTAATTTTACTGGTTCTGTTTGGAAACCTTGACCGATTTCCTTACCATTCATGATTAGGGAAAAGCCTTCAGTAGGTTGAATGTAAATCGTCAAAACATTGGAATCTAATTGTTTTTGTTCGTGAGGACCGGTAATAGAATTTTTGAAAACATTCACTGGAACTTGTTTAAAGACGATATTTATACGTGTTCCTTTTTCTGTTAAATGTTTTCCCGTACGGACATAAAAAGGTACGCCTGACCAGCGGAAATTATCTATTAAAAATTTCCCAGCAACAAAGGTTTCCGTTAAAGAACTTTCATCGACATTCTCCTCATCCCGATAGCCTTTAAAATGTCGGTCCTCAATTTCACCTTCAGTATACTGTCCTCGAACAAAGTTGTTTCTTACTTCATCTTCTGAATACATACGAATAGAATCTAAAGCTTTAATTTTTTCTGCTCGTATGCCCTTTTCAGAAAAAGCAACGGGTGGTTCCATAGCAAGTAGTGACAACATTTGTAAAATATGGTTTTGTACCATATCTTTTAATGCACCGCTTTTGTCATAATAACCTGCGCGTTCTTCAACGCCTACTTCTTCAGCCAGACTGATTTGAATATTATCGATATACCGATTATTCCAAATAGATTCAAAGATCAAGTTCGCAAAACGAATTGCTGAAATATTTTGGATCATTTCTTTACCTAAATAGTGATCGATTCGGTAAATTTCATCTTCTGCAAAGACTTGGTTAATTTCTTCATTTAATTCAAAAGCAGATTGGTAATCATTACCAAAAGGTTTTTCAATAATCACCCGATGGTAACCGTTTGTATTCATCATTCCTTGAGATTTTAAGTGGGAGACAATGGTACCGAAAAAATTGGGTGACATCGCTAGATAAAAAATCCGATTGCCTTGGATATGATATTTTTCATCCAATTGATCACTTAATTCTTTCAATACATCATAGTGACTTGTATCTTTAACATTATGTGACTGATAATAAAAATGAGAAGCAAAATCTTGTGCTTCTTTATCTGATGGTTCAAAACTTGCGATTGAATCTTTAATTACTTGATGGTAAGTTTCATCACTCCATGGGCGACGTGCGGTTCCGATAACTGCAAAATCATCGTTTAAGTCTCCTTTTTGATATAAACGGAATAAAGAAGGATATAATTTACGCCTTGCCAAATCGCCAGTTCCGCCGAATATAGTCATCAATACATTTTTTGTTTCCATTTTTTGCACTTCCTTTAATAAAATTAACCAGAGTCGTTCTTAAATTTTATCAACAAATATGGTGCTTGCTGCTTTATAGCTAACTTGCACGCTTTTAGCTTGCGTTTGGATAGTGATCGGTCCTTCATAAGCAGCAACGTCGGTAATCGTGTATTCTTCATTAATACTTACATTAATATCGACTAGATAATCTAACAATTCACGTTCGTCCAAGACGCGTGCGATGCGTACTTTTGTTCCTACCGGATAATCCGTAAGCTTTTCTCGCTTTTTCTCATGAACTAATTGGTTTTCTTTAGGAATCATTCCACCATGTGGACAATGTTTTGGATGTTCTAAGTATTCGTTTAAATGATGAGCAAGTGTTTCAGAGGTTACATGCTCTAGTACCTCTGCATCGTCATGAACTTCATTCCAACTATACTTCAAATGCTCAACTAAAAAGACTTCCCAAAGACGATGACGGCGAACGAGCGAACTAGCTTTCTCTAACCCTTTGTCTGTCAGGTGAACACCTTGATAGGGGGTGTGTTCTACCAGGTTTTCTTTTACCAGTTTATTGATCATTTCACTGACAGAAGCTGCTGATACATCAAGTCCTGAAACAATTTGTTTGTTATTGATTTTTGATTGATCACCACCAAGTTCTAAAATTAATTTGAGGTAATCTTCCCTATTTGGGGTCATTTTTTTCATCCCTTCTGTATGAAGTTGATTTTAACAAATATTGATCGCTTTTACTACGTAAAATACTTGTATCTCTTGGAAAAACGCAAATTTTATAAAAAAAGCAAAAACGAAACATCTCCGTTTTTGCCGGTGGTTCTTATTAAGCCCAATCGCCATTACGAAAAACGGGGGCAACTGTACCGTCTGCTTTGATGCCATCGATCGACATTTGATTGGAACCTACCATAAAGTCAACGTGTGTTTGGCTTAAGTTTAAACCACGTTCTTTAAGTTCTTCATCGCTCATTTCAGTTCCATCTTGAAGATTGAAGGCATAGGCAGAGCCTAATGCTAAGTGGTTAGAGGCATTTTCGTCAAATAAAGTATTGAAAAAGATGATTCCTGATTGTGAAATAGGTGAAGGATCAGGAACTAAAGCTACTTCTCCAAGAGATTTAGCTCCTTCATCTATTTCTAACAAGTTTTCCAAGACATCTTGTCCTTTTTCCGCAGAAAAATCAATGACTTTACCATCTTTAAAAGTAAATTTCATTCCTGAGATGATAGAACCTGCATAACTTAATGGTTTTGTACTTGAAATAAAACCGTCAATACGTCGACTGTCAGGGGCCGTAAATACCTCTTCAGTGGGCATATTTGCAATAAATTTTTCACCCCTAGCGTTAAAACTACCAGCGCCTTCCCATAGGTGATTTTTTGGAAGCCCAATCGTTAAATCGGTGCCGGGGGCTTTATAATGAAGCGTGTCAAACTGTTGTTCATTTAATTCATTAGCTTTTGCTTCTAAAGCGTCATCGTGTTTTTTCCAAGCAGCTACCGGATCTTCATGGTCTACTCGCGCGGTTTTAAATATTTCATTCCATAAGGCGTCTACAGCTTGTTCTTTTGTTAGGTCTGGAAATACCTTTTGGGCCCAGTTCTCACCGGCGGCTGCTACAACGGTCCAACTCACCTGATTTGATTGCGTTGCTTTGCGTAATTTAGCTAAACCCTTACCAGCGGCTTTTTGATAAGCTGCCACTCGCTGGCTATCAACATCAGCTAATGCACCAGGGTCAGAAGAGATAACAGAGATACGACTAGCACCCTTTCTTAGCCATTCATCTGCCTGCTCGATTTTATATTGAGGAAAGTCTTCAATCCGATCGAAGGAAGCATGTGCTAAAAATTCTTTTTGAATGATTTCATCTGACCATTCAACAATTACTTCAGCAGCCTTCAATTCATAGGCTTTTTTTGTAATAAGTCGGGCTAGCGGCGCTTGTTCAACATTGATTTGTAAAACAACTGTGTGAGACTGTTGTACATTAACACCCATTTCTACAATTAAGTGCGCATATTTATCTAAATTTTCTTTAAACTTTGCGGAATTCATCTTTTATTCCTCCTTTGTAATACTTTAATATAATAACATTAAGATATTATAGAAACAAATGATCGTCTTCATAAAATAAGCATAAATATCTTATTTTATCGGATTTAACAGTTTTTTGAAAAGAAAAGTAACATGTAATTTTGAATTATTGGAAAAAAATGGTAGAATGAATAAAATGATAAATAACAGTACTCGTCATTTAAGGAGGCAGAAACAAATGGCAAGAAAGAAAACGATCACAAGAGACCAGATCTTAAAAGCGGCTTATGAAGTTGTTGCAAAAGAAGGCTTCGCCAGATTTACTGCACGAAATATCGCAGCCAAAATGAAGTGCTCCACCCAACCGATTTATCTAGAATTTAAAAACATGGAAGACTTAAAGCAAGCATTACTCAAAGAAATTTTTGACTACCTTTCTGCTGAAGTCCTTCCAAAAGAACACTCCGGGAATAAATTAGTCGACTTAGGTTTTAACTACATTGAGTTTGCCACTAAGGAAAAGAAGTTGTATAAAGCTTTATATTTAGAAGAAAGTTTAGGCGATAAATCCATTCAGAAGTTTTCTTTTGATTATTTTGTCGATTTGGTTCAACAAATTCCAGAATATAAAAATTTGCCGGAAGATAAGCTTTCTGCTTTATACGCAGGTTTTTGGATTGTAGTGACAGGACTTGCTGCTCTAACTGCTGCCAATATTATGAAACCAACGAATGAAGAAATTAAAATCTTATTAACAGAAACAATTAAAAATCTAACAACCAATAATGATGAATTAAATCAAGCTTTTTCAAGCTTTAAATTTCATTAAAACAAAAGCAAGGACATTCATTCTAAAGAATGCTCTTGCTTTTTTTATATCATTGCTTGCTGTGTTGTAACTAATTCGGAAGCAAAAGCTTTCAATTGTTGAATATCTTCTTCTTCTGCGGCTAAATCAACTTTGATTTTTTCAGTGCCTTTTTTAGCACCAGCGGTTAAAAAGGCTTCTTCAAAGCTATCTACTGCTGTAGCATAGTTTTCGTAAAAAGTGTCCCCCGAACCGCATACACCAAATACTTTACCTTGTAAATCTAATTGTAGTAAGTCTTCATAAAGATCTAGCATCTCTTCTGGGATTGTGCCTTCGTCATAAGTGTAAGCTGCAATAATACAAATATCAGCTTCTTTAAATTCTTCAGCGTCAATTTGAGTACATTCGTCAATATCTACTTCGATATTTAAGTTTTCTAAAGCTTCACAGACAATATCAGCAATCACTTCTGTGTTTCCTGTTAAACTACCATAAATAATTTTTGCTGAAGTCATATGTTTCCTCCTAATTATCGCAAGCGAAAATGTATATTTATTTTATACCTATTATTTTATTATTATAGCAAATAAAACATCTTAAGTGAAATATCTCTTTGCGTTTCATTCCTTTGAATTTGGAAAAAAAGAAGCGCGTGTGGTAAAATAAGTAAGATTTCAATAAAGGAGACAAAAATATGATTACGCTAAAATCAAATAGAGAAATTGATAGTATGGATGAATCTGGGGCCTTACTAGCGGATGTACATAAACAACTTCGGTCATTTATTAAGCCGGGTATAACTAGCTGGGATATCGAAGAATTTGCGCGAGATTACATTGAAAGCCACGGTGGAATTGCGGCACAAATTGGCTTTGAAGGATATGAGTACGCTACCTGTACAAGTATTAATGATGAGATTTGTCATGGTTTTCCGCGGAAGAAACCTTTAAAAGAGGGCGATTTAATAAAAGTTGACATGTGCGTTGATTTAAAAGGTGCCGTGTCTGATTCATGTTGGGCATATGTGGTTGGAAAACCTTCAGAAAAAGTAAAAAAATTAATGGAAGTTACTAAAAAAGCCTTATACCTTGGTATTGAACAAGCACAAGTGGGCAATCGTATTGGTGATATTGGTCATGCTATTCAAACATATGCTGAAGGAGAAGGCTTTAGTGTGGTACGTGATTTTGTTGGCCATGGTATAGGTCCTACAATTCATGAAGAACCAACGATTCCACACTATGGTAAAAAGGGCAAAGGACTTCGCTTAAAAGAAGGTATGGTCATTACAATTGAACCTATGATTAATACTGGAACTTGGGAAATGAAAATGGACTCAAATGGTTGGACCGCATATACACAAGATGGCGGGTTAAGTTGTCAATATGAACATAGTTTAGCGCTTACTAAAGAAGGCCCACGTATCTTGACCTCACAAGGTGAAGAAGGCAGTTACTAAAAGGAGAAGGCGATGAGTAAAAACGAAGTTGGTAACGATCAGAAGAACATTTCGAGATTTTTTAGTATTGCAAAAGAAAGAGTTAAGATATCCGAATTTACCACTTATTCAATTGTAGTGGCTTATTATTTGTTATTATCTCTTTTTCCATTATTAATTACTGTGGGAAATATTCTCCCCTTTTTAAGTATTGATCCTAGTTCCGTATTGCCATATATTCAAGAAATTATGCCAAGTACAATTTACCAATTTTTAGGTCCTGCGATCAAAGACTTACTTACCCAAAGCTCAGGTGGATTATTGTCTATTTCGGCAATTACCACAATTTGGTCTGCAAGTAAAAGTATCAACGCTTTACAAAAAGCAATGAACAAAAGTTTAGGTGTCGAACAACGTACAGGTATTGTTGCGAGAATTCTTTCTGTACTCGTTTTGATTCTTTTCTTGTTTGCAATGGTTGCTTTATCACTTATTATTGGTGCAGGGCAAGTGCTGTTGGATGCTATACAACCGATTTTTGCAATCCCTGATTCGTTTGTAAATATATTCCAAACGGTGAAATGGCCACTTACTTTTGTTGCCTTGTTCTTATTAATGGCGATTATTTATTGGATGATACCTAATGTTAAGATGAAATTACGTTCAGTCCTTCCTGGGGCAATTTTCGCGACAGTTGGTTGGTTATTATTGTCACAAGTATTTGGTTTATATGCAAGATATTTTGCGACGACCGTAAGTGGTTATCAGATTATCGGAAGTTTTGTTGTTTTGATGTTATGGCTAAATTTTGCAGCCATGATCATTATTTTAGGTAGCGTGTTAAATGCTTCGATGGAAGAGTTTTATAATGGCGAATTGAAAGAAAGTGACAAGATTTTCTGAAGTAAAAAAGAGGAATGAAAGCGAGAAAAACGTATGGGTTTCACGTTTCAATTTATATTAAAATTATTTGCGACAATGTTTTTGTCAATTATCTTAACGCCATTGCTTAAATTATTGTCTTTTAAAATCGGCGCTGTTGACCGCCCTGGAGAACGACGTATCAATGATAAAACGATGCCTACAGCAGGCGGTTTAAGTATTTTTATTTCCTTTGTTACAGCTATTTTATGGGAATTTAATGATATGTTAGATGCAAAGCAGATTTGGCCAATGCTAATAGCTGCTTTTATTATCATTTTAACAGGTTTAGCTGATGATATCTTTGAGATAACGCCAATGCAAAAAACAATAGGGATTATTGTAGCTTCTTTGGTGATTTATTTTATTGGAGATATCACCATCAATACGATTTCAATTCCCTTTTTAGGCTCCTTTCAGTTGGGTTGGTTAAGTTTACCTGTGACACTTATTTGGATACTGGCGATCACCAACGCCGTAAATTTAATTGACGGTTTAGATGGTTTGGCTTGTGGCGTGGCTGTGATTGCTTTAGTAACCATTGGTCTAATTAGTTATTTCTTTTTACCAACCAATGGTGTCCCACTTGCGATCATGATTTTTTCTCTAGTGGCTGCGATCACCGGCTTTTTCCCTTATAACTTTCACCCAGCCACGGTATTTTTAGGAGACACAGGGGCTTTGTTTTTAGGATTTATGATTTCTGTTTTTTCTTTGCAAGGGTTAAAAAATGCGACATTTATTTCGGTTTTGACGCCTATGTTTATTTTGGGCGTTCCTATTACGGATACCGTTTATGCGATGTTACGTCGCTATTTTAATAAAAAGCCGATTTCATCAGCTGATAAAATGCATCTACACCATCGTTTGCTTTCTTTAGGCTTTACTCATCGTGGTGCAGTACTTACGATTTATGCTTTGGCTATGGTGTTTGCCTTAATTGCACTATTAATGAATTATGCTAGTACTTGGGCGATTATATTACTTGTGATCAGTACACTGTTTGGTCTAGAGTTATTTATTGAACTTATCGGTTTAGTAGGTGAAAATCGACAACCATTAATGCACACATTGAAATTTGTAGGTAATCGTAGACACCGACAACAGATATTAAATAGGACAAAACATAAAAACAAACATGAGAAAAAATAAAAAATTGGGAGTTGCTCTATTAGACTTCCAATTTTTTTATATAAAATAACTGTTGAATAAAAATTAATCCTTTGACAAATTTTGATTACAGATGTAAACTTAATAAGTAAGAGAGGAGCAGACTTATGAACACATTGGTAGAACCTATTAAAATCAGCGATTCAGAATGGGAAGTTATGCGCGTCATTTGGACTAAAGGAAGTGCTGATGCAAAAACGATCAATGATTTGTTAAGCAGCTCCAAAGGCTGGAAGCTAGCGACAACAAAAACATTATTAGGCAGACTTGTTAAAAAAGATATTTTACAGACCGAACAGCTAGGTAAAAAATTTGTCTATACGGCAAAAGTTACTGAAGAAGAGACTGTTCGTAGTGCGACAGAAAATATCTTTTCACATATATGTGCTAAAAAGGTAGGAAGCACAATTGCTGATATGATTTCAGAGGCAGAATTGACGCAAGAAGATATCGACAATATCCAAGATGTTTTATCGGAAAAAACGGCAGTAGCAGATATTGCTTGTAATTGTATTCCCGGGCAATGTATCTGTAAAGAATAAATAAAGAAAGGAAGACAAAGTATGAAACAGAAGTTTTCTATTGAAGGAATGAGTTGTGATCATTGTGTTGCACGTGTTGAAAATGCGATTAATGAATTACCGGGCATTCAAAAAGTAAAGGTTCATTTGAAAAGAAGTAACGGTACAGTTAAATTTGATGAAGGCCAAGTTAATAGTGAACAGATCGCAGAAAAAATTAACGATACTGGATATAAAGCTAAAGCAGTTTAAGGTTAAAAAATGAAGGATGTTAACAAGCATTCTTCATTTTTTATTACTTGAAACTGTAAACCTCCCAACTGCCTATGCTATAATAAATTTGATGAAAAAAGGAGGGCAGTGCAATGGAATTAAAAAAGCTTGAAGTGCCAACTTCTTCTATTACAGAAGTAAAACGCTCACCTATGGAGGTATTTGACCAAGCCAAACAAGCAGGTACTGCTGTGTATGTATTTAATAGGGAAAAAGTAGCGGGAGTAATGCTTACACAAAATCAATATGAAACCTTACTACAAGAGTTAGATGAGTTGCGTGGTGAGTCAGCTGATTCTTCAAGTATACAACAAGAGCACTTTGTTGATACAGCTTTAGAAGAACTATATCAACGCTTACAGAACAGTTTAATGACAGCTTCCAGTATTTCAGCAAAAACTTTGGATGAGCGTATGGTTTCCAATGGTTTTATTACTAGAAAAACTGGCTTTGGCGGTGTAACAGATATGATCAATGAGCTGAGACAGTCTGGAAAAATTGTTTATCAATTGCGACAAAAATCAAATGGACAAAATATTGTCGCTGAAATTATGGGTAAACAGGATAAAAGTGAACACTTATCTGATCATTTAATAGTGAACAAAATTTATATAAAATAAAATGAATGTAGAGACTGAAAGAAACAAAATTGTAAATTTCTATTTCGGCCTCTTTTTTTTTAAAAGAAAAATGAGAAATTTTTGAATTTTCTACGTTTTTAGTCTAAATTATGATAGGATAGCAACAACTAGAATTACAAGTTTATGTTAAAGGAATGATAAAAATGGCAGACGTTTCCCAAAGATTCAATCCACGTTTAGATCAAATCGCGGTTTCTATGATTCGTCAATTTGATGAACGTGTTTCAACGATACCCAATATTTTGAAATTAACATTAGGAGAACCAGATTTTAATACACCTGAGCATGTTAAACAGGCAGGAATTAACGCGATAAAAGAAAATTACAGTCACTATACAGGGATGTCTGGTGTTGCTGAGCTTAGAAAAGCAGCTGCTCGGTTTGTCCATGATAAATATAATTTATCCTATGATTTCCAATCAGAAGTACTAGTTAGTGTTGGTGTGACAGAAGGAATCGCTGCAAGCTTGATAAGTGTTTTAGAAGCTGGTGATAAGGTGATTATACCTTCGCCAATTTTTCCCGGCTATGAACCTATTATTACCTTAACAGGAGCCCAGCCTATTTATATTGACACAAGCGTAAATGATTTTATTCTCTCGCCTGAAGTGTTAGAAGAAACATTACAAAAATACGGCGACGAAATCAAAGCGATTGTATTAAATTATCCAAGTAATCCAACGGGTGTGACCTATTCTCGCGGAGAAGTTAAAGCTATAGCTGACGTACTAAGAAAGTATTCAGTTTTTGTCATTAGTGATGAAGTGTATAGTGAATTAACTTATGAAGGAGAACATGTATCCATTGCCGAATATCTTCGTGAACAAACGATTTTACTTAATGGTTTATCTAAGTCTCATGCGATGACTGGCTGGCGTTTAGGTCTGATTTTTGCCCCGAAAGAATTGACGAAGCAAATTATAAAAACCCATCAATATTTGGTTACTTCTGCAGTCTCTTCGGCACAGTTAGCCGCTGTGAATGCACTGACCGACGGATTTGATGATGCTTTACCTATGAAAGAAGAATACCGCAAACGTCGTGACTTTATTTATGAGCAACTACATCGTTTAGGTTATGAAGTAGCTAAACCGACCGGCGCTTTTTATATTTTTGCAAAAATTCCAGAAGGTTATATCCAAGACTCGATGGAATTTTGTGTAGACTTGGCTGAAAAAGAAAGCTTAGCAATTATTCCTGGTGCTGCTTTTGGCGTAGGCGGAGAGGGTTACGTGCGGCTGAGTTATGCAGCTAGTATGCAAGATTTAGAAGAAGCGATGAAACGTATTGAACATTATATGCAAAACAATAAAGCTGAGTAATGGGTAAAAGTGGAATCGAACAATTTGGTGTTTGCTTTGAGTAAATCTAAATTGTTTGATTCTTTTCTTTTTCCAAGCAAAAGGGTTGTTAAAAAATATAGCTTTATTTCAGGAATGGATAAAAGGACTATTGCAATAGTACATAAAATGGTATAATAGTAGGCGGCTTGGATAGAAAGAGAAACTTATTTTTAGAGGAATAGACAAATGGCTTTCTCGGAAAAATTTATCTGTTTCAACTCTGAGACAATAGCAATAATTAGGCGGAGATGAATAAAATGGAAATTGAAAAAACAAATCGTATGAATACACTTTTTGAATTCTACGCCACATTGTTGACAAAAAAACAAATGAATTATATGGAACTATATTATGCAGATGATTTTTCCTTAGGAGAAATTGCCGAAGAATTTAATGTGAGCCGTCAGGCTGTGTATGATAATATAAAACGAACAGAGAAGATTTTAGAAGACTATGAATATAAACTATCAATGTATTCAGATTATAGGATCCGAAGTGAGCTGTTGGATCAGCTAACTGATTATATAAAACAAAATTATCCGGCAGACGAGACTTTGATAAATTTAGTAAAAGATATTCAAGAAATCGATGAATAAAGGAAGGAACAATATATGGCATTTGAAAATTTAACAGACCGCCTGCAGCAAGCGATGAAAAAGCTGCGAAAAAAAGGAAAAATTTCGGAGTCTGATGTAAAAGAAATGATGCGGGAAATCCGCTTAGCTTTACTAGAAGCCGATGTTAACTTACAAGTAGTCAAAGAATTTACTAAAAACGTTCGTGAACGTGCGGTGGGTGCAGAAGTATTAGAAAGTTTGTCGCCTGCACAACAAATCGTGAAAATCGTTGATGAAGAGTTGACCAAAACACTTGGCTCTGAAGCGGTAGGTCTTAATAAAGCACCGAAGATACCTACTGTTATTATGATGGCTGGTTTGCAAGGTGCCGGGAAAACTACATTTGCCGGTAAACTAGCTAATCACTTGATAAAAAATGAAAACGCGCGTCCTATGATGATCGCAGGGGACGTTTATCGTCCGGCAGCTGTTGATCAATTGAAAGTACTAGGTCAACAATTAGACGTACCAGTATTTGAAATGGGAACTGAAGAAAGCCCGGTAGAGATCGTTAGACAAGGGATGGAATTGGCCCATGAAAAGAAAAACGACTATGTACTTATTGATACGGCCGGACGTTTGCATGTTGACGAAGCGCTAATGGAAGAATTACAAGACATTAAAGATGTTGCGCAACCTAATGAAATTTTACTGGTTGTTGATGCCATGACAGGACAAGATGCCGTTAATGTTGCTGAAAGTTTTAATGAACAATTAGGTATTTCAGGAGTTGTGATTACCAAACTAGATGGCGACACACGTGGTGGTGCGGCGCTATCGATTCGCTCTGTCACTGGCGCACCGATTAAGTTCACCGGGATAGGTGAAAAATTAACTGATATGGAAGTCTTTCACCCTGATCGGATGTCTAGTCGAATATTAGGCATGGGTGATATGCTGACTCTGATTGAAAAAGCGCAACAAGATTATGATGAACAAAGAGCCGAAGAGATGGCTGAAAAAATGCGAGAAAATACATTTGATTTCAATGATTTTATTGAACAAATGGATCAGCTATCCAATATGGGATCGATGGAAGATATTATGAAAATGATCCCAGGGATGAATCAAATGCCGGGAATAGACAATGTGCAATTTGATCCTAAGGATATGGAACGTAAAAAAGCGATGGTTTATTCCATGACGCCTGCTGAACGTGAAGATCCTGATCTATTGAATCCAAGCCGTAGACGACGGATCGCTGCTGGTTCAGGAAATAGCGTGATCGAGGTCAATCGTATGATCAAACAGTTTAAAGAGTCTCGTAAGATGATGCAGCAAATGTCTAAAGGAAACATGGACAGCATTCCGGGCATGGATCAGATGCTTGGCGGCGGTGTTAAGGGGAAAATTGGCAAAATGGCAATGAACCGTTCGATGAAAAAAAATAAGAAGAAGAAAAAGAAGAAGAAAAAGAAATAAACGTATTTTAGCTTTTTAAGAAACAATAACACCTTTTTGTTTGTCGAGTTTAATAAAGCATGATATTATAACAGTATCAGAAAGGAGACGATGTGATGAGTACAAATAAAGATGATTTAAAAGGGAAATTCACCGAGGCAAAAGGAAAAGTAACAGGTGATAGTACTGAAGAACTAAAAGGGAAAGCACAACAAGGTCTCGGTAAAGCAAAAGACAAGGCTCAAGAAGCTGCTGATAAAGCAGCAGACAAAGTAAATGAGCAAGTTGATGAAAAAAAAGATGAATCACAAGATAGTGATTCTGGTAATAACGAATAATAGAGTAGAGATAACGAAATAGTCAACGGCTATTTCGTTATTTTTTGCTGTGAATCACTACAAATCAGCGACTAAAAGGAGCTGAGAGTAGATCCTTCAAGACCTTAGCAGACCTTGATGAGATCGAAGTGTAAGCGAAGTGATGAACAGTACTAGGGCGAGTGAAAGCGAGGCGTAGTGTCCGAATTAACCGACCTTTGTGTTATCAAACGTTTAGATTTGACGCTGGAAAATATTCAAATTATAATACGCCCCATTAGATCTCGTATATAATATTTTTAAACACAATAGTTAAATTGATGTGAATGTCAAAGGAGCTTTTCTAAATGAAAAAAGCAACAGAATTTGAAAGATTATTAAAATCATTAGATGGGCAAAAATATGGTGCATACAAACGCACGCAAGCTAGCTATCAGTTTGATAACTATCAACTGTCTATTGATCATGTTCAAGTTGATCCCTATGCACCACCAACCAAAGCACGAATTATTATTGATCGAAGTGTTCTTGCTATTCCTGATAAGTGGCTTGACTCAAAACATAAAAAAATTGCTGTTTCAGATTTTTTGACAAGAAACTTTTTTAAAAAATTACAGCCTTTCAATCAAGCGGTGAAAGGAGCTGGGACCAACGGTAAAGTTTTCATAGATCGTTGTGGGCAGGAAATTTTAGACCGAACTTCTGTAGTTATTAATGACGATTCAATAGAAGTTCGTTTTGAAGTCGGTTTACCTGCTGCTGGTAGAAAAATTTTAGGAAAATCAGCGGCCCATATTTTTAATAAAGTCCTGCCAGAAGTTGTCGAACAAGCGCTTTTCTATCGTAATCTAGACCAGAAAGCATTAAAAAAACAAGTGACATTGATGCTAGATCAAGTATATATTAGAGAAGAATTAGCTCGCAGAAAATTAGTAGCTTTTGTAGGGAATGGTTCTATTTTGCCAAGACAAAGTGGCGTTTCTGATAGGCCATTAAAAGACGCGATTTTATTTACGAGTCCCGAAAATTTTGCGATCACTTTGGACCTGCCGAGTGGACAAACTGTTACAGGGATGGGAATCCCAGAAGGTGTGACTTTGATTGTGGGAGGAGGTTTCCACGGGAAATCTACACTCTTACAAGCTTTGGAACGTGGCGTTTATCATCATATTGCCGGCGATGGTAGAGAAATGGTAATCACACGTCAAGATGCTGTTAAAGTACGAGCTGAAGATGGGCGGAATATTGAAAAAGTAAATATTAGTGCTTTTATTAATAATTTACCAGCTAAAAAAGATACGACACAGTTTACCACAGAAAATGCTAGTGGCAGTACTTCTCAAGCAGCTAATGTAATGGAAGCTTTGGAAGCTCAGTCTTCTTTATTGTTAATCGATGAAGACACTTCTGCTACCAATTTTATGATTCGTGATGGTAGAATGCAGCAATTGGTTGCACCAAATAAAGAACCCATTACGCCATTTACCGATAAAGTAAGCCCGCTATATGATACATTAGGTATATCTACCATACTTATTGTGGGTGGTTCAGGAGACTATTTTGAAGAAGCTGATCAAATCCTTATGATGGATGAATATCATCTTAAAGATGTGACAAAAACTGCTAAAGATATTGCAACTTCTGCTGGATATCAAAGGGAGAAATTGACCGATAGTCAATTTGGTGAGGTACCAGCAAGAATTCCTTTAAAATCGAGTTTTTCTAAGAAGGGAAAAGACGCTCGACTAAAATCACAAGGACAACACGTCATTTTATACGGACGTGAGCCAATCGATATTTCTGGCTTAGAACAACTTGTTGATGACAGTCAAGCCAACTGTATAGCAATGATGATCGATTTTTTCCAAAAAGAATTACTAAATGAACAAATAACACTTACGCAGGCTGTAGATCAAGTTTATGACTATATTGAACGTTTTGGATTAGACGCGATTTCTCCCTATGATGGACATCCGGGAAACTTAGCTTTACCACGTAAACAAGAACTTTGTGCTGCAATTAATCGTTATCGTGGTTTGAAAATAAAAAGTTAATTGAAGTAGAGTTTTTATATGGCGATTATGTCAATTTTAAAATGAAAAAAGCTTTGGTTAGATTAAAATCTACCAAAGCTTTTTTTGCAAAAACTGTTTTATTTATCCGTTAACTCTGCCGGCGATATCTACGACATTGCGAGCTTGTTTTTTCACAGCAGCTTCAACATCTTCTATCATGTTGTCATTATCATCGACCGTAACTGAAGTTCCATAAGGGTTACCTCCAGCTGTGGTATATTCAGGTTGAACATAACCAGGTGCTGCAATGATTGCTCCCCAGTGCATCATTTGAATATAAAGGGATAGAAGTGTAGCTTCTTGTCCGCCATGAGCGTTGTGAGCTGAAGTCATACCTGTTACAACTTTATTTGCAGTTTCGCCACTTGCCCATAGTCCACCTTGTGTATCGATGAATTGCTTCATTTGTGCAGCCATTACGCCAAAACGAGAAGGAACACTAAAGATAAGACCGTCTGCCCATTTGATGTCTTCTGAAGTCACTTCTGGGACATCTTGTGTTGCATCATAGTGAGTTCTCCAAGCAGGATTTGCATCTATTGCAAATTCCGGCGCTAATTCAGGGGCTTTAACTAAGCGTGCTTCAGCACCGACGCTTTCAACTGCTTCTTTTGCCCACTGTGCTAATTGATAGTTCGTGCCTGTGGAACTGTAATAGATAATTGAAATTTTTGTCATAAAAACATTCTCCTTTAAATTAGTTCGTAATTTTACTTACAATTAATAAGTTAAAACAAAAGAATAAAAATGTCAATTTATTTACTTATTTTTCGTAAGTTCCTTTACAAATAATATCTTACTAAAAGTTAGTATATTCTGCAAAGAAAATGCCTGTAGTTTATATAAAAAAATTAGTCTGTAAAGAAAAAACTCTTTACACTATATGCAAAAGCTGTTAAACTACATTTTGTGATCAAAATTAATGGAGGTGTAAAATTGGCAGTAAAAATTCGTTTAAAACGTATGGGAGATAACAAACGCCCAACTTATCGTATTGTAGTAGCAGACTCACGTTCACCACGTGATGGTCGCTTTATTGAAACTGTGGGTACTTATAACCCATTGAGAGAACCAAGCGAAGTGAAAATTGAAGAAGATGCTGTATTGAATTGGTTAGCCAAAGGTGCGCAACCATCTGATACTGTTCGTAATATCCTTTCTAAAGAAGGAATTATGAAAAAGCATCATGACGCAAAAAACGCTAAGAAATAAGGTGACTAACTATGACAGATTTGACCGATTTGGTCTTAACGATCGTTCGTCCCTTAGTTACCCAGCCTGATCAAGTGTCAGTCGAAATTGATGAAACTGATAAATTTTTTGAATATAATTTATCAGTTGCGCCAGTTGATGTTGGACGAATCATTGGTAAACAAGGACGTATTGCCAAAGCAATTCGAACCATTGTTTACAGTGTGAAAACTGACGATCGTAAAAAAGTACGATTGAACATTTTAGATGGCAAAGAGTAATAAAAGCAAAAACCATCATTCGATGGTTTTTGCTTTTTATTTATAAAAAAGTAATACATAGAAAAAATGATAGCGTAGGAAAATGACAAACCTATGTTGAATGAGCGGCTATAGGACATAGAAAAGAGAAATCTATGTTGAATGAGTAGCGATAGCTCAAAGAAATGGAAAAAATAAGCTATCAAGAGTTTTTGTTAGTTATTTGAAATTGAAGATATAAAGTTAGCTATTTAAATACGGCTAAAGGTGGATGTTTTTTATTTGAACGTATAGCATAATAATAGATAGAGATGAGGAGGCGTCTGTATGGAGACACTTATTGCTTTTGCTATTGGAATTTTTCTTTTAGCGTGGATTATGCGAGCAAGAAGCTGTTTTTCACGTTTTATAGCACTTGTACTTTTTATTTTTTTACTTTGGGTTTATCGGAACGAAGTTGCTAATGTAGTGGACCAAATCGGCAATATTTTTAATGTAGATAATATTTCTGAACGTTTTTATCATTTTCTAATGACAATGTGGCAAAGACTGATTCAATGGTTCGGCCAGCTTATTCAGTAAAAAATTGAACTCAATTATTTTAAACTTTAAATTTAATCAAAAAAACTGCTAGTAAAATAAACTTTACTAGCAGCTTTTTTAAAGTATTATATTTTATCCAAAGAAGGATAATAAGACACCTGCAGTAACAGCAGAGCCGATTACACCAGCAACATTAGGACTCATTGCATGCATTAAAAGATAATTATTAGGATTATTTTTAATTCCTTCTTTTTGGACTACACGAGCAGCCATTGGAACAGCTGATACGCCCGCTGCGCCGATCAAAGGATTAATTTGTCCGTTGGTCATCTTATACATAAGTTTTCCTATCAACAGACCAGAAATCGTACCCACTGCAAAGGCAATCAAGCCTAATATAGTGATAACGATTGTTGACCAAGTTAAAAAGGTTTCTCCCGTAGCTTTTGCTCCTACGGAAACGCCAAGAATGATTGTAACAATGTACATAAAGGAGTTCTGTAAGGTTTCAGTTAGTTTAGGGACCTGACCACTTTCACGGACAATGTTTCCTAACATCAACATCCCAATCAAGGTTGTGGCTGATGGGATAAGTAAACTCACAAAAAGTGTGGTAATAATTGGAAATAAGATCTTTTCTTTTTTGGATACTGTACGCAATTGTTCCATTTTAACTTTACGTTCTTTTTCCGTCGTAAGTAAGTTCATAAGAGGCGGCTGTATAATAGGAACTAAAGCCATATAGGAGTAAGCAGCTAAAGCAATCGCAGGTAATATATGATCTGCTAATTGACTTGTAAGATAAATGGCTGTAGGTCCGTCAGCTCCACCAATAATACCAATAGAAGCTGCTTCTTCTGGAGACATCCCTGCAACGATTGCTAAAAAGAAAGCACTAAAAATACCAAATTGTGCTGCGCCACCTAGTAATAAAGTTTTAGGGTTTGCCAAAAGTGGTCCGAAATCAGTTGAAGCTCCTAAGCATAAAAAGATCAGTGGAGGATATATGCCTAAATCAATCCCTTGATAAAGGTAATATAAAAGTCCTCCCGATTCACCATTTGCTGGTGGGTCCATCAATCCACTTAAAGGTAAATTGACGAGTAATATACCAAAAGCAATTGGTATTAACAGATATGGTTCATACCCTTTACGAACAGCTAAGTATAAGAAAATAAGAGAGACAATGATCATAATAAATTCCTTATAAGTCATACCAAGTATTCCTGAGCTTTGAACCAATTCATTCAATATATCTAACATATTTTTGGAACCTCCTCAGAAATTATAATTCAAATAAAATATCGTCTGCCTCAACAGATTGACCTTCAGATACATTAACGCTAGAAATCGTACCATCTTTTGGTGCGACAATTTCATTCTCCATTTTCATAGCTTCTAAAACAACGACTGTTTCTCCTTCTTTTACAGCTTGTCCAGCTTTTGCTTGTACTTTGTAAATATTTCCAGGCATTGGAGCAGTCACACTTTCTCCATTACTTGATGCTGCAGGGGCAGGAGAGGCTTGTGTTTGTTCTTGTGATTGTTGTGGCTGACTTTGCGTTTGGGCTGCTTGTTTAGCCTCTTTTGGTTCACTGCGCTGGCTTTCGTTAATTTCTTCTATTGTCACTCTGTATAATTTGCCATCGATTTCTACTTCGTAATTATTCACTTTAATTCCTCCATTTAATAATTAATTTTTATCTCTTTTGTGTTTATCAACTAATAGACTCATAATAAGCGCAACTTTTTCCGGAGGAATTGAACCTTGTTCAGAAGTTTCCTCTGTGTTTTTTTCTTGACTTACGGGTGAAGCTGCTTGCTTACTAGTAGGGAGAGGTTGGTTATTTTCTTTTTCTACCGTTAATTTTCTAACGATAACTAAAAGACCCCATAAACCCATTAATACAGCAAATACAGCACCCATTGCTACTACCATTAGCATGAGTCCGTCTATTATTGTAAAGTTTGTCATTTTGACACCCTCTCTTATTTATACCTTGCTTACTTTAATTTTTGTAACGCCATCGTTTTTCTCATCTGTTTTACTAGCATATTTGTTTTTCAGATAAGTTAAACCAACTTGTGGAAACAAAGCATAAGTCAATACATCTTCTTCAGTTTTAGCTAAATCACCTAATTCAGCTGCTAATGTTTCCATTTCTGGTTCTAGATGGTCAGCGGGACGATCTGTCATTACTTTTTCATCGCCAATAATACTTTCTTGTACAGTTTTATCTACAGCAGCAGGCGCTTGTCCGTATTCTCCGCGAAGATAACTTTTGATTTCATTCGGCACCATTTTGTAACGTTCATTAGCAATAACATTAAATACCGCTTGTGTACCGACCATTTGACTCATTGGTGTAACTAGAGGAGGATAGCCCAAATCTTTACGTACAGCGGGAACTTCTTTTAATACCTCATCATATTTATCTGTTGCATTGGCTTGTTTAAGTTGAGAGTAAAGGTTGGATAACATTCCGCCAGGTACTTGGTAAAACAAAGCTTTAGGTTCTACATCCATCATCTTGTAATCAAAGATTCCTTCATCGATATATTTTTGTTTGATGGGTTTAAAGTATTCTGCTACTTCTTCCATTACATCTAGATCGACGTTTAAATTGTAACCATATTCTTTTAAGACATAGGCCATAGTTTCTGAAGCAGGTTGGCTTGTACCACTTGCAAATGGTGAAATAGCTGTATCGATAATATCAGCGCCTGCTTCAACAGAAGCTAAATAAGTCATTTCTGAAGTTCCGCTAGTAGCGTGGGTGTGAATTTCAATTGGAATATCTGTGACTTTTTTCAGCTCAGTGACCAATTCTTTAGCAACTTCTGGGGTCATAATACCAGCCATGTCTTTGACACAAATAGAATCTGCACCCATATCAACCAGTTTTTGCGTAAGCTTACTATAATAGTCGACTGTATGCACAGGGCTAATTGTATAACACAGGACTAATTGTGCATGTTTGTTGGCTTTTTTTACTGCTTTAAGAGAAGTTTCTAAATTCCTTGTATCATTTAATGCATCAAAAATACGGAAAATATCAATTCCGGCTTCAGCTGCTTTAGCAACAAAACTTTCAACTACATCATCGGCATAATTACGATAACCTAGTAAATTTTGTCCTCTTAATAGCATTTGAAGTTTGGTATTTTTAGCTCTTTTACGAATCTCACGTAATCTTTGCCAAGGATCTTCATTTAAATAGCGAATCGCAGCGTCATAAGTAGCGCCGCCCCAACATTCTAAAGACGTATAACCTACTTGGTCTAATTTTTCTACAATGGGTAACATATCGTCGGTTGACATTCTTGTCGCCATTAGACTTTGATGAGCATCTCTTAATACGGTTTCCATAAAATTAATGGTCTTTTCATTACTCATTATCTTTTTCTACCTCCATTTTTATTTGTTTCTGAGTGTACTAAAATACTAAAGCATATACTTTCATTTTACGTGATAACAAGGGCCAGTCAACCAACATTATCGAAAAAAACACTTTAAATACATATTTTATATGATAAAGTACAAAGTAGTTTTATATTTTCAAATTTCTAAGTAAAATTAAAGTATATTAGTGTTTTTTAAGTGTACTTTTTCCAGAAAGTTATTGAAACCGGTTATTGCATAATTTATCATTGTCGGAGTAGTTACGCATAATAACTAAGCAATATATATTTAATTACATAGGAGGAGAGCGAAAACTATGAGTAACGATGAGAAAAAGAAAGGGCTAAAATTATACGGCGCCCCCTGGTATATAACAATTATTATCTGTTTATTAATTCTTGCGACGATGTATGCCGGCGGGCTTGGAACGGATATGCCAAGTACTTTTGCGTTGATGTTAGCTCTAGGGATTCCTTTATACGAAATTGGACAACGTTTGCCAATTTGGAATAAATATATTGGTGGCGGAATTCTTTTAGCATTTCTAGGAATGTCTGTGATTGGCACTTATAACTTAATACCAACTGACTATATTACCTCGATTGATAATTTTACGAGTGAAACAAACTTCTTAACCTTTTATATCGTGGTATTGATTACAGGTTCTGTATTATCTCTAGAAAGAAATATTTTGCTAAAAAGCTTTGCAGGTTATTTTCCTGCTATTTTAGGTGGATTTGCTGGAGCAATTTTACTGGCTATTGTAGGCGGCATGTTTTTTGGTATTAGTCCAAGTGAACTTATTACTCATTACACACTACCTATTATGGGCGGTGGAAACGGCGGCGGCGCAATTCCTTTATCAGAAGTTTATGCAGGAATTACCGGCGAAGGAAGCGAAGTCTATTATAGTTTTGCAATTATTATCTTAACTGTCGGAAATATTTTTGCGATTTTCGGGGCAGCTTTATTGAACAAATTAGGACAAGCCTTTCCTAAGTTAACAGGCGATGGAAAAACTTTGATCCGTGGTACTGAAGAAGAAAGCTCTTCTGAAGAAGAATATACGCCAACATTAGCAGACCTTGCATCTGGTCTATTTCTTGGTCTAGGTTCTTATGCTGTGGGTCTATTATTTAGTAATGTATTATTACCTGAAATCTTTGGTTTCCCTATTCATGAGTTAGCTTATATGGTTATTTTTGTAGTTATCCTTTGTGCTTTTGGTATTATTCCAAAGAATGTACGTATGGGCGCTAAACGTTTACAAACTTTCTTTACCAAACACTTAACATTACTGATTATGATTGGTGTAGGTGCTGACCTTGATTTGAATGAGCTGCTTTCAGCAATCACTTTTTCAAATATTGTTGTTTCCTTGTTTATTATCATTGGTGCGATTCTTGGATCAGGTATTGTTGGTTACCTAGTTGGATTTTATCCGATCGATACTGCAGTTACTGCTGGTCTATGTATGGCAAACCGTGGCGGTTCCGGAGACTTAGCTGTACTAGGGGCAGCCAACCGTATGGACTTAATCGCATATGCCCAATTATCCAGTCGTTTAGGTGGCGCGATTATATTAGTTATTGCTAGTGTATTATTCTCTATATTATTGTAATTAATTAACTTATAAATGATTTTTGTTAAAAACTATGTAAACCTCGTCTTTGGTAATTAAGTTACTTAAAGGCGAGGTTTTTTAGCGTAGTTTTAGAAAGGGAAAATACGGTCTTAACAGCAACTCAAAGCTTGAAGTGTTTTTTTCGTGTACTTTATCAAACAATGATTGAAACCGGTTACTCAATGTTCTATTATAAGTTTATACTTAAGTAGCGTAATAAATTTATTTGTTTTTAATTCAAATAGAAAGTGAGGGGTGCTTGCATTTTGTTTCCATCATTTAATTTTTGATAAAAAGGAGAGAGAAAATTGTGACTAATGATAAAAAGAAAGTTTTTAAATTATATGGAGCACCATGGTATATAACAATAATCGTTTGTTTAATTATCCTAACAACAATGTTTTTAGGAGGACTAGGCACAGATATGCCGAGTACCTTTGCTTTAATGTTAGCAATAGGTATTCCCTTATACGAAATTGGTAAACGGCTGCCGATTTGGAATAAATATATTGGTGGTGGCATTCTTTTAGCTTTTCTAGGTTCGTCTGTGATTGGCACGTATAGTTTGATTCCGTCAGAGTACGTTACTTCAATTGATAATTTCACTAGTGAAATTAACTTTCTGACGTTTTATATCACGGTCTTAATTACCGGCTCTGTATTATCCTTAGAAAGGAATATCTTGCTAAAAAGCTTTGCTGGTTATTTTCCAGCAATCCTCGGCGGTTTTGTAGGAGCGATACTACTGGCTATTGTAGGTGGCATGTTTTTCGGCATTAGTCCAAGTGAACTTGTTACGCACTATACACTTCCTATTATGGGCGGTGGAAATGGCGGCGGTGCGATTCCTTTATCTGAAATCTATTCGGATATTACAGGTGAAGGAAGTGATGTCTACTATAGTTTTGCGATTATTATCTTAACTGTAGGAAATATTTTTGCAATTTTTGCAGCGGCTTTATTAAACAAACTTGGACAAGCTTTTCCTAAGTTAACAGGTGATGGAAAAACCTTGATTCGTGGCACTGAAGAAGCTGACGTTACTGATGAAGAATATACACCAACACTTGCGGATGTAGCTTCTGGTTTAATGCTTGGGCTTGGCTCTTATACAGTAGGACTATTATTTAGTACAGTATTATTACCAGAGATCTTTGGTTTTCCTATTCATGAGTTAGCTTATATGGTTATTTTTGTTGTTTTACTTTGTGCTTTTGGTATTGTTCCTAAAAATGTGCGCATGGGTGCTAAGCGTTTGCAAACCTTCTTTACCAAACATTTAACCTTACTGATTATGGTAGGTGTGGGTGTTGATTTAGATTTGAATGAATTGCTTGCAGCGATCACCTTCTCAAATATCGTTGTGTCCTTGTTTATTATCATTGGTGCAATCCTTGGATCAGGTATTGTTGGTTACCTAGTTGGTTTTTATCCGATCGATACCGCCGTTACTGCTGGATTATGTATGGCAAATCGTGGTGGTTCTGGCGACTTAGCTGTGCTAGGTGCGGCTAATCGTATGGATTTGATTGCTTACGCTCAATTATCGAGTCGTTTAGGTGGTGCGATTATATTAGTACTTGCTAGTGTTTTATTTTCCATATTATTGTAGTTCATTACAAAAACCCATCAATTCTTTTATGTAAAGAACTGATGGGTTTTGTAAAATAGAAAGCTAAAGGACATTTTCTAGGAAAGCAAAATAAATGCCCAAGCTTAATAAGTCGGCTGCACCGCCAGGACTTAAATTTTTCTCAATCAACTGTTGATTAAAGTCAGCCAAAGTTACATTAAAAATTTCTGGGGTTAAATTTGCTTGATGAATAGCTAAGGCTTCTTGTTTAACATCTTGCCATCCAGAAATCCCACCTCGATGTAAAAGATTACTATCTTCTAATTGGCTCATCAATAAAATTAAACTGCGCAATAGTAATATTTCCGTATTTTCTTGTTTAGTGTGTTCTCGCAAAAAAGGTAATAATAAATTTGTTAGGGCAGGATATCCTTTAGCAGCTTCGCCACGAATTCCCAGCGTTCCAGTGTCAATATATAATTTTTCGCCATGTGTTAGTTGCTTTTTTTGGGTCACTTGATAAAAGTCTTGCTGAGCTAAATCTTGGGTCATTTGTGCAACTAAATTTAAGACAGCTTGACTGTCTGCGGGCGAAAAAGGCAGCGAATAAGTTTTCATATAAAAACCTGTGGCGCCCAATAAAACAGCAAAAGAAAAATTAGCGCCCTTATGTGTGTTTACGCCACTTGTAGCTAGTAACATATCCTTTTCGGCTTGTATTCCTGCTTTACGTAATTTATGAAAAAGCTCAGTTAAATCAGCATTGTGTTGCAAACCTAATTGAAAGTACTCTTGAAAATGCGGCGCTAAGCTTTCGATACTGTTGATAAATGTAAAAAAGTCCATGTCATCGTGAGCCCCATTGTTAAAACGATCTACAAGACCAGGTTTTGGTGAAATAGCTACTTCGTAATAAAGGGATTTTGTTGCAAAACGAGCGATTTGTGTTGTTAATGAGTTATTCAATCTTTCTTCTTTCCATTTCTTTTAGAATAAATTGCAACGAACGGTCGATATGTTCATGTGTAATCAAGGTGATCTGTTCCACATCTTGATTTTTCATTCCGCGATAAATAAGCCAGTGTTCGTTTAATGCTAAACTTCTTCTAGCTGAAGCGCGAATAGAAATATCACGAAAGTAGACAAGATAAGTTTGTAAATTCGTCACAATTTCTTTTAAACGTAACATTTGGCTTTTTTCATAAATAAACTCGTTAAAATCAGAAAAGTTTTGTAGAAGATTATCCACCTGGTCTGTTTTATTGTAATACTCACCGCGCTCTAATAATTGCTCTAGTTCAGCAAAATCTTGCTCATCCATTCGTTCCATTGCTCTGATTGTCGCTAAGGTATCTAGGGCCTTACGTATATCATAAATCTCGTAAGCATCTTTTATACTGATTCCTTTGACGACAATGCCAATGCGAGGGACATGTTCGACTAGCTGCTCTTTTACCAGTTTTTGTAATGCAAAACGGATAGGGGTCCGACTGAAATTTAGTTCCTCCGATAGTTCTTTTTCATTGATTCTTTTCCCGGCTGGAATATCACCTAAAATAATTGTTTTACGTAAAGCTTCATAAACGGCGACTTTTAAAGGCTTATTTTGTGTTAGGTCAAGGTTACATTTTATTGCACTGACAATAGGACCCACCGTTATTCCTCCTCGATTTTTAAGTATTTCGCTTAAAAATGCTTTTTCCTTATTTTACCATAAAATAAAGTGTTGGGATAATAACTTCCTTTTATTAGCTTAAAGACAACTAGAGCCAATGAAATTTTTTATATTTTATGTTTATTTGGTTCTTTTTAGGGCTAAGAACACGAAAAGAACAATTTTATTGCCCATTTTGCCTACAAATTTTGTAAACTTTTCCTATAATGGAGATGTGAGTAATTTTAGAGAGGAGCTTTCTATGCAGCGTTTAAATTAATCGTTATGTAAAGCACAAATCTTGTTTTGTTCTATAATCGCTTGATATCATAAGACCAAGCTTGCCGTTAGAATTTGGTTGAAATAAAAAAGTGCAATCTTTATAAAAATTAGTAAGCATGTATTGCAGCTGTTAAAAATTTTATTTTATTCCCAAATGTACATGTTCAAAAGGGGATGAAGGTAATGAATAATAAGTATATAAGTAAACGTATCTGGTTGGATAAAGATAAAAGAGGGTTGGAAGATTGGCGTCATCTTATGGAAAAAGCAGGTCTTCAAACAGGAGAAACACTTGATTATACAGTAGGTATCTATGACGATAAAAGATTAATTGCCACAGGCTCTTTTGCTGAAAACATTATTAAGTGCGTGGCTGTCTGTAAGGACTATCAAGCAGAAAACCTACTCACACAAGTTTTAACAGCTTTGATCGAAAAAATGAACGAAAGTGGATACTATCATTACTTTTTATATACTAAACCAGAAAAGGAAAACGTTTTTCGCTCACTGGGCTTTAAGAAAATTATCGCCAATGATGATGTCTTGTTTATGGAACAAGGTCCTGATGACTTTTCGTCTTATCTACAGCATTTGCAAGACAATAAAAAAGCGGGACAAGGCGCAGGAATTGTAATGAATGCGAACCCTTTTACCAAAGGACACCAGTATTTAGTTGAATATGCCGCCCAAAAAAATGACCAGGTTTATGTATTTGTTTTGTCAGAAGATCATTCTGAATTTTCCACAAAAGATCGAGTGAAAATGGTCGAAGCGGGTGTCAGTCATTTGAGTAATGTAACTGTTTTTCCTACAAGAAAGTATCTTGTGTCGCAAGCGACTTTTCCAGCTTACTTTTTAAAAGATAAGGCCGAATTAACGGTGGCTAGGACACAAGCTAGACTAGATGCACAAATTTTTAAAGAAAAAATTGCGCCGGTCTTAGAGATAAATGTGCGTTATGTAGGAGAAGAACCTTATTCTAAGGTGACTGAAGTGTATAACCAAGCAATGGAAGAAGTTTTTAGTGATGATTTAACATTAGTGATTTTGCCTAGAAAAGAGGTTAATGGCTCAGTCATTTCAGCAACCAAAGTTCGCAAAGCAATAGCAGAACAAGATGAAACGTTACTCTTAGATTTTTTGCCCAAAACGACGTATGATTATTTAGAAAAAAATTTTAGATGAGGTGAAAAAAGTGAAAGTTTTACAAAATGCAGTAAGTGGAACAATGGAGTCTAGTGATATTCAAATTACTATCCAACCCGTTGATACAACTGATATTCAAATCGATTTGGATAGCAGTGTTGAAAAACAATTCGGCCGTAAAATTCGTCAAGTGATTACAGATACCTTAGAAAATTTAGCGATACAAGGTGTTAAAGTTACAGCTGTAGATAAAGGTGCATTAGATTGTACTATTCAAGCACGTACGATTACAGCTGCTCATCGTGCAGCTAAACAAGAGCAATATGATTGGAAGGAGATTGACTCATGGAACGTTTAAGAAGAACGATGATGTTTGTCCCGGGCCAAAATGCGGCAATGTTAAGAGATGCGCCATTATACGGGGCAGATTCAATTATGTTTGATTTAGAAGACGCTGTTTCATTGCCTGAAAAAGATTCCGCTCGTACTTTGGTTCATAATGCTTTGCGTACATTTGATTATAGTCAAGTAGAAACTGTTGTTAGAATCAATGCTTTAGATGCTGGTGGTGAACTTGACGTTGAAGCTATGATATTAGCAGGCATTAACGTGATTCGTTTACCTAAAACTGAAACAGCCCAAGATATTGTTGACGTTAAAAAAGTGATTACAGAAGTAGAAAAACAAAATAATATCGAAGTTGGCACAACGAAAATGATGGCGGCTATCGAATCAGCAGAAGGCGTGTTAAACGCCCCTGATATTGCTAAAAGTTCTGATCGATTGATTGGTATTGCCTTAGGTGCGGAAGATTATGTGACCAACCTAAAAACAGAACGTTATCCAGATGGTAAAGAATTATTTTTTGCACGTAGTATGAT
Organism: Tetragenococcus halophilus subsp. flandriensis; assembly: GCF_030161475.1. Taxonomy (GTDB): domain Bacteria; phylum Bacillota; class Bacilli; order Lactobacillales; family Enterococcaceae; genus Tetragenococcus; species Tetragenococcus halophilus_C. The sequence goes on along the minus strand of NZ_BSUG01000003.1, from coordinate 36,857 downwards.
TTTACATGGTGCTAGAGCTGCTGGTATTGCTGCAATTGATACAGTATATTCTAATGTTGAAAATCCTGAAGGACTTGAAAGTGAAGTACGACAAATTAAACAACTTGGTTTTGACGGAAAATCAGTGATTAATCCGCGTCAAATTCCAATAGTCAATAAAATCTATGCACCAAAAGAAGACGAAGTACAAAACGCTAAAGAAATCATCTGGGGGCTTCGTGAAGCTCAAGAAAAAGGCTCAGGTGTTGTTTCAGTTAACGGTAAAATGGTCGATAAACCAGTTGTTGAACGTGCAGAACGTGTGATTGCTTTAGCTATTGCTGCAAATATGATTAAAGAGGAGGATATTTAGTTATGGTAGTAAATAATGTTGGCAAAGATATTCCTCAAGAATATGCGGATAAATTTGGTGTTTATGAAGGAGAACTTGCTCATATCAATGAATATCAAGAAGCAAGCCGTAACACAAAACCAGCAAAACCAAATGATGAAAAATTATTAAAAAGTATTCGAGAAGCCATCCAAAAAACAGGCTTAAAGGACGGCATGACGATTTCTTTTCACCACCATTTTCGTGAAGGCGATTATGTAATGAATATGGTATTAGATGAAATTGCAAAAATGGGCATTAAAGACATTTCAATCGCGCCAAGTTCGATTGCTAATGTTCATGAACCATTAATTGATCATATCAAAAATGGCGTGGTAACAAATGTCACTTCCTCTGGTTTACGTGATAAAGTGGGCGCAGCTATCTCTGAAGGAATTATGGAAAACCCTGTAGTAATTCGCTCCCACGGAGGTAGAGCGCGAGCTATTGCTGCGGGTGATATTCATATTGATGTAGCCTTTTTAGGTGTACCAAGTGCCGATGAATATGGTAATGCTAACGGCACAAAAGGAAAAGCTACTTGTGGTTCATTAGGTTATGCAATGATCGATGCCAAATATGCAGATCAAGTTGTAGCTATTACTGATACTTTAGCTGATTACCCAAATACACCAATCAGCATACCGCAGACAGATGTTGATTATGTAGTGGAAGTGGATGCAATCGGTGACCCAGAAGGTATCGCAAAAGGTGCGACCCGTTTTACTAAAGATCCAAAAGAGTTGATTATTGCTCAAAACGCAGCGAAAGTTATTACTAATTCTCCTTACTTTAAGCAAGGTTTTTCTTTCCAAACAGGTACAGGCGGTTCTGCACTAGCTGTTTCTCGCTACATTCGTGAGCAAATGATTGAAGACGGCATTACAGCAAGTTTTGCCCTAGGTGGTATCACAAACGCTATGGTGGACTTGTTAAAAGAAGGTTTAGTGGAAAAAATCATTGATGTGCAAGATTTTGACCATCCATCAGCTGTTTCACTTGATGAAAATGATGATCACTATGAAATTGATGCAAATATGTATGCTTCACCACTTAGTAAAGGTGCAGTCATCAATAAATTAGATACAGCTGTTTTATCGGCTCTGGAAGTTGATACAGACTTTAACGTTAATGTAATCACTGGGTCAGATGGTGTACTTCGTGGCGCTTCAGGTGGACACTCAGATACAAGTTCTGCTTGCAATATGAGTTTAGTGATTTCACCTCTAGTTAGAGGTAGAATACCAACATTTGTTGATGAAGTAAATACAGTCGTTACGCCAGGTGATAGCGTAGACGTGATCGTGACAGAAGTAGGCATTGCGATCAATCCTAATCGTCAAGATTTGGTTGAACACTTTAAAAATCTAGATGTACCGCAATTTACTATTCAAGAACTTAAAGATCAAGCCTATAATATTGTTGGGGAACCTGATCCTATTGAATATGGAGATAAGACGGTTGCTTTGATTGAATATCGTGATGGTACTTTAATCGATGCGGTGAAAAATGTCTGAAGAAGTTTTCTCAGGAGCTGAAGTATCTTTAGGCGAAATGCTTGAGACGCGCGAAAGACGAGCGAGTCACCAAGAAGCTTTATTAAATAAATGGCCGGATGCTTCATTGTTACTAGCAACAATGAATATTCCAGGACCTGTGAAAAACTCGATTGTACTAAGCCGAGTTTTTTCACAGATGGTCACACAGATTAAAGAAAGATTGGCGAATATTCATGTTTTCTATAACGTAGCATACGATCTCAAAACGGGTCCTGAATTTTATCTTTTAGCAGATGTTTCACCTATGATTTTAAAAGAAATGATGATTGATTTAGAAGAAAACTTTCCTTACGGACGATTGTTTGATCTAGATGTTCACTATTTTGCAGACGGTCTACAAAGTATCAGTCGGCAGGATATTAATCTTTCTCCAAGGCAATGTTTGATTTGTCATAGAGAGGCTAAAGAATGTGGGCGCCAGCGTCGGCATTCGGTAGAAGAAATGCAGGAAAAAATTGCAGAAATTATAGACAAAGAGTAAATAAATACAAAAAAGAACCGAGCACTGGATTTAGTGCTCGGTTCTTTTTTGATGTCTATAATCAATAAAGCATTATTTTTAGAAAAAAGTTCTGCTTGTTCGTTTGATTTTGTTTTTTTCAAATAATAAATAAAATAATCAGTGTTAATAGCGATAGATAAACCACGTTTACTAGATAAAAATGACGGGTAAAATATTTACGATCATTGGGAACTTGTAGTTTTACGATTTTATAACCAATCAAGTTGGCTAAAGAAGCAATCAATGTACCTAAACCGCCAATATTCACACCTAAAAGAAGTGCTTGATGGAACTTTGTAAACGGAGCCAGTAAAATAGCTGCAGGTACATTAGAAATAACTTGTGAAGTCAAAATACTACCTAATAAAGTATTTCTTGAGTTCGTAAAAATTGATTGGAGCCAATGAATTAAACTCTCAGATTGACTGATATTTCCAACGATAATAAAAAAGAAGGCAAAGGTCGCTAACAAGCGATAATCGATGGTCTTAAAAAGTTTAGGTTGCCAAAAAAAGATAACGGCAATGACAATTGCAAGGGTGAAAAGATAATCAACAATATTTAGTACCCCAGCAATCATAATGACCATTAAAATACTATACACAGTTGTTTTTTTATGATCAAATTGATTGTCTGTAACCGTTAAACTAAGCGGTTCTTTTGATATAAATTGTATAGAGATCATCAATATTGCTAAAGAAATAAACGCTAGTAAAGCAGTAGAATAGAAAAAATCTATTAAAGGTATTTTATAATAGGAATATAAAAATAAATTTTGTGGATTTCCAAACGGGAAAAAACCACTCCCCAGATTTGCCGCTGCAATTGTATAAACTGTACCTAACAATACCGCTTGACGGTTAGGAATAAATCGAGTTAGTCGCAAGTAAATAGGCAGTAAAGTCAATATAGCAACATCATTTGTTAAAAACATTGAACTAAAAAAGCTCAGGAGTACAATATAACGAATCAATTGTCTAAAAGATACGCTTTTTCTTACTAAAATATGACCAAAATAGCTTAGAATACCGCTGTTATCTAGGCCGTTGATAACTAGCATCAAGCCTGCAAGTGTTGCAATGACTTTAATATTAATATCTTGCATGGAAAAACGACCCCAAATAACAGCAATTATAGCTAGTAAAAGTGAAACACTGAAAAGAAGGTCTTCACGAAAAAATTTGATTAGCTTTTTCATCATCTAGCTCCTTATAAATTCTATTGTGTTATTATTTTAGCACTCTTCTATGATAGTTAAAATAAAAAGCCGTTAAGTTTGTTTTGCAAAGAAATTAAATAAAATATAGGTCCTTTTTAATAGGTCATTTAATAGAAAAATACATAGTTTCATGTTAAGATATGACTATAAATACACAAAAATTCATAGAGTTTTTCGGAGGTAATTATGACTACTGCATTTAGTAAGGATGAGAAAGTATTTATAGAAGAGAAATTACATGAAGTCGCCAGAAAATGTTTATTTAAATATGGTGTCCAAAAAACGACAGTTGAGCAAATAACAAAAATGGCAGGAATATCGAAAGGTTCTTTTTATAGTTTCTATCCTAGTAAAGAAATGCTCTTTTTTGTCGTTTTAGAAGAATATCAAAAAAATATGATGACTGGTTTAGTAGATCATTTAAAAAAAGAAGATTATATTAATGTTGAAAAATTTACACAATTACTTTATAACTCCTATAAAAATATAAGATATTCTTTTGTGATGACAATTCTTCAAAATCAAGAAATTGAATTATTAATGAGAAAATTACCTAAAGACATGATTACTCATCATCACTCCTTTGATGAAACAGTGATAGAAGGAGTTCTTTCTCATGTAAAATTAAAAAAAGGAATAAGTGGAGATCTAGTTTCTGCTTCCTTAAGAGCGATTTTTATGAGTATGCTGCATACAGAAGCAATTGGGGAAAAACAATTTGATGAAGTATTGGAGGTATTGATAAAAGGACTTGCGCAACAAATCATTGAGGAGGACTGAGTGATAAAAATGAAAGAAGTTATTAAGATTGCTAATTTATCTAAAAAATATGGGAAAAACACTGTAGTTGATAATGTGAATTTATCAATTCAGCAAGGGGAAATATTTGGTTTTCTGGGACTAAATGGAGCGGGGAAGACAACGACAATAAGAATGTTATTAGGTATGGTAAAACCTACAAAGGGCGAATGTTTTATTCAAGGCACAAAGATTAATAAAAGAAATACAGAAATTTGGCAAAATGTCGGTTATATTGTAGAAACACCTTATTCATATCCCGAATTAACCGTAAGAGAGAACTTAGAAATTGTTCGTCAGTTAAGGGAAATAAAAGATAAGTATAGAATTGACTGGATTATAAAGAAATTAAGATTGAAAGAGTATGAAGCAAAAAAAGTAAAACATCTTTCTCAAGGAAATAACCAACGTCTTGGTATAGCAAAAGCAATGATACATAAACCTCAAGTTTTAATTCTTGATGAACCTACCAATGGCTTGGATCCTGCAGGTGTTGTTGAAGTTCGTCAGTTGTTAATTGAATTAGCAGAACAATTCGGAGTAACAATTTTAATATCGAGCCATAAATTAGAAGAAATTAGCAAAATGGCGACAAATATTGCTGTTATCCATTATGGAAAGTTAATTAAGAAGATCAGTAACACACAACTTGAACAGCAATTGGGAAAATCGCTTATATTGAATGGTCCTTTTAAAAAAGAAATGAGAAGCGTTTTATCCCAGTCAGGATATGATGTAAAAGTTTTAGAGGAAGGTTTAAATGACCTACAGATTACTAATGAAGATGCCATAAGTAATCCTGAGAAAGTCATCACCATACTTGTGAAGGCCGGCTATCCTCCTAATCTATTAAAAGTTGAAAAAGAGGATTTAGAAAAGTTCTTTTTAAGAACTATTAAAGAAAAGGAGGACACCTAAAATGAGAAAGTCAGTTATTTGCATCCCTATAGAATGGAAAAAATTTTTCAAATCTAAATTACCATTAACTGGCTTATTAGCTTTTTCTTTGCTTCCTTTTGCAGCTGGATTTTTTATGTTCGTTTTAAAGGATCCTGAATTAGCAGAAAATTTGGGAGTTATTTCAACAAAGGCGCAAATTTTAGGAATCGCTAGTTGGTCGTCGTATTTAGATTCACTTGCACAAGCGATTTCTATTGGAGGTTTGTTTGTGTTTGGTTTTAGTACAGCTTGGATTTTTGGCAGAGAATATTCTGATCAAACGATAAAAGATTTGCTCGCTCTACCAATACCACGAAGTGTTATCGTACTTTCCAAATTCACCGTTGTCTTTTTATGGTGTTGTATACTTTCTGTGGCCGTATTTATCACAAGTCTTATTGTAGGATACTTTGTTGAACTTCCTGGTTCTTCATTGAATGTACTGTTACAAGGTATTGAGACATTTATAATCAGTTCTTTATTGACAATCTCCTTATCTACACCTGTTGCATTTTTTGCTAGTGTAGGGCGTGGTTTCTTACCTCCACTTACCTTTATCATTATCGCGGTCGTCTTTTCCCAACTTATTGCTGCAATAGGGTACGGCGAATTTTTCCCCTGGTCGATTCCTGCACTAGCAAGTGGTATCACTGGAGTTCCTATTCTTAATCCTGTCAGTATAGTTATTGTTATCCTAATGAGCCTATTAGGTATATTAGCTACCACAGCTTGGTGGAAGTATGCAGATCAAACTTAAACTTTTTCAAAGAAATAAACTAACAAGTTGATACAATAAAGGCATAATTCCAACCGCATGAATCAAACGAGCGATTTGAATCATAGCAACACTATTCATATTGACCCCGTAATCCGCGGAGATTAGTGCAATGTCGGTAGCACCTGCTGGACAGGAAGCAAACAAAGCCGAAGTAAAGTCTAACCAGCCCTTATGTTTGTTTATCTGCGCATAGAGATAGCTGATGAATAAATAGATAACAATTAAAAGCATGGCTGGAATAAGAAAAGTTCTTAAAGAGGATGCGACTTCACGCGTAAAACTTGCACCTACCATAGAGCCAGCTAAAATTTGCGCAAACTGTCGGATTTGTATCGGAAAAGCGCTAATATTAGTACGTAATTTAAATAAAGCAGAAAAAAGCAAAGACAGACTAAGTGTTCCAGCTGGAAAACCTAAAACATGACCCAATAAACCGCCCAAAATTCCAACTAACATAACGATTAAAAAGTGTTTTTTATTTAGCTTGGGTCTTTGATTTTTCTGATCATCTTTTTTCTCGCTTGTTTCTGAGGCTTCCTCAGTGGAAAAAAGTTTGATCCAGCTAGGAAAAGTAGCAGCACACCCACACTACGTACTAATTGCATAATCGCGACAACGTGAATTTCGGCATCAAAATCCGCTGCAATTAAAGTAGTATCCATTAAACCACCAGGTGTAGAGGCCAAAAGCCCAGTTAACACATTCCAATTAAACAGCCAAGCAAAAGCAAAACCTAGAATAAAGGTATTAATGGTTAAAATCAGCAGTAGTAAAATTGTTGGTTTAATTACATATTTTAAATTGATCACATCATTACGAGTCAATTTTTGACCAATAAAAATACCGGCTACAATTTGCGCGATCACCTTCGCTTGTTGGGGAAAATAAGCAGTATCTGTGAGTACAGAAAAAAGCATGACCGCAAGCATGCTGCCAATCATAAAAGGCGCAGGTAAATGTAGTTTCTGTCCAGCTTTTGCCCCTATAAATGCGACAGTAAAAGTAAAAAGCATGGAGATGCCAAGAGACATTAGAATAACCTCCATTAATAAAAATGAGTTTATGACAGTTACATTATTACTCCTCTTGTTTAATTTCTTGCAAAAGTTTTTTCATTTCGTCCGTCCATTTGATTTTTTCTAACATATCAGGTCGGCGTTGCCATGTACGTCGCAGTGCTTCTTTTAATTGCCAAGTTTCGATGAGTTTATGATTCCCATTTTTTAAAACTTCGGGCACCTCCATGTCATTGAATACAGCAGGTCGTGTATATTGAGGATGTTCTAGTAAGCCAGTTGAATGGGAATCGGTTTTTGCTGATACTTCATTTCCTAATACTTCAGGTAACAAGCGTACCGTTGCATCGATCATCACCATTGCCCCTAATTCGCCACCAGTTAGCACGTAGTCTCCGATAGACACTTCATCTGTTACTAAAGAGCGTATACGTTCATCGTAACCTTCATAATGACCACAGATAAATACTAAATGTTCTTCCTGAGAAAAATCTTCCGCCATTTTTTGGTTAAAGGGAGTACCCGCTGGATCCAATAATACAATACGTTTTTTAGTTTCCGGACCCGCTTTTTTTATGGCTTGTAAATTATCATAAATCGGTTGTACCTTTAAAAGCATGCCGGCACCGCCACCGTAAGGATAATCGTCTACAGTATGGTGCTTATTATCTGAATAATCTCGAAAATTTGAAATATTCATCTCTAGTTGTCCATTTTCTTGTGCTTTACCTAAAATGGATTCCTTCATAGGTCCTTCAAACATTTTAGGAAACAACGTTAATACATCAATTTTCATCATCTAACAGCCCTTCTGGAATTTCTACAAAAACTTTTTGATTTTCTAGGTCGATTTTTTTCACGACAGAGCTAATAAATGGAATCAAGGCGTCAGCTTTATTTTTTCTTTGCACCACCCAGACATCATTTGCACCAGGCGCAAGAATTTCTTTTACCTGCCCTAATTTTTCTCCATTTTCTTCATACACATCTAAACCAATGATTTCATAATAATAATATTCGGCTTCGTCTAATGGTGTAAGTTCAGTTTTAGGCACCATCAGTATACCCTCTCGAAAACCTTCAACATCGTTAATGGAAGGGTAGCCTTCAAAGGATAATAAGTCAAAACTTTTATGTTTTCGATGACTCGCTACGGTTAATTCTATAGGTTCTTTATTTTTTACAAAAACAGTTAATTTTGCACCTTTTTGATAACGTTCTTGTGGAGCATCGGTTTGTGAAAGTACACGAACTTCTCCTTTAATTCCTTGTGTGTTTACAATTTTTCCCACTTCTAGATATTCAACCAATATATTCCCTCGTTTCTTGTATCGTCTCATTTATTTTAGCACGCTTAGAAAGCGAAAGCTAGATTTGCTGGTTTATGTAAAAAAATACTATGGTATTTTTTTCGTTCATGATATAATAAAAGAAAAGGAGGCGCTTACAATGCTAGAAGCGTATAAAAGAATATTAGTTGCTCTTGATGGATCTAATCAATCGGAAAAAGCTTTTAAAGAAACAATCGAAATTGCCAAACGAAATAATGCTACTGTTTTTTTAGCTCGGATTATTAACGATGTTGAATTGACAACCAGCGCTTATGCCTTTTCTCGTTTGTTAAAAGATGAAAAACAAAATATTGAAGAAGATATGGATGATAAAGTAAAAACTGCGCAACAAGCTGGTGTAAACAATATCGAAAGAATCGTTGAAATTGGTTCGCCTAAAGAAATGATCGGTATGGATTTACCACAAGAACATGCGATTGATTTGATTGTTATTGGTTCAACAGGTAAAGGGGCGATCGCACAGGCTTTAGTAGGAGCAACGACTTCTTTTGTTGTAAACCATGCGCCTTGTAATGTGATGGTTATTAAATAATTTTAATAAGTTAAAAAGCAATTAAGGTACAGTTTGTAAAAAATACCTTAATTGCTTTTTTGTATCTAATAAAGGATTCAAAAGAAGTTTTTCTATGGTAAAATGTCTTTTAGAAAATTCAGCTATGCTATAATAAAAAGAAAATTAAAAAGGGGAATGACCATGCGTGCAGTTTTGACTGTGATCGGTAAAGATAAAGTCGGTATCGTGGCAGGTGTAAGCCAAAGTTTAGCGACATTAAATATCAATATTGTGGATATGACACAAACAATTATGCAAGATTATTTTACGATGATGATGATTTTAGATATGGATAAACAAACTAGCTTTGATTATATACGTCAAGAGCTAGATAAGACGGGTCAACAATTAGGTGTAAAAATTAGTATTCAAAATGAAGAAATTTTTAACGCTATGCATAAGTTAGGTTAGGAGATAGGACATGGAAAGCAACCAAATATTTGAAACCATCCGGATGATAGAAGAAGAAAATTTAGATATTCGAACAATTACTATGGGCATTTCATTGCTAGATTGTATTGATGCTGATATTGATACAGCTTGCAGTAAGATTTATCAAAAAATCACCACTTGTGCTAAAGATTTAGTCAAAGTAGGTGATCAAATTGCTGCAGAATACGGGATTCCTATTATTAATAAACGGATTTCAGTTACGCCTATTGCAAGTATTGCTTCAGCTACAAAAGCAAGGAGTGTAGATTGCGTGAAATTTGCTAAGACATTGGATCAAGCAGCTAAAGCAGTGGGTGTAAATTTCATTGGAGGCTATACTGCATTAGTAGAAAAAGGATTTCAAGGAACGGATTTGGCACTGATTGAATCGATTCCTCAGGCTTTGGCAGAAACCGACTATGTGTGTTCTTCTGTAAATATTGGTTCAACAAAAGCTGGAATTAATATGGACGCGGTAAAACGCATGGGTACTGTGATTAAGCAAACTGCAGAAAAATCAGATTTAGGTTGTGCTAAACTTGTAGTATTTGCTAATGCTATAGAAGATAATCCATTTATGGCGGGTGCTTTTCATGGTTTTGGAGAAGCTGATAAAGTAATTAACGTAGGCGTTAGCGGGCCTGGTGTTATGAAAAGAGCAATAGAAAAAGTTAAAGGAGAATCTTTTGATGTTATCGCTGAGACTGTCAAAAAGACAGCCTTTAAAATCACAAGAATGGGACAGTTAGTGGGTAAAGAAACTTCCAAACGTTTAGGTATCCCTTTTGGTATCGTTGACCTTTCTTTAGCACCGACGCCGGCCGTAGGTGATAGTGTCGCTCAAATTTTAGAAGAGATGGGACTAGAATCAGTCGGAACCCATGGAACTACAGCGGCATTAGCTTTATTAAATGATGCTGTTAAAAAAGGTGGTGTTATGGCTTGTAATCATGTGGGGGGTCTATCAGGAGCTTTTATTCCAGTATCAGAAGACGCAGGGATGATTCAAGCAGTTGAAGCTGGTGCATTAAATTTAGAAAAACTAGAGGCGATGACAGCGATTTGTTCAGTTGGCCTAGATATGATTGCAATCCCTGGTAAAACACCAGCTGATACGATCAGTGCAATGGTTGCAGACGAAGCAGCTATTGGTGTAGTGAACCATAAAACAACGGCAGTACGAATCATTCCAGCTAAAGATAAAGATGTGGGCGATCATACTGAATTTGGGGGCTTACTAGGTTCAGCACCCGTGATGAAAACCAATGATGCAAGCTCTTCTGAATTTATCCAACGTGGAGGCAGAATCCCTGCACCTTTGCATTCATTTAAAAATTAAAATGGAGAGAGTTAATTATGTGGAATAAAGAAGAAAAACAAAAAGCCTACGAAATGATGATTTCACAGCAAAATGAATTGATCAAAGATGAAAAAAATTGGTTAGCCACTTTATCTAATGCATCAGCTTTGTTAAATATGAGCTTACCAAACACTGTATTTGCAGGATTTTATTTATTTGATGAGAATGAATTGATATTAGGGCCATTTCAAGGAAATGTCTCTTGTACACGAATCCAAATGGGCAAAGGTGTTTGTGGCGAAGCTGCTGATACAAATCAGACAGTGATCGTAGGAAATGTAAAAGAGCATCAAAATTATATCGCATGTGACTCCGCGGCGCTTTCAGAAATTGTGGTGCCGATGGTTAAAGATCAGCGATTGATCGGTGTGCTTGATATTGATAGTAAAGAAATAAATAGTTACGATCAAACCGATAAAAAGTATCTTGAAGATTATTGTAAACAATTACTAGAAGTATTTTAGAGCAAATAAAAAGACTTGACGCTATTTTGCCAAGTCTTTCAAAAGGTATTTCGAGCGGCTATTCAATAATTATGAACCAGAGAATTGACGATATAACCAATCGAATGGCGCAAAGAAAATATCTTCCATATACTCGTCCCCCTCTATTCAATAGAATAACATAAGTACCGATTACAGGTTCATTAGTTTTTATTACAAATTAAATAAGTTATATTTCACACATGTCATATTTGATGAGCGAATTATTTGAAATAGATTTTGTATATGTTATACTAATTATTGGTAGAAATACCCCCTTAATTAAGGGGACGTTACGGATTCGACAGGCATAGATTGAGCTTGAATTGCGCTTTGTAGGTTGCGTCTACGTAAAAACGCTCAGTTAAATATAACTGCTAAAAATAATAACAATTCTTACGCTTTAGCTGCGTAAAACCAGCTAGCGTAGATCCTCTCGGCATCGCCCATGTGCTCGAATAAGGGTCTCAAATTTAAGTGGGATACGCATTAACTTTCCGTCTGGAAGTTAATGAAGAGATCATCAGACTAGCTTTATAAGCGGTTTGTCACTCGACGGCTTATAAAGCGAAATTAATCGAGATGACTATGAGCGTAGATATTCAAGAGGCAATATGTCTGGACGCGGGTTCAACTCCCGCCGTCTCCATTTGGAGATTTTAGAGCTTTGCAGTAGATGTCAAAATCCTTTCTAAATTAGGATTTTGGCATCTTTTGTTTTCGCTAGATTTCGTTTATTTCGAATTAAGATGATGTCAATCTTAAAAAGCCAAGTAATCGTTAAATTTAAATCTGTTAGAAGTACATTTTAAAGTCTTTTTTTAAGCAATGAAAATTTTACTTTTTTACTTTTTGGAAAGTATTTTAGATATTAATTTAAGTAGCTAGAACAAAATTACAAAGGTTTCTCAAAGAAAGTGATAATTTGTTGGTTCGTTATTTTAATTTAAGTTATACTAGTAAAAGAGTGAGAGAGAAACAATTATTAGTATCTTATTTTAAAACGACTAGAATGTTGTGATTTGTCATAAAAATAAAATCACAAAAGATCAATAAACAAGAGGTGGCAACATGAATTTACTGATGATCGAAGATAATGAATCTGTTTGTGAAATGATGCAAATGTTTTTTGTAAATGAAGGTTGGGAAGTGACTTTTAAATATGATGGGCAAAGGGGAATTGATGCCTTTTTAGAGGATCCACAAAATTGGGATATGATTATACTAGATTTAAATTTGCCTGAGGTAGATGGTATGGTTGTAGCTCGGAAAATTCGTGAGGTTTCTAGTACGGTACCATTAGTGATGTTAACGGCTAGAGATTCGGAAAGTGATCAAGTGATTGGTCTTGAAATCGGCGCAGATGATTATGTAACTAAACCTTTTAGCCCATTGACTTTAATTGCGCGAATCAAGGCGCTTCATCGTCGTAGTGATTTAAGAAGTACCGCAGCGACAGAAGAGGTTCAAGAAAGTGATACAGAATTTGATGTAAAAACTGCACATTTTCAAATGAATACCAAAACCAGAGAAGCTTATCTAAATGGTGAAGAGATTGTTGATTTAACACCTAAAGAATTTGATTTACTTTATACATTAGCAAACAAGCCACGACAAGTATTTTCTCGAGAAAAATTACTTGAGTTAGTATGGGATTATCAATACTTTGGCGATGAACGAACAGTAGACGCACATATCAAAAAGTTACGGCAAAAGATTGAAAAAATTGGACCACAAGTGATTCAAACGGTTTGGGGCGTTGGCTATAAGTTTGATGATTCGGGTGTTGAATAATGCGCTATTTATACCAACAGTTGCTAGCTTTCTGGATTGTGATCTTAGTGACGCTAGTGACACTAGGGATTACTTTTACCCAAATGACTAAACAAACTATCGAGGAGAATAATTACCATCAACTTTTTGGTTATGCTGATGCGGTTGTAGAAGAAATCAATGACAATATGCCAGCCAATTCATTGGAGACAGCGATTCAAAATTCATTGAATCGTTCAGAGGCAATGTTAAACCAACAAAATGTCCACTTTACTTTTATTACTGATTCTGAAGAAGTGATCTATCCAACTAGGCCAGAAAAGCAGATTTCATTTCCCTTTAATAATTTTTGGAAGCAACTTCATGCAGGACAGCAACAACAAGTAACAGCAAGTCAAAATATTTATGGGGAAGAAGAAGCTACTTCTTATGCGATGATTCCTTTTAATTTAGATAATGACTTTTATGGTGCGCTGATTGTGACGCAATCTGCTCAAAATGTAAAAAATTCAGTGACAGAGTTTACCAATAACTTATTAAAAGGATTTGTCTTATCTGTCATTGTTGCTTTGGTGATCAGCTTTTTATACGCTAAAGTCCAGGTAAGACGAATTAACCGGATGAAGGAAGCAACAAAAGAAATCGCTAATGGCAATTTTGACAACAAATTACCTTCACGGCATCGCGATGAGTTTGATGAATTGGCCGAGGATTTTAATAAAATGACGGATTCTTTAAAAGAATCACAAGAAGAAATCGACCGGCAAGAAGAGCGACGTAGACAGTTTATGTCAGATGCTTCCCATGAGATGCGCACACCATTAACTACAATTAACGGATTGTTAGAAGGCTTGGAGTACCAAGCGATTCCAGAAGATCAAAAGGATAATGCTATTCGTTTAATGAAAAATGAAACCAATCGTTTAATTCGTTTAGTCAGTGAAAACTTAGATTATGAAAAAATCAGAACAAATCAAATTTCTATTGTAGTGAAGAAATTTGATGGGACACAGGCATTACAAACGATATTAGTACAAATGGAGAAAAAAGCAGAAGAAGCCAATGACCAGCTTATTTTAGAAACAAGCGAATCAGTTCCGATCTTTGCTGATTATGATCGATTTGTTCAAATTATTGTTAATATTATTCAAAATGCTATTCAGTTTACTGAAGATGGCGAAATTCGTATTAAAATTGAAAAAGGATATCTAGAAACGATTGTCACAATTGCTGATACGGGGATCGGTATGACTGAAGACCAAGTAAATAATATCTGGGAACGTTATTACAAAATTGATCCTTCTAGAAAAAATAAAAAATTTGGAGAATCAGGTTTGGGATTACCAATCGTACAACAATTGGTAAATATGCATAAGGGAACGATCGAGGTTCACAGCAAGCCCAATGAAGGTACTAGCTTTGTTATCACTTTCCCTGATACTGATCCGGATAAGGAAGTCGAGTAGAAGACTGTAATACAAAAAAATATAAAATAGTCGAACTATATGAAGAGATTACTTCTTATAGTTCGGCTATTTGTTTTAAAGAATTTCGTCAATATTTATGGAGTGGAGAAGCTGCTCATTTTTGCTAAATAACAATATCTTCAATGAGTATTTTTGAACAAGTTGATGACAAAAACCTAAGAGCCATTGCATTTGTCCGACAGTCATTTGGTCAAAACAGTCATGAAGGTAAATAATCGGAGTTTCTTTTAACAACAGGTGTACAAATTGTAACTTGATTTCGTCAATTTGAGAAAGTTCATTTTTTTGCTTAGTAAACAATTTCGGATGAATATCAGCTAATTTAATGTAAGACAAAAGTCTTGGACGTTTGGTTTTTTCCACACCTAAAAGGATATTTTCTTTTAATGATAAATAAGGCAGTTGTTGCCAATCTCCTGTAACTTCACCAATAGTGGGCTGTGCTCGCTTATTTTTCTGTTCTAAAAATTTCTTTTTGTAAACGTCGGTTGCTACAAGATAAAAGCCGGCAGTTAATTGTTCTACATTAGTTATTTGTTCCAAATTTATGCCTCCAAAAGTAATGAACGCCTATTGCACCGATTTGAGCTGGAAAAATTAGGAAAATAAAATTTCGAATCGTTTGACCAAGGGATATAAAAAGAATTTTTGTCCATTCCTTACTAGATAATAAAATTGTCTGAATCAGTGCCTGATTTGTACGAGGAAAACGTACGACTAAATGGTCTAGATTGTCTTGTCCAAATTGTTCAGTAATTGTATTTGTACCATGGACCATTTCAATTATTTTCAAATGTTGATTTAAAATAATTCCTACAAAAAAATGTTGAAAAAGCATTATCATAGCTGCAAAAATTAAAATAAAGAAGAATAAAGGAAAAATCATTTCTAATAAATTGAAATAAATCCAAGAAAGTGTCCTATTACCTGAGTTTTTCCAGATCAGGTATTCTTTTTCTTTTACAATTTGACAAATAAAAAAATAAATGAAAAATAAAGCAGCAAGAAAAACAAGGGCTACTTTTTTGATAAAGTCATAGTAGCGATCAATGGTTTCAGTGGGCTCTTGTATATATCCTAAGATGCTTTGTTTTTCTAATGAGTAGCCAGAAGAACTCAGTAAGTCTTCCATATGAGTGTAAATGTAAGGTAATGAAATTTTTAAACTATCAATAATAAATAATAAAAAAAAGGAAATGATTAAAAAAATTACATAAAAAGCGGTCATACGTCGATGATATTTTAAACTAGCTAAAGCAATTTTTGAAAAAGACATAATTCTCACCTTCTTAGTTTCAGTATATAAAATGAGTTTGAAAAAAATATGAATATCTTATAGTAAAAAAAAGAAATCCGAGATCAATCATCGATGTCGGATTTCTTTCGTTGTATCTTATTCATTATTTTCGTTATTGTTTTCTTCTTCTAATTGTTCCTTAGCCTCTGGATGATACTCTTGATAGGGTTTTGATTCATATTCATCCTCAGTTGATTCATCGTCATTTTCTGAATAGACACTGGTAGACTCATCGCCTAAATCTTCTTCTTTTTTAAGCAATCGTTTATCAATATCTTTGTAATCATAATCATTAGGATCGATTGGATTAAGCCCGCTTCCAGAGTGGAAACGAAGTAAATCACCTTGTGTTACCTTATCGGAAGTTTCAAGCTGTTTATTGACCGTATCTTGTAATTCTTTAACTGTTGCTTGTTGTTCTTCATTAGGCGATTCGATAGCCTCGCCAGTTTCGTTATCATATAGTGTACCTGAGTAATTTGTATAATCAGGAGATACGAAGGAGCCGTCTCGCATAGCTGCTACTTCTTGGTGCTCACCAGACAACAGATCTTGTCCCATTTGAATATAATTTTTGGTATCTACCCCCAACAAATGTAAGAGGGTAGGCATCGCGTCTACTTCGCCGCCATAGGTATGATCAACGCCACCTTTATCTTGTCCAGGAACATGAATCATATAAGGAACACGTTGCATTTGAGCATTATCATAATTATCCCATTCACTACTATCTTTACCCAATAATTCTGCTAAGTTTTCGTTACGTCCATCGGAAATACCATAATGATCTCCGTATAAAACAATGACGGAATTATCGTATAAACCAGATTCTTTCAAGTAATCGAAAAACTCTTCCACAGCGGTATCCAAATAGTTCGCTGTAGCAAAGTAGCCATTGATTGTGTTATCTGGTGTATCAGCAAGTGGGAAACCAGCTTCGTCATTTGTAAACTCAGAATAAGGATAATGATTTGATACAGTGATAAACTTGGAATAAAACGGTTGTTGCAAGTGTTCAAGATATTGTGCAGATTGTTCGAAAAATGGTTTGTCATGTAAGCCATATTGGAATGAGTTCTCATCATTTACGTCATAATAATTTGCGTCAAAGAAATAATCATAACCAAAGTGCTTGTAAACTTCATTACGATTCCAAAAGTTTCCTGCATTTCCATGGAAGACGGCAGAATCATAATCTTTTGTTTGTTTTAAGATATTTGGTGCTGATTCAAAGGTATTTTTTCCACCGAATTGTGTGAAAAACGATCCTTGGTTTAAACCAAATAGTGAGTTATCCATTAATGTTTCTGCATCACTAGTTTTTCCAGCCGCAACTTGATGAAAGAAGTTATCAAAACTAAAGGTACTATCATCATGGAATAAACTATTAACAAAGGGCATAACCTCGTGTTTTTCGCCGTTTTCATCTTCTAGTTCATAATCAATTAAAAATTGTTGCACACTTTCTAAATGAATATAGATAACATTTTTGCCTTCTGCCATGCCATAATATTCATCATTAGGCTCAGCATAGTGATCACCGACATAATCTTCAACTTCATCCATATCGTTAGGACTAGCTTCTGCTCGAACTTGTGTTGTCTGATAAGTTTGAACAGCGTCGTAAGCTGTATAAGCGTTAATACCAAGATATTTTACTAGATAATCACGAGAGAAAGTACGGGTTAATAGACCTGAACGATCTGTTTCTGCTAAAAATAGATTTCCTGAAAAAACCATTACAGCTAGGGCTGTGACAGCTAAAGCTGTTCTAGCTCGGATGGGGCGATCGTCTAACTTGGTTTTTTTCATAACAAGTGCGATTGCGATGATAACAAAATCAATAAAGTAGAAGATATCACTTACTTTTAGCAGCTCTAATGTGCTACCTGCCAATCCTCCAGCAACTTTACCGGCACCTAAAATGGTATTAATAGTAATAAAGTCAGTAAATTCACGATAATAAGCGACATTTGCAAAAAGTAATACTGTGACCAAGAAATAAATAAAAAGCATGGTAAAATACGATGCCTTGGTTCTTCTTACATATAAAGCAATGGATAATAGAAATAGCGTTGTCGCTATTGGATTAATGAGCAGAATAAAATACTGGATCGGACTGTCAACACCTAAATTAAATTCTGTAAAATAGGCAAAGATATTTTTAGCCCAAAGTAGTATTGTTAATAGGCCAAAAAAGCCTAATCTTGTATTTAGAAGATTTGGTATTTTTACATTCTTCAAAAGTTTGTTCCTCACTTTCTGACCTGGGTCATGAAAAATTTTTCTACTGTTTTCATTCATCAATAATATTTTACTAAGCCCCGGTTTGACTGTCAATAAAATTAGGTTTGTGTAGGGCAAATTAAGTTTTTCTTATCAATTCTTTCGTGAAAGACAAAAATTGTAGGATTTGATATACTTAATTGGTAAGCAATGAATAAGATGAACAGGTGAATATATGGAAATTAAGATCACGCAACAAGCAGCAAAACGTGTACAAAATGGCTATCCCTTATTACAAGAAGATGATTTATTGGATCAAATACAAGAAAATCAATGGGTCGATTTTGTTAACAAAGAAGGAAAACGTATTGCAAAAGGATATCTTGGTGTACAAAATAATGGTGTGGGTTGGAGTTTAACTACAAAAAATCGCCCGCTTAACCATGCATTTTTTGTTGAATTATTTTTTCGGGCAAAAGAAAAACGTCGAGCTTTTTATCAGGACAAAAAAACCGACGCCTTTCGGTTACTTAATAGTGCAGGAGATGGCCTAGGTGGGATGACGGTAGATAAATATGGTGATTTTGCCGTAGTTTCTTGGTATAATCGTACTTTATATCATAAGCAAGAAGAAATTATTTCTGCTTTTAAAGAAGTTTTTCCCGAAATAGAGGGAATCTATGAAAAGTTGCGTTTTCAAACAGATCAATCCTATTCAAAACTACTTGCAGGAATAAAAGCTCCTGAACCGTTACATATTAAAGAAAACGATGTAAATTATGTGGTATATTTAAATGAAGGGTTAATGACTGGAATCTTTTTAGATCAGCGAGAAGTTAGATCTTTACTTGCTTCAGGCTTTGTTAAAAATAAAGATGTTTTAAATATGTTTAGCTATACAGGCGCATTTTCTGTCGCCGCTGCGGTAGGCAAAGCTAAAAGTACCACCAGCGTTGATCTAGCAAAGCGTAGTTTGAAAAAAACAAAAGAACAGCTTAATGTAAATCAAATTGATCTTGAGCAACAAATGATTCATGTAATGGATACTTTTGATTATTTTAAGTACGCCAAGAAAAAAGGCTTAAGCTTTGATTGTATTATCTTGGACCCACCGAGTTTTGCTAGAAATAAGAAAAAAGTATTCCGAGTAGCTAAAGACTATGGAAGCTTAGTCGAAGATAGTGTAGAAGTTTTAAATAGGCAAGGAATGATTATTGCTTCAACCAATGCAGGCAATGTTTCTGCTAAAAAATTCCAAGCAATGATTGAAAAAGCTTTGCAAGAGAAAAATGTTACTTACAAATTAATAAAAAAATTTCATCTTCCTAAAGACTATGTTGTTCATTCGTCTTTTCCAGAAGGGGATTATTTAAAAGTTTATTTTTATCAAATTGAAAAACGTTAATAGAAATGAGGGAGTTTTTTGTTAGAGATAAAAAATACCAAGATAGGCAACGGACGTCCTAAAATGTGTGTGCCTATTACGGGGAAAACTACAGAAGAAATAGCAGAACAAGCAAATCGTGTAAAACACTCAGTCGCTGAGATTGTAGAATGGCGCGCTGATCTTTTTCATGAAAGTGAAGAGATTGATGATATGATAGATACTTTAGAAATGATTGCAGGGATTCTTCCAGAAAAAATTCTGTTATATACCTTTCGTTCTGTTGAAGAAGGTGGAAGCCGGCCAGTCTCTTTAAAAATGTACCATGATTTGTGTTTGTCAGCAGCTAGCACACAAAAAGTTGACTTAATGGATATAGAATTTGGAAAAGTTGAGTATTTAGGACGTAAGTTTGTGCAAGATTTAAAAATTCAAGGAACTAAAATCATGATGAGTAGCCATGATTATGACCAAACACCAGAAGATGCGACGATGATTTATCGTGTTGGCGTTATGAATCAATTTGGCGCCGATATTGGAAAAATCGCTGCCATGCCTCATAATTTGCAAGACGTATTAAGAATGATGAATCTTGTTTCAAGAGTTCGAGCTTTTAATGAATTACCTATTGCAACCATTTCTATGTCAGATTTAGGGAAAGTCTCAAGGATCACAGGAGAGATTACAGGTTCTGTTCTTACTTTTGGTTCATTGGATGAAGCGCAAAGCTCAGCACCTGGCCAAATTCCTATTGATGAATTGCAATTTGTGTTAGAAACATTAAGTGTAAAAGAAAAATTTAGTACAAGCGATAATGATGAGAGGGAAGTTCATTGAGTAAGAAGAAAAAAGACAAGACGAACGCTATTCGCCTTGTTGAACAACAAAATATTTCTTATCAAGAATATGAATATGCTTGGAATGAGGCGCAGTTGAGTGCTGATCATGTAGCTGATGAGTTAGATGAAAATATTTCTCAAATTTTTAAAACTTTAGTCGTTGTAGGAAATAAAACCGGCACACTTGTTGCTGTGGTTCCTGGAGATAGAGAATTAGATTTAAAAAAGATTGCAAAAGTCAGTCAGAATAAAAAAGTTGAAATGTTACATTTAAAAGACTTAGAAAAGACAACTGGTTATATCAGAGGTGGTTGTTCGCCTATAGGGATGAAAAAGAAATTTCCTACTTATATTGACATAACAGCCAAAGATTTTGCTTCAATTTTAGTTTCAGCAGGAAAACGGGGGCTGCAGATCGAACTTGCGCCAGAAGATTTAGCAAATTTGGTAAATGGTGAATTTGCTGATATTACAGTATAAAATATGCAATGATAGAATAGTACAGAAATAAGACAATAGTAGAGTAGCTATGTGATAAGTATTTATAAAATTGGCTACTTGGGCTATTGTCTTTTTTTAATAAGTAAAGCGCATTAAGTTCATGATATTTTTTGGATTTTTCGGAAAAATTATTTGAAAATTACAAAAAAAAGGTGCGCATAAAAAATTTTTCTGATAAAATAGCAGGAAATACGGAGGAGGTATTTTTATGACAAAAATCAATGATGCAATAACCGCAGTACAAGAAACGGTCCATAATAAAGATCCACATCAGACAGAATTTTTACAAGCAGTGGATGAATTTTTATCTACTGTAAAACCCTTTTTAGAAAAAAATCCTGAATATGTGGAAAAAAATTTATTAGCGATATTGACTGAACCTGAACGTATTTTACAATTTCGTGTGCCTTGGCAAGACGATCAGGGAAATTGGCGCGTTAATCGTGGCTATCGTATTCAATTTAATTCGGCATTAGGGCCTTATAAGGGCGGACTTAGATTCCATCCTAGCGTTAACTTAAGTATTTTAAAATTCTTAGGTTTTGAACAAATCTTTAAAAACAGTTTGACCGGTTTACCTATTGGCGGCGGCAAAGGTGGGAGTGATTTTGATCCAAAAGGAAAATCAGATGATGAAATTATGCGTTTTTGCCAAAGCTTTATGACAGAATTATCCAAACATATTGGACCAAATTTGGATATTCCAGCCGGTGATATTGGTGTTGGTGCTCGTGAGATCGGGTATTTATACGGTACTTATAAACGTTTAAAACAATATGACACCGGGGTATTGACAGGTAAGCCACTAGATTTTTGGGGTAGCAAAGGGCGCACTGAAGCGACCGGGTATGGCGTTGTCTATTTTGTTAAACATCTTTTAGCGGATAAAAACGAAAATTTTAAAGGCAAAACTGCAGCAGTTTCTGGAAGTGGAAATGTGGCAATCTATGCGATTGAAAAATTACAACAACTAGGCGCTAAGGCAGTGACTTGTTCTGATTCTAACGGCTATATTTACGATAAAGAAGGCATTGACTTAGATTTATTAAAACAAGTTAAAGAAGTTGATCGTGATCGTTTAACTGCTTATGCTAAAAAACGTCCGCAAGCCCAATATTATGAAAGTGGCAATGTGTGGGAGTTAAAGGTACCTTATGATCTTGCTTTTCCGTGTGCTACGCAAAATGAAATTGACAAAGAAAATGCAAAAGTCATCGTGGAAAATGGCGCTAAAATTGTAGCAGAAGGAGCAAACATGCCTTGTGTAATGGAAGCTAGCGAATATTTTATCGATAAAGATATTTCTTATTGTCCAGGAAAAGCAGCAAATGCTGGAGGGGTTGCAGTTTCTGCTTTAGAAATGAGTCAAAACTCACAACGTTTGCAGTGGGAAAAAGATGACGTGGACAAGCAGTTAAATACGATTATGAAGAAGATCTATGAAAGTACTCGTGATGCTGCCCAAGAGTATGGTTCAGAAAATAATTTCATGCTTGGTGCTAATATTGCAGGATTTGATCGGGTGGCTAAGGCGATGACCGAACAAGGTCTTGTATGATGGAATAATTACTTGAAAAACAATAATAAAAAAAGTAAAGTAGTAGTGTATACATTACTACTTTACTTTTTTAAGGAGGAGGCAACATGGGACATATTTCATTTGATTATTCAAAGGTAACACCATTTGTTAGTGAACATGAACTTGACTATATGCAAAATCAAGTAACCGCTGCAGATACAGCGTTAAGAAACGGAACAGGTGCTGGAAATGATTTCTTAGGCTGGATCGACTTGCCGGAAAACTACGATAAAGAAGAATTCTCTCGTGTTAAAAAAGCAGCAGAGAAAATTAAATCAGATTCTGATGTATTAGTTGTGATTGGTATTGGAGGCTCTTATTTAGGAGCACGCGCAGCTATTGAGTTTTTACAACACTCATTTTATAATGCGTTACCAAAAGAACAACGAAAGACACCACAAGTGGTTTTTGCGGGTAATTCCATTTCTTCTACCTATCTTGCAGATCTGATTGAAATGATCGGTGATCGTGATTTTTCTGTAAATGTTATTTCAAAATCTGGTACAACTACCGAACCAGCCATCGCATTCCGAGTATTTAAAGAATTACTGATTAATAAGTATGGTGAAAAAGAAGCCAATAAACGAATTTATGCGACAACAGATCGTCAAAAAGGTGCTGTAAAAGAAGAAGCTGACGCGCAAGGCTGGGAAACTTTTGTCATTCCAGACGACGTAGGTGGACGTTTTACTGTATTAACACCTGTTGGTTTATTGCCTATTGCTGTTAGTGGCGCAGATATCGACGCTTTAATGCAAGGTGCGGTTGATGCTCGTAAAGCGTATATGGATCCAGACTTGAAGAAAAATGAAGCTTACCAATACGCTGCTTTGCGTAATATTTTGCACCGTAAAGATAAAGCTATTGAAATTTTGGTCAACTATGAACCAGGAATGCAATATTTCTCTGAATGGTGGAAACAATTATACGGTGAATCAGAAGGAAAAGATCAAAAAGGAATTTATCCATCAAGTGCGAACTTTTCAACAGATCTTCACTCTGTGGGCCAAACGATTCAAGATGGCACACGCAATGTATTTGAAACTGTTGTAAAAGTAGAAAATCCACGTAAAAGTGTTTCTATTCCAAAACAAGA
This sequence comes from Tetragenococcus halophilus subsp. flandriensis, assembly GCF_030161475.1. Lineage (GTDB taxonomy): Bacteria > Bacillota > Bacilli > Lactobacillales > Enterococcaceae > Tetragenococcus > Tetragenococcus halophilus_C. Next base: position 13,315 of record NZ_BSUG01000003.1, on the reverse strand, counting down.
ATCCGATTTAGATGGATTAGGTTACTTACAGGGAAAAGAAATTGACTTTGTAAATACCAAAGCATTTGAAGGAACATTACTAGCACATACGGATGGCAATGTTCCAAATCTATTATTGAAAATTCCAGAAATGGATGAGTATACATTAGGATATACCATGTATTTCTTTGAAATTGCTGTGGGTATTTCAGGTTACCTAAATGGTGTTAATCCATTTGATCAACCAGGTGTTGAGGCTTACAAGCGCAACATGTTTGCTTTACTAGGCAAACCAGGCTTTGAAGACTTGGCTGATGAGTTGAATAAACGTCTGTAAATCAACATTTATAGCATGTTGGGTAAAGAAACGTGATAGTTTACGTGATAGTGAGATAGAAGAGCACACAAAAAGAAAAAGTGGAGGTCAATGAATATTTGATCTCCACTTTTTTGACGTAATTTTTACTTGCTAAGCTCAAGTGAAAGGTAATGAGATCGAAAAGTGTTCATTCAGCAGTCGAGCGAATAAAAAAATTGAAAAGTATTGTTCATTCAGCAGTTGAGTGAATAAAAAAATCGAAAAGTATTGTTTATTCAGTAACCGAATAAACAATAAAATCAGAAAAAATTGTTCATTCAGTACTCAAATGAATAAAAAAATCGAAAAGTATTATTCATTCGATAGTCGAATAAATAATAAAAATGCTAGTTAATTAAATGCTTGAACAATTTCGAGCAAAGTACTGGTTTCGGATACGAAAATTTTGAAAACTAAGTACACGTAAAAAAAAAGGTTCTCGACAAAACAAGAACTCCTTTTGACTAATATAGATATTTAATACTTCGTTTAAGTAATCTTTTTGTTCGCTTGTTTTTATTAAGATACCGGATACTCATGGATAGTAGCTACTCATGCGTTGCACCCTCGAGGGAGTGCTGCCATTGGTTCAGAGTTACCTTTTTATTTAAGTATAGCCTGTGCTAATGCCTTTTGGATATCGCTTATATTTTTATCTTTTCTGAATTCTAATGACTCAGCGGGTTCAGTTGCTCCGGAAATCCATATTTTAAATTCAGCATCCATATCAAAATGCCCCATAGTTTCGGTACTAAAACGCGATATACTCTTGTAAGGATAAGATTTATATTCCACTTTTTTACCAGTTACGCCTTGTTTGTCAGCAACAATCAAACGATAATCAGTAAAAATAATTAGATCGCGAATAAGTTTAAACGCTAAATCGACATTTTCGCCAGGTATCAGTATCGCTTCTAATTCTTTTTCTACTTCACTATTTTTAACTTCTGAGGCATTCCCTATTATTCCATCAAATAAACTCATTTTTTTCCTCCTAAATATTTATTATTTCCACTTAAATTCTTCTGTATTTAATACTTTTGTAGTTGCTATGGTTGAATCATTATATTTAACATTAGTAGGGAGTCCAGTGCGATACTCTTTATTATTCCAACCTTGGTTGTTACCTATTACTTCATAAGCTACATTTTGCGCTTTGTTTAGTGCACTTTGTGCTTCATCTTGAGTAAAGTTAGCAAAATCATCATTAACAAATATAGCAATCGTACTTTCTCCGTCATATTGTACGCTTTCGATCGTTGTTGACCAATCAAATTCAGGATTAGGCGTGCCGTTATCTGTTTCATTGCCATTTTCATCAAGCGTACCGTCAGCGAAGCCTTGGTCTTGTCTTATGAGGTCATTAATATAACTATTAACTTCATCGTCGCTTAATTTGTCGTCTTCTTCAACGTCTGTATCATCTTCGTAGTAGTCGTTTCGAACATGCACTTCTAACTTTTCGCCCATTTTATCATTATAGGATGCTTGTAACCCATACTCTTCTTGACTGATATCAGAGACTTCAACTTCAAAATTAAATTTTCCCCTTTCATCTGCCTTTGTTCTTTGACTATCAGAACTTGAACTTCTTGGCGTTAAAGAAACCTTGGCATCTCCAGCTGTAGTTCCTTCAATATTAGCGATACCATTTTCATTTGTTTCGAACTCTAATCGATCAACGTAAGTATGCTCACCGTCTGCGGTTATTTCTAAATCATCAGCGGTTACTTTGGAGCTATCTGTTGTAACTGAATTATCTGAAGCGGAACCCGTCGCTGCATTGATTGAATTGCTCATAATTGGAACACTTATCATAAAAACAACTATAGACGTTATTAAAGAAATAATTGGAATTTTTTTTGGCGCTTTGGTAAAAAAGCTAACTATTAGCCATATCACACATCCAAAAAATCCAAAAAAAGATAACAACGTTAAAATTAAAAAAATAAACCCCACTTTTACTTACTCCTTCTATGATACTTTTCATCTTTTCCCATACTAATATTAAATTTATCAATTAACTGACTATAATTATAAACTCCGTCATGCTCTTTTATCAGCTGATTAATAGCATAATCATCTGCCTCACTTTCCATTTTATAATGATAGACAGGTTTCCTATACAACGCAATATAATCAGAATGATCAAGATGGTGAGCTAGTTCATGATAAATCGTATATTTCTTTTCTTCTTCAGTTAAACTTTCATTAATAAACATTATTTTTGCTTCTGGAAGGTAGTAGCCATTCTTTTCCATTTCTCTTTCTACTAAATTTATTCCTAATTTGTTCAACTTTTTAAATAATTCGTTCAAACAAACACCCCATTAGTTACTGCCAAATTTTCCCTCTAAGTAAGCACGTATAACTTCTCTATCATTATCCGTCATAGGTTTACCATCAAAACTCATAGCGCTGTCCAACATTTTATCTAAATCAACTGAAGTATACTGCGGTAAACTTTCTATTTCTTCTCTACCTAATAGGTAATCGATAGACACCTCATATAAATCAGCAATTTTTTGAAGTGTTTCAAAATCTGGCTGACGCTTACCAATTTCATAAGCGGTATAAGCCGGACGCGTAATTCCAATTTTTTCTGCAACATCTTTTTGGGTGAATTTTTTTGATTTTCTTAGTTCCTTGATTTTTTCGGGAAACATTATGACACCGCCTTTTATTAAATAGTAACATATAGTTACATTTAATGGAATAAAAATAAAGTTTCTTTTCGACACAAAACCTATTGACAAGTAACGAAATGTGACTTATTATGTAATTGTAACGAAATGATACATAAATGAAAGAGAGGTGTGATATTGGACTGGCTGAATAGCTTGATGGAAATAAACAGTGTGTTGTTGTCTTTATTTGGGATTGGTATTTTTGGCGGACTGTATAAACTAACAAAAAATACTATGAAGATTGTAAAAGAAAAGAAGGAAGAGAATAAACAGAATAAAGAAATTTTGCATCAATTGTTTTTGAATGACACGAAGCAAGATGAACGATTAAAAGAATTAGAAAAATATAATAAGATGGCAGACCGACGAACTGAGTACTTGTCAAAAGCACAAAAAGCAACACTCCACAATGCTATTTGGAATAAGTCAGAAATTTATTTGGCGCGTGGTTACGTGACGATAGGTGAGTTAAATAATTTTGACATTTTGTACCACGCCTATAAAGCTGTCGAAGGTAACCACACAGGAGACATGCTGCATGCAAAAGTTAAGGCTCTACCCGTAAAGGATGAAGGGATTTTATCCCGAAAGGAGGTGAGATAAATGGTAAGTAATAAGACATATAATGTTTTGAAATGGGTTGTTATTATTGCAGTACCTGCGGTTATGACGGCTATTGGTACGATAGGTGAGGCTGTTGAATTTGAGCAAATCGGTTTATATTTAACAATTATCGGTGCTTTAAATACTTGTTTAGGAACGATGTTAGGAATTTCAAATAAAAATTACAAAAAGAGAGAATCGACTGAATAGCCCGTTTTTTATATAAAGAAAGGAAATGATAAATTATGGCATTACACGGAATTGATATTGCAAGTTGGCAATCGGATATGGACGTAAGAAATATGACAGCAGATTTTGTCATTATTAAAGCAACAGGAGGTACTGGCTATGTTAATCCATATTGCGACAAGCATTTTCAACAAGCAAAGCAGGCAGGAAAATTACTAGGAGTTTACCATTATGCCAATGAAGTAGGCTATGAAGGAACTGCGAAACAAGAAGCTGATTTCTTTGTTAAAAATGCGAAAAACTATTTAAAAGGTGACGCTATCCCTGTACTAGATTGGGAAGCTTCTAATAAGGGTGATGTCCAATGGGCATTAGATTGGTTGAATGAAGTTGAAAAACAGACAGGTATTAAACCATGGTTTTACACTTATACTGCTGTACTTGATAGTTATGATTTTACCCGGATTGCTGACAACGATAATGCGCTATGGGTAGCTAACTATGGTGCTAATAAACGAAGCAATGGCTATAACAAAAATGCTACGCCACCATCTACTCGTGGTTTTAAAAATGGCGCGGCTTGTTTTCAATATAGTTCAAATACGGTGATTCCAGGATATGGCTCACCAATTGATGTGGATATTTTTTATGGTGATAAGACGGCTTGGAATGCATACGCGACACCAAGTAGTGGTGGCAAAGACTGGAGCAAGCAATATTACACTACTAACCCAGGTAAAGTTAAAGCAAAAACGAGTATAGGCGTCTATGCTGCAAACGACGTTGAGTTTGAAAATAAACTTAGTACACGTAAAAAAGGGACAGTAATCACTACCAAAGGAATCAAACATGCCGGTAATGGTTGCCCACGTTTAGTAACTTCAAAAGGTAACTTAATTAGTGCAAATAAGGATTATGTTCAAAAAATAGACTCAGAAAACGACGAGCCTAGTGGAAAGATTGATGAAAATGGAAAATTTGACTCAGCTACAGCAAAACGTCTACAACAAATCTATAATCGTAAAATTTGTGATGGTGTGATTTCTGGTCAAATCAAAAATAAAGCAAACGAAAATGTTTATGCTGCAGAATGGGGAACTGGCGGATCTATTGTTATTAAGAAAATTCAAGAAGAATTAGGTTTGGACCCTGACGGAAACATTGGACCAGCTACCGTAAAGGCTATGCAGAAGAAATTAGGTACAGCGCAAGACGGCATTATTTCCCCGCGTAGTGACATGGTTAAAGCAATGCAGAAGAAACTAAACACTGGAAAGCGTCCGTTTTAAAATAATAAAAATATAAAGGAACTCTTTTGATAAAAAAAGCCGTTCTCTTGATCGAGAGCGGCTTTTTTCGTTATTATCTATAATTATCTTCTATTGTTAATGCTTTTGCGGTGAAATTAGTAAAATAACTATCAATGTTTAGATCGATTCCTCTTTTGATTTCATCGTTGTCATCTAACGTAAACACGCTAAATTCTTTACCGTTGTCATGTACTTTTTCCACGTTACTTTTATTCATTAAGTCCGAGTTTGCTCCTATAATATCTATATAATCCTGTTTCAGAGCGTCATTTAATTCTTCTTCAGTATTAACTAATATTAGCTTTGGCATGTCTGGGAAAGTACTTACTATTGGTTCCAAAGCTTCTTTGTTTCGCGCTTGTACAATGATGTTATCAGCTAAATCATATTTTTTTACGAGTTCCTCAAAAGGCTTTATAGCCCCTTTATTATCTTGTTCTTTTAACTCTATGGCATAGTGAGTATCATCTCCATACTTCTTGAACACGTCTTCTAACTTTAGAATATGTTGGTTATCATCAGTTCGCAGTTCATTAATTTCATCATCTGTCATATATTTATAGTCTTTATTTACGCCAGTTAGAGGTTCTGCATTTTCTTCATGTGATACATATAATGTTCCCTCTTTAGACCTAACCAAATCTTGTTCAATATATTTCGTGCCATATTCAAGGGCTAAATCATACGCTTTAAAAGTATGCTCGATTTCTTCGCCACTTGCGCCACGATGGGAGATGACATGATCATTCTTTGGATCTGGTTTAAAGGCAATAATTAACGTACCAACTAACAAAATGAATAGTAGTAAAGAAATTAATTTGAAAATATTTCGCTTCTTTTTATACATGACAAATACAAAACGCTCCTTATGTAATAAATCAATTAATCTTAACACGAATAAAACAAAACATTCAAAGTTTTTTGAAATCTAATAATTAGTGTTTTGTTTAATTGACCACCAAAGTCCGAGCTTAATTGCGGGAGGGGATTGTATCATTTAAATTTCGAGCTATTACATTTAACACTAATTCTCGGAGCTGCCAGATGTGGCGACGGAAACTCAGGTAAATCATTTCCTGCAACAGTATTATTATTTTGATAAAGAAAAAATCAAATATAGGTTCAACAAAAAATTTGCTGATAAAATAGTTACTTTTAAACTGAGCTACAAGAGATATAAAATAAAAAGTAAATTATATGATGTAAATGTTGATATAATGGGATTTTATAATTAGAAAAGATAGAAATAGAGGGTGATCTATAAGAAAACCATGTTAGCTTTATAGGCAAATAAGGCTTTTAAGACTTAGTTGATGAGTTGAACAAACGAAGGTAATGAGATTGCAAAGTATTGTTCATTCAGCAGTCGAATGAATAAAAAAATCGAAAAGTATTGTTTATTCAGTAGCCGAATGAACAATAAAATGGCGAAACATTGTTTATTCAATAGACGAACGAACAATAAAACAGCAAAACATTGTTTATTCAGCAGTCGAATGAACAATAAAACGGCAAAACATTGTTTATTCAGTAGTCGAATGAACAATAAAGCAGTAAAACATTATCCATTCAGCTATCGAATATGCGATAAAACGATTAAAATAAAAAAACGAGTTAAATAAACGTTCGAACAATTTAAGAAAAATATTATTTTTTGTCTATGGTTGGATAAATATTAGTAGAATTATATGTAGGTTGGTTGATAAAAATGAACAATGCGCATATTTTTCAGTTTTTCGATATAGAAACTGTAGGGGACTTGTTTGATGGAATAGTATAACCAAACTATAAGGTGCTCACTTTAAGTATCTTTTTGCATACAAAAAAGCTGTTAGCAGTAAAAGTGGTCATTACTACTAACAGCTTCAGTAAGAGGAAACAGTTGAATTCATTTGAGAGATCCTTTCTCTAGACGTTGGCTTTTTCAGCATTTAAGTTTTTAATTGCGTGTTCGATTGTTACACCGTAAGCGACATGTTCTTCATCTTTTGAATCAATTGCCATAAATTGGTTTGTATTTGTATCAAAAGCGATACGGTAAGCTAAATCTTCTTTTTTAAATGTCATTTATACATCCCTCCTTTAAATTTTTTATAACAACAACCTTTTGTACTATAACATAATTACAAAGTATGACCAAAGATTTTGTTTGGCACTTAAACTACGATCTCAAATTTTTTCATAACAGAAATTGGACGATGTGTTCACTGCCATATAATAAAATGAGGCTATATGCAAAGACAGAAGCAGGTTTTGCCAATAAAATAATCCAGGTAAACTTTTTAAAAGAAATTTTAGTTAAACTTGCCATCAAGCACAAAGCATCATCTGGAGCGATAGGTAAAAATATCGCTAAAGTAAAAAGGCGATCAAAACGTTTTTGGTTATCTAGCCAATGAATATATTTATGATAAGTTTTTTCATTTACTAAGCGCAAAATAAGGGGTCTTCCATATTGGCGTCCCAACCAAAAAAGTATTAGAGAACCGATACAAATTCCTATATAATTGTATAAAAAACCCTCTAATGGACCAAAAAGTAAAACACCGGCAGCTAGAGAAATTCCACCAGGTATAATGGGAATGATCACTTGTAGAATTTGGATCAAAATAAAGACAAGAGGCGCCCAAAGCGTTGCTTGGCTCACAAATTCTTGTAAATTTTGTAAATCGTTAAAAATTCCTAGATGGTAAAAATATACTGTTAAAAAGATTAAAGCAAAAAAGCCACATAGAGAAATGAAGTTGATTAGTCTTCTTGACGTTGTAATACTCAATATATGCCACCTCTGTTTTCTACCACTCTGATTATAATTATAACCAGAATTATAAAAAAAGCATGCAACTAGCGACCGATTTCAAAAAAATTAGTATTTTATTAAACCTTTCTAAAACGCAACCATTTATTAATGATTTGTTCTACCAAACTCGTTACCATCAAACCTCCAGCAATACTTATAGCAGTAGTTGTTACAACTATTAACTTTTGAAAACCAACATTAGGATCTTCCAAAGCAAAAGCCCGAACTGCTTCATATGAAGGACCGCCGGGAACTAAGGGGATTAGACCTGGAATGTAGAAAATGATCATAGGCATTTTCTTTTTCTTGGAGAAAAAGATACTTAAACAACCAATGATAAATGCTGCGGCAAAATTAGGAAAAGCGATACTATGAAATAATTGATTTAAATAAAAATATATTATCCAGCCTACAGCACCAGTAAAACCGCTAGCTAAAAGTGCACGACGCGGGATATTTGCTATAAAGCCAAATGCTGCACTACTAAAAAAACTAAAAGAAAAATGAAGCAAAAAAGTCATGTTAGAATTCCTCCAAAAATAGAAAGCACACAAGCAATTCCAATAGCAATTGCTGCAGCTACAATAATAGCTTCAGTTCCACGAACAAGTCCACTAACAAGATGACCGGCTAAAGTATCTCGTAGGGAAGCTGTAATTGCAACCCCGGGAACCAAGGGCATGACCGCGCCAATACACATATAATCAAAACTAACGGCAAGATTTGTTTGAGTAAAGGCAAAAGCCAGTAAACCGATGACCAATGAAGCCAAGAAAGTGTCAAAAAAACGCAAGTCGAAACTTTGTTTAATGATATATTTTGCAGAATAACCGACGCCGCCTATCAACAAGGTAGGGAGGAAGTTTATCCAACTACCGCCAAATAATATCATTAAAAATGCACTTAAAAATGCCGCACTGAGAATTTGTATCGAAAGAGGAAACTCAGGGGTGTCCTTATCAATTTGTTTGAGTTGTTTGTAAAGTGTTGTTAAATTGACGCTTTTTTCAGCGAATTCTCTGGATAATTGGTTCACAGCTTCAACTTTTTCTAAATTGATGTTTCGTTCGCCTACATTTTCAATTTGGGTAGAGTGACTACTTTTTAGTCCCATGAAAATACCGGTTGCTGTAACATAGCTCTTACTATCAGGTTCGTTTGCGTTTTCGGCGATACGATTCATCGTATCTTCTACACGATAAACTTCTGAACCACTCTCCATCATAATTTTTCCAGCTAATAAACAAGTATCTATTAATAGGCTTTTTGTTTTTTCCATACTTTTTCTCCTCGTCTAACAAATAAACAATAATACTTGTAAGAATACAAAACCTTTTCCATCATTCTATCTGTTTGCCCAGGGACTTACAAGAAAGATTTTTTGTAATTAAACAAGCTTATCATACTACTTATGTTAAATAAGTACGTTCATTGAAATAAAAAAGGTTAAGAAAGGAAAAATGTTGATTTTACTGTAACGATAGTTAATTATAAACAAATAACCGTTTTTATAAAACGAGGATAAATCCCTTTAAAAAATTGTATTTGTCGGTTAAAATAACAGTATACGGGTGTAAAGAGAAAGAAGGGAGGCTATGTTATGCGACATAAAGTATATACAAGAGAACATATTTTAAAAGCTGCTTATGAGCTGATTGAAAAAGATGGGTTTAGTAACTTTACAGCACGAAATGTGGCAAACCAAATGGGTGTGTCTACGCAGCCGATTTACTTAGAATTTGATAATATGGAAGACTTAAAGCAGACCTTGATCAAAGAAATATTTGATGATCTGACAAAAAAGGTTTTTAGTGTTGAACATACTGGAGATAAAGTTATAGATATTAGCATTAATTATATTGATTTTGCTCAGAAGAACCCACGTTTATTTATGGCGATGTACCTTGATGAAAAAGGTGGCGGTAAAGCGATGTATGATCTTTCTTATCGTTTTATCAAAGATACACTTCTGCAGGAAAAAGAATATCAGAACTTATCCGAAGAATATATTGAAGCTCTTTTTCATGGAACATGGATTACTATTACCGGGCTAGCTACCTTGATGTTGTCAAAAGTTATTGTCCCGTCACGCCAACAAACTATTACTATTATAGAAAATAGTGTAAATGCTATTTTAGAAAGTAATTATGAAGATATTAATTTAAGTGGTGGAAAGAAGTAAAAAACTAATAACCCATCTTTTTGCTTAGATAAAGACCGAATGTATGCGCTTTAATTATTGACATGGCCTTATCTAAGCTTTTTTATTTTGGAAAAAAGAGATACTTTAAGTTTAATGGGGTCAGTAAATAAAATAAAAAAACAGAGAAGAAACGTTGATAAAACATCGTTTCTTCTCTGAGGTAAGGAGAGTACGGGATTTGAACCCGTGCACCGCTTTTATACGGCTCGCTGGATTTCGAGTCCAGTGCATTACCGCTCTGCCAACTCTCCGCAAATAATATTTTCTCATTTTTTTATAAAAATGCAAGAGTCATTTTTTATTTTCTTGAAACATTTCAGCTAAAAGTTTCTTTATCATGACTATACCATATAGAAATAGCAATCTAGCAGAGTCATTTATTTTTCACTCAATAAGTGATGCTGCTAGATTGCTATTATTTTTCAATCAGATAGCTAATAGGTTTTCTAAGTATTCAACCATACCGTCTTCATCGTTGGTTTTGTCTGTAATGTCATTGGCAACACTTTTGACTTGTTCTGTACCATTTTTCATTGCAACACCCCAACCCGCATAATCAAGTAATTCAACATCGTTATGTTCATCCCCAAAGGCGATAATATCCTTTGGTTTAATTTGCATTGATTCGGCTACCACTGATACTGCCATCGCTTTTTGTACACCTTTAGGCACCACTTCTAAAACAGCGCTAGGACCGCCCCAAGTACGTACTTCGATGTCATCTGCAAATTGTTTTGTCAATGTTTCAACAACAAAGCTTGAATATTCGTTTTTTGTTTTAAGCATAACAGAAGTTGGATTATTTTTTAATTGAGAAAATAGGTTGGCATCAGAAGCAGTATCTGCGGCAAAAAAGTCTTTTTGAAAATTTTGCAGACTATCGATAAAAAAATTCTCTCGATTTTCGGCTGCGACAAAGTCTAAATGTAGCTTTTCTTTTTGCGCAAGAATTTCAAAAGCGATCTCTCTTTGGATAGAATACTCTTTTTCATACGCCCATTTTTGTTGAGGTTTATGAACTAATGCTCCGTTAAAATTGACTATGGGAGTGTCTAATTTTAACTGTTGATAATAATGGGCACTCATACGATAAGGACGACCGGTTGCAATGCTCACAACATGACCCTTATCTCTAGCTTTTTGTAGTATCTGCGCTGTTTTAGTACTGATCAAGGAAGTACTATTCAATGTTGTACCATCTAAATCTAGAGCGATTAACTTTTTTGTCATAAAAATCTCCCTTGTTAATGATTTTCATCTAGTCTACCATAAATAAGCTTTTTTACAAACTGTTAGTAGAAGTCATCTATATATATATCAACAAAATACGAACGTTTATAATCAATAATGCTTATTTTGTTAAGTTTTAATTGAATTGTTGTTTCTATATCTCTATAATCAATAGTTGTTCAAAGTAAAGTTAAAGATTAGAAAGTGTTCTTATTTTCCTTGAACATGATAATTATATGAGGAGTGAAAAAAGGAATGGAGAAGTTTTTCAAATTAAAGGAAAATGGTAGCAAGGTTTCAACAGAAATTATGGCGGGAATAACCACGTTTTTTGCAATGAGTTATATTTTATTTGTGAATCCCACGATATTATCCGCTGCGGGGATGCCTTTTCAGGCGGTATTTTTAGCGACAATTATCGCCTCTGTTATTGGCACATTGGTGATGGGTTTGTTTGCTAATGTTCCTTATGCACAAGCTCCTGGCATGGGGCTAAATGCCTTTTTTACTTACACAGTCGCTTTTGGTTTAGGCTATAGTTGGCAACAAGCACTAGCTATGGTATTTATCTGTGGTTTAATTAATATTTTTATAACGATCACAAAAATTCGAAAATTAATTATTCGTGCGATCCCGGAAAGTATGCAACATGCTATAGGCGGTGGTATCGGAATTTTTGTTGCCTATGTTGGTTTGAAAAACGCAAACTTGTTAACTTTTTCAGCGGATTCTGATTCGATTATTGATGCAACAGTGGAAGGAAGCGAAGTTGTTAGTGTAGACATTAATGGAGGGATCGTCCCTGCATTGGTCGATTTTGATAACCCAGCAGTCATTTTGGCGCTTATTGGATTAGTGATAATGACGATATTAGTAGTATCCAATGTACGCGGCGCTGTATTAATAGGTATTGTGGCAACAACAATTATTGGTATTTTAATGGGTGTGGTTGATTTAAGCGCTGTAGATCTGGACGCTAATTCGTTAAGTCAATCTGTCGATGAATTAGGGGTGACCTTTGGAGCGGCTTTTGGCCAAGAAGGAATGCAATCGTTATTCAATGATTCCGCCAAGATTCCGCAAGTGATCATGACTATCATAGCCTTTAGTTTGTCGGATACTTTTGACACGATCGGTACATTTATTGGCACAGGACGTCGAACAGGTATTTTTTCAAAAGAAGACGAAGCAGCTTTAGAAGATAGTAAAGGAATGAACACTAAAATGGACCGTGCATTATTTGCGGATGCAATCGCTACTTCTATTGGTGCCGTTTTTGGTACGTCAAATACAACGACATTTGTTGAATCAGCAGCTGGCATCGGTGCTGGCGGAAGGACAGGCTTGACATCGGTAACAGTGGCAATTATGTTTGCGCTAAGCAGTTTATTTTCTCCCTTAATTGCTATTGTTCCTGCCCAAGCAACAGCACCTGCTTTGATATTAGTTGGGATTATGATGCTTTCTTCTTTTAAAGATATTGATTGGACTCGCTTAGAAGATGCAGTACCTGCTTTTTTTGCCTCAATATTTATGGGATTATGTTATAGTATTTCTTACGGTATTGCAGCTGGATTTATTTTTTATACGATTGTAAAAATTGTTAAAGGTAAAACACAAGAAGTTTCTTCTATCTTATGGGTCATTGATTTATTGTTTATCTTAAACTTTATTATTTTAGCTTTACTTTAAAATTTGGAAATGAAATGAGAACTCTTGAAAGATTCTTTATTTCTCATAAAATAGTGCAAGTATTTAAAATCAGAAACAACTGCTTGAAAAGAATAAAAAACCCGTTACAATAAAAAGAGTAACGGGTTTTTAGTGATTAAGGCTCTATAATTTCTAGTGTTGGTAGACAAGAATGATTTTCTTGTAGCCCATACGAGTTTTTTTATGTTTTCTGAGCAAAATAGAAAACAGACACCTTGAAAACTCGTAGAATAAAGGTACCAA
>NZ_BSUG01000002.1 GCF_030161475.1 Tetragenococcus halophilus subsp. flandriensis | reverse complement strand
CGCCCATGCCGAGCGCACCAAAATAGTAGTGCAATACCATCGACATATAGGTACTGCACTACTAAGTTTTTATTCCTGTGAATCATTAAAAATAGAGAGTGGCAATAATGCACTGACAACATATTGTCCTGCATCAACGATTTCAGATATCTTCAAATCGACACAAAGACTGGCAAGTAAATACGCATCAATTTTCTCAATATTATAGGTTTCAGATACATAATCGATCATAGCCCGTAATGCTTCCTGCGCCCCCGTCATTAAATCTGGACCTACTCCTGTCGTGCCATAAAAATCATCATGATTGACTTTTTGCGTTAAACCACCTTTTGTTTGAAATTGAGGCGAAGGAATGGATTTTTCTGAGGCTTTGATTACTGTGAATTTCAAACTGGCATACATGGGACATTCTAGAGCCGATACACAGACTTCTCCATCACCTTGTGCCGCATGACCATCTCCACAGCTAAACAAAGCACCCGCTTGCTGCACTGGCAAATATAGTTTCGTCCCTATGGTCAATTGGCGTACATCCAAGTTTCCGCCAAAGTTTCCCGGAGGCATAATCGGAGTCCCATCGCCATCTTTCGGACAGACACCCATGGTACCTAGGAAAGGTTCAATCGGTACCTTGATATCGTCGCTAAAATGAATATACTTCCCATCTGATAAATCAAACGTACGTAAGTATGCATCGGGGTAATCTTCAGCTAATAAACCTAAACCAGGTAAAACCGCCGTCCAACCCCAGTGCTTCGTTTTCAAATCAAGGATTTCTACAGCCAAAGTGTCTCCTGGTTCCGCACCATTGATGTAAACCGGACCAGAAAGTGGATAAACATAATCCCAATCAAGTTCTTAAATCGCTTCTGTCGTTGAGTGAAAATTAAATTGATTGTCCGATACCTCTCTTGTTTCAAAAACCACCGTGTCACCGCTATCAATTGTCAAAATAGGTTCATGCTCTTTATGCCAAGTGTAGTGAACTGTATCCGTCGGACATTTGTGAGTTTGTGTCATTGCTTACGCCCCCTTTGTTATATTATCTTTAAATATAGCAAAGGAATTGGAAATAAGCAATTGAGAGGTTGGGGTTTTGTTGTTTTATACTAGTTAATGACATGAAAGAATGCTGTTGAAACTAAAGTAATGTATTTTTTAGTTTGAAGAGTAACTTTTCTGTCCTTTTTCCATAATCATCATAATCTACATAAATAAAACCATACCGTTTTGTCATTTTAGCTGTCCCAGCACTAATAATATCGGCCTCAATAACAATAAGCAAAAATTTTTGCGTCGTCTTCTACGGCTTTAAAGACCGACTTCAAATGTTCTTTGTTGTAAGAGATTCGATAATCATCATATATTTTTCACCTTTTGTTAATACATCGTTATAGCCAAAACCATTTTTTTCCGAATATCAACTCTATACTTCAAAAAGATGTTGATATTTTTCACCAAATTATTCACGTCCACCTTAGCAAATTTGTTCACTTATATTATACAGAAAATCGTTTATAATTATCCCAAAATAATAAAGTTCGTGAGATGAAATATTTTTTGTTCCTTCTCTATGAATCCTTACAAGAAAAAACTTCACTTCATCTGGAAGCTTATCAAACTCTGTTTTATTAAAATAAATGTTTATCGAATTATTTAATAACAATTTTGTTAGCGGCCATAGAGCATAAAAACTAGTCCCCCAACAAATTAAACCACTATGATCAAAATCCATTTTTATATTTTTTAAATAATCTATGTGCTTTCCATTTTGGGGAAAGTAAGAAATTATAATAAAGGGGTTTTGGTTATTAACAACATTAATAAAACATGGAATTCCATTTATTTCTATAACTTCCGAGAGAGAAAAATTTATCCTATCAACAGGTAATTTAAAAACTTGAGTAATTAATTGACTATTATTATTCTTTTTTTTCAAATCAACTAATAACTTTTTCATAAGCGGGTACAATTTAAAAAGTCCACTTACGAATAAATTATAGTCCTCAAAAAATGAAGATAAGGAGCCGTCTGGGTTATTAGCAACGTATTTATTGTGCTTTATTAAGTTCGACAAGTACTTTATGTTCATAATCTTATAATAAATATCAAAAGTTATTGCTTTTAACGAGTATTCAAGGTTCTGTATTATATCATTTTTAAATGCATTATTGCCATCTTTTTCAATATGAAAAAATAACTCTTCATCATGTTTTTTACAAAATGATACTGTCACACTTGCTCTATTATCTGCTACGTCTTCAAAATAATCGTTAATATTAGATAAATTAATATTTTTTATAAGAGCATGATCATTAAAACGAACTAATCTACCACCGTTGCTTAACCTATCTAATGTACTTCCTTTCGAAAGTGTGTGAGAGTATCTTATTCTTTGTTTACTATCACAACCACCGAAAACTTCTTGTGCAGAACAATACGATATATTCTTTTTATCAATAGACTTTTTTTCTGTTTTAAAACTCAATAAATTTTTAGTTTGTTTATTATATTGGTTTTCTATATTTCTTTTTGCTTCTTCTGGTTTAATTTTCCTAATTTTTATAGCATCTTCGATTCCATCTTTACAACAATTTGCAAAAATCTTTCCACTAAGACATACGCAAGGCGCATCGTCCTCAGGTATATAGCCTCTGTTACTTTTTTTGAAATTTGGGTAATTACTTCGATCAAATATTAAAGAATAATTTTGGAAAAAGTTTTCCTGATAGCTTTGCATTTTTTCTTTTACCTTTCCATCAATGTAAAAAATATTAGTTTATTTTGCCCTATTTTTATCACTAAATTGACACTTACATAATTTTTTTGCTTTTATTGCAATTTTAAGACTATAATAATTTTTTGATATAAAGTTTAACTACTTTCAAGTGTTTCAGCAGTTGCAAAAAACTTATCCGTTATTAAAACTAATATTAGCTTATTTAATTAATTTAGCCTCTTTCATTTCAGATAATATCTCGTCAAAATCGATATGTTCTGGAATTTCTTTAAATAATTTTTTATAGGCAATTTTATCACTATCAATTTGAAATCCTAGCTTTGATCCTTCCTCTATCTTATCTGTTCTATCATTGTTATAATAAGCTTCTTTAAATAC
Organism: Tetragenococcus halophilus subsp. flandriensis; assembly: GCF_030161475.1. Taxonomy (GTDB): domain Bacteria; phylum Bacillota; class Bacilli; order Lactobacillales; family Enterococcaceae; genus Tetragenococcus; species Tetragenococcus halophilus_C. Next base: position 79,247 of record NZ_BSUG01000002.1, on the reverse strand, counting down.
GAATTGTTCAAAAAAATTAAACGATTGTTCAAAAATTGTCATATTCACTGGATTATGTCCCAATATTGTCATTCCTGTTTTGTTATTTTCAACACTATTAACATCTGTTTCTTTTGTCGCAGTTAGTTCACAACTGTCAATTTCCCCTGAAAAATAGTAGTATTGTTCTTCTATAAAAGAACAATAAATTTTTTCCAAATTTATAACGTCTATTGAAGAGATAGGATACTTTAAATTAAAATTGACATTGAACTCTTTTTCAATCTCATATAATTTAATATAAAAATTTAAATTTTCTTGAATTGCTTTTTGTTCTTCCTCACCAGGAAATTCTATATATTGTCCAAATATTTTTATATTACCAGTAGAAAAATTCGAAATCATGTCTTTATTTTTATAAATTTCCTGTAAACTATTAGTTTTTAAAAAATTATATGTTAATGAAATGTTTATTTTCTCTGCTTTCTCGTCAATTATTAATTTAATATGAATAATATTATTCTCCTCAGATTCAAAAATAACTTTCGTTAAACTGGGATATGCCATTTGTTGGAATGAAAAATAATAAGTTGTATCATTAAATTTAACTGAAATTCTGGTTGGAGAACTGAATGGCCTTGGTAACAGATAAACTTTATCATATTTATGTTGGATATCATCACCAAACGTTTGGACTAATTCTTCGATCGCTATACTTCGCTCTCCAGCAATAATATCTTTTACTTCTACCTCAAATTTTCTTTGAGAACGATGAATTAGTTTTTGTAAGTCTTCCCCACTTTCTAAGTTAACAGCTTTTAAATCTTCAGGTATTTTTATATTAAATTTAAATTTTAATCCTTGGCTTTCAGAAACTAATTGATATCCTCCATTACCTATATACTCATAATAAAATCCATTGGGAACCCTCGAGTCAATGTATCGTTGCCAAGCCTCAGGTCCAATCTCTAACTCTTTTTCTTCTTCTTCGGAAAAAGCATCTTTAAACCCCATAACTACCAATCCCTCGCAATCTGCTCGTAAATTACTATTTTACTAGCTAAATTCATACACTTATCAATATCGTCACCAAAGCGTTCTTTTATAACGTTTATCATCTTATCTCTATCCTTAGAACTATCAACAAAAATGTAATTAATACATTCAAGGTCCAAATCTAAATGAACAGAATTTTCATTAGTTAAAGTGTCCGACATTTTATTCAAAGTAGCACTTTCCATTTCTCGAGGTTTAGTAGCATCATTGATAAAATCAGACATTTCTACTTTGGTCATATCAGGTAGATAACGCCATTCCTTTTCATCGTGAAAGTTTTTATTAAACCATTCTCCGTCTCTATTCATAACACCCTTTAATGGTTTAATAAGACGTAATTGGTCAAGGATAAAATTTGAAAACTCTTCCTTCAAAGGAAGATCAGAGTATAACAAGTCAAGATTTTCATTAAATAACTCACTAAATTCAATTGAAAATTTCGACTCCTGATTTGCATATGTGATAGGTTGAAATCCTTTTCTTTCGCACCAATTTTTGTCTAACCCAATTCCATATTTCCCATAACCCTTAGTTCCATTGAGATCATCATTTTCTACGTGTAGCGGAAGATTATGTAGGTTAATATCACAGAAACATAGCATAGGAAAAGCTACATTTCCTATGCTTCGATTACCAAACTTAAGTTTTAAATACTCAACATTTTCTACTACGTACCGAGGATATAACTTCATATCCTTAATATCCTTAACCAAATAATCAAATTTAGTCATAAAATTAAATAAAGTATTAGCGCTCTGTTTGTAATCAGTATTCTTTTTTTGTAATCCAAAATCTATGCCTTCCTTTTTATTTTCCAACAACGACTCAACTCACTCCAATCTATAATCATTCAGTATTTCCCAGAAGGATACACCTTTTTTGCTAATAACCTAACTTAGTCTCAATATAAGTAATTTTTTGTTATTCGGAATAGAATATTGACATAACGCCACCCAATCTTTTCCCTTTGCGATTTCATTAAATCTATAGCCAATGCCCATGTTAAAGAATGTATTTTATTTTAATTCCCTCATATGTAGCCACTCCAAATAATTATGGTAAATTTAATTTAACACTTTTTTTATAAAATGTATACAGCTAAACACAATATATTGTGTTTCATTTCATAAACCAGATAACATATTGTGTACTCTCTATTGTTTTTGTAATTTAGTAGTTTTAAAAAATATTCTCTCTGAATGACTTCTACTTTTAAAAAATAATTAAATCAGGCGCTCAAACGATTCTCATAACGATCGTTTGAGCGCCTGTTTAAATTTATACTTGTGTCAATGTATTTGTAACTGTAATGAGCGTGACAATAATTGTGAAAATGAGACTGCCTAAGTATGGATTCATTGTTATCCGAAAAATTTTCCTGGAGATGATAGCTGCGCCAGGTAGAATGAATAAAAGTGGGATGAGCCATACACCTAAGAGTCCATTTTGACGAACGACATTCACGCTATCAACTGAAATTTCACCAAAAAATTGTAATCCTGATGTAAATAGAACAATATAATTGATAGCAAATACAACAAGTACTCCTAACACATTAAATAGTGCAACGATTGCTGTATTAACCCATTCTTTTTTACTATTTGCTAAATAATTAAAGCAGTTAATCGCAACTGAGTTAGCGATAAAGAATAATAAGAAGAAAGGTAAATATTTTAGTGCGATGAGTAATTTATTAGGAGTAAATGCTTTAACAGCAACAACCCAAATTCTAAAGTCTGTTTTAAAAAAGTAGTTACTGAAAAAGACGAGTCCATACGCACTAAATGACACAATTAAGGCTAAAGCAATTGTTTTTAGTAAAGCTTTTGGTTTAATGGCTACACCCAAATCTTTTAAGGACAGTTTGCTGTCTTTAGGTGTTAAGACACGTGTGATTGTCATAATTACAATGGCGAATAATCCGTTTATAGCCGCCCATACCGCAATGAAAAAGGTTTGTGATTGTGGGAAAAAGTTTGGTCTAACTTCCATTGCCCAATCGTATAATAAAATATAAGATGCCCCTGAGACAAGGGCGCTTAAGGTTAAGCTAATCCAAAACCATATTCTTTCCTTACTGGTAGCAATCTGTTTTGGTTGCGTTTCTTCATTTAAACGTAAAGAATTAAAAGGCGATGTAAACAATAGTAATTTTGTAAAGCTTACAATAAACATAATAAACCCTACAAGACCAATAAAGTTAAATAAAACCTTCCATTGCCATATCTGGTTATGTCCTGGAGTAGTATCGGGCGTGCCAAGTGTTTCGTCAAAGAAACCTAAGCTACTATCTACGACCGTTGCTGAAAAGTGGTTCCAAGGATGTGTTTGCGCTGGATTAAATATAACTCGCTCAGCTTCTTCACCATCTATCTTCTGTTCATACATATTATAGCTTGATCGTTTTTCGTTAAATTCTTTAGGGGAGGCACCAAAATTCAAGAATGATTGTGCTTTTTCAGAATTGATAAAATCTTTTGGGGGTGTTACATTTCCATCATCATCCATTGTCCGAAAGAAAAATTCATCATATTTCCCCGCAACTATCCCAACGTCTCGATTACCATATTCGTTAAAGTATTCTCCATTTTGATCTTTATACTCTGCATCGTGTGCAATAAGCAATACGGATGAAATAAGTGGATTATCTTTTTCATTATCAACTTCAACTGAATAATTCGCTGCCCGGCCTCCATTTGAATGGCCTGTGATGCCAATACGACTTGAATCAACATAGTCAAAGCTATCTACTAATTCAACTGCATCATACATACCCGTACCTTGCTCTTCCCATTCTTCAGGCGAAACAGCTTCTGAATTGCCATGTCCATACATATCAATTGACATAACAACGTAACCGCGACGGGAATATTCAATCGCATTTAAATCTTGCATTTCACGGTTATTATACCAACCATGACTTGTAACAATAGCAGGTGCTTCATTAACAGACGATATATCTTCGGGTACATATAACAAGGCACTCATTGTATGACCACGAGATGTTTCCCAACTGAGATCCTTAATCTCGACTTCGCCACTTGATGTTTGAATTAGTGAGGCACCAATCATGCTAATAGCACATAAGATTAATGAGATAATAACAATTCTTTTGGCGTTCACTTTTGTCTTTTCCATTCATCATTCTCCTTCTCTAAAATGTATGCGTTTTCCTTATATTTATATAGTAACCTGACATTAACTGTTAGTTTTCTCAATTTTTTAATATTTTTTGGAATTTTTGATAAAATCTCACGCTGATAGCGCTTTATTCTGACTACTGCCATCAAAATGTACCAGTAGTGACAAGTTTTTACCAGCTATTGTCATGTAATTTACCAGTCAGTGCCAGATGATTTACCATCCTAACTTCTGTATACTTAACGAGCATACGTAGTCGCATGACTTTGAAGTATATGGAAGTTATTTTTATGTTTCAGTATAGAAAAATATTGGAGATGCATAGCGAAGTTTTTTCACTACGCAGTATCGCATCGGCAACGAGGAACGCTCATCAAAAAGTGTCAGAAGTTGTGCAGAAAGCCGAGGTAAGAGATATTGCTTATCCTTTAACGGATGAGATGACGGATCATTGGTTAGAGGAACTGCTCTTTCCTGAAAAAGCTATGGAAGGCTCAGGCTATCGTCCAATGGACTTTGAGTATATTCATAGAGAACTGGGAAAGAAAGGGGTTAATCTAAAGCTACTTCATCATGAATATGAAGCTAAATGTCGAGCAGAGAATGCCATACCTTATTCTTATCGCAGCTTTCTTCGCTACTATCGAAAATTCGCAGAGAAACATAAAGCGACAATGCGCATTAAACGAAAGCCTGGCGAAATTCTTGAAGTCGATTGGGCAGGGACTACTGGTTTTTTGGTTGATCGAGATACAGGAGAAAAGGTGAAAGTTTATGCATTTGTAGCAACACTTCCTTGTAGTCAATATTCCTATGTGGAAGTTTTTTTATCAATGGACTTAAGTTCTTGGATTATCGCTCACCGACATGCCTATGGATATTTTCAAGGTGTAGCAGAAATCCTTGTCGCCGACAACCTAAAGACAGGTGTAAACGAACATACCAAAAAGCAACCCGTACTCAATCCTACCTATAAGGACATGACAAATCATTATCATACAATAGTTATGCCTGCTCGTGTGCGTACCCCTAAAGATAAAGCCAGTGTCGAGGGATCGGTTCGAACGATCTCTACTTGGATTATTGCGGCATTGAGGCACAATCGTTTCTTTACACTAAAAGAATGGCGTAAAGAAGCGGCTAAAAAGCTAGAGGAATTTAATCATAGGACATTTACCAAACGTGAAGGCTCAAGATGGTCAGCGTTTTTAGGAGAAGAGAAACCCTATCTCGGTTCTCTTCCACCAACGCCCTACAAGATGTATGAATGGTTACTCGCTAAAGTTCAACCTAATTATCATGTCTCCATCAAAAGACAGTTTTATTCAGTACCCTATGAATACATTGGAAATGAAGTCGACATTAAACTAACAGACGATCTTATAGAAATATTCTACAATCGTATGAGAATTGCTTCTCACAAACGATTATATGGGAAATATGGCCAACAAGCTACTCTAAGAGCTCACATGCCATAACCATCAACTTTACATGGACCACACACCAGAAACTGCACGTAAGTGGGCAAATGAGATGGGCTTTTTCACAACGCAAGTTGTAGAAAATATTTTGGCGAATGCTCAAGCAGAACGTCAAGAGGTAAAAGCCGTTTTTACATTGAAGAAATCCCTTCGGCATTATACAAAATATGAGTTAGCTAAAGCATGTCAATAAGTGATAGAAGCAACGATAAGACCCACGGTCTCACTTATTCAAAGTGCTTTAAAAGCAAATAAAAAAAGGGAAGAAGCATTAACACAAAAGCGCTCGCAAGAACAAGATAACGATCAATATAGTTTTACTCGCGGCGCAGCTTATTACGGAGGACAATCAAATGATGAATGAAGAAACTATCCAAAAATTAATTACTATGAAAATGAGCGACATGGCCGACGCTTATAAACAACAAGCGAAAAGTACAGATTATCAGGCGCTAGATTTTGAAGAACGCTTTACGCTACTCGTAGACAGAGAATACGCACGTAGACGAAGTAATAAGCTTCAACGCTTAATTAAACAAGCAAAATTTGATATGCCTACGGGCATCGATTGAAGACATTCAATATTATGAGGATCGACATTTAGCAAAAGAAGAAATTGTTCGTCTCTCCTCCGGGGTTTATTTAGAAAACAAAAATAATATTATCTTAATGGGAGCGACAAGTGCAGGTAAAACCTATCTATCCAATGCTTTCGGTGTAGCAGCTTGTCGTCAATTTTACAGTGTTCTTTATGTGCGGTTACCTGAACTACTAGATGCGTTTAAAATAGCCAAAAATCAACCTGATGACACCTATAAAAAACTTATGAATAAACTAACCAAGAAAGAATGTCTCATCATTGACGAATGGCTTCTCTACAGACTATCTGATGAAGAACTGTATCTGACAATGGAAATCATTGAAAAACGTGAAAAGACAAGCTCTACTATTTTCTGTACACAAACTTCTCCTGAAGGATGGTATCAAAAACTTGGTAATGGCCCTACAGGAGAAGCCATTATTGACCGAATCATCCACAACTCTCATGTCATTCGAATTGATGGAAATGTGTCTATGCGTGAACGTAATGGACTGGGGGCTAATGCATTATCTCAGAAGAAGTAGAAAAACGCATTACTTGGTGGTATTTCACTCAATACTTACCTCAACCTATTATAAAAGAACTAGAGAGTCTCTTACTCCCTTATTTCTTAGAAGAAGAACAGCCCAATACAGATGAAATGGTTTGGCTTGCCATAGAGTTTATACAAAGAAAACTAAATGAACCAGAAGAATAAAATGATAGTCACTGGTAGGATTTTTTCTACTGGTGACTTTTTCTTACACGCTAGCTTTATGATAAGTAGCCCTATTCTCCACGTTAAGTCCAAGGAGTGGTAAATTCTCTGGCACTAGGTGGTAAAATACTTGGCATTCACTGGTAAAAAACTTGTCACAACTGGTACATTTTGGTGGCAGTAGTCAAAACAGTTAAAATGATAGTTCATAAGATTCACTTGGCTCCAACGGATTAATGTCAGATTAAATTTATAGATACATTTTGTAGAGTACTGTAATGTTCTACAAACAAGGTAATTGAATAATAAAAGAGCTGAACAAGGACAAAATATGCCTTCTTTGATACTTGAATATAGGACTTTAGAACCCCCCCTCCAATGGTAGTTTAGAAATTAAGTTGTTTCATTTGAACTTGAAAAAAATAAAGACCGGATAGTATTATAAACTGTCCGATCTTTATTCAAACTTGAAAATTCATTTTTCGTATCTCGTCACTAACCTATATTTTCTGTCACTTAATTTGGTTACACTAAAAAGTTTAAACATATTCAGTAATCTCAGTCCAACTATCTTTCATATTTTCAATATGTAATACATTATTTTTTTGTCCTAAAGATAAAATTCGCCATTCCTTTTGTTTTTGATACTTAATGTCTTTGTAAAACATAATATCTTTTGCAATTTTGTCTCTTTCTTTATTAGATAAATTTTCCAAATTATTTAGAGACTGTTCTAAAGGATGCTCCTTATCATAATAACTAACACAATCAGTTTGTATTTCAATATTTTTACCCTTAATTGATTTATCAATCTCCTCCATGAATTTTTCCACATCTTGGCATAGAAACAATCTTCTCTCTCCATTAAGTCTTTCTAGTTCCTTAAAATAACTTTCTTTAATATTTATATTATCATTTATATCAATTTCTATATCTTCACAATCAATGTAGCTGAAACATGCTAACTTTATAGGTACTGAGAATTTAGGTTCCATCTGATTAATAACATTCCAAGCTGTACCTAATTTTGAACCATTTATAAAAACTTCATAACCTTGCTTACTATCATGTACGCTTTTCATTATACCTTCTTGATCATCACCTACTTTTTTATCCTCTATTTCATGATAAAATTCTATGTCATTAAAAAATAATCGTCCGTTTATAAAATCTTCACTATACTCGTTTTTTACAGATTTAACTAAATAAATCATACAATCATCTCTACCTCATCTTTCGTTATTTTGGCATTTAAACTTCACAATTTAAATTCTGTACTTAAAACATGGCTAAGTTAAACAGAACAGCAATCAACAATAAATATTGATTAATGTAACGTAGTAATATTTGTTCTCGGACGAAGCTAATTAAAAGATTAAGGTAATCTTCCAAATATCAAAAGCCTTTAATTACAACTATTGACTACTACGTTTGCCAAGATCTTAACCTACAAATTGCATTATCAATCAAACAAAAAATCCCTATACGAATCATTTTGATTTTTTTTTTGCCAAATCTCTAGCAGTGGAGTATTCTCACTACTTGGTGCTATTTTTTTATCTAATCGATCAACTTCCATGGTTATCGGTAGTTCAAATAATACACCTGTTGCTATGACCTGTCCTGGTGCTAGATTAGGAATATTTTCTTTTGAAACACTATCCAAAGAAGTCATAGTTCGGTCTAGTAACCGTAAATCATTATCATTAACTAGCCGATGTATGAAATAATTATGAATTTGAGACACAATGGTAGGAGAAATATCGGCTGGTCTTTGACTAGCGATAGACAAAAAGTATCCAAATTTCCTGCCTTCTTTAATTATCTCTTCAAAAACTTCGAGCCTGTAATCCTTCCATTTTTCAGATTCTCTACTCGAAGAATCTGACAAAATACTATGAGCCTCGTCAATGATCAAGTTAAAAATTCTATCTTTTTGAATATTTCTTTCTTTGTTCATTTCATATGTGATTTTTGCTATAATCATGGGTATTATCATTTTCATATCTTGGTTCACGTTTTTAAATGAAACCACATTGACAGTATCGCTAAAAATCTCATCATCACCAGTAGCAATTTTAAAAATTTTTGAAAAATCATTTACACGAGATTCAATTCTATGGAGCAAAGGAGCGATATGGTCATATTGTACAGTATTCTGTCTTAACTCATAAATCATTTTTAAATAAGACGCTATTTGTAAGTCCCTCATAGGATTACTACGGTCACTACGTGATAATAATATATCCAATTTTGAACGAACTACCACTTTTTCTTCATTCACTTTATCTTCTTCAGCATGCCAATAATAAGTGCCTTCATTCCTACCACTCCCAGGTTCCCAATTATTTAATAGTACTTTAGAATAAAAACTTTCTCTTGTGCTATTATACACAGTATTATCAATCCAATCAGAAACTTCGTTAGCTGTTAAATCCAATAACTTTAGCACTTGTTTAAATAAATCTAAACTATTTTTATTTGGAACAATGTATACATTTTTAAAAGCTTGTGCGATATATTCAGGTAAATTACTTTTAAAATCTCCCTCTGCCTCGAAATAATAATTTAAAACTCTGCCTAAAAAGGGCTGTTGTGTTTGCTCTGTCGCACCAAAAAGCACAGATAGCATATCTTTATCCCAAAATCTTTTTTCAGGTATATGAAGAAAATGGTCTTCTTCACATAAAGTATCGTCTAACTTCCCAGCAGTACTTAAATTATATATTTTTTTATTAGCAATAACACTATCTTTTCCAACATATTCGCCATTAAAGTCTAACAATACAAATTTTGATGTTCCAAAATTAAGTTGGTTCTCAACAAGTCCCAATTTAAATAATTCATGATATAATTTTGCCAAAGTATTCGATTTTCCACTACCTGTATTCCCAAAAATAGCAATATGGCTATTGAATAGTTTATACCACCTTAAATTATATGTAATTCTATCTGGCCAAGTTTTTCCAATACTTATCTTAGGGATTTTTTTAGCATCAGCCTCTGTTACTTCTCCGCTACCTCCAATAATTTCTTTTTTTTGTTTCTCGGACAATAAAATAACATCATTGAAAATTTGGGGAAAAGCAACCATACCAGATTCATAAGTATTTCCCTTAAAGCTACCGATTATTTTAACTTCGATTTCGCGTACAAATCTATCTTTACGAAATTCTTGTATGGAGGAATCTTTAAGAAGATCATAAGCGTATTCCTTTTCAACCTTACCAACTATTGTGTATTGACCTCGGACAATACCTATGTAAGATCCAATAATTATACCTGAGTATTTTTCTCCATTAAAAAAATATATTAGTTGACTAGTGTTTTCAAACAAACGAACTATTACAACTGTGCCTTTAATTTCACGCACTGAACCAACAATAAAGTTTAACGAAGAACTTTCAATCCCATCTTCCATTCACTTCTTCCCTCCTAGTAAGTTATTTAAAAACTCAAAATTTCCCTTTACTTCGCTTTCTTCTTTGCTTTCAAAGTTTGGTAAAAATTCGATAGAAGTTCCTTTTCCTAAAGCTTTTTCTATCTTTTCTTTAGATTCTTTATCATAAGCTATAACATATATTTTCAAATGAGGATTTACCATAGATCTTCTCACTATTTCCAATATATGTTCGTCAGCAAAAGAAAAACCAAAAACAATCAGGATATTTTTCGTTTTTTCTAATTCAAAGCTTAACATCCGTAACATTTGATAGTAATGTTGTTCAAACACCGTTTCAGAAAATTTTCTTTTTGTTGGACTCACTATCGGTAATGAGTCGTAAAGTGCTTTAAATTCCCCCATTTCTGTTTTTGCGATACTATTTATTTCATTAATATGATCTTTCAACTCATCTTCTGATAAATTATCCCTAAAAATTGACTGTTCAATATTTTCTTTAGCAAAAAAATCAATAGCTTGCTCCAGCGCAAAGTTCCCGCTGCCTTTTTTATTTACGATAGATTCGTTTATTTTATCAGCTTTCTCTCTCAGCTTTTTGAAAATATCATTAGTTAAACTCATTTCGATCATATTATTATTTTTTTTCCAAGTTACTGATCCATGTAACTTAACCAAATTAATGGTAGGTATACTTCTTCGAAACCCGTCAGTAATACCAGAATGAGCGGCTGTAATATAATAATTTTCTGAAGAAACATATTTCTTAAGAAAGCCTCTACTTCCATCATTGAAAAATGTAAGACGATTTTCAGATGCTAATTTATCAAAAGCAAGTTCAAAAAGAGTATCGTAATTTGTTGTAAAAATATTAATTCTCTTAGGTTTATCAAAACCTTCGTGATTTAAAATAGTGACTAAATTAGCAATAAATCTTTCATAATTTCTAAAAACAGGTTTCTGTTTCTCATCTAGCTCTTTCTTATTAGGAATTTTTAAAATTTGAGTTTCTCTTATCCAAAGATTAAACCATAAATAATAAAGTACATTTTTTTGCTCTTCATTATATTCTTCTGAAGTTAACAATTCTTCAAACGATTGAGAAAACGGTTTTATCCAAAGTGTCGGAATTACACCAACTGAGGCTCCTGAACCAATCAGAAAACTTATATTTTTTCCATTTATTTCATCTAAAAAATCACTGCTATTTAACATAAAATTACGCTCCTTCTACGAACAGTTACTTTCATTTCGCTAACTTTTGTATTCAAACATCCACTAATGTAAAAACTAATTGACAGTGACAGACTTATTGATGTTAGGTTAAATTTATGGACACATTTTTATAGAGTACTATAATATTCTATGAAAGAATGAAATTACAGCACTCTATGAAGATAAATTTAACCTAGGAATCATGATCGTTATAGTTATCTATAGCTTTCTTTTTTTCAGATAAATAAGGATTATCAAAATCTTCCTTTTTTAAATCTTTTAAATGCTCAAATTCATATCTTAAGAAAGGAAAATACTTTGTTTCGCCACAAGTGCCTTCCTTAGCTATTAACTTAATCCTATCAAATTCTTTATTATAAGAGAAATTACTAATCAGAAGTCTATATTCCTCTTCGTCGGTGTAACGTTTTTCTTTCAATGTTATACAACACTCAATTAATTTACTACAAAAATTACGTTGTACATCTGTACTAAGTTCACTAAATTCATTATTATTATTAATTATATCTTTTGCTTTTTCTGTAAACGGGTCAAAATGATCGTCATAATAAACATACCCACCATGAAATGTAAAGTTTTCAAGAGTTTTACCCTTATAATCAGGATTAATAAGCCCAGAATTACAAAGTGCTTCAAAAGAATCATAATCAAGATTCTTACAATGTAATAATTGTTTTTTTATTTTTTGTTTTAACGATTTATCAATTTGATTATCATTATTAATATAGCAACACAGATCTCTTCTCACCAGTTCTCCACCGAAAATCGTTGCTATATTAGTTTTAACATCAACTTCAGGACTTGGAATATACTCATTTATTAAGCGTGGAGTGTTTATATATAGCTTACATATTTTGTCCTGAAACTCTTTAAAATTTATAATTACAAAAGGTCTATTATCTTCGTCTTTTTCGAGTGAATTTAATAAATTAATCTTCTCTTTGCCCAAATATCCATCTTTATCAAAATCATCTTTATATAATAGCGTGAACGATGTAGTATACGTTTGGATATGATATTGCTCCATTATATTCTCAATTTCAATTTCTTTAATACCCTTGAAACAATACTTACCTTCCGTTTTATCTCTTCGTATATTTCCATTTTCATCATTATTTTGCGGTTTTAAATTTTTAACGTTATTAAAAGTAATTACATCTTTATACGCTAATTCATCAATATATTCATTATCTATGAATTTAATCAAACCTAACGGGGTATTTTTTCCTTGGTTTTTATATTCAGCAAATTGTAATTCATGTAATGAGCTATGATTCTTTACATAATCACTTATCATAGTATACCTCCTCGTAAACTCTGTAATGTTTTTATATATTAAATTTTTTCCGCGATTATATTTTTTCACGTACTTCTTTAAGCTTATTTTATATTTTTCAAAATCTTCAGAAGCCCTAATGGTGTTAGGTTAAATTCATGGACACATTTTTATAGAGTACTATAGTATCTTACGAAAGGTCGTCTATCTATAAAAAAAGTACAATCAAAAAAGTAAATTAATACTTTTCATTCAACGAGCATAAGTAAAGTACTACCCTTATTAACTCGTGTATTGTAAGAAAAACTATTTATAAATATTTAAAGAAAATTCCTATGAAAGTACTGAGCAATTTAAATTACCTTGGCTAGTTCTACTTATTTCTTTCTTCTTTGCTACCACACTTCTAGTAAATGGACCATAGTAACATAATTATTGCTTTTTCACTTTTAACAACGTAGGGAAATAGCACAAAAATGAAAAAACAAAAGAAATTGAGCCAAATATTATAAAACCTAAAAAATTATTTTCAATAACGATCATATTTTTTATAACTTCCACGATAGTACTTGTAACAAGAATTACTAAAAAAGATAGGAACAACTGTTTTACTATGTTCTTTAAATCTATGTAATTTTTTAAGAAATACATTATAAAACATAATAAAACAAACGAAGAAAGCACAAACGATCCTCCAGCTCCTATTGATCCAAGAGAATTTGACAACATTAAGTTACCTAAAATAAGCGTAATTGCAGAAAAATAATTTGCTTCCCGATACTCACGATCTTTAGATAAGGATACTAACAACCCGTTGCCTAAAAAATAGCTTAATGTAGTAAAAATTAGAGATACCGAGGAAATTTTCATAATGACTGAAACGTGCAAATATTTAGGCCCAAAGAAGAGAGGTACGAAAAAGTCAGACACAGTCATTACACCACAAACAATGATTGTTGCTAATATATTTGCTAACACAACATATCTTTCGACGATTTTAATTACTTCGGCTCTTTTATTCTCAGACAACAAAGAAGTCATACGGGGCGTAATTGCATTAGTAATCGATTGTATGACAGTACCTAAAACGACCACTATTTTTAACCCTTGTTCATAAAATCCTGATTCCGAATAACCACTAAAAAAAACTAAAATAATACGTGATACTGCGTTTTTTGCAGACTCAACAACTTGAGGAACTAACAAGCCGAAACTCTCAGCTGCTTCTTTCTTACGTAAAGCAAATTTTTTCGATAACTTATAGTTAATAAAAGGCTTTAGCTGTAATACCATAGAAAAGTTCCCAATTAAAACCCCAGCAATATTAATAAATGTGTACAAAGATAAGTCATCTGTGGTTTTAACAAAAAGAAAAACTGCTATTAAAGTTACAATCTTGCTTAGTAAATTGCGATATACATTTTTTTTGATTTCTTCAATTCCAATAAAAAACCATGAGATATTAAAAATATTCGTCAATATCAACAATGATTGGATCATATAGATGGTTGATTGGTTATAAAATATATACACACAAATTAAATAAGTAAAAAAAGAAATAATAGTTGTTACAATTTGAAGAAACCAAGTCTCAAAGAAAAAACGACTACGCTGCTCAATATTATGGGCACGAGCAATTTTTCTAACCCCATAAATAGGTATTCCAAATGAAGCAAACTGAACAAAAAAAGTTGCTAAGGCATAGGAAGTTGAATATAGACCGATATCGCTAGGACTAAAAATCCTTGCTACGTAAGGAGTAGTTATGATAGGCGTAATTAAAATTAATAATTGCCCAAGACCACTATATATCATGTTCATTATTAGCTTTTTATTAGTTCTGTCCATTTTTTCACCATTTACCTTTTTGTATATAAAGAATAAGATTCATAGTTTGTCAGAATACTCATGTATTTTATTATATTTTGTTTTCTTCAATAAAATGAATCAATTGATCGCTACTATTTCAGTCTTTTACAGGTTGAAAAATGTGCTTTCTTAGTTATAAACCTAGTTAGATTGTAACAAGTGACAATAGCTATAAAAACTTTTGTCAAAATATTTATTATTTAAAACAAATCACTTGCTACATATCCAAGTAAAATGAATAGTTTAACTTTGTCTGTTATTAGTTTTAAGTCTCTTTAAATCTGTTTTTTCTTTAAGGCTCACACAATATGCTAGCGCTCCTAATAAAAGCCAAAAAATTCTAGCGTTATTTAAAGACAGAGAGAATGAACCTACTAAAATTGGTATTAACATATTACGTACCAATTTTCCGTCTTTATAAGACTGGAAGGAGACCTTTACTAACTGATAAAAAATAGAGCATATAAAAACCAACGACATTACAATTCCCCATTCTACAGCTATTTGTAAGTATGTATTATGAGCTATCGTTTGACTTCCAAATAAAGATGAGGCAAGATTTGAATAGGTGCCCAGTCCAATACCAAAAATTGGAGATAACTTAATCAGGTTTATTGCATTACTCCACGCCATTTCTCTTACCGAACCAGAACTAGAAACAGCACCATCAAAATCAGTAAATAACTGCTCCACACGGCCAAATACAGGAAATGTTTGATCCACCCTGTTCAATATACCATCATAAAGAAAATAGAATATCATCATGAAAAGACCTACAAAGATCAAAACTGTTAATAATGATAACAATTGTTTACTATTTTTCTTTTCTGAAAAAAAGACTGATAAAAGTTTATATGAGTATATTAAGATCAATAAAATCATACCTGTTTTTGATCCACTTATAAAAATTGAAAATGTCAAAATAAATAGAGCAAAAATTTTATATCTTTTCTTAATATCTATGTTTGAAAAAAAATACATCATCGCAGATGATTGAATGATAGAAAAATAGTTTGGATCATTCATAAGGCCACGAAATCTACTCTCACTATAATAGAAAGTTTCTTGGATAGAAGGAATCTCAATAAAACTTGAAATAATCGCTATTATTCCAATACACACTGAACCAAACGAAAACCATTTTAATACTTTTGTTATCAGCCCTTCACTAGATAAATTGTATCCAACTATGAAATATAAAAAAACAGCCAATAATTTAATATAATCGCCAAAAACTAAAACCGGATCAACCTGAACGCCAAAACGCAGCGGATTAATAAAAAATGAAGTAAAAATAACAACAAAAGATAGCATTATTACAAAAAGAAAAAATATCCTTGGAATATTTATTATTTTTTTTAACAACATCATAATAAAAATTATTAACAAGAAAACATCCGATAAAGATATATTTATATTAAAAATAACACTAGATTGATTCAATAATAACGCCATTAAGAACAACATCAAAAAAATAAAACTACCGAATCTATGATTATGTTGGTTTTGTTGCAATTCTTGCACTCCCTTTTTACGTGACAACTTGGCTAAATTATTCACACTTGTTAAAAAACACAAACCACCACTGATTTCACAACATTGATGAAAGCATAGTATCTGTCATAAATATCGCTTTTTCAAAATGAATTCTTATACAATATCCACTTTTTCAAATAATTCTAAGGTTTAACTACTTCTAGATAAATTTTTTCTATTATTTTTTTTACTTCTTTTACATCAAATTTTTGTATCTGCTCCAAGTTAGCATTACCCATTTGTTCTCTCAATTTATTTCTATTAGCTAAATAATTTATTTTCTTTGCTATTTCTTTTGAATCTTCAATTCCAACTAAATAACCACCTTTACCGTCTTCTAGTAAATCCACGTTACCTCGAATTTTACTAGCTATACATGGAAGTCCACTCGCCATTGCCTCCATCATAGACCGGGGCATTCCTTCTTGTAATGTTGTAAATAAAAATATATCAGAACTTTTTAAAAGTTCTTTAACATCCGTTCTGTGTCCAAGAAAATGGACCTGTTCTGAAACCATTCTTTCTGATGCAAGTTTTTGTAGTTTTTCTAGCTCGGGTCCTTGCCCACATATCAAGTAATGTATATTAGGATCATTACATTCGGCTATAGCTTCTATTGCTGTATTATAATTTTTCCTTGGAATAAGATCCCCCATTGAAATTAACACAGTATCTGTTGTCTTCAACCCAAGCTCTTTTTTTATTTTTTCTCTATTGTTTTTTACATCTTCATATACACTTAAATCAATACCAACTCCTGGTACATAATAATTTTTTCCTTTAGATCTAAGACTGAAAGTTTGAGCTTTTTCGTAATCTTCTTGATTAATAGTAACCAGTGCATCTGTAAACTTCGCTAAAAATCTTTCGATCGGATAATAAATAAACCAATTTTTCTTTGGCGCATTTTTATGAAAATGAAAACCATGCGCTTGATATATGACCTTTTTTACACCACATTTTTTTGCAGCTAACCTTCCGTATACTCCTCCCACAGGTGTGTTACAATGAATAACATCAAAGTTTTCCTTTTTTAGTAAAGTAATCAGTTCTTTATATGCTTTTATATTTGCTGGATGTAAAGGGTTCCTGAAAAAATTAATATGGTGAATCTGTATACCATATTTTTTTTCATCTGCTTTTTGTTGTTCTATAGTTGATTGATTAAAATTTGCAGCCGTATGAAATTCCCAACCTAACTCTTTTGCTGCTAAAATACTTGCTCTTGAGAACGAACCCATTCTTCCTCGAGCAATATTTGATACAAATAGAATTTTTTTCTTCATGCTAATTTTTTCCTTCAAAAACTTCTTCTAAAACTTGACTAGTCAAATTACCAAACAAAGGTCCATTATTAAATTGATGAGAAACACATCCTCCATTGCGAAGGTTAGCTTCTATTAAAACTGGTTCGCCATTCTGGCTTATTGCAATATCCCATGAAACTAAACGAAAATGTCCCATACGCTCATGACAAGTTTTAACAAGTTTTTTTACTTTGTCATAGTTTGGAATTATATGTGATGAAAAGTTAGAGCCTTGTGGATGCTGTTCATACTTATCTCCATTTAATGAATAAGCTACTGATTTTAATTGTCCTGTTTCCAATACTCCACAGGTTATCCCCCCCATACTAGCATTATCTACTTTGCTACCATCAACTCCCATTCTAAGCACTGAGGACAATATATTTACTTCATTATTCATAATTAACGACATTACTCGAATTGTGTTTACTGAATTGGGGTGTACTGTAGCAAGATCTTTATGCTGTTGTATAATATGCTGGACAATTAGATTGGTTCCTTCTTTTAATATTTCCTTTAATTTTTCAGTTCCATCATTTTGAGTCCAAAAAACTATTCCTCTACCTCCTCCTGATTCTGTAGCAGGTTTAATTATTAATTTTTTATTTTCATCACATAACTTCGAAGCTTTTTTATTAGAAATTATATGATAGTTCGCATCATATAAAATACCATTAATCTTACGAATCACTACTTTAGGTTGTTTAACATGTGGGAAATATAAACTATAATAATTTTTATCATTTACACCCCAACCATACTTTCTATTATTAAAATGTTGATCTATAACCGTGTAATATAAATCGCTTGGAACATACTTCACATCATATATTTCGTTTTTTGTTGAATAAAATTGATGATACTTTGTACTTATCTTTTTGTAAGGTCTCCAAAAAGTTCTAATTTCTTTTTTGTAAGAGCTAGACATTGGCTCAGCCCCTTTTAACAGCCAGTTTACTTGCCTATTTAAACGAATTTTCATTGCAGCATTAGCACTATGTACTTCTATATTAGTGAAAAAACTATTGAACGCTTTTTTTGCTTTATAAAATGTTTCGCCGTTATTTGCCATATTTTGTCTCAACTTTCGTCCTTATATTTCTTTTCATTTATTTGTATAAATGTTTTTTCGTTGTAAAACAGTTTGAATAGTTTTAAAAAATATCTTTGTATCTAACACAAAACTAACATTATTAGCATACCAAACGTCTTTCAGACGCTTCTCTTTTACGGAAAGATCATTCCTAAAATATGCTTGTGTATAACCAGTAATTCCTGGTAAAACTTTCATTTTATCTTTTTCATAGTTCTCATAAGTTTGTAAGGCTTCATACCCGCTGGCTCTTGGACCAATAATACTCATATTTCCTTTCAATACATTTAGTATTTGTGGAATTTCGTCTATACTTGTAACTCTTATGAACTTACCAACTTTTGTTACTCTTTTGTCTGTTGCAGAATTAAAAGTGCTCCCGTCTGTGTTCAAGATATTATCCGCATTAACCTTCATTGAACGGAACTTGTACATTTCCAGTAAATTACAATTTTTTCCTATTCTTTTTGCCTTATAGATTACCGAACCTCCATCCTCCATTTTTATTGCAATTCCCACTATCATATACAAAATTACAAAAATAGGAAGTACGCAAATAGAAATGATAACATCAATAAACCTCTTTATATATTTTTCATAAATATTTACTTTAATATTTTTCTTATTATTTACCATGATATTACCCTCGTATAATTCCAGCGTCAATTGCATCCTTCGCAATTTCTGCTTTATCAAACGCCTCACTCATATTATCAGCAACTGATACTACATAACCACAACCGTCCAAGTTTGTATGATATTCTGTTATGCTATCTCTAACATGAAGATGATGTTGAATTTCAACGTTATATTTGGTTGAAATTTCTTGCATATTAGGTAAAGATAATACTTTCCCTGGCATTAATGTCAATAACCTTGTCACAACATTAGTTGGCGTCTGAATAATCCTCAAATCAACTACATCTCCAACTGTCGCTTTAATAAGATTGGCAAGATAGTCTACTCCTGTTCCTAGGCGAATGATATGAGATCCTATAAGATTTCCACCCATCCGAGCCCCAACATCTACAATATGAATTTTTCCATTGGTTGTTATGATTAGATCCATATTTACGGCACCAAAATTAATATTAAGAGTTTTTATTGCTCTAAAAACACAGTTCTTAATTTTCTCTTCTATTTCACTGGTTAACCCAGATGGAATTGCATGACCAAGTTCTGCATAGTAAGGTGGCATAGTCATCCTTTTTTTTAAAATAGACATAATATGAACATTTCCGTTTTCAACAAAACTTTCGATACCATACTCACGCCCCGTAATAAATGTTTCAATCTCCGCTTTCTGTGTAACTGAATTTTTAATTGCAAAATCACAAGCATCTTTCAATTCTTTTGCTTTCGAAACTTTACTTGCTCCTCTACTGCCAGAACCATCACATGGCTTTACCATTACCGGCAGTTGTATCTTATCAGACAACGATACTATATCCGTATTTTTCGTAATTTCAATAGACTGTTCTGTATCATCGATATTGTGTTCATAAAAGCATTGTCTAACATAATACTTATTTTTTACTAATTTTGCAGAAGAATAGTTAAGCCCAGGCAAACCCATTTCCTGCGCTATATACGATGCGGTTAATACACCGAAATCTGTCGCTGCAGTTATCACACCATCAATGTATTTCCCCTTAGCATATTCTAAACAAGTTTGTTCATCTGTTATATCGACATGCTTATAATCATCTGAATACTTGAAGCCTTCCGCATTAGGGTTTCCATCAACAGAAAATACATAATATCCTAGTTCTTTTGCTTTTTTTATTACAAAAGTTTGTAAGAAACCCGCACCAATAACTAATATTTTTTTCATATTTTACTACTTTCCTTATTTCAATATATATTGTCATCTATCCCATGAATAAACCAATCCTGCCAGTTAACTAAATCGTATTTTTTTGAATCCTCAACAATGTATTTACCAGCAAAATAAGTAATAGGGGCATTATTTGTGAAACCATTTTTTTCGTAAAACGAATGTAATTCAATATTGGTTGGACACCAAACAGTTAATATTCTATATTGCTTCTCTTGAAAACTTTTAATTACTTTAGCAATCAACAACTCAGCTTGATCTTGTGAGCCAAATGAAATATCCACAATATTGTATTCATTTTGGTATTTCCTAACAATAATATACGCATCAACGGTATTTTCAGAACAAAGTACGAAATTATCGTATATAGCTGTGGGGTTATTTTTTACTCGCCAAATTAAATAAGAAGTTGTACGTTCAAACCCTTTTCCCCCAACAGTAGGCTTTATTTGAGAATAATCTAAAGCAAACTCATTATCTTGAACTACTGCACTTTCCGATATTTTTGAAAAATTTCCACAAATTTCCTTTGTGCTTACTTCCATTCTTGGAATCTCGTAGATATCAGTCCAGCCACACCGATCAATCAATAGGTGGTTAGATTGAAAATTAGGGAATGAATATAAAAATTCATAATTTTTTTCTCTTAATGATTCTTCCAACTTTTCTGCCATTTGTGTAAAGATTCCCTGACCACAGTAATCCGGATGAGTCATAATATTTGTATACATTGCTGCTTTAACAGAATCTTTTTTAATTTTTACTATACTAGGCATAGTACCAATAAACCCAACTACTTTATCGCTATCAAGTGCTATTACCGCATTTAAATCGTCAGTAGGAGATTGCATATATCTCCATTGAAGGTCTTCTAACTTAATAGGAGCTGTAAAGCGCAATCGAAATAAATCTAAGATTCTTTTAGTATAGTTATTAAAATTTAATTTCGTTAGCAGTTTCATTGTAATCATTTTGTTAAATTCTCACGCCTTCTAATAAGTCTACAGCTACTTTCTTCACACACTTGGTCACGTACTCTATATCTTCTTTTAATAGACAAGAGTGCAAGGGCAACGTAATTTCATTTTTAAATTGTTGATAAGCGTTCGGATAATCATTAATATCAAATCCTAACTTTTCATATGCTGTGTGCATTGGCAATGGTTTATAATGAACATTTGTTGCGACCCCATATTCCGCCATTTCCTCAATAAACTTATTTCTTATCTCTGAACTCACAGCCACGCCATTGTTATCAAATAACCTCATAACATAAAGATGGCCAGAAGATTGGTATGTATCTGTGTAATGTTCCAATACTTCCACTGGTAGATCTTTAAAGGCTTCATTATATTTATCAACCGTCTCTTTGCGAGATTTTAAGATACCTTGATATCTTCTCATTTGTCCTAATCCAATAGCAGCATGAACATCTGTCATATTACATTTAAACCAAGGTGCAACAATATCGTACTCCCAAGAGCCAGGATTTGTTTTCGCAAGTGCATCTTTGCTTTGACCGTGAAGGCTGAGTAACATATACATGTGGTATAACTTTTCATTATCAATGCCTCTTAT
This sequence comes from Tetragenococcus halophilus subsp. flandriensis, assembly GCF_030161475.1. Taxonomy (GTDB): domain Bacteria; phylum Bacillota; class Bacilli; order Lactobacillales; family Enterococcaceae; genus Tetragenococcus; species Tetragenococcus halophilus_C. The sequence continues at coordinate 57,160 of NZ_BSUG01000002.1, read as the reverse complement.
ATCCTTCCATGTTACTGCACCACCTTCAGCCGTAGTCAGGTTCTTTACCGCATGAAAACTATAGTTAATAAAATCCGGATACTTAGCTCCTGGGATACCCTTATACGTAGCCCCAAAAGAGTGTGCCCCATCAGCCATTATTATGACACGATTAAGAGACTGCTGTATTTTATTATCTGAAGGACAGAATAGTTCTTTCTTTCTTTCAACAATATTCATAATGCGTTCATAATCAGCAGGAATACCAAACAAATCGACAGGAATAATAACCTTCGTTTTTGTAGTTATTGCTGACTCTAGTTTATCGTAATCCATTGTAAATTTTCCTGGTTCACAGTCGATAAAAACAATATTCGCCCCTAGATGATCAACTACGGATGCAGTAGCTGTGTATGTGTACGCTGGTACAATAACTTCATCACCTGGTCCTACACCAAGAATCTTAAGTGTCATTTCAGCACAGGCAGTATTAGAGTTTAAACAAACTGCCTTGGTTGTACCACTCCAATTTGCCACATGGCTTTCAAGTTCTTTAGTTTTTGGACCAGTAGTAATCCAACCTGACTTTAATGTATCTACAACTTCATTAATCTCCGATTTTGTAATATCTGGAGGACTAAAGGCAATATTTCTCATAAAAAAACTCCTTATTCTTAAAACCAATATTTTATTATTCTTTAAGAAAGCCTAACTTCATATTTTCAAAACTACTTTTTAAACTATAAATAAAGTTATTATGTTTTAACCATCTTATTTTATTGATTCGACATATTAGCAAAGTCGACAACTTCTTTTGCTAATTGCCCATCATCTTCAGGTAAATCGTTGACAAACTCTAAGACCTCCTCTAAAGAATAGCCATTCACATTCCCCACAAAAATCTGGTCATGCACTTGTTCTTCACTACGCTCTTTGTCTAATAACAATTCTTCATAAAGTTTCTCACCAGGACGTATACCTGTTTCTACGATTTCTATATCATCTTCGGAATAACCACTAAGTCGTACCATATTTTTGGCTAGATCCAAAATTTTCACCGGCTCGTGCATATCAAGGACGAATACTTCGCCACCTTTGGCTAAGGCACCCGATTGAATGACTAATCGACTTGCCTCTGGGATCGTCATAAAATAACGCGTCATACGAAAATCTGTCACAGTCAAAGGTCCACCATTCGCGAGCTGTTCCCGGAATAACGGGATGACGCTCCCCCGCGAGCCTAAGACATTGCCAAAACGTACCGCTGAGAATTTTGTTGTTTCTTTTTCATTCATTCCGGTGACGATCATTTCGGCAATTCGTTTGGTTGCACCCATTACATTGGGTGGATTATTGGCTTTATCCGTAGAGACCATAACAAATTGTTCTACTGCGTGAGCTTTCGCTGCCTCAGCGACGTTTTTTGTACCGTAAACATTATTTTTCACGGCTTCTTTTGGATTAAATTCCATCAAAGGAACATGTTTATGTGCAGCGGCATGATAGACAATGTCTGGTTGGTATTTACTCATGACTTCAAAGATTTTCTCGCGATTTTGTACATCGGCAATGATCGGTACAAGCTCTGTCGTCCTTTCTTTGAAGCGGGCGCTCAATTCTCGATGAATTAAGTAAATCGAGTTCTCCCCATGTCCCAATAATATGAGCTGTCGCGGGTTAAATTGAATGACTTGTCTTGTAATTTCAGAACCAATCGAACCCCCTGCTCCAGTCACTAGAATTATTTTATCAGTAATTTGATCCTTGATCGAAGCCACATCTAACTTGGCTTCATCACGACCTAATAGGTCTACCACATCAATTTCTTTTAGCTTAGAAATATTAATCTTCCCTGCAGCCATCTCTTCCATTGACGGCATGGTATTGACTGTTACTTGATTATTTTCTAGCGAGTCAAAAACTTCCCGCAGCCTTTTCCTTGGTAAGGAAGGAATTGCAATCGTCACCATATCTATCTGATATTTTCCCACTAATTGTGGAAGATCTTTCATTTTCCCTAATACTTTTACATTTGATAGATACACTTTTTGCTTATTAGGATCGTCATCGACAAAGCCGACAACCTGAATATCACTCGCTGTTTTAGACCCCAAAAAAGAGTTATATAAAACTCGTCCGCCTTCTCCAGCTCCTACAATCAGTGTTCGTTTTGCTGGCTGATCTTTAGCTGTATGCATATTCCTACGTTCAACAAATAAACGCCATGCCAATCGACTTAAAATAATGAAAAAAGCGGACAAAATATAAGTAAATAAAATTAGTCGTTTACTAAAGGCCTCACTAAAGCTTAATAAGTAAATTGCATTACCAAGTGCTGTTCCTGTGGTCGCTAGAAGGATTGCCAAAATCTCTCTTAAATTCGTATAACGATTAATCCGCGTAAACACGCGAAAAGCATAACCAAAAATTAAATATAAGATCATACTTGAAATTAATAAACGACTAATAAAAGGAATAGGGATCGGTATAAATGGATTTAAAAATAAATAACCCGCGATTGTGGCACACGCAATAAGTGTTAAATCAACCACAATTAAAATCGCGATTTTCCTTTTTCGTGTTAAGGCAAACACACCAACATCTCCTCAAAACAAACCAAACTTTTTCTTTTTCACTTTTTCAGGTGATGGATAACTCACCTTATCTCCATTAATCACATCTTTAGCTACTTGTTGCATTAACTCCGCTTTTTCTTTTTCCATTCGCTCATAAGCTTCTTGCAGATGAAACCTACGCTTATTCACTCCGTGCGCATCCGAAGCTACCATCTGGACTAAGTGATGATCTACCATTTCTTGCGCTGTTTTTTGAATGGATTTGCCAAAGGTTCCTACCAAACTTGGTGCCGTTAACTGGGCCAGACAACCCATTTCTAAATAAGGAAGTAAACGATTGGGATCTTCCCTAAATTTGGCATTACGTTCCGGATGCACAATCACGGGAACCTTACCTTGTGTTCTTAGCTCAAAAAAAAGTTCTTCTGTATAAGCCGGAATATCCATCGTAGGTAACTCGATTAATAAGTAAGTATTCGATAAATCAGTAAAAAGAATACGATCATCCTTAATTTCTTGCAATAAATCACCTGTAATACGAACTTCTTGACCTTCAAATAGCGTTAATTCAATCTGTTGCTTGTCTAACTCTGCTTGCAACAAAGCGACGGCTGGTATTACCGTCGCTTTTGAATTTTCGTAGCGTCCATTATTATGATGCGGGGTGCATAAAATATGGGTAATTCCTTGAGCCACAGCTTCTTTAGCCATGGCTAAACTGGTTTCCATATTCTCTGCGCCATCATCTACGTTTGGCAAAATATGACAGTGTAAATCGATCATTACAACCATCCCTTTCTGCTAATCCGAATAATAGTAGTAAGCCTTGTCCTTTCCTTGCTCACTACCATTATAAATGACCCCTAATACTCGAGCTTGCACTAAATCTAATAGCTCTTTCGCTTTACTTAAAGCATCTTTACGTGTCCAGTTTTCCCGCACAACAAGTAACGTCCCATCTGCTTTAGAAGACATAATTTGCGCGTCCGTTACCGCAACAACCGGAGGCATATCAAAAATCACTATATCAAAGATATTACGTGCTTCTTCCATAATTTGGTTCATTTTGGTAGAACTTAATAGCTCTGACGGATTCGGTGGCTTAGGACCGCTTGTTAGTATAGACAGATTTTCCACTGCAGTCTTTTGCGCTGTTTCTCCCGCTTTTACGCCGGTACTTAACACCGTACTCAATCCAGCTTCATTATTTAACTGAAAAGTTTTGTGGATCGTTGGTTTTCGCAAATCGGCATCAACAAGTAACACTCTTTGTCCAGCTTGTGCGAAAACAGCGGCTAAATTTGCCGAAGTTAATGATTTTCCTTCACTGGGGCCAGAAGAAGTAACCACGATTGTTTTCACCTGTTGGTCCGCCGAAGAAGCAAATTGGATATTAGTACGAATGGTGCGGTACTGCTCAGCCACGGGAGAAGAAGGATCAATCAATGAGACTAAGCTAACAGCATGCGTCTGTGTACCTTTACGTTCATTTTTTCTTTTCATCTCATTTCCCTCCTATACACGTGTACGGCTGCGGCGTTGTGCGTCGTCTCCGTTATTTTCTTGGTCGTTATTATTTTGTCTAGCCGCTGTTAACTTTTTAGTGGTTGCGTCAATTTCTTTTTGACTCATTTTCGGCACTGTACCAAGCACCGTCATTCCTAAAGTATCCGCAATATAGCGACTATCTTTCACTGTGCGATCGAGTACTTCCATTAAGAAGGACAAGCCAATACCAACTAACAGCCCTAAGATAAGGCCGATAGCTAAATTCAGCATATTGTTCGGTGACGCCGGTCTGGTACTTGCAGACGCCTGGGAAACAATCGTGATTTTGTCGACATTCGTTAACACATCTTGAACCGTATCTTGAAAGACTTCTGCTGCCGTATTGGCAATATGTTCGGCATCTGCCGCACTTTCCCCTGTAGCTACGATGGAAAACATTTGGGATTCTTCGGATTGTTCCACTTCCATACTGTCTTTAATCTCTTGAATCGTCATATTTAAATCGTAGTCAGAAGCCAGACGCTCTTGCACATTGGCCGCTAGTGCATCGCCTTCTTCAATAATATCTTTATAAGTATTTAACATCTGTAAATTGTAGTTTACTGTATTCAGACTCTCATCCGAATTTTCTTCTTGGGGTAAAGCGACAATCATTTGCGCTCTTGAGTTATACTGCGGTGTCATGATAAAAAATGTGACCACAGCAGCTAAGGCTAAACCAGCAAACAAGCTAGTTAAAATGGTGGTCCAATGTTTTTTTAATACGTCGAAAATTTCACTTAAACTAATCGTCTCTTCCATTTTTTCTCCACTTTCTATTGATCTAGTTGTTCCTGTAAGTTTTCTTGCACTTCTTTTAATTCATTTTCATCGACTCGCTGATAAGAAACGCCGTCTTGGTTGAAGCCTTCTCCTTGTAATTGCAATTGGTCAATATTTGAAAAGGCTCCGCGGTAATCAAGGGCAATACTTCTCATATCGCCAAAACTTAAGTCAGTTTTCATATTGTCTTCCATCGCATCTAAAATACTGCGATATTGCGTCGCTCCGGAAAGCGAAAGAGATTTATCAATAACAGCTTCAACTACTTTACGTTGCCGTTTTTGTCGTCCGTAGTCACCTTCAGGATCTTCATGTCGCATTCTTAGATATCCTAAGGCTTCTTCACCATTCATATGAATTTTACCGAAATTATACGTATGGCCATCTTGCTCAAAGGCTAAATCATTATTGACATCAACGCCATCGACTGCATCCACCAATTCTTTAATTCCTTCCATATTGATGGAAACATAATGATCAATTGGAATATCTAAAAATTCACTAACGGTATCCATAGACATGGACGCGCCACCAAAAGCATAAGCATGGTTGATTTTATCTTGGGTATCATGTCCGACAATATCAACATAAGTATCTCGAGGAATACTTACTAGCGTCGATTTATTTTCTTGTGGGTCAACAGTTGCGACCATCATAGTATCCGAGCGTCCCTGCTCAGTTCGCCCTAAATCCCCGGTATCGATTCCTAAGAGCAAGACGCTGAATGGTTCTTCATCGCTGAAGTTCACATCTCGTCCGTTGTCTCGATCAACTGATTCATAGGTCCGATCCACTGAACCTGAAACATCAAAATAAAGCTTGGCTACGGCTCCAACAATTGCTAAAACTAAAATAAGTAACACAATGAGTACTATGCGGAGAACTTTTTTTCCGCCGCTTGTTTTTTTGTGGCTTCTTCTTGCCATATTCTTTTCCTCCGTTTAAGTGAAACATTTTTAATAAGTTTCTGTACTTTCCGCTGCAGCCGCTTCTGTAGATACCCCAAATCGTTGACCTAATTCGTCTGCTGCTTGTTCAAATTCTTCTTGTTGTTCTGGGTTACGAACTTCTTCAATCTGAGCAGCTAAGTTAGCATACTGCTCATAAGTAATTTCTTGCTCTTTAGCATCATTTAGCTTCTTTTGAATTTCTTCTATATTTTGCAGCTGTTCATTTGCACTTTGGGCATAAGACTTAGCTAATTCCAGCCATTGATCTTCTGAAAAGAAACTAAAATTTTCGCTAACCTCATCGATAGTTTCTTGCTGCAAGTCCTCTTTAATGACGACATCTTCTGTAAGTTCTTGCCAATTAGGTGTCTTTTCAGCAAAAAAAGCATCGATTTGCTCTTGCATATGTAACTTATCATTTGCCTCTGTTAAACGATTGCTAAGGTCTTCTTTTTCCGCAGCGACTTCTTCCAAATCTTCAGGCATCGAATCTTCTTCAATTTGAAAATCTTCAGCTGAAACTTGAATTCGATTCACTTCACTTTGTAGAGAAGATACTTCTGACACGCTAGCTTCTTCCTCTAATAACGCTGGCTCCTCTTCTTGATAGAGCGCTTCGGTTTGTTGCGCGAACTCTTGAATTTCATTTTTTGCTTGCGACCCTGCTTCACTCGCATAAGCCACACGTTCTTGATATTGTCTTTGGTTTGTTACATAGTAACCTCCCACACAAATCCCCAGTGCAAGAATTGCTGTTACGTATACACCGGCATGTTTAAACAATGGCTTTTCCATTAAGAAATAAACACTCCTTTTTCACAGAAATTTCAAATTTCAGTTACAAACATTATTAGTATATCTAAAACAAGAACAAATAAAAAGGATTATTAAAGAAAATTTCTTTTATACCAACTTTGTAAATAATAAAAAAACACTACCTTATTTTAAAAAGATTAGAAATTTTTATTTAATAACGCTTACAAACAAATCTTATTATTGTTTTATATTTTTATTTTTCTGAGAAGTATATATAAGATTATGACTAATGTTTTTTTATCATAGAAACTATCATACTTCTTTTTAGTAATTTTTTTTGTATTAGTTGTAATTAAGATTTTTAGTTCAATTAGAAAGTTTAAACATTCGAGCTTGCTGTTGTGTTTCTCTAAAAAAATAACATCAAAAAAGGTCAATTTTTTTTTATAAAAAAACAAGCAGCAAGAACTTTTTTCACCTGTTCCTACTGCTTGTTTCATTTTGCTAGTTAAGTAAATTGAAATTTATACAACAATTTGTTTTTCTTCACTTAAAGACATAAGCACAGCTTACAAAGTCACTTTTTCATCATTTTTAGTTTTAAACTCAATAGAAGTTTGTATACTATTTAAAAGCTGCGTTACCAACGCGAAAGATGGATTCATATCAGCATTTTCTATTTTTGAGATCGTTACACGATTAATGCCTGATAACTCTGCCAATTCACTCTGTGTTAATCCATTTCTTTTACGAACTTGTCGAACAGTTTGTGCCAACTGGTATATTGTATCTTCAACTTGTATTGCTTGCTTAAAATCTGGATCATTTTGCGAATAATCAGCAATATATTGATCAACTTTACTCAACTTTATCATCCCTTTTTGGTTTATTTGCAAAAAATGAACGTTTTCTATTTTTGGCTAGCATCCCTTATTTCTCTCATTATTGTAGCCTATAAGCTACAAATCGTCAATTTTGCATTTTATACCATTAATAAACTCATTATAACAACCATTTCATTTATAAAATAATTGAGGCAGCGTATGAAAAATATTCATCAATTCAAAAACAGCTTTTGAAAGTTCCCTTCCTCAATTGCTGATTTCTCTAGAAAAACATGAAATCATATTTCTTCATAAAATCATTCAAAGGCTTCCTCTCCCAACACTTCCACCGGATCCAGCAGCTGCTCTTTTTCTAAATTTTGCGACCGATTGACTTCAAAATGTAAATGTGGCCCTGTGCTATGCCCAGTGGAACCAACGCTAGCGATTTTTTCTCCTTGTTCGACTAGTTGTCCTACTTCGACATTTATTTTCTCGCAATGTGCATAAAGCGTCGTTAAGCCGTCAGAATGCTGAACTGTAACGTAATTTCCCCAGGATGGATGAAATGCAGCACGTGTCACTTTTCCTTCTCTGCTTGCTTTGATTTTTGTTCCCTGGGGTGCAGCTAGGTCAACACCTCTGTGAAAACTATCATTACGTTTGCCGTATTTTGAAGTCAATTTAAAAGAGTCTAGCGGTCGGATATAGTCAGCTTTTTCAGAAACTAAAGTCTGTTTATGGTCATAACGTGTGAGCTCATAGTCTTCGATCAGCTGATTTAACTTCTCATGATATTTATGGTCAGTCGCATAGCGGCCAGTTAAAAATCGTGTTGCCACACGGTAATTTTCTGCCTTTGTCTTCCAACTTCCTTGGTAAAAATTTTTATCGCCAATAATGCCATTTTTGATAAGTTTTACATAATCACGTAAAGAATCTTCGTAGTTATTATACTTTTTAAATGTTGTCTGTGTCGTATACATTTTCCCCTGGCTATCTTCTTCTAAAGTTTTGAAAGAAGCGCCTTGTCCTTTGACCCCAAATAAATTATAATAAGGTGCTTGACTCAGCTGGCTTTGACCACTATTTGATTCTAGAATGGCTTGAGCTAGCATAACTGAAGCGTATAAATCTTCTTCTTGCGCAATTTCTCTGGCCTCCTCTCCTAAAGAAGTGATCAGTTGCCAAGTCGTTTGATCTCCTTTTTCTTTTTGATTTTTTGTTGCTGGTTGGCTCATTTTTTCTACGCTAGTTTCTTTAAACGAATCAGCCATAACCCTAGTTGTGCCTGTTGAAAATTGCAATAATGCCAATAAACAACAACTCCATTTGATTGTTTTTTTCATAAATTCATCCTCCATCATTTTTTGCTTTCTTTAATAAAGTACGCAAAAGATGCGATTTGCTTTTTTGCGGCAAATTTTTGATGAAGTGCGGATATTTATATTAAAAAACATGGAGAAAGAATCCGCTTTTCACTCCCTGTGTTGGACTATTTGGTAAACTAGTCTAGATTTTAAATGGCTATTGTTTGAGAATTTCTTTGTTTTTTCCTATAATGATAATGTTTAACTACTTTAAGGAGGCGCTTAGTACATGGAACAGAAAAAAACGAATCGTTTGATCCAGTTTTTAGGGGGCAAAACTTCCTATTATGTCCTTGGATTAATTATCTTAAGTGCTATCGCTATTTTTCTTGTAAATAAGGTTTCATTTATTTTTGTACCTTTTATTACGATTTTACTCACCTTTCTACCCCCAATCATTTTTGCTATTGTTATTTATTATATATTTAAACCTTTTGTCAATTGGGTAGAAAAGAAGATGTCGCGTACCTGGGCGGTTACTTTAATTTATGTCCTGGCTATTTTGTTAATTGGGGTGTTAGGATTTTTCGGGGTTCGTTCGCTGGTACGTGAAGGTCAAGAGTTGGTGCAGCAATTTCCTTCCATGTTAGACAGCGTGCAAGAAAATTTCCGATCCATTGTCGGACAGTTACCTTTCCAAGATCAATTAGATGATTTAGCCAACTCTGCTAATGATTTAATTAAAAACACGCTATCTGCTTTGGAAGATAATTGGCAAGAAGGTTTATCTGGTTTAGGTAGTGTCTTTTCAGCCGTTTCCGCAACTGCTATGACCTTATTTATCGGTCCAGTGTTGGCTTTCTTCCTATTAAAAGATACAGAAAGATTTTCTCAAGCGGTATTAAAAATCGTGCCACCTAACTTTCGGGATGATTTCACCATGTTAGTCAAAAAAAGTGACGAACAACTCAGTGCTTACTTAAAAGGACAGCTTGTTTCCAGCGCTGTTTTAGGGATAATGTATTGGGTAACATTCTTATTAATCGGCTTAAATTACGCTACCGTGATGGCCTTTTTAGTAGGGATTTTAAGTATTGTTCCATATGTCGGCTCAGTGATTTCCTTCTTCCCTGGTTTGATTATCGCTTTTCAACAATCACTTTTAGAAGCCGTCATCTTTGTGATCGCTTGGTTTGTGATTCAAGCACTCCATGGCAATCTTGTGATGCCGCGCGTGATGGGCGATAAATTGCAACTACATTTTCTTACAATTTTGTTAGTTGTACTGGTTATGGGAGACTTGCTCGGTTTTGTCGGTGTCTTGTTCGGGATTCCGATTTACAGTCTACTTAAAATTGGCGTACAATATCTTTTTGATCGCTTCAAGAAAAGATACAATCGTTTCTTTAGTGAAGATAAAGGGAGATATGAAACACAAAAAGATAGACAAAGTGAGTAATCTTTTAGAAAGTCAATTGGTTTTTTCTGTCACTTTTAATGCCTGAAAATAACGAAAAAGCTCTATGAAGATGCTAATTCAGTGCATCTTTATGGAGCTTTAGTTATATAAAACGAGAATGAGTTGTAATATTTTCTAAAAAATTTATGCATTAATTAAATTTATAACAAATTCTTTTAATACTTCTTTGTCTTTTTCGTCTGCTTTATTGTCAATTTTTACTACATCAGTTCCTTTTTTCGCCCCTGCTTGCTTGAAATCTTCATCAAATGTATCAGCGGCAAAACAATAGGTAGCAAAATGATATTCCTTATCTCCGCTGCCCACTACACCATAAACTTTTCCTTGCAAATCTTGTTTTCTTAAATTTTCTTCGAAGTAAACAAAGTTATCCGGTACTTCGCCATTATTGTAAGTATAGGTCGCGATAACACAAATATCGGCGTCGGTAAAAGCTTCTTCATCTGCGTCATCCGCATCATCAGCCTCCATTCGTATGACTTCTACCCCCTGTTGCTGAAATTCTTCTTCTAAAATTTCCGATATTTCTTCTGTATTCCCTGTCATGGTAGCGTATACAATTTTAGCTAACACGTTAATCTCTTCCTTTCTAAAGTTAATTTTAACAAGTTTATTATATCACAATATAAAAGAAACTTTTAGAAAATCAAGTTGTCTTTTTTTAAATAGCTTGCTAAAGTAAATTTTTTATTTCACAATAGATATAGAGATAAATTGAAGGAGGAAAAATAAATGGCAGATGTAAAAAAAGAAGCGCTGAAAATTAGCCAAGAAAAAGGTGGGAAGCTTGAAATAAAATCTAAAGTTCCGGTACAAAGCCGAGAAGATTTAGCGATTGCTTACACACCAGGAGTTGCTGAAGTCAGTAGTACGATTGCCAAAAATGAAAATGCAGTTTATGACTATACTTCCAAGAAAAATATGGTCGCAGTGGTTACGGATGGTTCTGCAGTGTTGGGTTTAGGCAATATTGGTCCGGAAGCTGCTTTGCCGGTTATGGAAGGTAAAGCGATTTTGTTTAAGGAATTTGCGGGTATTGATGCGATTCCTATTTGTTTAGACACTCAAGATACCGAAGCAATTATTTCTCATATCAAAGCAATAGCGCCTACTTTTGGTGGCATTAATTTAGAAGATATCGCGGCGCCACGTTGTTTTGAAATTGAAAGTCGTTTGAAAGAGGAATTGGATATCCCTGTTTTTCATGACGATCAACATGGAACCGCTATTGTTGTTTTAGCTGCTTTATTTAATGCGCTAAAACTAACGAAAAAAGATCTTAGTGAAGTAGAAATTGTGGTTAATGGCGGTGGTGCGGCTGGTATTGCGATTACGAAAAAATTGTTAGCTGCTGGTGCTAAAGATGTTTTATTAGTAGATAAAACGGGAATCATTTCATCCGACGCTTCTGATTTAGCAGAGCGTCATCGAGAAATTGCTCAGGTCACTAATTTATCTCATAAAAAAGGAGATTTGCACGAAGCGTTGAAGGGTGCGGATGTTTTCATTGGTGTTTCGGCGCCTAATGTTTTAGATCCAGAATGGATTCAAGATATGAATGAAAAACCGATTCTTTTTCCTATGGCTAATCCAACACCTGAAGTGATGCCAGATGCCGCTAAAGAACATGGGGCATTTATTACCGGAACTGGGCGGTCTGATTTTTCTAACCAAATCAACAACGTTCTAGCTTTTCCTGGAATTTTCCGTGGTGCTTTAGATTCCCGTTCTAGTGACATTACTGATGAGATGCAAATCGCCGCTGCTAAAGGAATAGCAGCTGTGATTCCTGAAGATGAATTGAGTACTGATTACATTATACCTGATGTTTTTCATCCCGATGTTGTAGATATTGTTGCCAAAAGTGTTTCGGATAGCGCAACAAAATAAAAAAGGATCGCCGTTGATTTAGCGGCAATCTCCTTAACTTCCCCAATCATTGGGGGACCAAAGCGTACCGTCCAATTGTCCTTGAATTTGTTCGGTACGTTTTTCTTGTTCTAAGAGTAAATCTTTTATCCCCATTAATAAGGCTTTTTGTTTATAGTCGTGGCTATCTTTTATTAATTGGTCCAGCTGGTCTAATGACCATTGAATATTTTCTTCCATCATAAAGACCCTCCTGCTTGTTCCAAATACATCTGGATTTCATCCAATTCCATGCGATTATCTTCGATCAATTCTTTGATATGATCTAAAATGAATTGGCTGCCATCGGGTAAAAATTTCTCATCCATATCATCAAGTTGTTGTAAGAACCAACTTTCTTTTGCTCGTAGGGTATCAAAGTTTTCAATCATCAGATACTGTTGATAGGCGATTAACATCCGCATTTTTTCGCTTTCTTCCATATAGTGGAATTGAAAAATGAGAAAAGGTTTTAAAAAGTTCATCTGTGTTTTTTTAGCCATCGCTTGATAAGGGGTGGTTAAAGCACTAAGTGTATAACCTTCATTACCACTGACCTGGTATTCTTTTTCGGGCATACCAATGACCAAAACTAATCCTAGTTCTTTATCTTTTAATTTGTTTCCGCCAAAGCCGTATGCAAAATTTTCAGTTAAGACTTCATCTTGCCAATGCTTTAGCATAGGCGGCGAAGAATACCAGTACAATGGAAATTGGAAAATAATCCGATCGTGTTGTTGTAAGAGTTGCTGTTCTTGTTCGATATCAATCTTACCCTCTGGATAAGTTGATTCCAGATGATGAAAAGTAATGTCTGAAGAATTTGGCAAAGCTTCTTTTAAATATTGCTGGCTGCCAGATTCATCAATTTCCGGATGAGATACGATAATAAGCGTCTTCATAACGTCCAAACGCCTCCTTGTCGTAAACATTATAACAGCTCACCCATCTTCCGTCAGTTGAACAGCTTGTTTATTTTCTAAAAGCTGAACGAATAGCTCCTATCATCGTACCTTTTCTTCTAGCTTGTTTTTTGCGTTGTTGTTTTGTCAGTTTTTTCTTCGATTGTGATTTTTGTCCGGTGCGCAGTCTCTTTGAAGCTTGCGCCCAGTTTTTAGTGGCTCGTCTTCTTCCTATCATTTCTGTCACCTCTTTTATTGTAAGCTAACAAGTCTAGCTAGAGCTGTCAATTTTTTGATTTTTACTTATTGAGTAGTGAAACACAGATCGTTTACTCAACATTTTCTTATTAAGTAACGCTTTAGCTTTTCTTTACTCGTTTTGTAAATATTGAGCAAGCTTTTCCATCTCCCTTACTCAACTTTCTCCGTTTCGCTTCGTTTTATCTACTTTCTTAAATTTTTTGAGCTTTTTTGAGTAATGAAACGCAAATCGTTTACTCAACATTTTTTTATTGAGTAACGCTTTAGCCTTTCTTTACTCGTTTTGTAAATATTGAGTAAGCTTTTCCTTTTCCCTTATTCAATTTTTTAAAATTGGAGTGCTCCAGTCTATTCTTTTCTCTAGTTTTTTAAAGTATCTTATTTTGTCTTCAAACCAATAATCAAATATTATTCCTTTGTTCTGATGGCCAAACTTCTTCTTAGGCGTACTTTTAATTGAAACAAAATGTCTTTTAAGTATATACTTCAAATAATGTTCATCCACCTGCTCGCCAAAAAATTCCTTTAGCTTTTTTAGCTTTAAATCTTGATCATGGAAAATAACGCCGAATTCGCAGATTGTGCGAGTATAAGCTGTTTCTTTGGGTTCAACATAACCGCAATCGCATCTAACTGTATGTCTTTTATCCACCACTTTAAGCTGATGGCAGCGAGAGCAACGAATTCCTTTTTGTAATTGCTTTTCTTCTTCGATCGATAAAGTACGTTGGCTACGATAGTTGTCTATCCGATACTGAAATAATACTGATTGACAATCATAGTAATATTCGTTGGCTGTTTGTTGATTTAACCCTAATAGCCAGGCAGGAATTTCATTAAATGATAATACAGTTTCTGGGATTTGATCTTTTATTTGGATACTTGATTTTGGGTTCAAAAAAGCTAGTACGCCTTTTACCTCCAAATCGATTTGCTGTTCTCTAAAAATATTGACGATTACCCGCATAGCTTTTCTTAATTGTTCCAAGATATTTGTAGTTAAAAACTTTCCGCCACATATCCAGCTATTATTTTGTAAGATATAGTTGCCTTGATAAAATTTCACGTCAATGACATAGATAGTGTTTCCAATAATCAACAATTTATCAATTTGGACAACTGTATTTTGGTATCGTAGTGTAATGTCATCTATGACAAGTACCTTCCCTGATAAAAACATTTCGGCAAGTTGGTCCATTTGCTGTTCTCCTAGAAATCCTTTTTGCGACCTTTGTAAAGCTCGTCGCTGTTCTTCAGTCAATTGTTTTCGTTGACTGACCGTTTCTAGCCATTGTAATTCGTGTGACTCTTTTCTCATTTTGCGCCTCCTATTAAAACTCATTTATTAATAAGTACGCAAAAATAGCGTGAGAAATTTTTTTACATAAAAAAATCGTCTTGGCAAAAAACTGCTCAAGACGATTTTACTATCTATCTTCTACCTAAGAAAAATGATACGACAGCGACCACAATGATCGCGCCAATAATCGAAGGAATGACTGCCATTCCACCAATCGCAGGTCCCCAACTTCCAAAAAGTGCCTGTCCAAGTGAGGAACCAACAAGGCCTGCAATCACATTAAAGATAATGCCCATTGATTCACCTTTGTTAGCAATAGCGCCAGCGATCGCGCCGATCACACCACCAACAATAATTGTCCATAACCAACTCATAGTAAATCTCTCCTTTCTGTTTTATTTTTTAATCAAATCGATTAAAGCATCAAAACTATGCGAGAAATCAAGTGTATCTGAATGCTCGTATTTTTTCAAATCATTCCCCTTGGCTGCTAATTTTTTCGGATCTTTTTCTGTCGTGTACTGAATGTAATCCAAATCTTGCAGCCAATCATAGTAAAAAGCACTTGCTTTGCCGTAATTGTTATCAAATACAAGACATGGTGTTTGAGTAATCGCCGAAAAAATCATGCCATGCAAACGATCCGTTACTACCACTTCTTTGGCTTTGATCTGTTCTAATTTAAGTGACAATAACCAATGACGTTCGGATATTCTTACAATATCAAGCGAAGGATTATTTTTCGATTTTACATCATAAGCTTTATAGGAAAGCACGGTATCTGTTGCTTCTACTTTATCCCCAATGCTTTTTAAATTAGCAGTTAACTGCTCTATCAGCTTATCTGATGTAACTTTTTCCGCGTCTTCTCGCATGATAAACAGTACACCATCTCGCTTAGTTCCAGAAAGTTTTTCTTGTAATAATAAAACCATATCTGTCGTAAGAATAGCATCTGCTTTAAAATGATTTTGGAAATAACTTAGCGTTTGCGTATCTCTTGCAACTAGGGTTAAATTCGAATTTTTATTATAAGCTTCCTGACTTTTGCACAGTTCTGCTTGTCCTTCTTCTGTTTCTTCAAAATAGACAGACTGCGGAAAAGAGATCGTCTTATTGTTAACAAAAGTAGAAAAGACTTTGCGACGAACAATTTCATGCGTAATGTCCAAATTGCCAATATTTCCACCGCCAACATAACCAATCATATCATCAGAACGCAACAGTGGTAATAATTCTTCAATCGCCTGTTCTGTCTGTGGTTCGTTAATTTCAATATAGGCAATTTCTGGAAAATTTTCAACAAAGAAGCGCTTCTGTGCTTCACTAATCGCTAAATCACCTAAATTATTATAAATAGGCGTGCCAAACATGTAAAAGCGTTGTCGATCTTCCGGTAACTGCTTAATAAGCTCGGTTAAAGAAAGTTGTTCTATGGTGTAAGCAAAATTTAAATTTGTTATTTCCGCTAAGGTGTTTACTGTCATACTGAGATCTTCCCTTCTTTGAAGGTAACTGTCCGTAGACAAGTCAACATCAACAACTTTTTATTTTTTGATCAAATCGATTAATTCATCAAAGCTATGCGTAAATTCATGTAGATAAGAATGTTCGTAACCTTTTAATTCTTCAATCATAGGTGCTAATTTATCTGGATCTTTTTCTGTTGTGTGCTTTATATAATCCAAATCTTCAAACCAGTTATAATAAGAGGCACTGGCTTTACCATAGCTATTATCAAATACCAAACAAGGCGTTTTGGTCAATACACAAAAGATCATGCCATGTAAACGATCCGTTACGACAGCTACACTGGCTTTAATTTCTTCTAATTTACGCTCGATCAACCAGCCGCGTTCTGAAATACGTACTTCATCTAAGTCAGCTGCAGTGTCCGCATTACTATCTGAAGCTTTAAAGGGTAAAACGGTGTCCGTTTGTGCCACTTCATCGCCAACATTATTTAGTTTATAGCTTAATTGTTCTAGCAATTTTTCATTTACCACTTTTTCCGAATCTTGCCGCATGATAAACAATACCCCCTCACGTTTAAATTCAGAAGGATCTGGTTTAAGTGAAGCAACAATATCTGAAGTATAAATCACATTGGCGTCAAAATTCTTTTTAAAATAATCCAACGATTGTGTTTCTCTAGCAACAATTGTCAAATTAGGATTTTTATTGTAAGCTTCTTGGCTCTTTCTTAATTCTTCTTGCCCTTGTTCTGTATCCTCAAAATTTACAGATTGCGGGAAAGAAATGGTCTTATTGTTTACAAAAGTAGAAAAGACCTTGCGCCGTGGTTCTTCATGGTCCAAATAAACATTGCCTATATTTCCACCACCGGTATAGCCGATCATGTCACTATCACGTAACATCAATTCTAGCTCTTTAATTGCTTGATCTGTTTGTGTTTCCAAAATTTCAATATAAGTAATTTCGGGGAAAACTCTTTTGAAAAAAGCTTTTTCTGCATAGGCGACTGCTTGATCCCCTAAGTTATTATAATTTGGTATGCCGAACATATAAAATCGACGTGGTTCTTCTGGTAATCGTTTAATTAACTCAGTTAAGGAGACTCTTCCTAACGTATAAGCAAAATTTAAATTGTCAATATTTGTCGCTCTTTTAATTGGCATTTAAACCTCTCCTTTCTTTAATTAAAGGATAACTTTTAACAAAAAATCTGTCCATTAAAAGCCATCATGACAGAAAAGCTTAAAAAAATAGAGCAGGAAGCCTGCTCTATTAAAAGTTATTTTATTCTACCCAGCTGTCTACCTTATCACGATTTTCATCGATCCAATCACTAGCAGCATCTTCTGGGTCCGCACCATCTTCAATATCTAACATGATTGATTCCATGTCTGATGCTTCCCATTCAAAATTATCTAAGATTTGATAAGCTTCAGGCATGTCTTCTTCTAATCCTAAACGCGCTATAGTATCAATACTTTCAGCTTCACCCATGGTTCCTTTAGGGTCATCTAGATATTTCAAATCATAACGTTGGAATATCCAGTAGGGATTCCAACCGGTTACGACGATTTCGTCTTCTGAGCTAATCGCACGTTCTAATTGTGCGTTCATTGCTCCAGTTGATGAAATGGTTTGCTCCCAATCGGATAAATTAGGATAAGCCTCTAACGTTTCATCGGTTGCGGACACAATACCGGCACCTGGTTCAATCCCTGTGATTTTCTGATTCGCTTGGTCATCTAGATCTTCAATAGAATCCACGTCATCCATATAAGAAGGTACAACCAGCCCCAACTTAGCTTCTTTATCAATATGTGGGCCTAAATCATCCAGGTCATCTTTAAACTCTTCATATTGTGCTTGGTGGGTGATCGGTAGCCAAGCTCCCGTGTTGGCATCTACTTGACCGTTAGCCACAGCTTGCCAAACCACTGGAATATCTAATGAAGTCATATTCACATTGTAACCTTGCTCTTCTAAAACCTGAGCCATCACATTGGTTGAAACCACTTGGTCATCTTGTTGGGCATAACCTAGAGTGATTGTTCCTCGATTAGAACCGGATGAAGCTTGATAAACGCCATAAACAGCAAAGAAAATAACGCCAATAGCTACAGCTCCGTTAATAGCCATCCTTTTCTTCTTAGAAAGTCTTTGACCTTGCTGAGAAGAAGGACGATTCATTGCTTGTGTGAAACGGTCCATAATAATCGCAAGAATTACAATACCCACACCGTAAACAAAACCATTTCCCACATCAGAACGTTGTACAGCTGCTAGAACTCCGACACCTAAACCTGGTGCTCCGATCATAGAAGCAATAACAACCATTGATAGAGCCAGCATAATTGTTTGGTTGATACCGGCAAAGATACTGCCTTTAGCTAAAGGCAAATCCAACTTAAATAATTTTTGCCAAGGTGTCCCCCCAAAAGAGTCTGAAGCTTCCACTAATTCAGTAGAAATTTGACGAATCCCTAAGTTGGTCATCCGAACAGTCGGCGGCAAGGAAAAAATCACTGAAGCAAATACGCCAGGTACCATCCCTACACCAAAGAAAGCTACGGCTGGAATCAAATAAACAAAACCGGGCATAGTCTGCATAACGTCTAAAATCGGCTGAATAATGCTTTTGGCTACTTCGCTTTTAGACATCAAAATACCTAAAGGCACGCCAATAACAATCGCCACTAGACTTGAAATAATTACCAGCGTTACAGTATTGAGTAAATCTTGCCACATTTCTTGATTGTAAATAAGTAATAACCCTAAAAAGACGATGATGGGAATCCACCACTTACGATGAAAAACAAAATAAGCTGTAATCGCTAGTAATACCATCAATAACAAGGGAGGAACAGCTGACAAAGTATTGGTCATAAAGTTCATTACTGCCTGCCCTACTGTTTGCAGGAAGGAAAAAAGCCCTGATAAATGTTGTGTTACCCAGTCTACTCCGGCATCAATCCATTGGGCTAGTGGAATTTGTTGTTGTAAAAAATCAAGCATCTATGTCCACTCCTTCGTCCTCCGTCGTTTCGTTCTCATTCGTTGTTTCTTCTTTATTTTCTTCTACTTCACCAGTATCAGCCATTGCACCGATCACACTACCACGGACCACAACGCCTACAACACGGTCCTCTTCGTCAACCACCGCTAGTGGTGCCGGTGAATTATAAATCATATCGAAAATATCTGTAACTAAGGTATCTTTCTGTATTTTTCGTACATTTTCTTCGACAACCTCTCTAAGAGGCTTCTCGTTTTTACGAGCGTCTAAAGCTTTTTCAGCAGTTAGCCTTCCTTTTAAATGACGCTTTCTATCCACAGCTAGTAACATACTCACTTCTTCTTTACGCATACGTTGTAAGGCAACATTGGGCCCATCCGTTTCGACATTACTAATAAGCGCAGGTTCCATAATATTTTCTGCTGTTAAAACCTTCGAACGGTCGATATCTTCGGTAAATTCACGAACGAAATCATTGGCAGGATGGGTTAGAATTTCTTCACCGGTACCAATTTGCATAATTTTCCCGTCACGCATTAAAGCGATCCGATCACCAATCCGTAAAGCTTCATCCAAATCGTGAGTAATAAAGATAATTGTTTTTTGTACTCTTTCTTGTAAATCTAACAAATCATCTTGCATATCCCGACGAATCAAGGGGTCCAAAGCAGAGAAAGCTTCGTCCATTAACAAGACTTCTGGATCATTCGCTAAAGCACGTGCTAAACCAACCCGTTGCTGCATCCCACCAGATAATTGATTGGGGTATTGATCTTTTACCGAAAGCAAGCCGGAATTATCTAGCGCTTTTTCTGCTTTTTTCCGGCGTTCTTCCTTATCCACGCCTCGTATCTCAAGACCATATTCGGTATTTTGTTGAATCGTCCGTTGGGGGAAAAGACCAAAGTTTTGGAAAACCATGTTCATCTTGCTACGACGAACTTCACGTAAATCTTCTTTCGACATCTGGGATACTTCTTGATCATCGATATAAACTTCACCTGAAGTCGGTTCAATCAAACGGTTAATCAGACGAATCAAAGTCGATTTCCCACTTCCAGATAGCCCCATGATCACAAAGACTTCTCCATTTTCTACATTAAAACTAACGTCATGCACACCAACTGTAGCGCCCGTTTCTTTTAGGATATCTTGTTTTGATTTTCCTTCTTTTACTAGATCAAGTGCTTGTTGGGTTCTTCGACCAAATACTTTAGTCAGATGTTCTACTCGAACTTTACTCAAAGTGATCACTCTTCCTTTCTATATTGAAAAATGGAATATTTGCCATCAATTAATTAAGTTCGAGTTTATCATACCATATTTTAAAATCTAGCCAAACGATAACGTTTGTTGTTCAAAATTATTCAACCCATTCTTCCACTTTTTCTGGATTGTTATCTATCCAATGTTGGGCAGCTTCTTCTGGAGCATCTCCTTCTTCCATTTCTAGCATCACGGATTCAATATCTTCAACTTCCCACTCAAAATTATCTAAAATTTGATAGGCTTCGGGCATGTCATCTTCTAGACCTAATCTTGCCAAGGTTACAATACTTTCAGCACCCCCCATGCCGCCTTCAGGATCTTCTAAAAATTTCACATCGTAACGTGAAAAAATCCAATGAGGGCTCCAAGCAGATACTACAACTTCTTCTTCTTGACTCATCGCTCTTTCAAGCTGAGTTGTCATTGCTCCAGCAGAAGAAGTAGCCAAATCCCAATCTGCCAAGTTAGGATAAGCCTCTAAAGTTGCTTTGGCCGCTGCGGTATTACCGGCACCTGGTTCCACGCCTGTAATAGTTTGATCCGCTTCATCTGTCAAGTCCTCAATAGAATCAACATCCATATACGAAGGAACCACAAGGCCATTTTGCGCTTGTTTATCTAAGCTGGGACCTAAATTATCCAGTTGGTCTCCTAACTGTTCATAATTGGCTTCATGCGTTGTCGGCAACCATGCGCCTAACATAGCATCTGCTTGATCATTGGCTACCGCTTCAAAAGTTACTGGAATATCTAAAGCTGTCATGGTCACATTGTAACCTTCTTCTTCTAAAACTTGTGCGGCTACAGTGGTTGATGCGACTTGGTCATCTTGTTCGGCATAAGCTAAGGTAATAGCTCCTTTATTTGAACTTCCCTGCGATACGCCTCCTATAATAGCTAAAACAACAAGCACAGCTGCTGTCAGACCACCTATAAATACTTTTCTTTTCTTGGACATTACTTTGATTTCGTTCTGACTTTTTCCACGGTTTTTATTTAGACTTTGGGTGAAACGGTCCATCATAATCGCTAAAATCACTACAGCCACACCATAGATAAAGCCAGAACCAATTTGCGAGCGTTGTACAGCCGCTAATACTCCTTGACCTAACCCAGGTGTTCCGATCATCGAAGCAATCACGACCATAGATAAAACCATCATCGTGGTCTGATTAATACCCGCAAAAATATTTCCTTTCGCTAGCGGAAGTTCGACTTTGATTAATTTCTGCATCGCTGTACCACCCAAAGAATCAGAAGCTTCTTTTAGTTCAGTGTCCACTTGACGAATCCCTAAATTAGTCAGCCGCACTGTTGGAGGTAAAGCGAAAATAACCGAAGCAACAGTTCCAGGCACTATGCCAATGCCAAAAAATGCAACTGCCGGAATTAAATAAACAAAACTAGGCATGGTCTGCATGACATCTAAGATGGGTTTAATCACCACTTGGGCTTTATCGCTTTTAGCCATTAATATTCCTACAGGAACACCGACTGCAATTGCGATAAAACTAGAAACAATAACTAGCGTCAATGTGTACATGAGATCATCCCACATGCCTTGGTTATAAATAAGAACAAGCCCCAACAAAACAAATACAGGCATTTGCCACTTTTTATTAAAGACAAAATAAGCTGCAAGGGTCACTAGTAAAATTAACAATATCGGAGGGATTGCCGCCAAAGTATTGGATAAGACGTCCATCACGCTCTGACCAATGGTTTGTAAAAGATTAAAAAAACCAGATAAATGTTCAGTCAACCAATCAACGATCGCATCTATTGCTTGAGCAATCGGGATTTTTTGTTGTAAAAAATCAGCCATGTGCAATCACTACTTCTATTCGGTTTTTATTCAATTTAGACACTCCTTATTTTTATAAAACAAAAACTGCCAGAATTTTCATTCCTGCAGTTTTTTTCCGTTACGACTTATTCAGTCCAATGCTCAACTTTTTCTGGATTTTCACTAATCCAGTTTTGCGCCGCCTCTTCAGGTTCAGCACCATTTTCTATTTCTAACATCACAGATTGCATATCGTCAATTTCCCACTGAAAATTATCTAATATTTGATAAGCTTCTGGTTCGTCTTCTTCTAATCCTTCTCGTGCCATGGTTTCAATATTTTCAGGTTCTCCCATAGTTTCTTTGGGATCTTCTAACATCGTTAAATCATAACGCGAAAAAATCCAATGCGGGGCAAAGATTGAAACCACAATGGGTTCTTCTTGTTTAATCGCTTGATCTAATTCAGCAATCATGGCTGCAGTTGAAGAATTGATTTGTTCCCAATCAGATAAATTCGGGTAAGCCTCAATCGTTTCATCAGTAGCGTCTGAAGTCCCTGTACCGGGCTCAACGCCCACGATTTCTTGGTCAGCTTGGTTGGTTAAATCCTCAATACTTTCAACATCTTCCATATAAGCAGGAACAACCAAACCAGTTTGGGCGCTTTTTTCTAAATTTGCGCCTAATTTATCCATTTGGCCGCCAAACATATCATATTGGGTTTGATTGGTTGCCGGCCAGGCACCAACCATAGCATCAGCTTCGCCGTTGGCTACAGCTTCCCACATCACGGGAATATCTAAAGCGATTGTATTTACTTCATATCCTTCGTCTCTTAAAACTTGAGCAATGACATTTGTCGAAGCCAACTCAGTATCTAAATTGATATAAGATAAGGTGATTGTGCCTTTATTTGAACGACCGGGAGCGGTTAAGCCAAGCACTGTAATCAAAGCAACTGCTGCAACAACAAGTCCGCCAATCAATTGCTTACGTCGCTTCGTCGTTTTGGCAGTTAGATTGGCTTGTTTTTTACTGGGTTGGTTCATTCGTTGCGCCACACGATCCATTAGAATCGCTAAAATAACAATCCCTACGCCATAAACAAAACCATTCCCAACTTCAGAACGTTGTACTGCTGCTAAAACGCCCTGTCCCAATCCTGGTGCGCCAATCATAGAGCTAATAACTACCATAGATAGACTGAGCATGATGGTTTGGTTAATCCCAGCAAAAATGCTTCCTTTAGCAAGAGGCATTTCTAGTTTATAAAGTTTTTGCCAAAGCGTTCCGCCAAAGGAATCGGAAGCTTCTTTTAACTCCTCATCCACTTGGCGAATTCCCAAGTTGGTTAATCTTACAGTTGGTGGTAAAGCAAAAATAACTGAAGCAAACACACCAGGAACCATACCAATGCCAAAAAAGGCGACTGCTGGTATCAAATAGACAAAACCAGGCATGGTCTGCATGATATCTAAAATCGGTTTTATGACAATTTCTACTTTATTACTTTTAGCCATCAAAATTCCCAGTGGTATCCCAATCATTACAGAAATTAAACTTGATAAAATGACTAATGTCAATGTGTACATCAGATCTGACCACATGTCTTGATTGTAAATAAATAATAAACCAATCAAAACGAAGACGGGCATCTGCCACCGTTTTTTAAAAATAAAGTAGGTCGCTACCGTTAATAGCAAAATCATTATCATTGGCGGAATTACGGATAGTCCATTGGATAGAGTATCCATCACAAATTGCCCGATTGTTTGAATCATTGAAAAAAAGAAGGCAAGATGTTCAGTTAACCAATCAACAATACGATCTACCCAGTCAGCTATCGGTATCGAGGTTTCTAAAAAATTAATAATGGGCGGACACCTCGACATATGGATCAGATTTGTCTGCTCTCATAATAAACACTCCTCATTTTTAATTTAGTGTTAATACATGTTATCTAGACTAACAAACATCCCGGTAACATGCAAATTTATTATAAATACTCTGTCATTTTTTATCGCTATTATCCCCATCATCAAAGAGCTCGCAAGAATTTTCAAAAAAAAACGAATTTATTTACTGTTTTTGTCCTTTTATTAAAAAGTAAGCGTTTATGATTTCATTATAAAAAAGCCTTTGTTTTATCAAAATTTTTAATAAAACAAAGGCTTTTAACTGCCACGTATTCATTTCTATGTCCTGAGCATTGATTTTAGCACATAAGTCTATTGTTTCTAGAATCTGAAATCAAGTTCAAAACATATGTCTGAAAAAGCACTGTCCTCATTATTATATAAACTCTTCATATTCATTGGGATTTTGGCCTTCGATGCGGCCTTTTTCGCCTTGGTCTAAAGCATCAATTTTATCCATATCTTCTTGAGCTAATTCAAAGTCTAAATAGTGGAAATTATCGTATTGATGTTTTTGGCTGGCAGACCTTACCACTGGAAAGACATGATGTTGATTGTCCCAGTTAAGAATCACTTGCGCAGGACTGCGGTCATATTTTTTAGCAATTTCTTTGATCGTAGCATTGGTTAAAGTATCATTGATTTCGTGGGCATAAGGACTCCAAACTTCAGAAACGATACCACGTTTGTCATTTTCTGCAATTAATTCCTTATTATTAAAATAAGGGTAACGTTCAATTTGATTCGTTGCTGGAGTTACATCTGTTGCCTCAATGATATTATCCAAATGTTCAGGTAAAAAGTTGGAAACACCAATTGTCTTAATCAAGCCATATTTCTGCGCATCCAACAGGGCTTAGCAAGCTTTGACATATAATTCTTCTTTAGAACTGGCCCAATGGATCAAATACATATCGAAATAGTCTAAACCTGGGCGATAAAGTGATTCTTGAATGAGCGCAATCGCTTTATCGTATTTATGCGCTAATCCGGGGAGTTTATCGCTTATATAAAGTTGTTTTCTGGGAATAGAAGAGCTTCGAACAGCTTTATCCACCATACCTTCATTATTAATCTGTGGCGGTATCGAGAATGCGATAACCCAAATGAGCTTGGTAAATACCTTTATCACCTTGAATATGAACTGTACCTAATCCAACATGGGGTAAAGTTGTGCCAACATTTAAATAAAATTTATCCTACAATGTCATGATTACCCTCCTCGTAAATCCAATAAAAAAAGCATGCCTAAACAGACATGCTCTTTCTCATTTATTAGACAAACTCTTCGTATTCATTTGGATTTTGACCTTCAACACGACCTGCTTCGCCTTTGTCTAAAGCATCAATTTTATCCAGATCTTCTTGTGCTAATTCAAAGTCTGTATAATGAAAGTTTTCGTATTGATGCTTAGGATCAGCTGAGCGAACAACTGGAAAGACATGATTTTGATTGTCCCAGTTAATAATCACTTGTGCAGGACTACGATCGTATTTTTCTGCGATTTCTTTAATGGTGTCATTGGTCAATACATCGTTGATTTCACGACCAAACGGACTCCATGCTTCAGATAAAATGCCGCGTTTGTCATTTTCTTGAACCAATTCCTTATTATTAAAATAAGGATGACGTTCAATTTGGTTGGTTGCCGGGGTTACGTCGGTTGCTTCAATAATATTATCCAAATGTTCCGGTAAGAAGTTGGAAACACCAATGGTTTTGATCAAGCCATATTTTTGTGCGTCAACTAAAGCTTTCCAAGCTTCAACATACAAACCTTCTTTAGGGTTAGGCCAATGGATAAGAAATTTATCAAAATAATCTAAACCTGTGCGATAAAGTGATTCTTGAATAAGAGCGATCGCTTTATCGTATTTATGCGCTAATCCAGGGAGTTTTGCACTTACATAAAGTTGCTCTCTAGGAATCGATGAACGGCGAACAACTTCGCCCACCATGCCTTCGTTGTTATAATTGGTTGCTGTATCAAGCACGCGATAACCAACATCAAGTGCAGCGAGGGCTTGATGAAATCCTTTGCCACCTTGCAGATCGATTGTTCCAAGTGCAATGTGTGGTAAAGTCGTTCCATCATTCAAAAGAAAATTGTTATTCAATGTCATCATAAATCCTTCCCTTCTTATTTCTATTTCCATTATAAGAAAGAATCACTTATTTTTTAAATAAAATGCCTAAATCCTCTTTCCAAGCCAACACACGCTCAACTGAAGCGTCCAATTCTTCTTCTGCGTAATCGCCATCCTCCACTGCTTGAATGACTGCAGGAATTTGTGATTGATAACTAGAAGACATCACCATATCATTCCCTGCTTTTAACGCCTCTAGACCAGCATCTTCTTGCGAAATAAAATCAGCCAATCCAGCCATATCCATATCATCAGTCATGACTACGCCATCAAAGTTTAATTCTTCGCGCAAAATTTTATGCACTTCAGGTGAAATAGATGCAGGAGATTCTTGATCGATACTATTTACAATATTATGAGAGACCAGCACACTATCTGCACCAGCTTTAATACCTGCTTCAAAGGGTAGAAAATCATTTTCGCGTAATTCATCTAAAGAACGATCATCTTCCACAATTTCTACATGGGAATCACGGTTATCGCCATAACCAGGAAAATGTTTTAAGGTAGAACCGCTTTGTGCTTCATTTAATGTTTCTACCACGTTTTTCACATATTCACTTGTTCCTTTTGCATCCATTCCAATGGTTCGATCATAGATAAAAGACTCTTCATCTGTGGAAACATCAGCATCAGGAAACAGTCCAGCATTAATGCCTAAGTCAGCAAGAATCCCTGCCTTTTGTTTTGTATCTTGAATAATTCCCTGCCAACCGTCTTCTGCATATATTTCTTGCGGTCCTTTAAAAGGCTGGTCCACTAATTCAGGATTATTGCTAATCCGTGTCACTGTCCCGCCCTCTTCATCCGAGCCAATTAAAAGAGGAATATCGCTTGCTTCTTGAAAAGATTGGACTTTCTCTTGTAAGCTTTCTTTTGTCGCATTTTCCGTATCCTCACCAAATAAAACATAGCCGCCTAAATGATAATCTTCTAGATCAGACACTTGATTTTCTTGTGGCGTCCGTGCAAAAAATAACTGACCAACCTTTTCTTCTAATGACATTTTATCGATCATTGTAGTAATATTATCTTCCTCTTCTGAACTACTAGTCATCGTTGTTTGTGAGCTAGAATTGCTTGTAGTACTTGTCGCAGTTTTTGTCTCCTGATTGCGAGTCATCGCCCAAACACTAGCCGCGCAAACCACCAACAAAACACCCACTAAACTAATAATAACGCCTTTTTTCTTCATCTCTACTCTCCTAATTTTTAAGTATATCGTATATTGTCTTTTCTATTTTAACGTACTTATTAACAAAATAACAAAATTTCATCTAATAAAAACACCTTCTTATTATTAGATAAAGAAGGTGTTTTTCACCACAAAAAAATGCGGCAACTTTTGGATGTTTTATTTCATTTAATTAACGAACTGTTTTTAAGTAACTTTTCAATCGTTTCAAAGGTAGGGCACGTCCCACAACATAGTTCAAAATTGATTGAATCGGAAACATAACTAAAGCTTTTATAACTCTTGGGCCCCAAATTACTCCGCTGGTAATAGGTTGATTATACATAATCATTAACCAAATCGGTGTCAAAATCAAGCTGACAATAATAGTAATTGACAATGAGCAAAGAATAGCGTTTTTCCAAGTCACTTCTTTTTGATAAAAGAAATAACCATAAATTAGCCCCCCGATAAATGCATTCAATGTAAATCCAGGAAAAAACGCAGATCTAGCAAATAGCATCATACCAATTGTATCTGCTAACACAGCTCCTATTCCGGTCCACATCGGGCCAAATAAGGCGCCCATAATAATTTTAGGGACAAATTCAAAAGAAATTTTGATAAACTGTGTTTCAAAACCGAAAATACGTGACAGAATAACAGTTAGTGCGATCAATAGCCCTAGCACAGTAATCATATGTGCATTGATCTTTTTTGTCATGACTAGCATCTCCTTTTTACGACATAAAATGTCGCCTAGAGCTGCTACATTAAAAATGCAGCGAATGCGAAAACAAAACCGCGAACTTTCGTCCTTCGTCCAAAAGGCAACATCCCATCCTCTCGGCACTTGACGCTTCGTTTTCTACTCTGATTTATTAATGGAAGTTTTATCCACCACACAGACTATAGCACAGCTGTTGGTTAACTACAATGGATTTGTTTTTGAAATAAGTGTAATTTTATTGGTTTACTGGCCCTTCTTTTTCCTGACTTTAGTCTAAAAGCCAGACTCATGGCCCCTTCCTTGTTAAACTTTAGGCCAGTTATTCTATTTGTGGCCCTTCCTTTGCTGCACTTGGGGACAATGACACCACTGTTGGCCTTTACTTGAGCTGACTTTGGGACAAATACTTCTCTTATGGTCCCTTCTTGGCTAGACTTAGGGACAAAAGGCAAAGTTTTGGCCCTTCCTTTTTGCTAGTCTTGGGTTTAAATATCCTGTTTACTAACCCCTCTTTACTATACTTCGGTCAGCAATCTTTATTTACTGGCCCTTTTTGGCTGGACTTAAGTCAGAAAATCTCATTTGCTAACCTTTCTTTGATTTACTTAGGGCAGTAACTTCTATTTGCTATCCTTTCTTTGCTTGACTTGGGTTAGAAAATCTAATTTGCTGACCCTTCTTCACCATACTTAGGTCAGAAAATACAAAAGGTGCAATAAATTTTATGCTTCATTTTTTTCAAAGGTACCCCATTTGACTGCTTGTCCGTCTTCAACCATTGTTTCTCCTTTGGCGATGACTGTATCAATAGATAACTTATTTTCATCCAACAATACAAGGTCGGCATCAAAGCCCGTATGTAATTGTCCTTTGTTATCAAACTTCAACAATTTGGCAGGATTACTTGTGATTGCTTGTAAAGCTATTTCTAAAGGGATATTTTCTTTTTCCACGCTTTCTTTTACCCCAGTTAATAGTGATTTGGAACTACCTACACCCATTTCTACAAAATGGTTATTCTCATCAAAAATCGGCAAGCTTCCTTGACCGTCTGAAGTCATCGTGATGCAATCAGTGTCCAATCCTTCATCGATAACCCGTTTTAGACATTTACGAAAAGGAATCGAACCATCGAGTTCATAGGTTTGATCAGGGTTCTCACTTCCTGTAATGTCAAAAACACCGCCTGCTTTAGCAAAGTTAATCGCTTCATCCAATAATGCTTCATTTCTTTCACAATGCGTTGGATAAAAATTACTTACTGGAATATCTGTTTCTTCCAAAGCTTGACGAATAAATGATAAACGTGATTTTCCGGGCCCCACATGAATATTAGTTACACCAGCTTTGCCTGCTAATAAACCACCTACGCGTGCGTCAGCTGCCGCATGAGCAAATTCTGTAAAAGTAGGCGCGCCATTTCTATGATCTGCGATTGCAATTTCGCCAATACCGATCACCTTGTCGATGGCCATTAAATCTTTAATAACTGAATCAGTGATCGTTGTTACTGGCAAACGATAGCTACCTACATAGATATAAGTGCTAACTCCTTCAGTTTCCAAGCCCCGAGCTTTGCTCAATAAAGCCATATCATCACGACCCACGCCATCAGTACCTAGCACACCAACAACTGTAGTCACGCCGGCTGTCGTTAACTGGCTCAATTGAACCTCTGGCGTACGATTATGAAAGCCATTTTCGCCACCGCCACCTAGTAAATGGAAATGGCTGTCAATAAAACCGGGCACGGCAATTTTTCCTCTACCATCGATTTCTTCGATATCTATACCAGTGATCGAAGCATCAATATGATCTTCAATCGCAATAATTTTATCATTAGCTAATAATATATCTTTTACGCCTTGATATGCTGGCGCGTAAGTTGCAATTTGTTTAAGTAACTTCATCTACATCGTCTCCTTAATGATAACCAATCAATACCGCTCCGATAATAAAGGCACTTCCAATAACAAACAAGAAACCTTGCATCTTAATTTGGAATTTCGCCCATTGGCTCCAATCCATACGAGCAATTCCTAAAACGCCGATTAAACTAGCGGAAACTGGTGTAAAGGCATCGACAAAACCTGCCCCCAATTGGAAACATAGTACCGCCACTTGTCTTGTTACTCCAGCTAAATCTGCTAATGGCGCCATAATAGGCATGGTCAATGCAGCTTGCCCTGAATTAGAGGTTACGATTAAGTTAAATAGACTTTGAAAAATATACATAAACCAAGCGGCAATCATAGAAGGAACGCCTGATAATAGTTCTCCTACGCTATGCAAGATGGTATTTAAAGCCGAATAACTGCCAGCATCTGAACCACCTAAGACTAAAAGAATTCCTTGAGCCATCCCTACAACTGCAGCAGTGGGCGCTAAATCTGCGACACCATCTTGAAAAGCCGACGCTACATCATTAATTTTCATTCCGTTTACTTGCAAGACAATCGCGATAACACCTGCACCTAATCCGATCACAAAAAATTGAGACGCCATTTCCGGAATCGTAAATCCTTGTGCCATTACGCCATAAACAATCCAAATCAGACCTACTAATAATTCCAACAAAATGAGTTTATGTCCTATTGTAAATTCTCGTTCAACTTCCTTTTGATTTTCCAGATTCTTACGGAAATAGCCATCAGTTTTATATGTGACGGATTTTGTCGGATTCGCCTTAATTTTTCTAGCGTAACGCACAGTATAGCCACAAGCTAGCGTAGTAATAACAATCCACATGACAATCCTAAAGCCAGCCCCCGATAAAGCTGGAAGTCCGGCGATCCCTTGTGCAATAGCAATACTAAATGGACTCATCCAGGAGGCAGCATTTCCTATCTCCGCTGCAGCAATAGTAATGGTCACCGCCGTAATCGAATCGTAGCCTAGCGCAATCGTAAAGGGTACGATAATAATCGCAAAAGCGATGACTTCTTCAGAAGCACCAAATGTTGCGCCCATAAAAGAAAAAGCAACAAAAATCAAAGGCACAGCTAAATGCTGCATGCCTTTCGCATTACGTAAGAAAGCGTAAATCCCAGCATCAATTGCGCCCGTACTCATAATAATACCAAAAGCACCGCCGACCACTAAAAGCATGGCTACAATACCGATGGCTGAACTAAAACGATCACCGGTGACTAACCCTTCAAATAAATAATTAAAAACACCAAAACCATAGTGATCCTCAGTCCCCCATACTTTTGCTGTTTTGTTCAATTTTTCCGAAGTGTCATAAACACTATCGCCATAAAGGTCATAAAGCTCATCTTCAGAAAGACCAATCGCAGCCAGCTGACTTAAGCTAATATCCTGGTTTTCATCTAAAACTTCTGTTAAATCTTCTTGTTCTACCTGTAGATTAGCTAAAGTTTCAGAATCTTGACTTAGATCTTCTAATTCTGTTCGTAAACTATCTTGTTCTAGCGGATGCATATAACGAAATGAATCTTGTTGTAAGACTTCTTGGGTTTCAGTACCGCCATCTCCTGTCTCATATTCCACTTCTTCTGTGCTAAATTTCCCTGCCGGAATTACTAAAGTTAACAGCCAGGCAACAATCACAATGCCAAAAATAATGACATAAGTATGCGGCATTTGGAAACGTTTTTTATCCACTGTTTCTAATTCTTCTTGCATAATTATTTACCCCATTCTTTTTTTATCATTTCTATCATACGTTTGTTCCTCCCTTTTTTCAATATTTTTTTAATTAAATTTCTTAAAAACAGTGAATATTAAAATGCATAATTGTATAATTATAACTGAAAAACTCCCAGAAATAAGCTTTTTGCTTTTATTTCTGAGAGTTACTTTTAGTTTTTTATTCTACTTTTTTCCTTTTTTAAATACCGTTTTGTCGTTTTGCATCACTTTGATATCTTCTAGTGGACCCTCATCCAAAACAATAAAGTCCGCAAGTTTAGCTGTTTGTATGGATAGGCTGGTCGCTCCAGCATTGACCATAAGTACAAGTTCAAAGGAAGAATGTGTACCAAAATATATTCCTTTCTTTATTAGAGCAATTGAAGAAGAATCGAAGCGATAATGATCGAAGCTACAGATACTGTAGCAAAACCTCCCACCAACATCTTAGGCATCATATGATCCGTTAAATAATCGCGTTTTCTTTCATCGCTTGTCAAATGTTGAATGACTTCTGAAGTTAAAATGTAGTCTGATGGAAAACCACATAATGCTGTTAAAGAAGTAGCAAAAGCCATGGGTGTGCTCATTTTCATTGACTTTGCTAAAAGTGAGGAAGCGATAAACATTCCTAAAACTCCTAAAATAAGTAAAATTAAAATTTGCAAAATGATCCCTTTAAGTATCTGCGGGGTTACCGTATTTAATTGGGAAAAGATATAAGCCATCAAACCATACATCAACCAATTAAAGACCTTGGCTTGGTTCAATACATTTTTTTCTAGAAATCCTACTTGGTGTCCGATAACGCCCAAAACTAGCGCACAAATACTCGAATCGATCGCTTCATTGGTTAACTGTGATAAGCCCATTGCTAATAAGCCGACAAAGGCAACTTTGGCTAAAACAAAGGCACTTGTTTTATATTGATTGGGCATCTTCATGAATTTCTGAGACTGCTTATTTTCTTTCTGTTCTTCTTCATTTGTAGCTGTTTCTGCTGTAGGATCGTATTCTTTTAACAAACGATTCCCTTCTTTTTTTAACATGAAAGAAACCATCGGATAACCAATAAAGTTTTGTAAAATATACATGGCTACCGGTAGCGCAAGATACATCGTTAATCCTTCTGCTTGCAATCCTTCTGTCATCAAAGCAGTGGAAACCACGCCACCGAGTAAAGGAGGGATTGTGGCTGCAACTGTATGCCAGTCATATAACATCGTCCCAATGATCATAGTTAAAATAGAGGCCCCCAGTGCTCCTGTTAAAGCGATAACGACGGCTCTCCATTGTTCAGCAAGTTGTTTTAAATCCATCATTGTTCCCAAATGAACTAATAATACAGGAACGATAATAGCGATAAATTCATCGCCAAAAGATGCTTGTACTGCAATATCCTTAGGTAAGAAAGTCCAAAACCCTATAATAAATAAAATGGCTGATATAAAAATCGATGGAATATAGGCCTTTGAAAAAGATGATACCCACTCACCAATAAAGATAAATACCATAACAAGCAAAAAAGCTATTAAATATTTCATAACACCCCTCCTTAAATATAAAATATATGGTAAATCTAATTTATTAGAAAGTAAATACTTTTGGGAATTTTCTTAAAATTATCTATATTCTTTCACTTTTCAAAGGTAAATTCTCTGTAAAAAACGTCCAAGCATTCATACTTGGACGTTTAACTTCATTTTTTATTTTATTTCTATACCTTTTTTAAATACCGTTTTTTCTTTTTGCATAACTTTGATATCTTTTAGTGGATCTTCATCCAAAACAATAAAATCAGCAAGTTTGCCTGCCTCAATCGTCCCTGCTTTTTGATCAATTTGCAATAATTTCGCCGCGTTGATGGTGGCTGCTTGTAGTACTTGTAGATTTGTTACACCGGCATTTACCATCAACTCAAGCTCAATAGAAGAGTTTTTATCAAAGTTGTTAAAAGCCGTACCGGAATCTGTCCCCATAGCTATCGGAACACCAGCTTGAGCGGCTTTTCCTATGCTTTGGCTATGTGCTTCTGATAGTTCTAATGATTTTTGCACCATAAATGCAGGGAGTTGATCAGCTTCTTGAATCATCGCCCAAGGTGCAGTTAAAGTTGGCACGATATAAGTTCCTCTTTGTAAAAACATATCAATTGTTTCATCATCTAGATAAACTGCATGTTCGATCGAATCCACTCCAGCACGCAAAGCATTCTGGATACCTTCTGTGCCTTGAGCATGCGCATTAGCTGTGCGCCCTTTATGATGCGCTTCTTCAACAGCGGCTCGTAACTCTTCTTCAGTCAACTGTATATCATGAGGCGTTTCGCCATCAAAGGAGACGCCCCCAGTGGCCATTAGTTTTACGTTGCCAACGCCTTTTTTAAGTAAAAGACGAGCATATTTGCGTACTTCATCAACGCCATCTACTTCATAAGAGCCTTCACTGAAATGACCACCTGTCATAGTTAGTGGGTAACCAGAAGCTACGATCCCCGGAGAAAACAAGTCTCCTTGACGTTCAAGTGCAGCTAATTCTATATCCACCTCAAAAACCGAACCGACATCGCGAATATAAGTCACGCCATCTGTTAATAATTTTTGTAAATTGGATAAAGCCACGAAAGTATAAGCGGGCGATTTTGTGGCTGACCCACCTAAGGAGGTAATTCTGCCATAAGGATCAGCCACAATGTGAGTATGGGCATTGATCATCCCGGGCATTACATATTTCCCAGCCAGATCGACTGTTTGCTCCGCTTTTTCATCTTCTACAAAGTTTCCCTTTTTGTCGTCTACTACAAAATCTAAAGTTTCAAACCTTTCATTTTTTCCTGTAAATACTTTGGCATTTTTGTACAGTGTCCTTGTCATACTTTTATCAATCTTCTTTCTTTACATTTTAAAAAATGTTATACCTAATTTTCAGAAATGTAAAGTTTTTTTCGAAATTTTCTTTCAATTTATTGAAAATAGTGGATATATTTCGGACACTACGGGCGCTTCGCTCCCCTAGTACTGTTCATCATTTACTTTCAACTCCCTTTCGGTCGTTGAATCGTTGTGATTCACAGCAAAAGGACTTATCTTTAAGCGACAAGTCCTTTTGCTTATTTATTGGATGCTTTTTTAAATATGGGAACTGGGAAGGATTTACTAAGTGTTTTTACAATAAAATAAGCAATATTATAATCGACTAGACTGTGAATAACCCCACCAATGCCAATAAAAACAAATAATAAAGTAAACATTGAAGTATCATAACTTACTTGCGGACTTCCTCCCAAAAGAAAGAAAGCTGCGACGACAACTACTTCAGCCGCGGCATGAATAATGGCAATAATAAGATTATACAGTTGAAATTTTTTAGGTTGATTGACTATTTGTGGTCTTTTTTGTAAATATATCGAACCTAAAACAGCAAAAAGTAGATGCGACAGCGCACGCAAAGCAATGATAAAAGGCGCGGTCAATAAAAAGCCAAAAGCCGTTCCTAAAGCAACGATCGTTGACATTTTCGGTGAAAAAAACATCGCTACAAACAAGGGAACATGGCTGGCTAAAGTAAAAGAGGCAGGACCAATGACGATCCGCGGCATAACCAAAGGAATCAATACACCTAAAGCAATTAACAGAGCTGAAAGTGTTAGTTGTTGTACAGGTTTTGTTTTCATTTTTGCTCTCCTTATAAGTTGTAAGTTGACAAAACACCTTTGAATTGAGCTTAGTTTACCGACAAAAGCACGGGCTGTCAAGACAACTCGTGCTTTTCTTTGTTTTCTTCCATTGTATTACTCAAACGGGCGAACTCTTCTAGTGATAAAGTCTCCCCCCGACAAGAAGGTTCGATCGCAGCTTTTTCTAGACATTCTTGCAGCCAGGCTTTAGTTTCCGGGGCTTTGCCGTAAGTATGCTGCAAGTTATTCCAAAGTGTTTTGCGACGTAACTCAAAAGCTGCTTTTGTAAGTTTGAAAAAGGCTTTTTCATTGATGAGCTGCACTTTAGCTTGCTCGCGTCGTTTAAGTTTTAATATCGCTGAATCTACATTAGGTTGTGGTACAAAAACCGTTTTAGGCACGATAAAGGAAATTTCTGTTTCCATATAATATTGAACAGCAATAGTTAAAGAACCATAAGCCTTAGTCCCAGGTTCTGCATTGATGCGTTCTGCTACCTCTTTTTGAATCATCACAATCATTTCATCCACAGCTAATGATGACGCTAAAAAATGCATCATAATAGGCGTTGTAATATAATACGGCAGATTGGCAACGACTTTAAGCGGTAATTTTTGGGAAAAAATTTCATCAGTCACTTCTACTAAATCCGTTTGTAAAACATCTTGATTCACGATGGTTACATTGTCAAAAGCTTGCAAAGTATCCTCTAAAACCAGGAGTAATCGCTGATCGATTTCAAAAGCCAGGACCTGTGCGGCATTTTGTGCTAAATGTTCGGTCAAAGCGCCGATCCCTGGGCCGACTTCGATGACATTGGTTTCTTTTGTGATGTTTGCTGTTTGTACGATTTTATGCAAAATATTAGGTTCAGTTAAAAAATTTTGTCCTAGACTTTTTTTCAAGGTAAATCCGTGACGTGCTAAAATTTCTTTGGTTTTTGAAGGTACCGCTATTTCTCTATTATCTTTCACAAATTTTCCTCCACGATTTTCATAGCTTCTGCCAACTCATCTTCTGTAATACGAAACATCGCTAGCCGTTTTTCAAGTTGTTTGCCATTGGTATAGCCGATCCGCAGCTCATCGCCTAGTAATTCGCGCCGTCTTTTGGCTTGTTTTCCACCTAATAAGCCATAGTCTAATAATATCTGCCGTGAAATTTTAGGAGAATCGTTTTCTTTAGAAGGAGTAGCTACTTGTTGCAAGGCTGCTAAAATCGCCTCGTCACTTGCATGTTCCACCCCTAAGCTAGCATATTTTTTCTTTCCGCGAGCCTTATCCCGAGGTAAAAAAGCGTGTTTGGCATCCGGAACTTCTGCCATAATGATTTTTCGAATCTTCTCTCCTGAGTAATCAGGATCGGTAAAAACGATCACACCTCTTGTTTCTTGGGCGTGAATAATACGTTCAATGATTTCCTCATTGATGGCAGAACCAATGGTTTCAATCGTGTCCGCCGATAGCACTTCTTGAATACGTCTGGTATCATCTTTTCCTTCAACAATAATGACTTCTTCAATTCTTTCTTGGGTCATTGCTTAATACCAAATAACTCATGGGCATTTGTTGTGGTTTGTTTAGCTACATCTTCTACGCTGAGTTTTTTTAGCTCTGCGATTTTTTCCACCACATAGCGAGTATAACCAGGTTCGTTTTGTTTTCCGCGATAAGGAACGGGTGCTAAATAAGGCGCGTCTGTCTCTACCAGCATCCGATCAAATGGCATTTTTTGCGCCGCTTCTTGTACATCCAGTGTCTTTTTGAAAGTCACCACACCGCTATAAGACAAATGCATTCCCAAATCCAAAAATCGTTGCGCCCATTCATAATCCCCATTAAAGCTATGCATAATTCCGCCAATATCTTGGATTTTTTCATCTTTTAAAATTCGGTAGGTATCTTCCATGGCTTCTCGATTATGTACACTAAATGGCAGCCCCATTTCACGTGCAATCGCAATTTGGCGACGAAATATTTTTTCCTGTACATCTTTATCGTCTTCCATCCAATGATAGTCTAGCCCAATTTCGCCTAGAGCTACGACTTTTTCTTTATCTAATTCTTTTTGTAAATAGCTTTCGACTTCTTTATTATAACTTCCAGCTTCAGTTGGATGCCAGCCTACAATACTGTAAATATTATCATATTCTTGGCTTAATTTTTTTGTTTTTTCAATTGTTGGATAATCAAAACCGACAACAGCCATTTCGCTAACACCTAATTCTTTGGCATGTTCGACCGTTTCCGCCTCTATCCCTTCAAATTGTTCAGCGTTCAAATGTGTATGTGTATCAAAAATCACAAAGATTTCCTCCTTTTATTTGAAAATCTGTTTGAATTCCTTATATATCCTAGCATATTTTTCTCGATTTTAGAACTGAGGGCTTTTTTTAATTAATCACAAACAATATGTAAGTTTTCTACTTTGTTCGATTGCATTTTTCTCTTATTTCCACTATTATTCTATATATAGTTGTGTTTAAAAAATGGCAAAGGAGACCTATTACATATGTACATGTACATTATCTTGGGAATTTTATTCCTCTTTTTTTGCCTGATCTTTTATATGGTCTTCATTGAGCCGCGTCGTTTAAAAGAAAAACATTATTTTATTAAAAAAAATAAAAAAAAAGTATTGGATATTTCCAATGCCTTCGATCTTTACGAACATGATTCTAACATCGTTATTTGTCATTTAAGTGATTTCCACTTTTCCCGCTATTTTAAACCTCAACGTATTAATCGCGTTATTCGTTCTATTATGGATATTGCCCCGGATTTAATTGTCTTTACCGGCGATTTGATTGATAACTATGAAAAATGGCCGCATAAAGAAACGCAACGTTTGATTGAGAAGCTAAATAGGATGACTGCTCCTATGGGTAAAATTGCTGTTTTAGGAAATCACGATTATCGAAGTGAGGGCTATTATTTTGTCAAAACAGTCTTAAGCGAAGGCGGTTTTACCGTTTTAGAAAATGAAGAGATTTTTGGTTCAAATGATGAAGTTTCCATTAATATCGCTGGAATGGATGATTGCTTAAGCGGAAATCCAAAGTTCAGTTTTGAACGTACCTTAGCTCAATGGCATCTTCTCTTAGTTCATGAACCTGACGGTGTATTAAATACTGAAAACATTCAAAATTTCGATTTAATCCTAGCAGGCCACAGCCACGGCGGTCAAGTTCGCCTTCCTTTCCTTTTTTATAAAATCAAAGGTTCTATTACCTATACTCATGGTTTGTATTTGTTAGGTAAAAAAACATTACTTTCTATTAGTAATGGGATTGGCACCTCACTTTTGCCA
Organism: Tetragenococcus halophilus subsp. flandriensis; assembly: GCF_030161475.1. GTDB lineage: Bacteria > Bacillota > Bacilli > Lactobacillales > Enterococcaceae > Tetragenococcus > Tetragenococcus halophilus_C. The sequence goes on along the minus strand of NZ_BSUG01000002.1, from coordinate 18,429 downwards.
CTACGATTTGGAGTGCCACCCGAACTTATCTATTATCATTTAGCTAAAAAAACAGCCGAAGTAGAACAAGAAGAATAACTCCCATGACACCGAGTAGTGCTTTCATGGGGGTTACTTTTGTGTTTAGAAATCTTATTTGCTGACCCTTCTTGGCTGGACTTGGGTAGGGAAATTCTATTTGCGGACCCTTCTTTGCCTGACTTGGATCAGAAAATCTTGTTTACTAATCCTCCTTGACTGGACTTGGGTATGGAAATCCCTATTGCTAACCCTCCTTTATTGTACTTAGGTCAGGAAACTGGAATTGCTGACCCTTCTTTGTGGTACTTGGGACACAAAAGCCGAGCTTACTTTAGTCCAAAAGCCAGAGGAATGGCCCCTTCTTTGCCAGACTTTGGGACAGTTACTCTATCCATGGCCCCTACCTAGTCTGACTTTTGGACAAAACTCGAAAATATGGCCCTCACTCTGTCTAATCTTGGGACAAATGCCAAATAGTTGGTCCCTACTTCGTCATACTAAAGGCCAACAGCCAAAATTTTGGTCCTTCCTTTATTTGGATTTAAGTTCAAAAGTGTAAAAAATAAAATTGAACTGTTTTTTTATTGTGTTATGATAAAAGTAGACGTTTTTATTGTAAGTAATGTAAATATAGTAGGATAAACTATTTTTGCATTAAATTTTTTATAAGGAGGTTTTTCATAAAAATGAAAACTGGGAAATTAGTGATAGGAATATTTAGTATTGTATTATCTGTAATTATTGGTTTTCAATCAATGATTGCTGGTTTAGGAAATACTTTATCAGAAAATGGCGAAGCTGGTGGTTCAGGCGGTTTGATACTGGGGATTTTAATGCTTGTCGCCGGCATTGTTTCAATTGTACAAAGAAGTCATCGTGGAAACGCCCCTGTCATTATGTTTGTCATCGGTGGTTTATTAGGGTTGATTTTGGCAGGTTCATATGCAGATTTAAATATATGGTCTACTGTAAGTTTGGTTTTTGGAGCAATTATTTTAATTTTTAATATTAGAAGTAAAAAAATAGCACAACAATAAAACGTCATTTGCATACAAAACGCACCGCTGTAATAGCTAAACCTACTATTACAACGGTGCTTTATTATATATTAATCTTGTGTCAATCCTTCATGGATCTTATCGATATTCCACTTCATCATCGAGTAATAACTATCGCCTTCTTCACCTGGTTCAGCGATTGAATCGGTAAAGATTTCAGAATGAATTGGAATTCCTGAATCTTGCGAAACACTTTGCATTGGGCTTTTATTTACACTCGTTTCAACAAATAGAGATTTGACATTGGTATCATCAAGTTGGTCAACTACGCTTTTTGTTTGTTCTGGTGTACCTTCTTCTTCAGTATTGATTTCCCAAATATAAGTAGCAGGGACATCATAAGCGTCAGAGAAGTATTTAAATGCCCCTTCACTTGTTACCAGTAATTTTTCATCCTCAGGGATATCATCAAATTTATTCTTGGCTTCTTGGTCCAACTCATCTAATTCATCTAGGTAATCATCCAAATTTTCCTCATAGTAATCAGCATTTTGCGGGTCTTTGTCACTGAGTTGTTCTTCAATATTTTCTGCGTAAGTCATCCCATTTTCTAGATTCATCCAAGCGTGAGGGTCTTGTTGACCTTCATCCTCACCTTCTTCTAGATAAAGTGGCTCAACACCGTCGCTTACTGCAAAATAATCTTCGCCTTCTTCTTTATCCGCATTTTCCATCAGGTTATTAAACCAAGCATTGCCACCTGTTTCTAAGTTTAAACCATTATAAAAAACCAAATCAGCTTCAGTTGATTCTTCAACATCTTCTGGAAGCGGCTCATAATCATGTGGATCTCGTCCATAAGGAACAATACTGTGTAAATCAATTCGATCTCCTGCAATTTCTTTGGTCATATCACTGATAATCGAATTCGTTACAACCACATCTAATTTATCATCATCTTGGCTAGCGCTCGAAGATTGTTGGTAAGCATAAAAACCAATACCACCAGCAAATAATGCCGCGATCAGTGCAACAATAAAGTAAGCTCTTTTACCGTGTTGCAAGCGTTGTTTTGGTGACAAGAAAAAGCCAATAACAAACATAAAGGCCGCTGTTAATACGATACTAGAACCAGCTGCAATATTAAAACTATACCCGATAAAAAGACCCAGGAATGAAGAAATACCGCCTAAAATTGCGGATACTACAATCATAGTTTTTAATCGTTTAGTATAAAGATAAGCTGTAGCTGCTGGTGTTACTAAAAGAGCGACAATTAAAATCGTACCAACACTTTGCATAGCCGTAACAGAAACTAATGTCAATAAAATCATCAATAAATAATGATAAACCTGTACGCGCATGCCAAAGGCTTTAGCCATGTTGGAATCAAAGGATGTAATTAAAAGAGAACGATAAAAGATAACAACTAAAGCAATAACAAATACTGCAATACCAATCGTTAACCATTTGTCCCCATCTTGTACTGCTAGCACATTCCCAAATAGAATATGGAATAAATCCGTTGAACTGTTTGCTACACCAATTAAAATAACACCCAAAGCTAGAAATGAACTAAAAGTTATTCCGATAGCTGTATCACTTTTAATGGTACTATTTTGCGAAATATAGGTAATCAGTATCGAAGCCAAAACCCCAAATATAACCGCACCTATAAAATAATGAACGCCTAAAATAAAAGATAAAGCCACACCGGGTAAAACCGCGTGAGAAATCGCGTCTCCCATTAAAGACATGCCTCTTAAAATAATGAAACAACCGATCACGCCGGCTACAATACCAATGGCAACTGAGGTCACTAAAGCGTTTTGTAAGAAATGGTAATCCATCAACCCTTCAATAAAATTACTAATCATTTGACTGACCTCCTCCGACAAATATCGTATCGCCAAAGGCTTGTTTCAAGTTTGTCTTCTTGAAAACTTCTTCTGTCGGCCCTTGAGCAACTAATGTTTTATTTAAAATAACTAATTCATCAAAGTATCTTTCAACTTTACTCAAATCGTGATGAACAATAAATATTTCTTTTCCTCTTGTTTTAAAATCGTTCAAAAGCTCCATTATAATTTGTTCACTATTTGCATCAATTCCCACAAATGGTTCATCTAAGAAAATAAAGGTCGCGTCTTGAACAAAAGTACGAGCAATCAAGATTCTTTGAAATTGTCCACCAGATAATTCGCTAATTTGTCGATCCTTAAATTCTTCCATTCTCACTAAACTTAAAGCATGATCAACTTTTTTCCAATCTTCCTTTGTTATCCGTTCAAAAAAACGTTTGTCCGGATATAAACCTAAAGAAACACATTCACGAACTGTGATCGGAAAAGTATAATCGATATCACTTTTTTGTTCTACATAAGCAACTTCTTTTTGTCTTTTTTGAAGTGGCTCTCCATCTACTGTTGTTGTGCCAGTGCCTTCAATCAATTGCAAGGCAGCTTTGATAAAGGTTGACTTACCAGCGCCATTAGGACCAATGACACCTATAATCGCTGGTTGATCAATGTTAAAAGTCACATCTTCCACTGCTTGATGAACTCCGTCATAACTAGCAGATATCTTATCAAATGCTATCATCGTCTTCCTCCATACTGTATATTTTTAGGTACGCCTAATTTTATCTTTAAGTCCATTATAAAATCTTCTTTTATTTTATGCAACAAAAAATCCCTGTTTTTCTTATTTTGTTAAGAATTCGCTTACAAAATTTATAACTAGTTTTAGATGAGTTAATAAAAAAGCATCACTTATCTTTCTTTTAGAATATAAAGATAAGTAATGAACATTAAGCAACAAATAAAATAGCCAAAGATGAGGAGTAACAGACTAATTCATTCCCCATGTTCGCAATATCAGGGAGTGTTTTTCAATAACAATCTCCGTTATGCTAAAGATGAGGAGAGAAATTTACAAACACTCCCTGTCTTTTTTAGGAAAACACGTAAGCGCTCATTTCTGTTTCTACTTACCATCTTCTCCACCAAAAGAAACATAAAGGACGATTAAACTAACAACAAATATAGCTAATGATCCCCATGCTACCATTCTTGCATTAGGAATAAGGTCCAAAAATCCTAAAATAGCTATAATGGGGAAAATAAAAACACCTCTGACTAATTTGCGGTAACGCGCATGATGGGCTCTATCTTTAAAAGACATGATATAAGTCCTCCTTTTATTTTGTACAAGTATACCATAGGCTCAGTTATTCATTAAAATATAACCCTGCGACTACTGCACAAAAAAACACGCATAAACTATCGATAAAAGTTCACGCGCGTTCTTTATTAATCTTTTGTATAGCCTTCTAATAGTCGATTTTGTCCGCTGATTTTTTGAATGTCTGTGATATCTTGTGTAACTTCTAAACAGCCTAGATACTGCTCTTCATGATTTTTTAAGGCAAAATAGCGAATATAGATTTTACGTTCATTGATATCTATCCAAAAATCCGCCGTATCACTGCTTCCTGCATGAAAATCTTCTAATATTTTTTCGACCATATGCATACTTTTAGGTGGATGACAATTGACAACTTCTCGTCCGATGATCGATTTTGTCCGCGGAAATATGCGATGTTTTCCTTCTGAGAAAAAACGAACACGATCGTTATGATCAACAAAAGTCAAATCCACTGGTAGCACCTCAAAAATAGCGAGCAATTGATCTAGCTGTAAAATGCCAGTAGGTAGTACAACGGTATTCTCAGAATCAACGTTTTGCCAATCATACATTTCTTCTTCCGATGTTTCTGATTCATTTAAACCTTGTGCAATTTCTTCGGTAGTTTCTTTGGCTTGTTGGATAGCTGCCTGTCGTTGAGGTTCTCGTTCTTTTTCCTTGGCATAATCATTAGGGCCTGCGATCCACACAGCTGGTTCAGGGATATAGGCATAACCAATGTCATAACTATCTTCTGCGATATTTTCCCAGTCCTTTAAACTAAAAACATCTAGTGTCATGGGTGCCATGATCTCTTCTTCTTTAAAAATCATCTCTTCGATTTCATGTTTTACAGCTTCCCATTTTTCAGAAAGAGGATTAAACGCTGCTTTAGGATTTTCTACATAAGCGAGTAATTCTTTGATTTGCTCTCTTATCTCGTCATCAACACCCCACATTACTTGAGGAGGCGCTGTAATCCCGTATTTTTCCATATAAGAAAATATTAGTGTTTCTTTACGAGCATAATGTTTATCAATTTGTTTTAGGTCTTGGATCGCGGCAACTAACCGCTCTTTTTTCTGCCAATCACCCTTTTTGATTTTTCCCATCAAATCATCAATTTCATCGGTAATCAATGATTGTAAGACTTGATTTTCTAATTTTAATGTATGAATTGGATGTCCAGGTTGGCCATAAGCTTCATCAGATTTATGAATATCATTGATTGAACCTTTGAAAACTGAAGCATGAATATTGCATAGTTTTTGGATTTCTTCTGCTTTCAAACCACCTTGGATCAAGGATTTTTCAGCTGAAGTGATTTCCGTTACATCCACACCATCAAATTCTTCGTTAAACAAACGTTTGGCTTCTTCAAATGTCCCTTCTTCATGTAGCATCGAAAGAATTTCTACGATACGCTTTTTTCTTTCTTCTTTGCTGCGCGCCATTTTATTCTACTCCTTTTACTTCAAAACCATGTGCTTCAAATGCCTTAACCACTTTTTCTAACGGAATTTTCTTCATTTTGGCACCTTTAGGAATGGTCATATAACGTCCCGCTGTTTGTAGCATGCCCGGCTTATTAATATCAGAAAAACCTAATTCAGTCATGATTTCCTTGGTTACTGGATATTCTTTAACCAAAGTAGCCAAATTTTTAGAAAAATCGATTTCCATCCACCTAACTCCTTACTAAAAATGATTCTCAATTACTTTGATTATAACCTAAGCTGTAAAATTATTCATTACTTCAATAAAATAATTCGCAGTTAAAAAACTTTTTAAATTAAAAGATTCGATAATATACCTTTTAATTAGCTAAAAGACGATAAAAGAACAATTTTAACTTGTATTTTTTATTTGTGATGTTTTATACTTATTTTTATTGGGTAATAAAAGGAGGAAAATCATGAAAAAGTTTATTCGTAGTTTATTGGTATTTTCGTCTGTAATTGTATTAAGTGCTTGCGGTGCCACTACTCCAGACAATGCAGAAGATGAAGCACAAAGTTCAGAACAAGCGTCAGAAGAAAGCACTGATGCAGCTTCAGGTGCTTCGGAACAGGAAGAATATACTGACCCTAGTGAACTAGAGAACAAGTATGATCTCGTTATTGTTGGAGCTGGAGGTGCTGGTATGTCAGCTGCACTTCAAGCTAAAGAAGAGGGCGCCAATCCAGTGATTTTGGAAAAACTTCCAGTAGCCGGAGGAAATACGACAAAATCTTCTGGTGGTATGAATGCCTCAGAAACAAAATTTCAGGAAAAAGAAGATATCGAAGATAGTAATGATACTTTCTATGAGGATACCTTAGAAGGTGGTCAAGAAACCAATGATAAGGAACTATTGCGCTATTTTGTAGATCATTCAGCAGATGCGATTGATTGGCTGGATAATATGGGGATTACTTTAAATAATATCAGCTATAGCGGCGGTGCCAGTGTCCAACGTATCCACCGTCCAGAAGATGGTTCAGCAGTAGGTGGTTATCTAGTTGAAGGTTTACTACGTAATGTCAACGAAAACGACATTCCCATTTTTGTCAATACAGACGTGACAAAAATCAATGAGGATAACGGAGAAGTTGATGGTGTAGAAGTTGAAATAGATGGTGATGCTCAAACAATTGAAGCAGATGCTGTAGCTGTAACTACTGGTGGTTTTGGTGCTAATGAAGAAATGATCGAAGAAAATCGCCCAGATCTGGAAGGTTACGTAAGTACGAACTCTGAAGGTAGTACAGGGGATGGCATTAAAATGATTGAAGAATTAGGCGGTCAAACCGTAGACATGGACCAAATCCAAGTTCATCCAACAGTTATTCAAGAGGATGGCACTCTCATCAGTGAAACTGTTCGTGGTGAAGGAGCCATTTTAGTTGATCATGAAGGACAACGTTTCTTCAATGAAATGGAAACACGTGATAAAGTATCAGAAGCTATTACTGAATTGCCAGAAGAAAATGCTTATTTAATTTTTGATGATGCATTGGCTGATCGAGCAAAACAAGTTGACTTTTATAAAGAACAAGGCGTTGTTGAATCCGGCGATACTATTCAAGAGTTGGCACAAGAAATTGATCTGCCTGAGGACCAATTAGAAGAAACTTTAGCTGATTGGAATGAAACTGTAGATAACGAAGACGACCAAGATTTCGGACGTGAAACAGCTATGGATTATGATTTGACTGAAGGACCTTTTTACGCCATCCAAATCGCTCCTGGTATCCATCATACTATGGGGGGCGTAAAGATCAACACAAATACAGAAGTACTTGATGAAGATGACCAAGTGATTTCTGGCCTTTATGCTGCTGGCGAGTTAACTGGCGGTCTACACGGTAACAACCGTATTGGCGGAAATGCTGTAGCAGACATTGTCATTTTTGGACGACAAGCGGGAAGCCAAGCAACAACATTCGCTCAAGAAAATAAATAATGTATATGAAAAAAATTTGCCCCTGGAAATTTTTCCAGGGGTGTTTATTGTCTCTAAAGAGCTGCCGGCCAGTTTTTATTTAAAACTTCGGCTGTCTTTTCGTAAAGATAGTTAGCGGTTGTTTCTATGCCTTGATTTAATAAACGATCGCTTACGACCTCGATACCGATAATCGCAGGATTTACGTCAGCATCTCGTACCATATTAATAAAACGAGCCAAATCAATCGCACCATCACCTGGCGCTAGACGATCGTGCATCGCTTCCTGGCGTAAAATCGTAGGTGCATACGGGCGTTTGTAGGCATCATTTAACTGAATAGAATGAATCAATTTAGCATCTTCTGCTGTTAACTGATCAAAGGTTTGATCCGCACGGAACCAATGCCAAGCATCTAAAATAATACGAGCGTTGCTTGCTTGCGATTTTTTAATTAGAACTTTAGCTGTAGCAAAATCAACTATACCGCTATAAGGCATTGGCTCTATTGCAACCAGAAGATCTCCTGCTCTTTGGCACAGTTGGGCTAATTTTTCTGCAATATAGGCTAATGAATAGCTCTCCATTAATGCCACATTCACTTGTTTGACACCAAATAGATGGCACATATGAAAGCAAATCTGTTCTTTGAATTTTTCTTCATAAGAGCGCTTTTCCGCTGCCCAAGCTTGCACACATTCGATTTCTGTAACTTTCATTTGATATTTTTTCAGTATTTGCAAAAGTTCTTCATCGCTATATCCTTCTGCTAGCGCGTCAACATAAGCTTCTGCAGTAAGTCCGATTCCTGCAAAACCGGCCTTAGCTGTAACACTAACTCTTTTTTCAAAGGGACAGTCAGCCCCTAATGTTAAAGAACTGATCGTCAGTGGCATCTCCTTTGACATAAAATCAAGCTCCCTTTCTTTTAACTGTTTACCTGCTTTTTTTCATATAATAATAAACAGGAACACCGATAGCTGTCACGCCAATACCAGTTAGGGCTAAGCCGGGTGTTGTAATCAGAGTCATAATTAAAATAAAGCCGCCCCCTAACATAGCGATCAACGGCACCACAGGATATAGTGGCACTTTATAAGGTCGTGGCATTTCTGGCGCTCGTTTGCGTAAAATAAAGACCGCCAAAAAGAGCAACATACTAAAGGACCACATGACAAAAATCAGCATGTCCGTCAATAAGTCAAAAGTTCCTAGAGTCATCATAATACAAGCAATAGCCAATTGTACAAGAGCCGCTACAAAAGGAACCTTTGTTTTTTTAGAAACTTTTTTTAAATATTTACTAAAAGGAAACTCATCATTTAAAGATAGAGCAAAAGGTACACGAATCCCGGTCATTGTGTAACCATTCAAGGCACCATAGACTGAAATCAAAATACCGATGGTGACAATTTTACCGCCCATATCACCAAACAATTGATTAGCTACCTCAGAAGAAGCATTGAGGTTACCCGCAATTTGTTCAGTAGGCAAGGTTTTTAAATAAACAAAATTAATGATCCAATAAACAACAGCAACTGAACCTAGGCCTAAGATAATGGCTTTGGGTAAGTCTTTTTCTGGTTGTTTCATTTCACCTGCAATATTACCTACATTTAACCAGCCATCATAGGCAAATAGTGTCGCTAATAAAGCCGCGCTAAAGCCTGAAGCCCAAGAATTATCGCCGCCAATACTTAAATCAGCTACACCCACTTCAACTTGGCCGGGCTGAATAATTCCTGCGATTACGATCACTAAAATCGGCAAAAGTTTGATAAAAAGTGCAGCAGACTGCACATTTGCAGCAATTTTAGTGCCTAATAAATTAATCCCGGTCACACTGACTGCTGTAATCATCGCTAGAGGTATTAAGATATGATCATTTAATTGAAAAAGATGAATAAATTGCGTCGCAAAAATAATACTCAAAGCGGCAATGTTTGCAGGAAAATAGATAATAGTTTGTGCCCAACCTAATAAAAAGGAAGGCATTTTCCCGTAGGTAACTTCAATATAGCGGATGGGGCCGCCTGTTTTAGGAATAGCTGTTGCTAATTCAGCTACAGTTAGACCACCACAAATAGTCAAAAAACCGGCAAATAGCCAAGCAAATAACGTTAAGCCGGCAGACTGTGTATGAGATACGACTGCGGCCGCTTTAAAAAATACGCCTGCGCCAATCACAGTTCCCATAACTGTCGATAACGCACCGGAAAAAGAGATCTCTTTTTTTAATGGATTTTCCGCCAAGTGAATACTCCTTTACTTTTTATTATTTAAGAAAATTATGATGAATAATTACGAAATGTTTCTATGTAAATATACTTGAGTTTTCTCATAATTACAAAGTTTCAGACACTACGTCCGCTTCGCTCCCCTAGTACTGTTCATCACTTCGCTTACGCTTCGTTCTCAACAAGGTCTAAGCGACAAGCCGCTAAGGCCTTGAAGGATCTACTTTCAGCTCCCTTTGGTCGCTGATTCGTAGTGATTCACAGCAAAAAAAGAAAGAGGAGTGCTCTTTCTTTTTTTGCTTACTTAAAACTCTTCATATTCAGCTGGATCTTGGTCGTTAGTGCGGCCATTTGCTTTCGTTAAACCATTGATTATTTCCATATCTTCTTTACTTAACTCGAAATCAAATATAGCAAAATTATTGACTTGTCGCAAGTAATGTGAGGCTTTTGGAATAGGTAAAACATTTAATTGTACTTCCCAACGTAAAATAATTTGTGCAATGCTTTTATCATATTTATCTGCAATTTTTTGAATCGTTTCGTTTTGTAAAATTTTAGAAGCACGGCCTAAAGGACTCCAAGCTTGAGTAACAATTCCTTTAGAAGCATCAAATTCACGTTGTGCTTGTTGATTGAATTCCGGATGTAGCTCTACTTGATTAATCACTGGTAAAACGCCAGTTTCTTCTTCCAAGCGATTGATATGTTCAGGCAAAAAGTTACTTACACCGATGGAACGAACTAATCCCGTTTTTTGCGCGTCGATTAAAGCTTGCCAAGCTTCCACATATTTATCTTCTTTAGGATTAGGCCAGTGAATTAAATACAAATCAATATAATCCAAGTTCAGGCGAGAAACAGATTCTTCAATAGTTGTTAATGCGTCTTGATAAGAATGATAGCGTCCTGGCAGTTTTGAAGCCACCGTTATCTGGTCACGAGCAACACTACTATTTTTAATCGCACGCCCTACGGCACCTTCATTTTCATAATTAAAGGCCGTATCAAGCAAGCGATACCCCACCTGCAAAGCTTGTTCAATAATTCGCGTGCCATGCGCACCGTTTAATTTATAAGTTCCAAAACCTAGTTTAGGAATACTAAAGCCGTCAGCTAATTCATAAATTTCCTTCATATTATCGCCTCCTCATAAAAATCATACCATATCTGCTTTTAAATGAAAGTAAATATATAATGTTTTTATTCGCATTCTTTTCTCACTCCTTGTTATAATAAAAAATGGAGGTGGATAAAATGTTAAATAAACAATGGTCAGAAGAACTACCTATATCTAATATAAAAGAAATCCGCGCAGTCGCAGGCGGTGATGCCAATGATGCTTATCAAGTAGAAACAGATGAAAAAACTTACTTCTTATTACGGCAACCTAATCGTCCTGCTACTTTTTATCAAGGAGAAATAGCGGGTTTAAAAGCTTTTGAAAAAGCGGGAATCACCGCTCCTCATGTCATCAGTAATGGTCAGATCGATGGCGATGCTTATCTTTTGATTACTTTTTTAGAACAAGGAAGAGGCCAGCAAAGCGACCTAGGTCGTTTAATTGCTACAATGCATCAACATTACAGTCCTAACGGCAAATTTGGCTTTGACCAACCTTCCACTGGATCCGATTTAACTTATGACAATTCTTGGTGCGATACTTGGCGTGAATTATTTGTTGAACAAAGGATGGATGTCCTTGCCAATGAGTTATTGCGCAAAAAATTATGGCATAAAAAAGACGGCCAACAATATCAAAAAGTTCGTGAAATCATGAATGAAGAGTTGACTCGTCATTCAAGTAAGCCTTCTTTACTTCATGGAGATTTATGGGGCGGTAACCATATGTTTTTAAAAGATGGTACACCTGCTTTATTCGACCCGGATGCTTTGTATGGAGACCGTGAATTTGATTTAGGTGCTAGTTTAGTATTCAACGCATTTAACGATTCGTTCTACCAAGCTTATCAAGAGAGTTATCCACTAGAAGAAGGTTATGAAAAACGATTGAACTTCTACAGCTTATTTCTTTTGATGCTTCACGTAAATAAATTCGGTAGGATCTATCAAGGCGGTGTTGAACGGACGATGAACCAGATTTTAAATGACTTTTAAGTTTGAAAGGAAGCATAGACTATGGATTTACATTTAGCTGGAAAAACAGCGCTAATTACAGGTGGCGGTTCTGGCCTAGGTTTAGCTACGGCAAAAAATTTAAATAAAGAAGAAGTAACGACAATTTTATTTGATAAAAATTTTGCAAATTTTTCTGAAAATGATTTTGCCAATAAGCAACTCATTAAGACCGTAACAGGAGACGTCAGAAATCCAGAGGAACTTGCTAAATTACACCAAGATTTAAAAACACAAAATCAGTCGGTAGATATCATTATCAACTGCGCTGGTATTACCGGTGCCCAAGGGGATTTTTCCGATATTTCATTGGAAGATTGGCATGAAGTCTTTGACATTAACCTTTTTGGTTCTGTGAATACAACTAAAGAATTTCTTAGTGATTTGCAGGAGAAAAAATGGGGCCGCGTCCTTTTCTTAGCTTCTGAAGATGCCCTACAGCCTTATGATGATGAAATTCCTTATTGTGCAACCAAAGCAGGGATCTTAGCTTTATCTAAAGGTCTGGCAAAAACACTCGGCCCGCAAGGAATTACTGCAAATGCGGTTTCGCCTGCCTTTATTAATACGCCCATGACTGATAAAATGATGCAAAATAGAGCCGATGAACTAAATGTTTCTTTTGACGAAGCGATTCAGTCTTTCTTAAAAGAAAGAAGACCCTTTATGACTAGGTCCAGACGTGGCTATCCAGAAGAAGTGGCTAATGTGATCACCTTCTTGTGTTCAGAAAAAGCCAGCTTTGTCAACGGTGCAAACTACCGTGTGGATGACAATTCAGTAGGAACGATTTAACTTAATTAGGAGGAAATAACGTGAAATATTACGATCAGCACCTGCACACTTTTTTATCTTTTGATTCCAAAGAGATATTTGAAAACTATTTATTAAATAAACCAGCTTACTTTGTGGCCACAGACCATTTAGACTTGCGTAATCCAGGAGATAACTTCCAGGATGATATTCCCGATTATGATAAATTAGCGCAAAAGTTAAGCGAATTAGAAGCTAATTATCCGACTACTTTTTTAAAGGGTGTTGAAATCGGCGTTGTTCCCGGACAAGAAGATCAAATTAATGATTATCTTAACGATCACCCTTATGATTTAAAACTATTAAGTATTCATCAAAATGGGAAATTTGACTATATGGATGATGTCGTTGTAACTAAAGACAAATATAAAGTCGCTAAAATGTATTTTGACCAAATGTCACAAGTATTAGATACTTTTTCAGGGGCACAAATTTTAACCCACTTTGAATACGGACTTCGTCGACTTGATTTTACTGCAGAAGAACTAGAAGAACACTTCGAAAAAGAGTTGAGTGCTATTTTGAAAAAAGTGATTCAAAAAGAAATGGCGCTAGAAATCAATGCAAAAAGTTTTGGTTATTATCAAAACGCCAATCTTTATCGCTATATTATCCCTTTGTATAAAAGCTTGGGCGGAACATTTTTCACTTTAGGCTCGGATGCTCACCAATCTAGCGACTATGAGGCGCTTTTCCCTGAAATGGCAGGATTATTAAAAGAATTCGGTGTAAACTTTCTAGTAACTTTCCAAAAGGACAATCGTTTTCTTACAGAGTTGCCTTAAAAAAGATCATAATAAAAGCAGGAAGTTTTTGCTTCCTGCTTTTTATTATTCTTCTTTTTCTTCTACTCTTTCTTTGTCGATTTTCTCTGAATCAACAACATCGTTTTTTGCGGCTTCTTTTTGCGCTTGTTTATATACTTTTTCTTTTTCTTCTTTGTAGTCACTTTGACGTTGGGCGTATACTTCTTCTTTGCTTTTTTCTTTGTTATCTTCAGCCATACAAATCCCTCCTTGATTAGTTTAGGGGTTTAACTCTACTTTTACTATAAAGAAATTTTTTTATTTTGTAAAATATAACAACTTGAAAACGGTGTCTGTTATAATGAAGTAAACATTGAAAGGATGTGTATGTTAATGGACTCTATGGATGATATCATTGATAATTTTTTTCAAAAGAAAATTACTGAACTTAACGATTATAATGAACATATTGACGACCCTACTGATCTAGTAAAAATCGTCGCTGAACTGACCGATAGAATGGAAGAAGTACAAGATCTTTCTAGCAAAAAACAACTCAAAGAGTACTATCTTACTGACTTACCGAAAAATATGGTAGTTTTTCCTGACGAATTGCTGGCTATTCATGAAGTACTACTTGATTTTTATCAATTTTTGCAAGAAAACAATTATTTAGCAATAGATGATTATAAAGAACTGTTGTTTTTCATGCAGAAAAACAAACATACTTTTATAAAGCGCATGGATGACAAACAATTTTGGTCACAGGAAAAACGGACGCGTATGGAAAATCTTGATCAGGAAATGATGGATTCCATGCCGCCTGAAGTAAATGACCTTTTCCAAAGTTTAAGCAATATCTTTCAAGAAGAAAATAGTAAGGAGCAAAAAGATAATATTATTGATTTTCCTTTTGATAACAGTCAAAAATTAGAAAATGTTGCGCCTTATGCTATTCAATTACGGATAGACTTAATAGGCTTTAAGCCACCTATTTGGCGGCGCGTATTGGTTCCTTTTGACTATACTTTAGCTGATTTGCATGAAGTTATTCAAACTTGCTTTGAGTGGGAAGATGCCCACCTACATCAATTTATCATCGGTAGAATGTATTATGAACCTGCAGGAATGGACTTCGATGATTTTGGTGAATTTTTTACCGAAGATACCTCTTCTATAACTGTTGGAGAAGTCTTCGAGCAGTTTAAATCCATCCATTATGTTTATGATTTTGGCGATGACTGGGAGCATAAAATCAAGTTTGAAGCCAACATTCCTTTTACCAAATTACCAAAAGATAAAGGCGCATTAAGCAATGTTAAAGCAGAGCAACTGCCAATTTGTCTTACCGGACGGCAAGGAGCGCCTTTGGAAGATTCAGCAGGTGAAGATGAATTTTCTTCTTTTGATATCAATAAGATCAATGCACAGTTAACTGACAGTTAAAAGGCATGGTGAAATATTTTTATCCCTTTTTTATAGCTATTGAAGACAAGTTGTTCGATGAAGCTCCAATAATTTTCCTATTGGTGGAAAGTCTAAAAATTTAGCATTCAAGGGTTATATTCTTTTTGTTACTATAAATAAAAAGCTTCTGTACTATATTTTTCATATAATACAGAAACTTTTTTCTTTATTGATTTTTAGTAAAATCAAGGCAGACCTTTTGTAATTCTTCATAAAGTTCTTGCGCTTGGGCCAAATCAGCTACATTTGCACCACTAGCTAAAGCATGACCGCCTCCATTATAACGTTTGGCGATTTCATTGATCGCAGGGCCTTTAGAACGCATGCGTACACGATAATAACCTTCTTTTTGTTGAACAAAAATCGCCCATGCTAAGACGCCTTCGATAGCACCCGGCAGTGGCACTACACCAGAAGTTTGCGCGTCAGAAACACCAAATTCATCTAACATTTCTGTACTAAAGGTTACTCGCGCAGCACCTGTTTCATCCATCTGCAAGTTCTGATAAACATAACCTGATAGTCGTGCTACATTGCTTGAAATCTGTTCGATTTGTCGGTTCAAACCAGCATAATCAAAGCCAAAATCAATCAAATCAGCTGCGATTCGTAAGGTATGAGAAGAAGATGCTGGATATAAAAAGCGACCCGTGTCTCCCACAATACCCGCGTATAACAAACGTGCAGCGTCTTTTGTCATATGTAGTTCTTCTTGAAACATTTTCCAAAAATCTGCGATAATTTCACTACAGCTAGATGCTTTATCTTCCACCCACATTAAATCACCATAGGGTTCATCGTTGGGGTGATGATCAATTTTAATTAACTTAGCGCCTAAGTTATAACGATCATCACTGATTCGCGGTGCATTGGCTGTATCGGTGACAATAACTAAAGCATTCTGGTAAGTAGCATCATCAATTGTTTGCATGTCAGCCAAATATTCCAAGCCTTCTGAAGGTCCACCCACTTGATAAATGTTTTTAGCAGGAAAACTTGCCCGCAGCAGTTCAGCCAAACCAACTTGTGAGCCCAAAGCATCTGGATCAGGACGCTGGTGGCGATGAATAATAATTGTATCAAAAGCTTTTATTTCAGCTAAAATATCTTCTTGTGCGCTCATCTTGTTCCTCTTTTCTAAATTATGGACGTTCCATAACTTGGCAAACGACAATCGCTTTAGCTACTAATGAATTTTCGATAAAAACATTAATATCCAATTTAGCGGAACGTCTACCTAGTTCTAAAATTTGTGGTTCTATTTTGAGTTCACTTTCTAACTGAATTAAATGGAAATAATGTAAACTTACTTGTTCAATCCAAGCGTTCCGCCGATTATTCACATCCATCACTCGCTTAGTGACATTCGCGATAACCTCATTTAATACGCCAAATGAAATAGTCCCTAATTCATCTACCATTTGCGGGGTGACACCAAAGGAAAATTGTGGCGTCGATAGTTTATTTCCTTCGATATCTTGTTCAATCGATTGAATTTCACCTGTAATTTGATCAGAAATCGTATCTGATAATTGCGGCTGACGTTGAATCAATTGCATAGCTTTCATCACATCTTGCCGAGTGACAATTCCTAGAAGTGATAAGTCATCCGCAACAACAGGCATGACCTCCAAACCATCCCAAATCATTTGATGACTTACTGAAGCTACACTCATTTCTTTTTTCACTCTGCGTGGTTCTTTAGTCATTACCCGCTCAATCAGTTGTGTATCAGCTTTTCCTAATACATCTTTAGCTGTGACAATTCCCACCACCCTGGTATTTTTGTTGACCACAGGATAGCGCGAGTGCTGGGTAGCATCAGAAAGTGCGCGATAATCTTTGATCGTATCAGAAGTCGTTAAATAGCTGGTTTTTTCAAGTGGCATATAAATATCGCCAACCAATAAGATATCTTTTTTAATAAGTTGGTCACTCATGGCGCGATTTATCATACTTGCCACAGTGAAGGTATCATAAGTTGTCCGCAAAATCGGCAACGCCAACTGATCAGCTAACTCCCGGATTTCTTGTGAAGTATCAAAACCACCGGTAATCAATACGGGCGCGCCTTCTTTAAGCGCCAATTTTTGTGCATTCAAACGGTTGCCGACAATCATCAAAGAACCGGGTGTGATGTAGCGTTGCATGGCCTCTTCGGTCATCGCACCGATCACAAATTTATTTAAATCCTTTTCTAGACCATTGGCACCGCCTAGAACGTCGCCTTCAATAATACGCACAACTTCTCCAAAAGTTAATCTTTCAATATGTTTTTTAAGCTTTCGTTCGATTCGAATCGTTCCCACACGCTGGATCGTTGAAACTAGTCCGATATTTTCAGCATCTTTGATTGCTCTATAAGCTGTTCCTTCGCTAACATCTAAACTTTTAGCAATTCCTCGTACAGAAATTTTTTCGCCTACTTGTAAACTTTCAATATGTGCCAAAATCAAATCATGTTTTGTAGCCATTATTTTCTACACCTCAATTGCCTCTCCACTATTCATCACTTTTCCTACAGTCGTTAGTTGCTCTACAAATTTTTGCGGATCTTGTTTGATTTGTGGGAAAGTGTTGTAATGAATAGGTACAACCGTCTTGGCTTTCAACCGATTAGCCGCACGGAGCGCATCCTCTGGTCCCATCGTAAAGTTATCGCCGATTGGCAAAAAGGCAACATCAATATCATATTGTTCACCTAATAAAGATAAGTCACTATAATCTGCTGTATCTCCAGCATGATAAATCGTTTTTCCTTCTGCCTGCAATAAAATACCAGCAGGCTCGCCCATATAGATCATTTGCCCATCTTCTTGGTAACCCGAACTATGTTGTGCATGAGTAAATTTCACACGTCCAAAAGGAAAGTCATAGCCACCACCAATATTCATGCCATGCGTTTTTTCAATCCCTTTACTTGCAGCATAAGCACAAACCTCAGGAAGACCTATAACTGTTGCATTATTTTTCTTAGCGATCGAAACCATATCACCTATGTGATCATCATGTCCGTGAGTAATCAAAATATAATCCGTTTCAACATCTTCAGCAGAGATATCTGCTAAAGGATTTTGTGAAATAAACGGGTCAAATAACAAACGAGTACCATTATCCAATACTACAGAAACAACAGCATGTCCATGATATGTGATTTTCATTTAAATTCCCTCACTTTATAATTTATTAGCTACTCTTGTTTTAAAAAGTTATAACAGTATACACTCTATATTGTAACAGATATCAAGCGATAAAAAAACAATGACGGTTGAAAGGTATGTGTCAAATTTTTTGAGGTCGAATAAAAAATCACCTGTAGGACAGACACTTTTGTATTTTTTTACCTCACGTTCGTTCGGTTAGCCCTCATAATACCTAACAAAAACAAGTTTTTATTAGAT
>NZ_BSUG01000001.1 GCF_030161475.1 Tetragenococcus halophilus subsp. flandriensis | reverse complement strand
GAGGAAAGTATTTCCAACCCGGACCCTTACCTATACAAACTAAAAAAAGCAGCTAGACCATAGCGCCTAACTGCTTCCTTTATTTATCGAGTTTTCTTTACCAACACCAGTTGACAAAGAGCCAAAATTTATTTTTAATTAAAATGCTTATGTTTCTTAATTAAACGGCATCAAGAAACTCAATTTCTACTGCTTTTGTTAAGACATCTGAATAGCTGTAAGAAACTCTTTCAAATGAATTTTCTTCTGGATCTAAATCTACGACAAAAACTGCTGGATATGTTTCTGCCAAAACGCCCCGACGTTGAGTCTGACGCTTTCTTCCTGTCTGAGCCACCAACATAATTTTACTGCCAATGTGCTCTTCCAGGGCTTTTTTGATCGTTGCTAGAGTCGTTGGCATTACATTCACCTCAACATCTATTATACCACAAACTGACCAAAACTTAAAGTATACCATAAAAACTAAAAATTTGACAATAGCTTTTTCTGAAAAAATTACTCCTTATATAAAACTAATTTTTGTGTGATTTTTCTTCTTGAGCGATCATAAGCATTACGCAACGCAGCATTTTTTTGTTCCGATGGCGTTGGTGCGTCTCCGTAAAAGAAACCGCAAAAAGCTTTTCTTTCTAAATTCGTTAATAAGGAAGTATTTTCTTCTAAAGTTTCTTGTACAAGTAGTTGCTCTAAAGGATCATCTGTATATGAACGATATTCAATGGGTTTTATTCCTCCTTTTTGAAAGACCTTTTGATCAAATGAAACATTACCTTCTGCGTTTTTTCTTTTATATGCACATTTTTTTCGCACTAAACTAACGATCTCATTTTCAAAGGAACGTTTAAAAAAACCACCTAAGGTTATTTCTGTATCACCTTTGTACGCATGTAAACAGCGATTAAATGTGATCAACCCTTCTTGGAACCAATCTTGTTCATCAAAATCATGTAGAAAAAATTTTGCCCTTACCGAATGGACTATAGGTTGATAATGATAATATAGTTCTAATAAGGCTTCTCCATCTCCTTGTCTTGCTTGTACAATTAAATTTTTTCTCATCAAAAAAAGCTCCTTTCATTATTATCAATGAAAAGAGCTTATCATCGAAAAAAGTTGTCGTCTCTCATTTATCTACGCAACTTTTTACAAAATAGTCAACTTAATTCTCTTAATTTTTCCTCTAATTTTTTTAACTGTTCCTCATCCCAAGGCGAATTTCGTCTATAATCTGTATATTTTATGGATTCTTGATGACGTTTTATTGCTTCTTCAGTTTTTTTGACTGTTTTATATAATTCCCTAGCTGAGACTCTTAAGGCGCCTTGTGAAAAAATCACCCATTGTTCTGCTAAATCACTGGTAGCTACTGAAACTTGCGTCATAATATCATTAAGCTTGCCAGCAATCCTTTCAATATAACTATCAGCTGTCTCTCCTTCTTCAGTAAAAACAACTTCCAGCTGATATTTCGCATAATTTTTGGTAATTCCAGGGACAAATTGGGCATCAAAGACGACAATAACCGCTAACTTTTCGTATTTCGCGTAATTGGATAATGACTGTAATAGTTGTTCTCTTGCATCTTCCATTAAATCTTTATTTTTTAACTGGACAAGTTCAGGCCAAGCGCCAATCATATTATAACCGTCAACAATTAATAGTGGTTTTTTCATACTTTCTCACTCATTTCGCTTCACGAAAGCTTCATACATTAGTATACCGCTGGCCACAGAAGCGTTCAAACTTTGCACATGACCTGTAATAGGAATCGTCAGCGTTTCGTCCACTTGTTTTTTCAATGCTGTATTCATACCATGTCCTTCATTACCAATAATTAATCCGATGGCTCCTGTAGCGTTCCATTCATGATAAGAAGTCCCGTTCATATCTGTGCCAAAAATCCAAAAACCTTTTTCTTTTAATTCCGTAACTGCTTGTGTCAAATTCGTCACACGAGCTACAGGCACATATTCAACCGCTCCCGTCGATGTTTTAACAACAGTAGGGGTAATCCCACAAGCTCGATGCTTAGGAATAATGATACCATCTACACCTGAAGCATCTGCTGTTCTTAAAATCGAACCGAAATTGTGCGGATCTTCAATATGATCTAAAAGAACAAAAAATGGTTGCGATTTACTCTGCTCAATCAGCTCGTTCAAAGTTAGATATTGATAAGGTGTAATTGCCAGTACAACACCTTGATGAACGCCGCCTTCACTCATTTGATCTAATTTTTGTTTAGGCACCCATTTTACAGGGACAGAATGTTCTTTTGCGAGTACTTTTAATTCTTCAATTTTAGTTCCTCCTGCTTCTTTTAACAGGAATAACTTATTGCCCCTTGCCTTTTTCAAAGCTTCTTGCGCTGCATGGTGACCGAAAACAAAATCGGCTTCATTCGTCTCAGGCTGATCTTTTGTTTCACGTGTAACTTTTTTATTTTTCGCTTTATTTTTTGTTTTCTTCATTTTTAACCTCCATATCGACTCGCTATCTTTGAATCCTCATTAATTTCTTAAAAAAGCGAGAAAATCATCATTTGCTTTGGAATTTTTTATTATTAAGCTATGTTTCTTCTATTTTTTTTATACACCAACTAATCAGTTCTTCTAAACGCTGCGTTTGTTTTGATAAATGCAAGTACCCCATTAGGCTTTCAAAGCCAGTCGACATACGATAAGTCTTAACATCTGTATTTTTAGCGCTTGTATGACTCTTACTATTTCGTCCTCGTCGATAGTAAGTATCTTCATCTATTTTTAAGATCTGCTCGTCTAACATCTCTTGAATCAAAAAAGCTTGCGCCTTAGCTGATACATAAGAAGTAGCTAAACGATGGAGTTGATTGGGACGGGTGTTTCCTTTAGCTACTAAATGATCTCGGATATAAACTTCGTAAATTGCGTCTCCAACATAAGCTAGCGCCAGACCGTTTAATTGTTGATAATCTGTCATGTTTTTCTTCTCCACCTTGTTCCTTGCGGCGTATCTTCCAAAACAATTCCTTGTTCTTTCAACTGATCTCGGATTTCGTCGCTACGTATAAATTCTTTATTTTTACGAGCCTCATCCCGTTCTAAAATCAATTGTTCCACTTGTTTATCAGCTAACTTTTCTTTAAATTCCACGCCGAAAATAGTAAGAATCTCTATAAAATGATCTAAAGTATATTTTAACACTTCATAAGAAACAGTGTTTTGTTCAATGTAACGATTCATCCACTTAGCCATTTCATAAACAACTGTAATGCCATTTGCTGCATTAAAGTCGTCATCCATTTCTATAATAAACTGATCAATTAGCTGCTTGAATTCATCCTTTTTGTTATCATCATCGTTTAAACTACTTATGGCATCATTTAAGCGAAAAACAGCGTTCTCGTAAGTATTTTTTAAGCGTTGTAAATTATTATTTGCTTCTGTTAGTGTTTTTTGACTATAGCGAATCGGTCGACGATATTGGGTAGTAGATAGGAAAAAGCGAATCACTTGTGGATCCATCCTATCCAAAATATCATGTACCGTTACAAAGTTTCCTAGGGACTTGCTCATTTTCTCGTCATCTTCACCAATGGTCACATAGCCATTATGCATCCAATAATTAGCAAATGTTTTACCGGTCTTGGCTTCACTTTGCGCAATTTCATTTTCATGATGCGGAAACTCTAAATCCTGTCCACCACCATGAATATCAATGGTATCGCCTAACAGTTGTGTTGCCATAACAGAACATTCAATATGCCAGCCAGGGCGACCTTCTCCCCAAGGAGCTTGCCAGGAAATCTCTCCTTCTTTCGCGTTTTTCCATAAAGCAAAATCTAAAGGATCTTCTTTTAATTGCTGTTCTACACCCGTCCGCTTACTAGCACCAACTTCTAATTCGTCGATTGATTGATCACTTAGACGACCATATTCAGAAAACTTACGTGTACGATAATAAACATCTCCATCAACAACATAAGCGTATTCTTTATCCAACAAAACTTGAATAAAATCAATAATTGCTTGCATATAATCAACTACTCGTGGATGGTGATTTGCTGGTTTTACATTTAATTTTGTCGTATCTTGTTCAAAAGCTTTGATAAAACGTTCGGCAACTTCAGGTGTACTTATTTTTAACTCTTTAGCAGCTCTAATAATTTTATCATCAACATCCGTAAAATTTGATACATAGTTAACTTCATAACCACGATATTCCAAGTAACGACGAATAGTATCAAAAGAAACTGTACTCCTGCCATTGCCTATATGAATATAATTATAGACAGTTGGCCCGCAGACATACATCTTAACTTTTCCTGCGGTTATTGGCTGAAATTCTTCTTTTTTTCTTGTCAAAGTATTGAATATTTTTATCATCTAAAAGCTCCTTTCTACTTAAGTTGTTAAAAATAAGCGTCTTTCAAGTAGGTTACATAACCTATTCGAAAGACGCTTGCAAGCGTGGTTCCACTTTCTTTACTTATTATCTCATTAAAAGCGTAACGAGCTTTATTCGTCTTTGGTTTTGCCAAAGCCACTTACAGGTGCATTTCTCAACCTTTTTTTGACCGCCTTGCAGCAAAAAGCCGTCTCTCTGTGAAAAAAATGTTGATACTTCGTCTGTTCATTGTGTTTATAATACTTCATTTAGATGAGCCAATGCCGTTTGCTTACCTAATAGTTCAACAGTGTCTGGTAATTCTGGACCGTGCATCGCCCCAGAAACTGCAATTCGAATTGGCATGTATAAATTCTTTCCTTTTGAACCCGTTTCTTTTTGGACTTCCTTGATTGCTTTTTTAACACTAGCAGCATCTACGATTTCCAGTTGTTCTAACTGTGCTTTAAATGCGCTAAGAACAGCTGGTACATTTTCACCTGCTAATACTTCTTTAGCTTTATCATCTAAAACTGGATGTTCACCAAAGAATAGATAAGTTAAATCGACAATTTGCGCAGCATAACTCATTTGTGGTTGATACAAAGCAACCAATTTTTTCACCCATTCTAAGCGTTCAGGGCTAGGATCTTTTTCTACCCGTCCATCTGCTTGTAAATAAGGTAAACACAAATCAGTTAAGGTATCTACATCTAATTGCTTAATATAGTGATTTCCGATCCATTCTAATTTTTTCGCGTCAAATGAAGCAGGGGATTTACTCAAACGACTTGACTCAAACATATCAATAATTTCTTGTTTTGAAAAAATTTCTTCTTCGCCCTTAGGTGACCAACCAAGTAAAGCAATAAAATTCAACATTGCTTCAGGTAAATAACCTAACTGGCGGTATTGTTCAATAAATTGTAAAATTGATTCATCGCGCTTACTTAATTTTTTCCCTGTATCTGCATTAATGATTAAAGTCATATGACCAAATTTAGGGGGTGTCCAACCAAAAGCTTCATAAACCATCATTTGTTTTGGAGTATTGGCGATATGATCGTCCCCACGTAAAACATGGGTAATTCCCATCATATGATCATCTACCGTCACAGCAAAATTATAAGTAGGTACGCCATCTGTTTTTTGAATAATAAAATCGCCGCCGACATTATCTGATTCAAAAACAATTTCGTCTTTAACCATATCATTAAAACGATATTCAGTATTTTTAGGTACACGGAAACGAACGACAGGTACGATACCTTGTGCTTCTTTTTCAGCTTGTTCTTCTGCTGTTAGATGAGCACATCTACCACTATAATGAGGGATTTCTCCGCGAGCTTTTTGCGCATCTCTATCAGCATCTAATTCTTCTTGCGTACAATAACATTTATATGCTCGATTACTAGCCAATAATTGCTCGATCAGCGGTAAATAGATGTCTTGTCGTTCTGATTGACGATAAGGACCATAATCACCTGGTTTTTCCGGGGATTCGTCCCAATCAACGCCTAACCAAGCAAGGTTGTCTAATTGACTTTGTTCACCATCTTCAATATTACGTTTTTGGTCTGTGTCTTCAATCCGAATAATAAATTCGCCGTCCATATGACGTGCATATAAATAATTAAATAAAGCAGTCCGAGCATTTCCTATATGTAAATGGCCTGTTGGACTCGGTGCATATCTTACACGTACTTTTGTCATTTTCATCTTCCTCTTCTATTTAAATCTTAGTCGCTTATTGCTTAATATAAGTATAACTATTCAGCTAAAATTGTACATTTAAATGACGGATTAGTAAAGCCTGACGACTATCTAACCCGCCTTTACTTACTTGTTATTAGTTTTATCATCTTGTGCCTGATTGTCGATTCCTCGCCCTGCATGAGCTGGTTTTGCAAAAATCATACGTCCAGCAGCTGTCTGTAGCGCGCTCGTTACCACCACATTTAAGCGTTCGTTCATATAGTGTTGACCTTCTTCTACCACTACCATGGTACCGTCATCTAAATAAGCCACGCCTTGTTGACGCTCAGTACCAGCTTTTATAATCATTACTTCCATAGACTCTCCAGGAATAACAACCGGCTTAACCGCGTTTGCTAGCTGATTTATATTTAGTATAGGAACATTTTGAAATTCAGCAACCTTATTTAAATTATAATCATTGGTTACCACGATACCATCTAACAATTTAGCCAATTTTAATAACTTACTATCCACTTCTGAAATATCTTCAAAATCACCATCATACATTTCGACAGAGATTTCATCTTCTTTTTGCAAAGAATTGAGGATATCTAAGCCTCGTCGTCCCCGCACCCGTTTCAAACTATCTCCAGAATCAGCAATATATTGCAATTCATCCAATACAAAATTAGGGATTAAAAGTACACCTTCGATAAAACCAGTCTGCGCGATATCATAAATACGTCCATCGATAATGACACTAGTATCTAATATCTTATATTTATGAAAGTTATCTTCTATTTTACGATCAAGTAGTTGTTGGGTTTGTTGTTCAGTTTTCTTTCCCCTAGGTGCAAAAAGTTTTTTCCATTCGTCGATTCTGGTCACACTGATTTGAAAGCCAAAATAGCCGAACAAAATCATCAGTACAAAAGGGACGATGCTGTTAACAAAAGACACTTCCCAGTTATAAAAAGGAATTGAGACGATCACACCAATAATCAATCCCAAAATTGTGCCCATAACACCAAATAAAAGATAAGTTAAACTAAATCCACTCAACCATTTTTCGACCTTTTTAATTCCTGTTGAAATCAAATTAACGACCAATAATGAAAATAAATAAAAAATAAGTGCCCCGATCAAACTATTGGTAATATTATTATTCAACCATTCATTTTGCTGCTGTCCCATCGCTTCCCAAGCTAAGGGTAAGGAAGAAATCCCCAAACTTGCGCCAGCAAAAACCATTAAAACAGTAATTACTCGTTTTTGCATATACATCTCTCCGTTTGTCTATTTTTACCTAAATATACGTTTTAATGCTTCATCAAGTGTTGCTATACCAACAACCTCGATGTCAGCTGGCGCTTTCCAGCCGCTTAAATTATTTTTTGGTATATACACTTTCTCAAAACCTAATTTTTGAACTTCTTTTACGCGCTGCTCAATGGCACTCACGCGACGAATTTCTCCTGTAAGACCGATCTCCCCAATGAAACATTCAGTAGGTTTTGTGCCTTTTTCTTTATAACTT
Organism: Tetragenococcus halophilus subsp. flandriensis; assembly: GCF_030161475.1. Lineage (GTDB taxonomy): Bacteria > Bacillota > Bacilli > Lactobacillales > Enterococcaceae > Tetragenococcus > Tetragenococcus halophilus_C. The sequence continues at coordinate 35,804 of NZ_BSUG01000001.1, read as the reverse complement.
GAAGCAATACTAATTGCTATAGCTAGATCGATCGCTGGTTCATTTAATTTTACACCACCAGCTGCTTTTAAGTAAGCATCTTGATTTTGTAAAAGTAGGCCTGCTCGTTTTTCTAATACAGCCATAATCAAGGACACTCGATTAAAATCCAAGCCCGTAGCCGTTCGTTTCGCGTTTCCAAACATCGTTGGTGTAACTAAAGCTTGTATCTCCACTAGAATAGGACGCGTTCCTTCCATCGCAACCACAATGGCAGATCCGCTAGTTCCTTCTAATCGTTCTTCTAAAAAAACTTGCGAAGGATTACTTACTTCTTTGAGGCCCTGCTCATACATTTCAAAAATGCCGATCTCATTGGTCGAACCAAAACGATTTTTTACTGCCCGTAATATACGAAAACTTTGGTACTTATCTCCTTCAAAATACAGTACTGTATCAACCATATGCTCTAGCATACGAGGTCCAGCGATAGAACCTTCTTTCGTCACATGGCCAACCACAAAAACGGCAATTTCGTTTGATTTAGCGATTTTTAATAACTCAGCTGTAGTTTCTCGAACTTGACTGACACTTCCGGCAACACTTGATATATCTGGTTGTGTCATCGTTTGGATGGAATCAATGATTACATAATCAGGTTGTAGTTTTTCAATTGTTTCTCGAATATCTTGCATATCAGTTTCAGCAAATAAATAAAAATCATTTTCGGGATCACCTAAACGCTGAGCCCGTAGTTTGATTTGTTCTGCACTTTCTTCTCCAGAGACATAAAGTACTGTTCCACCGGTTGCTACTAACTGTTGTGATACTTGTAAAAGCAAGGTGGACTTACCAATCCCAGGGTCTCCGCCTAATAGAATCATTGAACCTGGAACTACACCTCCACCTAAGACACGGTTCAATTCATCTAGAGATGTCTTTACTCGCGGCTCTTTTTTAGGAACAACATCTTTTAAAAGTGTCGGCTGCATCTTGCTACCCGTCAGTGTTGTTCGATTTCTGCGATCAGTAGTATCTTGTAGTTTTTCTTCTACCATCGAATTCCAACTACCACAATTAGGGCATTTACCTAGGTACCTAGGTGAAATATAACCGCAATTTTGACATTCAAATTGTGTTTTTACCTTTTTTGCCATATTTTCCCTTCTTTTTATTTTACTTAGTCAGACGAACCTAACCCACCTGTACGGTCTTGCGTCGTTTGATCTTGATCCGCCTTTAAAAACGGCAAGAAAATCCCTTGGCCGATTCGTTCCCCTTTTTTTATTACCCTATCTTTTAAACCGAAGTTAGAAAACTGAAACATAATATGCCCCTCGTTTTCTGAATTGTTATAATAATCACTATCAATAACACCCACACCGTTTGCCACAAGTAAAAAACGTTTTAATGGATTACTGGACCGATTTGCCAGTTGTAAAAATTCATCTTCCATCATATACGCCTTGATACCTGTAGGCACCAAAACAGGCTTGATATTTTTTTCTGTTGTTGCATTATCATTGATTTTTCTTGTTAAAAGCTGTTTCCAAATACTTGGGATCACCACTTCTTCTGCAGCTTCAAAGTCATATCCTGCAGAATGATGGGTCGCTCGTTGTGGTAAATGAATTTCCTTTTTTCTATAATCTGTCACTACTTCAAATCCTCTTTTTTCCATAAATAACCTCCATAAAGACTATGCCTATTTTATCATATCTCGACAAAAAAACTGAATGTCTTATTGTTTTCTAAAAATTTCTCAAGAATTAGCTAAAAAATGTATTTGTTTTTCATAAAACAAGCTTATCTTTGCAAGTTTTCAATTAACGCGTTAGGATAAAATTAAGTAAAAAAGAAAGGCAGGTATCACATAAATGACAAAAAGCATTTTAGATGAAACAACCACTTTAAACAATGGAGTAAAAATGCCCTACTTTGGTTTAGGCGTGTGGCAAACAGACAATCATACTGCACAAAGCTCAGTTACCGAAGCAATCAAAAATGGTTACCGTTTAATCGATACGGCTAAAGAATATGGGAACCAAGCTGGTGTTGGCCTAGGTATCCGTGAAGGCCTAAAAGAAACCGGCGGCAATCGAAAAGATTTATTTATTACAACAAAAGTATTTAACGGAGATACGGGTTATGATTCAACGATACGTGCTTTTTATGATACATTGCATGAATTACAATTAACTTATATCGATCTATATTTGATTCATTGGCCAGTGGATGGTCGTTATATTGACACTTGGCATGCTTTGGAAAAATTGTATAAAGACGGTCTAATCCGAGCTATTGGAATTTCTAATTTTGATAACGAACGTTTACAAGACTTGCTTGATCATGCTAGCATTACTCCAGCAGTTAACCAAATGGAATATAACCCATTAAATCAAGAAAAAGAAATTCACGAAATGGCAAGAATGACTGGCATTCAATTAGAAGCCTGGTCTCCATTAGGCGGTGGTGAAGCATTAAATGATCCAACCATCAATCAATTGGCAGAAAAATACGATAAAACCGCTGCTCAAATTATTTTACGTTGGAACTACCAACAAGATGTCATCACCATTCCGAAATCTACTCATCAAAAACGTATTATTGAAAATAGCCAAATTGCTGATTTTGAATTGTCTGATGAAGATGTTCAAAAAATCCAGGAAATGGATCAAAAGAAACATACGATTTGGTATGATGAGTTTGACTGGCATAATGCAATCAAACCTGAAACTGTACAAACTTGGGACGATACAGAAGAATATAAATCATAATAAAAAAGAAAGCTGGAGGCAAAAACGTCTCTAGCTTTCTTTTTGACTATTCTTCTGTTGGTTCAACTGGTACTTTTTTCTGATAATTTTTTTGTTTTATACAAAATTTATACCAGGAATATACAAAAATCCCCAAAATAATAAAACCACCATAACCAACTGCTGGATAAACAAACCCTATAACGTTTGTAAATCCTCCAAAACTTAATGCTAAAGCAGCCACTGAAGTGACTAATAATAAATAGCGAAAGTTCTTTTTATTGGGGTTAATAAAGCTAGTTGAAAATGAATATAAAACGCTCATTGCTGTATTCCAAATTTCAAAGAAAATCAAAATTGACATAATAAAACCGACCCATGGTTGAATCAAACGTGCCATTTGAAGCATCGGTAGGTCAAAACTAGCTACTTGTGCAGAAGTTGCAAATAAAGTTAAATTAATTAAAACAATTAGACAGCCAACCACGATGCCGCCGATCAACCCACCACGCCGTGCAACTTTTTTATCTTTTTCTACTCCGCCTAAAAGAAAGGCTGTTGCAACACCTGTAGTTAAATTTACTGAAGCATAGTTTAACGCACTGACCCACCAATTAGGCAAGGGTGAAGTTAAATTTAACGCGTCTGCATTCATAGCAGCAATGTCCCAATCTGCTGTTGAAAGTGAACGAAAACTAATAATAACAACTAAAGCAATTAAAAAAGGGGCGATTGCTCCAATAGCCCCCACGACTTTTTCGGTGTTCATCATTCCCACCAAAAAAACTAGGGCCACACAAATTAAATTTCCTATCCAAACAGGCCAACCAAATTGTTGATTTAAATTACTACCGGCGCCTGCCACCATTACAACGCCAATTCCAAATAATGTTAACAATAAAAAGATATCTATTATACGATTAATAAGCGGTGAAGCAACATTACTTAATACATCACGATGAGAATATGCTTTGAAAAAATGGCCCATATCCACAATAACAAAACCAAAGAATCCAAAAATAAAAACAGAAGCTATCGTTCCTACAATTCCCCAAATGCCAAAACTAGTAAAATATTGTAGCATTTCCTGCCCTGAAGCAAATCCTGCACCAATAATGATGCCTGTAAAAGCCATAGCGATCTTAAACTGTCTCATACACCTACCAACCTTTCTAACTAGCAATTACTGATAGAATTTACCAACCCTGACCAGATACATCATAATCATCTAACTTTCCTGCCGCCAGTTCATTCATTGTTTCCTCAATTAAGTCCAAAGCTTTTATTAATTCTTGCTCAGTAATAACTAAAGGCGGTTGAAAACGCAAAACACTTTCACCGATAGCAATTAAAACAGCCCCTCTTTCAAATAGACGATTGCAGATTTTTAAAGCCGCTTGAGCATCTTTTGTTTTACTTTTTTTATCTGTCACAATATCAATACCTAGTGATAAACCTAGGCCGCGAACATCGCCAATAAATGTATAATCCTTTTGCCATTTTTTCATTCGATCTTTAGCAATTTCACCTTTGTGTGTACTTTCTTGCAAAAGATTATCTTCTTCAATCATAGCTATGGTTGCTAAAGAAGCAGCACAACAGACTGGATTAGCCGCAGTTGTAAATATATGAGCCGGCGCTTCTAAACTATCCATAATTTCTTTACGACCTACTATCGCCGATAGAGGCATACCTCCGGCTAAGGATTTTCCATAAGCAACTAAATCCGCCTCCACATTAAAATGTTCTGTTGAACACCAAGTCCCTGTTCGTCCCAATCCTTGTTGCACATCATCTACAGCAAACAAAATACCATAACTATGGCAAAGGTCATACAAAGCTTTAAAATAACCCGGAACAGGTTCTAACAAACCACCATCTCCTTGTAATGTTTCGATAACAACACAAGCAATCTCTTCTGCCGGCAAGTAGGTCTCCATCATTTGTTTAAACGGCGCTAAATATTCTTCAATCGAATTAGATTCTGTTTGCCCATACATTCCTCGATAGTTATCAGGAAATGGTATATGTTCAACATTAGCTACAAATGGACCCATTTTAGCGCGCATTTTTACATTGATCGCTGACATTGAGATAGCGCCATAAGTAGAACCATGATAAGCATTTTGAAAAGTAACAACATTAGGTCGACCTGTATAAGCTCGTGCATATTTCATTATTCCATCACATGCATCAGAGCCAGTTAAACCAAAAGTCGCTTTTTTGGCAAACTTACCAGGTGTGATTTTACATAATTTCTCCGCCAGTTCAATTGCAGGTTCATGATACATATAAGCTGGTGTATAATGTATCATTTTATCTGCTTGTTTTTGGATTGCGTCAGTAACTCTTTTTGGTGAGTGCCCCACATTAATTGCACTGGCGCTAGATAATAAATCAATATATTCTTTTCCCTCTAAATCTACTAAACTAGCGCCCTTAGCGTGATCGATTAATAACGGATAGTAAGAAATTCTTCCTGCTTTGGCAAAATATTTTTCGTCTTTTTCCATTAGTTCTTCATATGTTGACATATATTCATCTCCAATTTGTTATAAATAAACAAAACTATTTGATTTTTCTGACTTTTCCAATTATTAAAGCTACACAAACTCAAATAACATTCGTTTAGTTTATTATTCAATAAACTAACACCACAGTACCTGCACGTCAATTGTTTTTCTGAATGTTTCGAATATTCAGTAAAGAAGTTTCGAATCTAAACTTTCTCTAATATTTTTTGTATAATAAATGACGAAAAGCTTATTTGTTAGTACAATAGATAGTAACCAAAGAAAAATGGAGAAAATTATGTGCAAGGAAATTACAGAGGCAAAGCGTATCGTAATCAAAGTGGGGACAACAACCTTGATTTATCCAAACGGCAATATAAATTTAGCTAGTATTGATGAATTAGCTTTTGTATTGTCTGATTTGCAAAACCGAGGAAAAGAGGTTATTTTGGTTTCTTCTGGAGCTATTGGCGTAGGATTAAACCAACTACAGTTAAGCCAACGTCCCTTTTCAATTCCAGAACAACAAGCTGTAGCAGCTGTAGGACAGGCAGAATTAATGGATATTTATAATCAACGTTTTCAAGTGTATAGCCAACAAACAGCACAAATTCTGTTAACAAGAGATATTGTAGAGTATCCAGAAAGCCGTAATAATGTAATAAACACCCTAGAAGAGCTACTAAGGATGGGAATTATCCCTATTATTAATGAAAACGATACGGTAGCAGTTGATGAGTTGGATCATTTAACAAAATTTGGAGATAACGATCGACTTTCAACGATTGTTAGTGAACTAACACGGGCTGAATTATTAATTATGCTCTCAGATATTGACGGTTTTTATTCTGATAATCCTTTGAAAAATAAACAAGCAAAACTTCATCGTCGAATTACAAAAATTGATGACGAGTTAATGAAACAAGCAGGCGGTAGTAACAATCAGTTTGGCACAGGCGGTATGTCTAGTAAACTTAAAGCAGCCAAACGCGTATTAGATGCAGATGGTAGTATGGTATTAGCAAACGGTAAACGGCCTAAGATTATTTTTGATATTTTAAATGGTGTAGAGGTCGGTACTTTGTTTAAGGGGGAATCATTTTGACAGATTTACAAACACTAGGACAACAAGCAAAAGAAGCAGCTACTCAATTAGCTCTTTTAGATACAAAAGAAAAAAATCAACTCTTGGAAAATATGGCTTTGGCTATCGAAAATAATACAGAAGAAATTTTACAAGCAAACCAACAAGATCTTGAACAAGCAGATGAAAATGGGATAAAAGAGGTAATGAAAGATCGCTTACGTCTAACTGAAGAACGAATTAAAGCGATGGCTGAAGGCATACGTCAGGTCATTCAACTAAACGATCCAATTGGCACTATTAAACATATGTGGAAAAACGAAGAAGGTTTGACAATTGGACAAAAACAAGTGCCTATCGGCGTTATTGGCATCATCTATGAATCGCGTCCTAATGTAACAACTGATGCAGCTAGTTTATGTTTTAAGTCGGGCAACGCCGTTATTTTACGAGGTGGTAAGGAAAGTTTTTATTCTAACCAATTACTAGTCAGTATCTTACAAGAAGCATTAGAAGAAAGTCAGTTCTCTTCTCACGCTATCCAATTTATTGACGATACAACGCATGAAACGGCTAATGAAATGATGCAATTAACTGATTTTCTAGACCTCTTGATCCCTAGAGGTGGAGAAGGTTTAATCAAGCATGTCAAAGAAAATGCAAAAGTACCTGTTATTGAAACAGGTACAGGTAATAATCATATCTACATTGATAAAGACGCGCAAGTAAATATGGCAACAGATATCGTAGCCAACGCCAAAGCACAGCGTCCTTCTGTTTGTAATGCATGTGAAACGCTGTTGATTCATAAAGAAGTGGCCGCCTTCTTTTTACCAGCAATAGAAGAACGCTTAATAGAACTTGGTATTGAACTACGAGCAGATGAAATTGCTAGTGATTACCTTCCTTCTGCAACTTTAGCAACAGAAGAAGACTGGTCCACTGAATTTCTAGATTATATCTTAGCTATAAAGGTAGTGGACTCTACTGAGGAAGCTATTTCCCATATCAATCGATACAATACAAAACATTCAGAAGCTATCGTAACCGATAATTATTTTACTGCGCAAAAGTTCTTAAATGAAGTGGACGCAGCAGCGGTCTATGTTAATGCTTCTACTCGTTTTACTGACGGTTTCGTTTTTGGTTTTGGCGCTGAGATTGGTATTTCTACACAAAAATTACATGCAAGAGGCCCTATGGGATTAGAAGCCTTAACAAGTATAAAATATATTATTTATGGCGACGGTCAGACTAGAGCGTAAGTTTCACGTGAAACATCAAGTTTAAAGCGATATAACAAACTTATGAATAGATATATTTTTTAAATTGTTATTCATATATCGTTTCTCCTTAGATCGTTTTTCAATAAAATTACTGCTTGAGGCGGATGTAAAGCTAGAAAAATTTTGCTATCCTTAGTATGAAAAATAGGAGGGACATATTATGAGAAGCCGTTCGAATTTCTTAAATATTCTAATCATCATTGGCGTATTGGTCTTAGCTAGTTTAATACTGCAAATACTCTTATCTTTAGCTTCAGGCGTTTTATATCTTGTTTTTAAATTTGGTATTCCGCTATTAATCATTGGCGGTGTCATTTACTGGTTAACAAATAAGAGAGGGAAAAGACCAAGAAGATGATAAAAGGAGCGAACAAGCAAATTGTTCGTTCTTTTTTAATAAGATATTAAGACTAGTTGTAAAATCGTGTTATCTAACTTATAGACTTGAAACACTTCAGTTTCATCGCTATAATAACTTGAGGACCACAATGGCCAATACGAAAAAAGCGAGGAAATTTATTGATTACTGTAAATAATGTAAGTTTGCACTTTTCCGGTCGCAAACTTTTTGATGACGTGAATTTAAAATTTACTCCTGAAAACTGCTACGGCTTAATCGGTGCTAATGGCGCCGGTAAGTCTACTTTCTTAAAGATCTTATCAGGGGAAATCGAACCATCCACAGGTACTGTTAGTATGGGCCCTGATGAACGGATGGCTGTACTAAAACAAAATCACTTTGATTACGAACAGTTTCCGGTGATCGAAACTGTTATTATGGGACACAAACGTTTATATGATGTAATGAAAGAAAAAGACGCAGTGTATATGAAAGAAGATTTCACAGATGAAGATGGTATACACGCCGCAGAATTAGAAACTGAGTTCGCCGAATTAAATGGATGGGAAGCTGAATCAGAAGCAGCTGTCCTTTTACAAGGATTAAATATCCCTGATGCATTGCATCAAGTTCAGATGAGTGAATTGACTGAAGGACAAAAAGTAAAAGTATTACTAGCCCAAGCACTATTTGGTAAACCAGATGTCTTGTTGCTTGATGAGCCGACAAATGGTTTGGATATTCCATCAATCAATTGGTTAGAAGAATTTTTGATTAACTTTGAAAACACTGTAATTGTCGTATCTCATGATCGTCACTTTTTAAATAAAGTATGTACACATATGGCAGATTTAGACTATGGAAAAATTAAATTGTACGTTGGTAACTATGATTTTTGGTTAGAATCCAGCCAATTAGCTACAAAACTGCAACAACAGGCCAATGCTAAAAAAGAAGAACAGATCAAAGAATTACAAGAATTTATTGCTCGTTTTAGTGCAAATGCTTCAAAATCAAAACAAGCAACTTCACGTAAGAAAATGTTGGATAAAATTACTTTAGATGATATCCAGCCTTCTTCTCGTCGTTACCCTTTTATCAGTTTTAAACCCGAACGTGAAATTGGTAATGACTTGTTACAAGTAGAAAATGTTAGTGTCACAATTGATGGCAAGAAAATTTTAGACAACATTTCCTTTACATTAAACAAAAATGACAAAGTTGCTTTTATCGCTAAAGATGATATTGCAACTACCACTTTATTAAACGTTGTTACCGGATATACTAAACCTGATACAGGTACTGTGCGCTGGGGTGTTACAACAAGCCAAGCTTATATGCCAAAAGATGCTAGTAATGAATTTGATAGTAACCTAACGATTTTAGAATGGTTACGTCAATATGCGGACAAAGAAGAAGATGATAATACCTTTTTACGAAGTTTCTTAGGAAGAATGTTATTTTCTGGTGAAGAAGTTAATAAGAAAGTTAATGTCCTTTCTGGTGGTGAAAAAGTTCGTTGTTTATTATCTAAACTTATGCTGATTAAAGCTAATGTATTACTTTTAGACGATCCTACAAACCATTTGGATCTAGAATCGATCACAGCATTAAATAACGGTTTAATGGATTTTAAAGGTTCATTGCTTTTTACTTCCCACGACCATGAATTTATACAAACATTAGCAAATCGTGTCATTGTAGTTTCAGACCAAGGCGTCGTTGATCGTATGGATACTACTTACGATGAATTCTTAGAAAATGAAGCCGTACAAGAACGTGTGGACCAACTCTATGCTTAACTATGCGATAAAAGTAAAACAAGCCCCTTCAATTGAAATTGAAGAGGCTTGTTTTTTAAAATCTTTTTGTTTTTCCCATTGAAAATAATGCGATACACCCGTAACCTGTATGACTAGCAATCGTAGGTCCTAAAGGAAAGCGTGTAATTGGCGTTTCAGGGTAGTGTTGTTTTAACTGTTTACTAACTTTTTCTAAGGCTTTTTCATCCCCACTATAAGCAATATACAAATGGTTAACTATAGATAAATCCAGGTCTGCAATTGTTTCATCCACCATTCTCTGCAGAGCTTTTTTACGTCCATGTACTTTATCAACACTTTGTAACTGCCCTTTTTCATCTACATTAAGAATGGGTTTAATATTTAACAAACCACCGATCGCTGCTTGTGTTTTGGTTACTCTACCGCCATGCACCAAATGTTTCAAATCATCAACAGTAAACCAGGAACGCAGATGCTCTTTGCATATATCTAGCCATTGAACGGTCTCTTCTAAGCTCCTACCTTCTTTTTGTAAACGAGCTGCTTCCATGACCAACATACCCAGGCCCAAACTAGCAGTTTTTGTATCAAAGCTAGTGACCGTAAAATCAGGATATTCTTCTTTTAATAACTCAATGGCATTTAGACTGCTTTCATAAGAGCCGCTTAAGCCTGATGAAAAGCCGACGTATAAAATAGATATCCCTTTTTTGGCATAAGGTCTAAAAAAATCCATATACCTGCCAACATTGATTTGTGTAGTTTTTGGCTGTTTATTTTCTTTTAATTGATCTAAAAACCATGAATTATCAAAAGTTCTTCCAAGATCATCAGTATATTCTTTCCCCTCTAACTCAACAAACATAGGGATATAAGCAATTTTTTCCTTATCTAACAAGTCCGCCGATAGATCGCAGCAGGCATCTGTTATAATTTGAAACATATTCTCGCTCCTTTAGCGTTAGCTTTTCTTTATTATACCTTATATTCCCAAATAAATTAAGCTTTTTACGTTTATAAAAAAACATCAGAAATTTTCTCTGATGTTTTTTTAAGTTATTTTAAATTTGTGACCAAACACTTTCTAAAATGTTTGTTTGATTCCGATCGGGTCCCACTGAAAAAGTAGAAATTCTTACCCCTACAAGTTCTGAAATTCGACGAAGATAATTTCGTGCATTTTCCGGTAATTCTTCCAATGTTTTACAATTTGTCACATCTTCTGACCAACCAGGCAATTCTTCATAAACAGGCTTACACCGGTTTAATTCTTTTAGACTAGCAGGATAATGATAAATTAACTTACCATCTAATTCATAAGCCGTACAGATTTTCACAGTATCGAGACCACTTAACACATCCACACAGTTTAATGATAAATTGGTAATACCAGAAACTCGACGCGAATGACGCATTACTACAGAATCAAACCAACCAACACGACGAGGACGTCCTGTCGTTGTCCCGTATTCATGTCCTACTTTTCTGATTTGATCGCCTACTTCATCGAATAATTCTGTAGGAAAAGGACCATCACCTACACGTGAAGTATAAGCTTTACATACACCTACAACTTTATCGATCTTAGAAGGACCCACACCACTACCAATCGTCACTCCTCCAGCAACTGGATTTGACGAGGTAACAAAAGGATAGGTTCCTTGATCAAGATCCAACATCACGCCTTGCGCTCCTTCAAACAGTACGCGTTTTCCACGGTCCAAAGCATCGTTTAAAATGACAGAGGTATCTGTTACATATTGCTTGATTTGTTGACCGTACTCATAGAATTCTTCAAAAATATCCTCAAAAGCCATTGCATGGTCATCATACATTTTTTCAAATTGTCTATTTTTGTCTGCTAAATTAATTTTCAAACGTTCACTAAAGATATCCTTATCTAGCAAATCAGCGACTCTTATACCAACACGAGCTGCTTTATCCATATAAGCTGGTCCAATCCCTTTGATTGTCGTACCGATTTTATCAGCGCCTTTAGCATCTTCTTGCAATTGATCTAACTTGATATGATATGGCAAAATCACATGTGCACGATCAGAGATTCGTAAATTTTCTGTTGATACACCATGTTCTTTTAGATAGTTCAATTCTTCTACAAGTGATTTTGGATTTACCACTACGCCATTTCCGATAACGCTAGTTTTTTCTTTATAAAAAATACCAGAAGGAATTAGATGCAACTTATAAGTCACATCATCGAACTTAATCGTATGACCAGCATTGTCGCCACCTTGATAACGTGCGATCACTTCTGCATTTTCACTCAAAAAATCAGTGATTTTTCCTTTTCCTTCATCGCCCCATTGTGTTCCTACAACTACTACTGAAGACATATGGATACCTCTTTCTTTTTGGTCTATTTAGTAAACAAAAAATAAACAGCAATGACCTAACTTATCGCCTACTGTTTTTCATTCCTGAATTATTGTACCAACTTCCCACCGTTATTACAATGAAAAAATCGAATGTTTAGCTTTTAAAACTTTTATCATCAGCCAAAACACGAACATTAACAAAAAAATAATAAAAATATCTCATAAAAAACGAAAAAACTATGATTTTAATAAAAATCATAGTTTTCGTATAATGTTTCAAGGGCCTTTTTTTCCTGCATCAATTTCTTCCCAATATTGGTTTGGGATACCCTTGTACGATTTTCGACACGTTCTACTAACCTTTTTGTTGATAGTATATCTTTTTGTTGTTCAACAGATTCTTTTACCGAAGAAAATGGTTGGTGTGCTACCAATTGCAGTCCATAACTATTTGATAATAAGGTATAACCAGCTAAGCCAGTTTCTTTTTGGTAACTTTTAGCAAAACCACCATCAATGACTAGCATTCGTCCATTCGCTTTAATCGGATTTTCTCCCTGATTTGCTTTTACTGGCGTATGTCCATTAATAATATGTCCTGTTATCGGCAAATCAAAGTCTTTTAGTATCTCTTGGCAGACTGCTTCTTGATTTCTTAACCGATAATAGGCGTTTTTTTCTTCATGATGGGTTTGTTTGTCTTCAATATAATAACGTTCAAAAGTTGCCATAACTTTTTTACCAAATAAAGAAGAACACTCTCCTGTCCATAAATACCATAACAAATCAGTCGAAAAATCATTAGAAAGCTCCGGATGTGCATAGCTATACCGGATTTGTGCTTCAAAAAAAACTAGCAAGCTTTTACCAGAATAATGCGTTTGTCCAATTCTCAGTGATTTAAAATCTCCATTTTGATGAAGTGGGATACAACCGTGAAGTAATAAATTCCCATTATAGCATAAGTACATATTCCCTTTTTCCATCAAAAAATCCATATGACGTCGTAAAGGTTCAGAGTTTTGAAATGATAGTAACAAATTTTTTACTAGCTCTTCTTCTTCCTTTGTCAACTCACAAGGATGATTAGGATCAATCGTAGGTCCGTTAAAGTCAACTAATGGATAAGTTTTACCTTGAAGATTTATTGTTGCGTCACTATAATTAATGAAATCTAGCATACTTCTTTCATCCATGAGAAATTCTGGACGACGCTTGATCAATTGACCTTCTAATTTAAACTGTAATATAGCTGTTGCTTGCTGAATTTTATTCAGACTATCTTTTTCCACAGCAGAAAAATCCGTTTCATTCTCTAATTTAGGTAAAAACTTATCTAGTACTGGATAATATTTATGACTATACTCTACTAAAGGCCGTAAATTAACGCCATAACGATCCTCGATAATTGCTAAGTTTCCATATCTTGCACAAATACGTAAAACATTAATAAGCGCAAGTGGTGAACCGGCCATACTTGCCAACCAAATAATATCATGGTTTCCCCATTGAATATCCACTGAATGATAATGAATTAAACGTTCCATAATCATGTCTGGCGCTGGCCCTCGATCATAAATATCTCCCACAACATGTAAATGATCTACAACAAAACGTTGAATGACATAACATAAAGCACTTATTAAGGGGGCAGCTTGCCTTAGCTGAATAATATTATCTATAATCGCTTGAATATAAGCTTGTTTATCACTTTCTTGTTGTTTTTCTGTCAGTAATTCCTCGATAACATAGCTAAAACGAGAAGGTAATGCTTTATGGACTTTTGAGCGGGTATATTTACGACTAGTGTAGTTAACGACAATGATCAATAATTGAATTTGCTGCGCGTACCATTTTTTTACTTCTTCTTGTGACTTTCTTTCTTTTTCTAACTTAATTTTTTCTTCTGGATAATAAATCAAAGTAGCCAATTCATCAATATCCACTGCTTTTTTATCTAAGCATTCGGCCAATTTTTCTTTAACACTTCCAGACCCATTGCGTAAGACATGATCAAATGCATCATATTCGCCATGTACATCGCTAATAAAATGTTCAGTTCCTTTCGGTAAATGTAAAATCGCTTCTAAATTGATGAGTTCAGTGATTACGTTTTCTTTATTTTCAAAATTTTCCTTTAACAAACTATAATAGTTTACTTCTGACATTTATATACGCTCCCTCAAAAAGTAAAATTGGTATTGTTGTATATAAATACAATACAAGTTAATAAAAATAGTTGCAAGCCTTTTTATTAAAAAAACTTACAACTATCATTCTTTACGTATATAAATTGGTATAGGTGGGTGATCACTCAAATGCCGTTCGCGGTGAAAGAGAAGAAAATTTGTTATATTCTTTGATAAATAATAACTCGACAGTCCCTCGCGCACCATTCCGATTCTTTTCAATAATAACTTCAATGACATTGTCATTAGCTGCTTCTTCTTCTTCCTCTTCATCATTTTCACGTTGATAATAGTCATCACGATATAAGAAGGCTACAATATCAGCATCTTGTTCGATCGAACCTGACTCACGAATGTCACTTAAAACCGGTCTTTTATCTTGTCTTTGTTCCACGCCACGAGATAATTGTGAAAGAGCTACAACTGGAACGTTTAATTCTTTTGCCAATTTTTTTAACTGACGAGAAATTTCCGATACTTCTTGTTGCCGGCTTTCTCTACCTGAACCCTCAATCAATTGCAGATAGTCGATTAAAATCAGCCCTAGATTTCCTTTTTCTTGGGCTAATTTTCGACAACGTGCCCGGATCTCAGAAACCTTGATTCCTGGTGTGTCATCGATATAAATACTTGCTTTAGATAAGCTTCCCATTGCTACGATCAAATTACGCCATTCTTCATCTGTCAATTGCCCAGTACGTAAGTGACTTGCATCAATGGAGCCTTCTGCACAAAGCATCCGACTAACTAAGGATTCAGCCCCCATTTCCAAACTAAAAATAGCTACCGTATTATCGGTTTTTGTGCCCACATTTTGAGCAATATTTAAAGCAAAAGCGGTTTTCCCTACTGCAGGACGGGCTGCAATAATCAACAGTTCATCTTTTTGTAAACCAGCCGTCATTTTATCCAATGCTTGATAACCCGTAGGTAAACCAGTGATTTCTTCATTATTTTGAGCCAATTCGTCTATATTTTCGATAGTTTGGTTTAAAACATCTGCAATTGATTGGAAACCGTTACTGTTTCTTTTCTCAGAAACTTCCATGATGCTTTTTTCTGCATCTTCTACAATTTCCTGTACATTTTCATTTTGTTCAAAACCACTACTTACGATTTTATTGGCTGTTTGAATCAACTGCCGTAAAGTTGCTTTATCATCAACAATCTTAGCATAATAAGAGACACTTGATGAAGTAGGTGAAACTTGACTTAATTCGGTTAAATAACTGATACCACCAACGTCTTCTAAATCATTTGTTTTTTCAATTTCAGCTTTTAAAGTAATTAAATCAATTGCTTCATTACGTTCATTAAGCTGGTACATACATTGAAAAATAATTTGGTGGCTCCTACGATAAAAACTGCTGGATTCTAGCAATTCCATTGCTTCAATAATCGCATCCGAATCAAGAAAAATGGCACCCAATACAGCTTGTTCTGCTTCTATATCTTGTGGTGGGACACGATCTTGCCAAACTTCGTTCATATTTTTTCTCCTAAATACCTTCGTTCAAAAACATACGAATATTCTTTTGAAAACGCAAGGCAGATCTGCTCATTTCCAGACCTGCCTCTTCTTATTCTTCGACTACATGTACTCTAATAGTGCCTGTTACTTCAGGATGCAACTTAACTGCTACGTTTGTATAACCCATTGAGCGAATAGGGTCTTTTAATTCAATTTTTCTTTTATCCACTTTAATATTATATTGGCTCTTTAAAGCTTGTGCAATTTGTTTAGAGGGTACTGAACCAAAAAGACGACCATCTTCACCAGCTTTAGCGGTAATCTCGACTACTGTTTTTTCATCTTCTAAATCATCTTTTATTTTTTGAGCTTCTTGTAGTTGTTCAGCTTCTTCTTTTTCCTGCGCTTGTTCTTTACCGCGCATTGCAGCTACATTCTTTTGATTTGCTTCTTTGGCTAAGTTATTTTTTATTAAATAATTTTGCGCATAACCATTGGGAACATTTTTCACTTCCCCTTTTTTTCCTTTTCCCTTTACATCTTGTAAGAAAATAACTTTCATCGTTTTCTCACTCCTTGTCATCTAATTTTTTTAACTCATTAATTAAATTATTTTGTACTTCTTTAATTGACTGGTCTTTAATTTGAGTTGCAGCGTTACTGAAGTGACCACCGCCACCCAATTTTTCCATAATCCGTTGAACATTTACACCACCAGAACTTCTTGCGTTGATAGAAATTTCATTTTCAAACTGTTTTGTTATGACAAAGGCTGCCTCGATATCATTCATAGACAGTAAAGTATCTGCTGCTTTAGAAGCTGTGACATTATCATAAATTTCATTTTCAGAAGCTACTGCTACAACGATATTTTTGGTTATATATTCACTACGTGCTACCAGTTCACTCATTTGTAGATAGGAATTTAAATCTGAACTCAACAAATAGCGTACCAATGTCAAATCAGCGCCATGACTTTTTAAATAACTTGCCATTTGAAAAGTTTGTGCTGTTGTTCGAGTAAAAAAGCTCTTCGTATCGACATAAATCCCTGATAATAATAAACCTGCAATAAATTTAGGTACTTTTTTTCGTTTATTTGATTGAAATTGGATCAATTCTGCTACTAACTCACTCGCTGAAGACGAAGCAGGCTCAACATAAGTAAGTAAAGGATGTTCTGGAAACTCCTCACCACGTCGATGATGGTCAATAATCATAATTTTATCAAAGGCTTCAAACGCCTCTTTTGAAATAGAAAGCGACGGTCGATTATAATCCACCATAACCAACACACTATCATCGTCAATATACTCTAATGCCTTTTTTCCAGAAATGATCAACTTAGCTATTTCAGGGTGTTTATTTATTTCTGTTAAACAACGTTGCGTATCTTCTGTTATTTCATCTTCTTCAATAATCACATAGCATTCTTTTTGATTAAACTGCGCTAAAGCAGCTACACCAAAAGCACTACCAATGGCATCCATATCTGGATAACGATGTCCCATAATAAAAATCTTTTTGTTTTCAGAAAAAATTTTCTTTAAAGAAGTGCTCATTGCACGCGAACGTGTCCGTGTTCGGCGAATAGTGCCTTCTGTTTGCCCACCAAAAAATTGCGGCTTTGCTTGCGAGTCAGCATCTTTTAATACAACTTGATCGCCACCTCGTGCTAAGGCCATATCTAAATTGTTTTGCGCAACTTCACCTATTTTTTCCATCGAGCTATGACCGTATGCTACTCCCATACTCATCGTTAGTACGAATTCGCTATTTGTATTCGATTCTTTTAGTCGTTGTAAAATATCAAATTTTTTATCTTTAATCTGTTCAAATTCATTCATACTAGCGACAAAAAAATAGCGATCCGTATTTACTCGTTTGTAAAAAATATGATATTCATTCGCCCAGTCAGAAATCATTGTTGTCACTAATGTATTCAATAAAGAAATATTTTTATCATCCATTTTATCAATGATATCGTCATAATTATCCAAAGAAATAATGCCGATCACAGTCATAGACAGGGCTCCTTATAATTTCAAAATCCAACTAACAAAATTAAATCATTGCTTAACTTTTACAATAAATATTTTTATCTAGACATTCTCATTCTTTTCCATTTTATCATAAACTATTTTATTATGCGATTTACAGAAATAAGATAGATGATAAAAAAACCGAATGACAAGATTGTCATCCGGATCAACTTTTTATGTTTTTACATTTCATCATTTACGAAAGGTAGCAAGCCCATAATACGTGCACGCTTGATAGCAATTGTCAACTTACGTTGATTTTTTGCACCAGTACCTGTGACACGACGAGGTAAAATCTTACCACGTTCGGAAATAAATCTTTTTAATAATTCAATATCTTTATAATCTACATGTTCAATGTGATTTGCTGCAAGATAGTCTACTTTACGACGTCTACGTCCGCCTCTTCTTTGTTGAGCCATTCTATTTCCCTCCTATCAATTTATTAGAATGGTAAATCATCATCTGAAATATCAATTGATGATCCACCAAAAGGATCGTTGTTATCACGATCAAAATTAGGTGTTTCAGGAGTTTGAGATGTTTGTGTTTGATTATAACTGTTCCCAAAGTTCGATTGATTGCCACCGCCAGAGTTATTATCAGCAGAACGACGTTGTTCACTGACAGAGCGAGGTTCCAATAATTGGAAATTTTCTGCTACAACTTCAGTTACAAAAACACGTTGTCCTTGTTGATTTTCGTAATTTCTTGTCTGAATTCTTCCAGTAGCGCCAATTAACGCGCCTTTACGTCCTAAATTTGCGAGATTTTCCGCAGCCTTTCTCCAAATGACACAGTTAATAAAATCCGCTTCTCTTTCACCATTTTGATTCGTAAATGTACGATTCACGGCTAAAGTAAAAGTAGCAACTGCTACGCCATTAGAGGTGTAACGTAAATCAGGGTCTTTTGTCAATCTTCCTACTAGTACAACGTTGTTAATCAAAATTACCATCTCCTCATCGTTATTGTTTCATGTGAAACACGTTATTCTTCTTCTTTCACAATCATATGACGAATGATATCGTTGCTGATTCTTGCACGACGGTTAAATTCATTGACCGCATCTGCAGTTGATGGAGAAGAAACGTTAACGACGTGATAGATGCCCTCGCGGTATCCGTTCATTTCATACGCAAAACGACGTTTTTCCCAGTCTTTAGATTCAATCACTTCAGCACCATTATCAGTAATAATAGTATCGAAACGGTCTACTAAAGCTGTTTTTGCTTCTTCATCAATGTCAGGACGAATAATGTACAAAATTTCATACTTCGTATTTTCCATTGATCTTTCACCTCCCTATGGTCTTTGGCCCCTTTTTTCTAGGAGCAGAGAGAGTTGTCCGTTAAGACTACTCACGAAGTGAAATTATACACGCATTTGTCTAGTTACGCAAGATATTTCGTCTTGATTATTTAGAATTTGTTGTACATAGTTAAGTACGCAAAAAATCAACAAAAGCTTTTTTATTTTTGTACTTTTGTTGATTTTTGCTACTAAACTATCTTTATTTATTTTTTTATCTTACTTACTCTTCTGTTGACTCTTCTTCAACCTTTTCCAACTCTTCTGCATCTACTGTTGTCATAGTAACAACTTTGGCGTCATCCTCCATTTTCATCAAACGAACGCCCAATGTTGCCCGGCTCGTTTGTGAAATATCATCAGCATGGAAGCGAATAATGACACCTCTGTCGGTTATCAGCATAATATCTTCATTGCCTGAAACGGTTGTTAAACCAGCCAATGGACCATTTTTTTCAGTAATATTCGCTGTTTTTATTCCTTTACCACCACGGCCTTTTACCGGATACTGATCTTCAGCAGTACGTTTACCGTAACCTTTTTCTGTAATGACCAAGACCTCGTCATTTTCTTTAATGACAGAAGCGCCGATCACATAGTCTTCTGATCTTAAACGAATCCCTCGGACACCACTAGCAGTACGTCCCATATCTCGAACGGCTTCTTCCTTAAAAGTGACTGAGTAGCCGTTATGAGTACCTATGATTACTACGTCGTCTCCACTGGTACTTAAAACATTAACCAGCTCATCGTCTTCTTTTAAGCCTATGGCAATTAAACCATTACTACGAATGTTTTTAAAGGATTCTACTGAAGTACGTTTTACTACACCGTATTTCGTTGTAAAGAAAAGATATTTACTTTCTTCTGATTCATTCGGTAAAGTAATAACTGTTTGAATCCGTTCATTGGAATTGACACCTAAGAAATTAATGACAGGGATTCCTTTAGCGGTACGTCCATATTCTGGCACTTCGTATCCTTTTGCTTTATAAACTTTTCCTGCATTAGTAAAAAACAATAAATTGTCATGCGTAGAACAAGATACCAAGGTGGTAACAAAGTCCTGATCATGAATTCCCATACCCTGAACACCACGTCCGCCGCGATTTTGTGTTCTAAATTCACTGTTAGCTGCACGTTTAATATAACCATTATTGGTTAAGGTAACGACGATCTCTTCTTCTTCGATTAGATCTTCGTCTTCTAAACTTAAAACTTCACCAACCAACAATTCCGTACGACGTTTATCGCCAAACCGTTGTTCGATTTCATGTAGTTCAGTTTGAATAATTTCAATTACTCGTTCGGGTCTAGCTAAGATATCCGTTAGATCTTCGATTTGTTTTAATAAATCTTGATATTCATTTTCGATCTTATCTCGTTCTAAACCAGTTAAGCGACGTAAACGCATATCCAAAATCGCCTGAGATTGACGATCAGATAATTTAAATTGCGCCATCATCGTTTCTTTAGCCTGAGCATCTGTTTCCGAACCACGAATAATTGCAATAATTTCATCAATATGATCTAAAGCAACCCGTAAACCTTCTAAAATATGAGCTCGAGCTTCAGCCTTTTGTTTTTCAAAAATTGTCCGACGGGTAATAACATCTTTCTGATGTTCTAAATAATCTTCTAAGATTTGTTTTAAGTTAAGAATCTTAGGAACACCATTTTCAATAGCTAACATATTAAAACCAAAAGATGTTTGTAAAGCAGTCATTTTATACAGATTGTTTAAAACAACCGAAGCACTCACATCACGTCTTACATCAACGACAATTCGCATTCCTTCACGTGAAGACTCATCCCGTAAGTCGGTGATGCCTTCAATTCTTTTATCTCGATGAAGTTCAGAGATTCGTTCAATCAATTTAGCTTTATTGACCATATAAGGTAATTCCGTAACCAGAATACGTTCTTTACCGTTCGCCATTTCGCTAATTTCTACTTTACCTCGTACAGTGATGGAACCTTTCCCTGTTTCATAAGCACGTCGGATTCCTGATTTTCCCATAACTAAACCGCCTGTAGGAAAATCTGGCCCAGGTAATACTTCCATCAATTCATTTGTCGTTACTTCTGGATTTTCAATCAAACGATCGATCGCTGCAACGACTTCACCTAGGTTGTGCGGAGGAATATTGGTTGCCATACCAACAGCAATCCCTGTCGTGCCGTTAACTAATAAGTTAGGGAAACGGGCAGGTAATACCTCGGGTTCTTTTTCTGTATCGTCATAGTTTCCAATAAAGTCAACGGTATCTTTATTAAGATCACGCAGCATTTCAACCGATAAACGACTCATACGAGCCTCTGTATAACGCATGGCCGCTGCGCCGTCTCCGTCAACAGAACCAAAGTTACCGTGCCCATCAACTAAAACGTAGCGATAACTAAAAGTTTGCGCCATCCTTACCATAGCTTCATAAATAGCGCTGTCTCCATGGGGATGGTATTTCCCCATAACATCGCCGACAATACGAGCCGATTTTTTATGAGGTTTATCCGGTGTTACGCCTAATTCGCTCATCCCATATAAAATTCGTCGATGTACCGGCTTTAATCCGTCACGAACATCAGGTAAAGCTCTAGCTACAATAACACTCATCGCATAATCGATAAAGGATCCGCGCATTTCACTTGATAAATTAATATCATGAACATGATTTTCTTGATCTCTCAAAATTTTTCCTCCTTTACGATTTAAATATCAAGGTTTTGAACATAATGAGCATTTTCTTCAATAAAAGCCCGTCTTGGCTCTACATGATCGCCCATCAACATTTCAAAAACTTGGTCTGCTTCAATTGCGTCTTCTATACTTACACGTAGCATTAAGCGATTATCTGGGTTCATTGTCGTTTGCCATAACTGATGTTCATCCATTTCACCAAGTCCTTTATAACGTTGAACAGATGGTTTAGGACTTTGGGGAAGCGAATCGATTACCTCTTGTAGTTCTTCCTCTGCGTTGTTACCGGGTTGTACGTAGGTAATATTTTTCCCTTGTTTGACGCCATATAGCGGTGGCTGTGCAATATACACATATCCTGCTTCTACAATTGGTCGCATATAGCGATAAAACAGCGTTAGTAAAAGCGTACGAATATGAGCGCCATCCACATCAGCGTCTGTCATAATAACTAATTTATGGTAACGTGCTTTAGAAACATCAAATTCTTCGCCAAATCCAGTACCCATTGCGGTAAATAGTGAACGAATTTCATCATTCGCTAAAATTTTATCCATACTTGCTTTTTCAACGTTCAATATCTTCCCTCTTATGGGTAGAATTGCTTGAAATTCACGGCTACGTCCTTGTTTAGCAGAACCTCCAGCAGAATCTCCTTCGACAATAAATAGCTCACTTTTTTCTGGGTCTCGGCTAGAGCAATCTGCTAATTTCCCGGGCAAATTACTGATCTCAAGTGCGCCTTTACGTCGTGTGACTTCCCTAGCTCGTTTAGCAGCTTGTCTAGCTTTTGATGCTAGCATTCCTTTCTCTACGATTCGACGACCAATAGAAGGATTTTCCATCAAAAACTTAGCAAAATGCTCAGAAAACAGTCGATCAGTGACCGTACGTACTTCAGAATTTCCTAATTTGGTTTTGGTTTGCCCTTCAAATTGTGGGTCTGGATGTTTAACTGATACAACGGCAGTCAGACCTTCTCGAACATCCTCACCGGAAAGATTGTCATCATTTTCTTTCATTAATTTTTGTTTATGACCGTAATCATTAATAACTCTAGTCAATGCTGTTTTAAATCCAGCTTCGTGTGTTCCACCTTCATAGGTATGGATGTTATTCGCAAAAGTCATCAAATTGGTATGATAACTATCTGTATATTGCATCGATACTTCCACATTGATGTCTTGCTGTTGTCCTTCTAAATATATCGGTTCAGGAAACAAAACATCTTTACTAGCGTTTAAGTGTTCAACATAACTCTTGATTCCGCCTTCGTAATGATAGTTTTTTGTCACTGCTTCTTCTGGGCGACGATCTTCAATAGAAATATGCAAACCACGATTTAAAAAGGCGAGTTCACGAATCCGAGTTGCCAATTTATCAAAACTAAATTCAATAGTTTCATTAAAAATCTCTTCATCAGGTTCAAAATGAACTTCAGTACCTTGTAATTCTGTTTCTCCTATCACCTTTAAATCTCCCGTAACTTTTCCACGGCGAAATTCTTGGTAGTAGATTTGTCCATTTTTATAAACTTTTACCTCTAATTTTTTAGATAAGGCATTAACTACTGAAGAACCAACGCCATGTAGCCCCCCAGAAACTTTGTATCCGCCACCGCCGAATTTTCCGCCGGCATGAAGGATCGTAAACACCGTTTCTACCGCGGGTCTACCAGTCTTATTTTGAATATCTACCGGGATTCCACGGCCATTATCTGTTACAGTTATGCTATTATCTTTTTCAACGATGACCTGGATTTCTGTGGCAAAACCAGCAAGGGCTTCATCAATGGAGTTATCTACGATCTCCCAAACTAAATGATGTAGACCCTCAGAGCTTGTAGAACCAATATACATCCCTGGTCTTTTTCTTACAGCTTCTAGCCCCTCTAAAACTTGTATCTGGCTAGCATCGTATAAATCTGCTTGTTCACGCATATTCTTATCTTCTTCTGCCACTTATACATCTTCTCCTTCTAATTGTCCTTGGTTGATATAAAAAATTTCAGGCTCTACAGACATTTTATCTTTTACTTGTTTTAGTGTTGTCGTTGTTAAGAAAGTTTGAACTTTCCCTTCAATTGTTTCTAATAAATGTAGTTGCCTGGAATCATCTAGTTCACTCATCACATCATCTAGTAACAAAACCGGATACTCTCCTGTTTCTTCTTTTATCAAATCAATTTCTGCTAACTTCACACTTAAAGCAGCCGTTCTTTGTTGACCTTGCGAACCAAACGTTTGCACATCTTTTTTATTAATTAAAAAAGATAAATCATCCCGGTGAGGACCTACTAATGTAATTTGTCGCAAACGTTCTTTATCTTTTACTTTTTCGATTTCTTGGGTGTAAGCTTTTTTAACTGCTTGTTCGTCATTCCAGTAATCTTTTGGAATACTCGAACGATATTCAATCGTTAAATCTTCCTTTGATTGACTAATTTTTTGATGCAATTGGTTCGCCCAAAATTCCAAACGTTTAACAAACTGTTGACGAGCCAACAGCACTTTACTCCCGTGGTCAATCAATTGCTCCGATAAAATATCCAAGTATAACTTATCAGTTTGTTTATGCTCAGCCAGTTGTTTAAGATATTGATTTCGTTGTTTTAATATTTTTTGATACTGCGTAGACTCATAAAGATAAACAGAGTCAATCTGAGCAATTTCCATATCTAAAAATTTTCTTCTTACTTGGGGGCTGCCTTTGACTAAAGAAAGATCCTCTGGTGCAAATAAGATCACGTTTAATTGACCAATATAGCTAGAAAGCTTTTTTTGCTCCATATGATTCACTTTTGTTTTCCGTCCTTTTTTAGTCAAAAACAACTCAATTGGAACACTTGTATATTTTTTTTGAATATCGCCTTTAATAAAACCCTGATCTTTTTCCCACTGAATAAGTTCTTGTTCGTTATTAGTTCGATGGCTACGAGTTAAAGCTAGCGTATAAATACTTTCTAGCAAATTCGTTTTACCCTGGGCATTTTCACCTAAAAAAATAACGACGTTTTTATGAAAGTCTACCAATAACTCATCATAATTACGAAAATTTTTAATATGTAGATTATTTAGACGCATCTTTTGTGCCCTTTTCTGTCATAAAAAAAGTACCTATTTCAGGTATTTCAATCATTGTTCCAGCATAAAGTTTTCTTCCTCTGCGATTTTCAATTTCTCCATTAACAAAAACAGTATTTTCTTGTAAATACCATTTTGCTTGTCCACCGCTCGAAATGACATCGAGTTCTTTCAGTAATTGAGCAAGCGTCATATATTCTGTTTTCAAAATGATTTTTTCTTTCATTTTATCCCTCGATTTTCTTTTCGACATATACTTATATTATACCCTTTTTTAACAAATAAAACAAATAAATCCTTCTAATTTTGTTTCTCAGAAGTTTTAACATATTTAGATAATTTCAACCTAAAATAAAAAGAAGAGCTTAGAATTTAATCTAAGCCCTTCTTAAGTTAAAAAGTACATTTTTATTAATTGGTCCGTACCGGTGTGATCAGTTGTAAGAAATCTCCTTGACCTTCTGTAGGTTCCAAGGTAAATGGTCGAACAGCTGAAATAAAGCAAATCCGGATTGTTGTATTTCCAAAAGCACGTAATGCATCTTTCATATAATCAGGGTTGAAAGAAATTTCTAATGGATCACCAGAAACTTTTTCATATTTTAAATCTTCTTCTACTTTACCGACTTCTGGTGAATTTCCATGTAAAACAACATTATCCTCTGTAATTTGCAGGCGAACAATGTTATTACGACTTTCATGAGAAAGTAAAGAAGCCCGTTCAATAGCTGATAAAAGGCCAGAAACATCAAATTCAATTTCAGTATTAAAAGAAGATGGAATTAAACGGTCTGTATCTGGATACTTTCCTTCAAGCAGACGTGAATAGAATTTCATCGTTTCGGTTTCAAATAATACTTGGTTTTCCATGATACTAATTTTAACTGTATCTTCTTCATCAGTTAAGGAGCGAGATAATTCAACCAAACTTTTTCCTGGAATAACAATATCAAATTCCTCTGTGTCATTTTCTAATGGGATAATGCGTTGGCTGAGACGATGTGAATCAGTTGCTACCGCTAATAAACGATTATTTTGTAGTGTAAAATGAACCCCGGTCAAAATAGGACGACTTTCATGTTGCGAAACAGAAAAAACCGTCTCATTGATCAATTTATTTAACATATCAGCAGGTAATTGAATTTCCTTTTGTCGATCTACTGCTGGTAAATGTGGATAACTTTCTGAGTCTAGTCCGTTAACTAAGAAGTTTGCTTTTCCAGAAGTAATTTCTACTTGATTATTATCCAAAACCTCTAAAGTAACATGATCTTCGGGTAAACGCCGAATAATTTCATTAAAAAAACGTGCTTGTAAAACAATGCTTCCTGTACTTTCAATGTTCATTTTGGCTTTTTCATCATCAGAACTTAAAAAAGATTCAATTGAAATATCAGCATTACTCCCTGTTAGGGTTAAACCATTATTAGCTAACTCAATTTTTACTCCTGTAAGTATAGGCATAGTTGTTTTTGTAGAAATAGCACGTTGTACTGTTTGTAATTGTTGGGTAAAGCTGGTTCGGTTCAAGGTTACTTTCATAAATAGACGCTCCTTTATATATTATATTAATAAAAAAATCGCAGTAATAGTAGAGCAGTGAATATTGTGGATAACTATAAAAAATATGGGAACTTCAAACTTTTCCACCTGTGGAAAAGGTGTGGATATCTTTTTGACTTTTTCCACATTTATACACATCATTGCATCAAGTGATTTTTTATCTCTTTAATTTCTGATTGTGCTTTTTCGTCTTCTTCCATTAATTTTTGTACTTTTTCATAAGCATGAATAACAGTTGTATGATCTTTACCTCCAAAATCAGCCCCGATTTTAGGCAAGGAATAATCTGTTAATTCTCTACATAAATACATGGCGATTTGACGAGGGACAACAATACTTTTCGTACGTTTTTTGCCCGTTAAATCACTAACATTCAAATGGTAATAATCGGCAACTTCTTCTTGTACTTGTTCAACAGTAAGTTGACTCAGATTTGTTCCAACTTTGAGCGCTTTTAAAGCTTCTGCTGCTAAACTAGTAGTAATATCAGAACTTTGTATGGCAGCATAAGCTTGGACTCGTACTAAAGCTCCTTCTAATTCTCGAATGTTGGAATCAATTTGACCAGCGATATAACTTAAAGTATCGTCTGGAATTTCTAAATTTTCGGCCTCTGCTTTTTTACGTAAGATAGCAGTTCTGGTTTCTAAATCTGGTGGGGTAATATCTACTGATAAACCCCAAGCAAAGCGCGAGACAAGTCGCTGTGGCAATGTAGGGATTTCATTAGGTAAACGGTCACTGGTCAATACGATCTGTTTATTATTTCGATATAACTCTTCAAATGTATTAAAAAATTCTTCTTGTGTACCTTCTTTATTGACTAAAAATTGAATATCATCAACAAGTAATAAATCCATTGTGCGATATTCATTCCGAAATTCTTCCATTTTATTATTTTGAATAGAGCTAATAAAGTCATTAGTGAAATTTTCACTGGAAACATATTTAATCTTGGCATTAGGGTGAGTCACAAGCATTTGATGACCAATCGCCTGCATCAAATGGGTCTTTCCTAAACCAACACCTCCGTAGAAAAACAGAGGATTATAGATAGAAGCTGGCTCTTCAGCAACAACTAAAGCAGCAGCATGGGCCATCTGGTTACCTTTACCAATAACAAAGGTATCAAAAGTATATTTTGAATTGAGCATTGTTTTATGTTCAGGAACTTTGGGTGTCTCTTCTTCAGGTTCTGCTTCTTTTTGCTTATAACGCTGGGCTTCATCTGGCGTTACAAAAGTAGGAAGAATTTCTTCTCCGCTCATCATAAAGAAAGTTTCAAGAATTTTTCCTGCTAAATTTTTTTCCCAATAATTTTTCTGAACTGTTGTGGGAACTTCGATAATTAGTTGGTTATCGTAATATGAAATAGGTTTTGCAGGTTCAATCCAGGTATTATAACTCACTGGATTCATCTCTTTTCTATAACTATCTTGAAGTTCTTTCCATATTGTTTCTAGAGATGGCATAGCAAATCCTCCTATAATAAATTAATCGAGATAGTATTAATTTATCATGGATTTTAAAAGTTTTCCACAGCTATAAAAGAAAAAGGAAAATAATTTTTTCCACACTGTGCACAAAAAGCATAAATAAAAAATTCCCAAGGTGAAAAATTAATTATCCACATCCCTATATTTTTGTGGGGAGTTTCTCTTTTCCACTTTTTTTCCACAAAAATAAAAGGAAAGGTCTTGTTGGTATAAAAGTATTTATAAGATATATCCACAAAGTTATTCGCAGCTGTGGATAACTTTTTCCAGATATGTTTAGTTGTGTATAAACTGGGGAAAATCATGAGGATTTTTTATGTGTGGATAACTTCAAATTTGAAGTTTTCCCAAGTCTGTAAACAAAAAAATGTGGATAACTAAAGTAAAAAAATGCGATAATAAGCAAGAAAGATAGGATTTTTTGTTGACAAAATAGGCAGATAGTCGATATACTATCAAAGTATGTCGTATAGACTTAAATTAGAAACCTTGATGGAGGTGGAATAGATGAAAAGAACATACCAACCTAATAAACGTAAACACCAAAAAGTTCACGGTTTTCGTAAACGTATGAGCACAAAAAACGGACGCCACGTCATTGCTAGTCGTCGTCGTAAAGGCAGAAAGGTTCTTTCTGCATAAGCCACTGAGCTTCAGTGGTTTTTTTTTATTCTTTTTTATACAAAGTTTTTTGTATAAGGGATGATTCATCTTTGCAAGTTATGGTATTATTTAGAAGTGAGTAGCTAGATATAGAAGGAATTGATGAAAAGGACATGAGAAAGTCTTATCGCGTAAAAAAAGAAAAAGAGTTTCAATATGTTTTTAAAAATGGAAAATCATATGCGAATAAAAAGTTTGTAGTCTATGTATTAGCTAAAGAGCAACCCCATTTTCGTGTAGGAATTTCTGTTGGTAAAAAAATAGGAAATGCGGTTACACGTAACGCCGTTAAACGTAAGATTCGTGCAAGTATCTATGAAATGAAAGATAGGATCGATCCTTCGCTTGATTTTCTTGTTATTGCACGGCCGTCCGTTTCAAATTTATCTTCCAAGGAAGTGTACTCGAATTTATTGCATGTCTTCAAGTTATCGAAGATTATTAAATAAACGAAAGGAAAATTGTTCAGTGAAAAAAAGAAAACGTCTACTGCTGATTTTAGGGCTTGTTTCATTAGTGGTATTTTTATCCGCTTGTGCTTCAACCAATGAAGTGACATCTGAAAGTACTGGTTTTTGGGATCGTTATATTGTTTATACTTTTGCTCAAGTGATCCAATGGTTATCTCTTGGAGGAAACCGTGGTTTAGGGATTATTTTATTTACAATCATTGTAAGGATTATTTTATTCCCACTAATGAACTTTCAAACGAAAAGTATGCGAAAAACTCAAGAGGTGCAGCCTAAAATCACTGCATTACAAGAGAAATATTCTTCAAAAGATACAGAAACGCAACAGAAATTACGTGAAGAGCAACAAAAATTGTATCAAGAACATGGGGTAAACCCTTATGCTGGATGTTTACCACTTTTAGTACAAATGCCGATCCTTATGGCAGTTTATCAAGCGATCTCTCGCGTACCGGAGCTGAGAGAGGGGAGCTTTTTATGGCTTCGAGTACTAGGTGAGCCTGACCCGTATTATATATTGCCTGTTCTTGCCGGGATTTTTACTTTTCTAAGTACATATCTTTCAAGTATGAGTCAAGTAAATCCTAATTCTAGCGTTAAAATCATGAACTATGTGATGCCGATAATGATTTTGGTTATGGCAACGAATTTGCCGGGTGCTTTATCTTTATATTGGGTCATTTCAAATGCTTTTCAGGTTGGACAAACATTGTTGATCAACAATCCATTTAAAATTCGTCGTGAACGTCAAGAAGCAGAGCGTCAAGCAAAACAACGTGAACGTGAATTGGAAAAAGCTAAGTATCCAGGTAAAAAACAACGACATAAAAAACGTAAATAATCCAGAAAGGAGAGTTATTTATGCCAATTTATGAAGGACAAAGTGTGGAAGAAGCGATACAGAATGGGTTAAAGGCACTTGGTGTGACTCAAGATGAAGTACAAACTACGATTATTGAAGAAGGTAAAAAAGGTTTTTTAGGTGTAGGTAAAAAGAATGCGCAAGTGTCATTAGAATACATGGCAAAACAAGAAACTGAAAATAAATCTGAGACAGTAAACAAAACAGAAGCAGAAGAAGATAATGAAAAATCGTCAGAAGAAATTGAGACAGTGGAAGAAGTTTCAGATAAGGAAGCTGAACAAGCAGAAAAACTATCTGAAGGTTTAGATAATCAAGAAGCACTAACACAGTTGAGTATTTATCTAACAGATATAACTAAAGAATTGAATGCACCAGCAACGATAAAAACTAGCCGGGATGCTGGCAGAATTGTTTTTGATTTAGATACTTCTAAAAAAGGTCTTTTGATCGGACGACATGGTAAAACACTCAATGCTTTGCAGTATTTGGCGCAAGTATATATTCATCGAATTGCTAAAAATAAACTTCCTATCGTGGTAAATGTAGGAAATTACCGACAAAAACGTGAAGATATTTTAGAAAGTTTGGCTGAAAGAACAGCGGAAAAAGTAGATCGTACAGGTATGCCAGCATTTTTAGAACCTATGCCAGCATTTGAAAGAAAGCACATCCATGCTGTTTTAAGTAAAAAAAGTTACGTTACTACTCATTCTGAAGGAGACGAGCCTTATCGTTACTTAGTTGTTGAACCAGCTAAAAAGTACTATTAAGTCAATTTATCTCTGAAAAACTTATATTAAACGCTTTTCTTATGTCTATAATTTGATCATAAGAAAAGCGTTTTTTGTTATGAACCTTTAGAGTTTAGCGGTTAAAGTAGACTATTGAAGTCATGAGATTAATAAAAAAATTTGATGGAAAAGTTTTGCTAAAATAGTACTAGTAGAATAATCAAAGAAAGATATGTTTAGAAATTTAACCCTACAAACGCCAGTAATTAATAGGATATTTTATTAAGAGGTGTTTGACTTCATTTCTATTTTTAAGTATAGTTTACCTAGATCATTCTTATCAGAGCTATTACTTTGATAGAAAAAAGAAGCTGTATTTTCGACAGCTTCTTTTTTTATCCACCAATCGTTGATTGGGTAAATTGAACGACAGTGCCATAGGCAAAAATTTCAAAGAAGGGACCATTATCCCCATTGATTCTTTCGTGTTCAAAATGGCAATTGATGACGGCATTTGCTCCATAAGCAAATGCTTTTTCTTTTAATTGGTAGCCGACTTCTTTTAAAGCTTCATTTGGATCAAAATCAGGGTCAAAAATATCAATGGTAAATCTTTCTGCAACAAAAACCAAATCTCTTACGATATAAGGCTTGTTGACATTTCCAGTAGATAATAAAATCCGTTCGACGCGTTCTTCATGTTCCATAATGATCCCTCTTTTCTCCTTATTGTTAATTTTATTTTAGCTTTTCTTTAAGTGAATGGCAAAAGTTTCTAGTAAAAAATCAGAATGCTTGATAACGTCACTAAATTATGCTAATCTAAAGCCATAATTTTATAGATAAGCAGTCAAAGTGCGAAGTCTATCCATGTAGAGAAATGGGTGGAGTGGGCACTTTTTTTGTGCGATTGATACGATAAAAAATGATACATAGGAGGAAGAAACGTGGCAGAAGTATTGCAAGAATTTGACACAATTGCAGCGATTTCTACACCACCGGGTGAAGGAGCAATTAGTATTGTTCGTTTGAGTGGCGAAGAAGCTATTTCTGTAGCAGATGGTGTATTTAAAGCAAAAAAAGCATTGGCTCAAGCGTCTAGTCATACGATTCATTATGGTCATATCGTGGATCCTAAAACTGAAAAAACGCTTGATGAAGTAATGGTATCTGTAATGCGTGCACCTAAAACATTTACTAGAGAAGATATCGTCGAGATTAATTGCCACGGAGGCATGGTTGTCGTTAATCAGATCTTGCAATTGCTCTTAAGAGCTGGTGCGCGTTTAGCTGAACCTGGCGAATTTACCAAACGAGCTTTTCTAAATGGCAGAATTGATTTATCACAAGCTGAAGCGGTGATGGATTTAATTCGGGCAAAAACAGATAAAGCAATGAATGTGGCTTTAAATCAACTAGATGGCGATTTATCTCATTTGATTCGAACTTTAAGACAAGAAGTATTAGATACGCTAGCGCAAGTTGAAGTGAATATTGACTATCCTGAATATGATGATGTTGAAGAAATGACAAGTCAATTATTATTAGAAAAAGCAGGACAAGTTAAACAGCAGATACAAAGTTTGCTGGAAACAGCGCAGCAAGGTAAGATTTTACGAGAAGGATTGAATACTGCAATTATCGGTCGTCCTAATGTCGGGAAATCTAGTTTACTTAACCAGTTATTAAAAGAAGAAAAAGCAATTGTTACAGAAATTGCAGGAACGACAAGAGACGTCGTGGAAGAATATGTCAATGTTCGAGGTGTACCACTTCAATTGATCGATACAGCTGGTATTCGAGACACTGAAGATACCGTTGAAAAAATTGGTGTTGAAAGAAGTCGTAAAGCGTTGACTGAGGCGGATTTAGTGCTTCTAGTCTTAAATCAAAGCGAACCCTTGGCAAAAGAAGATAGACAATTACTTGAAATGACAAAAGGTAGTAAAAGAATCATTCTGCTTAATAAAACGGATTTAATACCACAATTAGATCTTGATGAGTTAAATGATCTGCTGCAAGGTGACCCGATGTTTGAAGTTTCTGTTACCAATAACCAAGGTCTGAATCAGTTAGAAGAAGCAATTTCTGATTTATTTTTCGGTGGACAAACCCAAGATAAAGATGCTTCTTATCTGTCTAACACGCGACATATCTCATTACTTGAAAATGCTTCTTCTGCTTTAGATGAAGTGATTGCAGGTATTAAGGCAGGAATGCCAGTAGATCTTGTACAGATTGATATGACACGTTGCTGGGATTATTTAGGAGAAATTGTTGGAGATAGTGTACAAGATGAATTAATTACGCAGCTATTTAGTCAATTTTGTTTAGGAAAATAGGAGGAAAAACGTAATGCAAGAATATCAAGCTGGTTCCTATGATGTAATTGTTATCGGCGCAGGACACGCTGGAGTAGAAGCTGCCCTTGCAGCTAGTCGCATGGGAAAGCAAACGTTACTGTTAACAATAAATTTGGGAATGGTGGCCTTTATGCCATGTAATCCATCCATTGGCGGTCCGGCTAAAGGTGTCGTTGTAAGAGAAATTGATGCTTTAGGCGGTGAAATGGGCAAAAACATAGATAAAACATATATTCAAATGCGTATGCTTAATACAGGAAAAGGGCCTGCAGTAAGAGCTTTACGTGCGCAAGCAGACAAACATGCTTACTCTACAGAAATGAAGCATACGATTGAAAAAACAGAAAATTTAACTTTAAGACAAGGTATTGTTGAACGCTTAATTGTAGAGGATAATGTTTGTAAAGGTGTGGTGACAGCAACTGGCGCACGTTATGCTGCTAACGCAGTAATCATTACAGCTGGTACTGCTTTAAGAGGGGAAATTATTATTGGGGAATTGAAGTATTCTTCTGGACCCAATAATTCTCAACCTTCTATTAGCCTAGCTGATCACTTAGAAGAATTGGGGCTGGAGATTGATCGCTTTAAAACAGGCACGCCGCCTCGTATAAAATCTTCTTCTATTGATTATGAAAAAACAGAAATCCAACCAGGAGATAAAGCAGCTAACCATTTTAGTTTTAGTACGCCAGATAGTATTTATAAAAAAGAGCAAATTCCTTGTTGGCTAACTTACACTAATCCAGGGACACATCAGATTATTCGCGAGAATTTAGACCGTGCACCCATGTTTACTGGTATTGTTGACGGAGTTGGCGCAAGATATTGTCCATCGATAGAAGATAAGATTGTTCGCTTTGCTGATAAGAAACGACATCAACTCTTTTTAGAACCTGAAGGAGCTGACACAGAAGAAATTTACGTTCAAGGTCTTTCGACTTCTTTGCCTGAAGGTGTTCAAACCGATGTTCTTCATTCCATTGAAGGTTTGGAAAAGGCAGAAATGATGCGCACAGGTTATGCTATCGAATATGATGTTGTGCTGCCTTATCAATTACGTCCTACTTTAGAAACGAAAGTTATTGATAATTTATTTACTGCTGGTCAAACAAATGGTACGAGTGGTTATGAAGAAGCGGCAGGACAAGGTTTAATAGCAGGAATTAACGCTAGCTTAAAAATACAAGAAGATGAACCATTTATTATGAAGCGTAGTGACGGTTATATTGGCGTTATGATCGATGATCTAGTGACCAAAGGAACCAACGAACCTTATCGCTTATTAACATCACGTGCAGAATATCGCTTATTATTACGTCATGATAATGCGGACTTACGTTTGACTCAAAAAGGCTATGATATGGGTCTTGTTGGAGAAGATCAGTATCAAGTATACTTGAAGAAGAAAACAGCGGTTGAACAAGAAATTGAACGTTTAAAATCGATCCGTATTAAACCAGCAGAAGTTCGAGATTTCTTAGAAGAAAAAGGTTCAGCGCCTTTAAAAGACGGCGTATTAGCCAATGAATTTTTACGCCGTCCAGAAGTAAGTTATCAAGATTTATTGCAATTTATAGCAAGGAATGAAGAGCTAACTGATAAAGAAGTTGAACAAGTTGAAATCCAAATTAAATACGAAGGCTATATTAATAAGGCCATGACCAAGGTTGATAAATTAAAACGAATGGAAGCCAAACGCGTGCCTGAAAATATTGATTATGAGGCCATTGATGGTTTAGCTACAGAAGCGAAGCAAAAATTACAAAAAATTCATCCCGAAACCATCGCGCAAGCCAGCCGTATCAGTGGTGTGAATCCTTCTGATTTAAGTATTTTAATGGTCTATATCGAACAAGGGAGAATCGCTAAAACATCTTGATTTGAAGAAATTCGAAAAGTCAAAGATGTTCATTAACGTATTATTGACTATAATTAATCCTAAATGAATATTTTCATTAATTATAATAGAAAGCTGTGAGATAGCTATTTACTTTTAGTTAGCTCGCAGCTTTTTATTATTTAAATTTTTGATATTTAAATAATGTCAGTCATTTAGTATCATAGTTGAAAACATAAAGGTTTTTCTTGGAAAAAATTATCGTTTTCCTTGTATAATAAAAATTAAGGAGGAAGATTTATGAGAGAAGGATCTTTTAAATATCCAGATACAGAGGCGTTTGAATTTGTCGAAAGGGAACTAAATAAGCGTGATATCACCTCTCAAGATATTGCTAAAATGGCTTATGATGTAGCTTATGAATTTATTCCTGAAGCAAAATTAACAGAATTTGAAACAGCAACGGTTGATGTGTTGCATAAAAGAGAAGTCTTGAATAATGCTATGGTGGCTTTAGATTTGGATCGCTTAGCAACAGAAGAACAATTGAGTCAGCCGTTACAAAAAATTATCGAGAATGATGCTGGCGTTTTTGGTGTAGATGAGACACTTGCTGTAAGTATCGCTAGTATTTATGGAACAATTGGTGTGACTAATTTTGGTTATCTTGATCGTGTAAAAAGCGGTGTCATTCGAAAATTGGATACCGAAAAAGAAGGACGAGTAAATACATTTATTGATGATTTGATTGGTGCGTTAGTTGCAGCTGTTGCAGGAAAAATGGCTCATAAATATGCCTAATTATATTTAATGTACCAAAATTTCAAGTTTAAGTTAGCCACTTAGTAAAACTAAATTTCATGCGATATTTGACGGTTACTATCTGTGTAGTGAGGGCTTGATAATGAGCTGAGACATGATAGTCTTTTGACAAGCTGGCT